>DBTN01000043.1:0-23755 GCA_002307065.1 Akkermansiaceae bacterium UBA1315 | reverse complement strand
CGACGCCATCGTGGTGGTCGAAAATATTGAAAGGCATGTTCGCGAAGGGAAGACGCGGATTCAAGCGGCGATGCTTGGAGCTCGCGAGTTGCAGGGGCCGATTGTTGCGATGACGATCACGCTGGCGGCGGTTTACGCGCCGATTGGTTTCCAAGGCGGGCTGACCGGCTCGTTGTTTCTCGAATTTGCCATCACACTTGCGGCGGCGGTGATTGTTTCCGGCTTTGTCGCGCTCACGCTTTCACCGGTGATGAGCTCGCGTTTCATCCATCCGGGCGGGGAGGAGGGGAAACTGACTCGTTTGGTGAATCGCGGTTTTGACAAAGTGAAGGCCGCTTACTCCGTGATGCTCGACGCCGCGCTGAGCATCCGCTGGGTGATCCTCGGGCTGGCGATTGTCGTGATGTTTGCGGCATGGCCGTTCTATCATTTTTCCCAGCGGGAAATGGCGCCGGTTGAAGATCAAAGCCACATCAGTGTGTTCATGGACACGGCACCGGACTCGACGGTGGAGGCATCCAATCGGGATTCGATGCAAGTGGTGGACGTCGTCACCGCATTTCCTGAAGCCGATTATATGTGGTCGCTGACGACCAACTGGGGCGGCTTCGGCGGGATGTCGACGAAAGATTGGAAAGAGCGCGGACGCTCGACCGAGGAGATGTATGGCGAATTTTTCGGCGCGCTTTCCCAAGTTCCAGGCATGCGGATTTTTCCGCGGCTTGATCCGCCGTTGCCGACGCCAGGGCAGTACGATGTGGAAATGGTTCTACAAACAGATGGTCCGGTTGAGGACCTTTTACCCATTGCGCAGGGAATCATCGGCGCGGGATTCCAGAGCGGGAAATTTCTTTACGTCGATACCGACCTGAAAATCGATCGGCCTGAAGCACGTGTGATGATCGATCGCGAACGGCTTGCCGATCTCGGGTTGGACCTCGCGGGCGTCGGTCAGGAGCTGGGAGTTCTGTTAGGCGGCGGATATGTCAACCGGTTCAACTATTTCGATCGAAGTTATAAAGTCATCCCTCAACTCGGCGACAGCGATCGGTCGGCGGTTGGTCCGCTGTTAGATATGAAAGTGAAAACTCCGGCGGGAGACATGGTGCCGATTTCGTCGTTCGCCAGCATCGAGCCGCACACCGCGCCTCGAACGCTCAACCGGTTTCAACAACGGAATGCGGTGAAGATTTTCGGCGGGGTGCAACCGGGCGTGACGAAAGAAGCCGGGCTGCGTGTGTTGGAAGATGCCGCTGCCGGGATCGCGGGTAAGGAAGTCTCGATCGACTACGCGGGTGAGTCCCGTCAGATCCGCAAAGAAGGCTCCGCCTTGGTGGTGACTCTGGGTTTTGCGGTGGTTCTGATTTATCTGGTATTGGCGGCGCAGTTCCGGAGTTTCCGAGATCCCTTGATTGTGTTGCTCGGTTCGGTGCCGCTGGCGATTTCCGGAGCGCTGATTTTCACGTTCCTCGGTTTCACGACCATCAATATCTATTCCCAAGTCGGATTGATTACGCTGGTCGGACTGATCGCGAAAAACGGCATTCTGATCGTCGAATTTGCCAATGAACTTCAGTCGCGCGGTTTGGAAAAAATCGCCGCTTTGAAAGAGGCGTCGCTCACTCGCTTGAGACCGGTATTGATGACGACCGCCGCGACGGTATTCGGGCATTTCCCGCTGGTGCTCGTGACGGGGCCGGGGGCGGAGGCTCGCAACAGCATCGGCATCGTCCTGGTCACCGGGATGATCGTCGGAACGATTTTCACGCTTTTTGTCGTGCCGGCGTTTTATTCGATCATCGCCGAGCGCCGAGTTCCTGAAACCGGTTCCGCCGAACCGGTCGAAGCCTGATCATTACGAAGCAAAGGAAAGCGCGCGCTGTTTCATCTGATTGGCCATCAGCGTCAGCGCGTTCGCACGGGTGGGGGCGAGATGTTCTTTCAAGCCCGTCTGGTCGATGAAACTCATGTCTGCGGTGAGGATGGCGTCGGGAGATTCGTCATCCAACACCTTCACGAAAAGAGCGATCATGCCTTTGGTAATGAGCGAATCCGAATCCGCAGCGTAGCGGACAGTTCCCTTTTCCATTTTCGCGTCCAGCCAGACCTGAGATTGGCAGCCTTTGATCAGGTGCTCTGGATTTTTCGAGCTGTCATCCATGGGTGGCAGCTGTTTGCCCAGACCGATCACGTATTCGTAACGTTCCGTCCAGTCTTGGAAGAGAGAAAGATCTTCGAGCAATTGTTGCTGTTTTTCGGGAATCGTCATCGGCGGACAAATAGGCGCGGGATGGTGGAAATCGCAAGTCGGATCAGGTCGCGGAAGTCAGTCTTTGCAACGCGCGACCCAGCACGAATGCGAGAGGGGGGATCGTCAAAACCGCAGCCGTGAACGGGTTTTCCCAGATACGGGTGTCGGGAAGAGCCAGCGTCAGCGCGAGAGGAAGGGTGGCGATCCAGTCGACCAGCGGAATGCCGGCCAGCAGTCCGGAGACGAATTTCGGGATCGGCCGACGATACACCGAAACGCAGATGACCAGCCAGACCGCGTAAGGAATCAACCCCAGGATCGCCAGTTGAGGCACCTTCGGCACCCACCAAAGCGTCATCAAAAGCCCCGCCGCAATAAATAAGGCACGGGAAAAAAACAACGCGCCCGCCGGTGGTTCTGCCATCGATTCGTAACGCGCGCTGAGCGAGAGCCCGGCCACGTAAACCAGCAGTCCAAGCGCATGGGCACCGATAAACACAAGGGGTTCGGGCGATGAAACGGTGAACGAAACTTTGGTGAATGCGAGCCATCCCATCACCGGTAACAACGCCCGGCAAATGCCCATGGGGATCACTGGCCAGACCGCTCCTTTATGCCAACGGGTGTAGATGAGGATAAAAAAAGCGATCGCCGCAGCAGTCATGCCGCTCCGAAGGTGCACAAAGGTCGCCAACGCAATCCCCAAACCAACGGTGATGATCGCCACGGCAAGGTAACACTTTGCGTTAAACAGGCGTTGAGGCAGCGCTCGTTCCGGCCGGTTTTTCATGTCCCATTCCCGGTCGTACCAGTCGTTGAGGAAATTTCCTGAAACGTAGAGCAAAACACCCGCGAGGGAAAGAAGGACGGCGGCTAGCGCATTTTCCCGGGTTTCATCAAAACCGCTGTGAAACGCGGCGAGTGCGATTCCAAGCCAGACGTTGCTGACGACGCTGGGAACGTTTGGAAGACGTGCGGTGGCGAGCAACGATCGGATTTTACGAGCTGAAATCATAGATGCGGGTGATGGCGGAAGAAATCGAACCGAGCTAAGGTTGGCAATCACCTTTGGCGAGGGAATGCTCGCTGGCAATCCGCTTCTGTGCAGCCCGATGGCTGGAAAAATTGAGAATTTCCGCGACTTTTGCCGCAACTTTCGCTTTTTCCGTCGGTTCACACCTCAAGTCTATCCTATCATGAAAAATCCCTGGATCCTTTCGTTTGCCGCTTTGATCGTCGGAGCCGTCGGTGGCTTCATTTCCGGGAAATCCGGCGACAGTCCTGACACCAAAACCTCGATCGAGGAAACGGCGATGCGAACCCGCTCGGCGAGCCGAACCGGTTTGGGTGATGACGCCGCGAAGCGCGCATCGCGTGCTCGCACGTCCGAAGAAGCGCGACTGACCACCGGTTATTCCGCCCGCGTCCAGGCGATGATGGATTTTTACGCCGGATTGACCCCTGAGCAATTGGCTGAAGAAGCGAAGAAGCTCGACGCGCTGCCGATGAGCGAACGAATGATGGCGTCGTTTATGTTGTTCGGTCGCTGGGCGGAAGTCGATCCGACGGCGGCGATGGCGTTTAGCAATACCATGGGCATGGCGGGCGGATTTGTGCGGCCGACGATTTTACAGAGCTGGGCAAGCGTCGATCCGGAAAACGCGGCTCGTTATTATGCGGAAAATCCTCGGGAGTTCGCGATGATGGGCGGTATGGGAGGACGTGGCCAGAATGGCGCGTCGATCATCGCAGGCGAATGGGCACGGCAGGATCCGGAAGCGGCACTCGCCTGGGCAAGCTCGCTCGGCGGAGAGAAAGGTCAGGCCATGACTGCCGTTGTCAGTGAAGTCGCACAAACCGATCCGGCGAAGGCGGCGCAGTTGGCCATGACCATGGATCCCGCGGATCAAAAAGCCGCCTTCGAATCGATCGCTCTTCAGTGGGGCGCTAAAAATTTCGCGGAAGCTCAGAACTGGGTGAATTCGTTGCCAGCAGACCAACGTCAAGCCGCTCTCGCGTCTGCCATTGAGGGGCTTTCCCGACAAGACGCGGTGCAGGCTTCGCAAGAAGTGGAAAAAATGGCGGCGGGCGAAGCGCGAGATAATGCCACTGCGATCACTGCTGCCAACTGGGCGAAAACCGATGCTGCTGCCGCTGCCGAATGGTTGATGAAAGAGGGAAGTGAAGAGGCGCAACGCAGTTCGATGGACGATTTGATTTCCAATTGGGTCAACACCGACAGTTCGCAGGCACTGGAATTCATCCAAAATCTGCCGGAAGGTACGGTCAAAGATCGTGGGATTTCCGAATTTGCGCTGAATGACCGGCAAACGCCCACCGCCACCTTGGTCAAGATGGTCGAAGAAATTTCGGATCAACGGGACCAAACTCGCGCCACAGCCATGCTGACCGGTCGCTGGATGCAGGAAGATCCAGAAGCGGCAAAAGAATACATCCAGCAATCGACGACCATTCCGGATGGAATGAAAGAGCGGCTGTTGAGCGGTCGCGGATTTGGCGGCCCTCCGGGACGGCCCAATCGCTGATCTTAGCAGGAGCGTTTCTGGTCGAGAACTTGGAACGCTCCGCCTGCACCGGTTTCGTCGAGTAGCGCGAGATCGGCCGGGTTTTTCAGATCGGCGAAAGGTTTGAGAAATTTCCGGAATGACGTGAGGCGAGGCGAAGCAGACCAATGCTCGCCCCAGGTCATCAGGTCGGAAAAATTGACATCAGCCGTCAGATCTTGGCGGCCGGGGTTTCCGTAGATCAATGGACCCTCCAGGCGCTGCTGAAGCAGGTAAGCCCTCAAGGTTCCGGCCGGTCGGCGATGATAAAGTCGGTCAATTTCCGCTCCGTAATCGATGGTTAAGAGTCGACCGGTTTTCCAGTGGGGAATCCATTGGGTTAACCAATTGCGATAAGATTCGTGGATTTCAACGATCTGCCCGGTTTTGAACGGCTGGGCAAAAGCGGATGATTCGGGAAGCCGCGCGACGGGCAGTAAAATTTCCCACATTTTCCCATCGGGGTCTTGGGTGACGCCCATTTCCTGCCAGCCTTCAGGGGTTTTCTGAAATCGCCGCACGGGAAACGCATCGACCAGTTCATTTGAAAAAATCACCGCTTTGCCCTCGCAGGCGGCGAGAGCGTCGCGCATGTCGCGATGCCAGGTTGCCTGTTTTCCAAGGCGTTTTTGTTGAAGTTGCGCCAGCGGAACCGAAGTTTCCACCCGATGGAAACGGGTTTTGATGCGAGTGAACCAGGGTAGATTTTGGAGCACTCCGGCAGCCAGTTTTCCTTCGCCTGGTCCGATTTCGATCAAATGGCGGCATCCGGTTTCGCGCATGGCCGCCGCCGCCCATTTCGCGATCGCGCGGGCGGGAAGATCTGAAATCATCGGCGCGGTCGTAAAGTCGCCTCGTTTTCCCACGCCGGAGATCCGCCGAGCATAATAACCGGTTTGCGGGTCGTGCAGCGCCCATTCCATGAAACGCTCAAAGGAAACCGGCCCGTCGAAATTCATTTTAGGAAAACCAGAAACCGCGCGCTGAGGTGTAAATTTGAAACAACAAAAACAACCGCGCTCTCAGGAGAACGCGGTTGTTTTTAAAAAGGAGTTCGTTAAACGATCAAGCCTTGGCTGCAGCGGTGCGAGCCTTGCGAATGATGCTGTTCACGGTTTCCGAAGGTTGAGCACC
Source organism: Akkermansiaceae bacterium UBA1315 (assembly GCA_002307065.1). Lineage (GTDB taxonomy): Bacteria > Verrucomicrobiota > Verrucomicrobiia > Verrucomicrobiales > Akkermansiaceae > Luteolibacter. The sequence continues at coordinate 17,806 of DBTN01000043.1, read as the reverse complement.
CACGGAGAGCCATTTGTCGGCTTTTTCGAGATCGATGCTGTAGTTGGCACCTTCAAGAAGAGGGTCGTAAGTGCCAAGTTGCTCGATGTAACGTCCGTCGCGGCGCTTGCGGCTGTCCACGGCGACGATTTTGTAGTAAGGGCGGTCTTTAGTTCCCTTGCGATTGAGTCTGATAGCTACAGCCATGATAATGCGTCGTTTCGTTCGCCCAAGAAATGGGCGGGCGCGGAAATTGCAGGATTTTAAACCGATTGCCAAGTAGAAACTTGCTCAATTCGAAATTATTTAACTTTTCTAAGGGAATTTGGGCTGGTTGAGCAATTGGGTGAACTCTTCGCCGAGTTGACGGAGCAGTTCGGGGTCATCGACTTTTTTGCCATCGGCGTTGGTGATGTAGAGGGTATCCATCGCCACTCCTTTTTCGGTGCAAATCCTGGCGTGAGCGGTATCGAGCCCGTGGTGGTTCACAGTGTGGAAAAGATCGTGCAGCAGGCCAATCCGGTCGAGCGCTTGAATTTCCACCGTGGTGCAGGAGGGGTGGAGCTCGTTGCTGACGTGGGCGCGAACGGGGACGGTGATGTCCTGATCGGATCGGGGTTTGAGGAAATTCGTGCGACGACGGAGAAACCGGTCAGGGTCGTATTTTTCGTCGACCAAGATGGACTCGAATGTTTGCAGGAAACGTTTCCGTGTTGCGGGATCGGAAACCGGTTCGAAATTCGTGGTGCAGATCCGGAAGATGTTCACGACGATGCTGTCTTTCCGTGTGTAGAAATCTGCGGAGAGGATGTTGATTTGCTCCGAGGCGAGCGCGCAGCAGATTTTTTCCAAGTGCAGCGGTTTGTCGCGTGTCGCCAGCACCATTTCGGTGTAGCCGCGTTCGGTATGGTCGATCCATTTGATGCAGGTCGCGAACGGATCGCATTTTTCCGCTTCGCGTTGGAGGAAATGGCGGACGGTGCGGACCTGAGTGACGATATGCGAAGCTTCGCGGAAACGGAAGGCGGCGGCCGGCATCCGCTCAAAATGGCGTTTCACGTCGGGATGATAGTCCTCCCGCATCAGGCCCAGCACTTCGTTTCGTAAAGCGCGGCGATCTTCATCGAGCTTCCGTGAATATTTTTCGCGGCCGTTTTCGAGGAAATTCCGGGTGGCCGTGTAGAGCTGAAGCATCAGCGATTCTTTCCAACCGGTCCACGCTTCGGGCGAGGTTCCGTTCGAATCGGCGAAGGTGAAAAGAAACAAGGCGTCCAGGCGGGTCTTGGTTTTGACGATGGAGGCGAATTCGGCGATCACTTCGGGATCGTCGAGATTTTTACTGGTTGCGGTGCGCCAGAACGTCAGGTGGTTGTCCACCAGGAACATGATCAGCGAGCGACGGGCGCCGTGGATTTGCAACCGGTTGCAAAGGCGAGCGGCAAGCATCGCCGAGCCGTCGATATGTTCTCGGACGTTTTCCGCGCGACCGGTATCGTGGAGAATGACCGCGAGGTAGAGGCCGTAGGCGTCTTCAATTTCGTGAAAGAGGCGCCGATAAATTTCGCGACGCGGGTTCGTTTCATCGATCAGTTGATCGAGTTGTTCGACGCAGCGCAGCGTGTGTTCGTCCGCTGTGTAGAGGTGGAAAAATTCGTGCTGGACGAGGCAATCGAGCGCGCCGAACTCCGGCAAGTAGCGACCGAGAAATCCGACGCGATGCATCAGTCGGAACGTGCGAGCGACGTCGCCTTTTCGTTCGAGAATGGCTTGGAAGGTTTCGCGGTTGGTTTTCGAATAACGAAAGGGCCGGTCGATCGTTTCCCAATGTGCTTTCACCAGTTTCCGCATGGGCGGGCTGAGGGTGAGGTTGCGAACTTGGCAGTGCTGGAAAAGCCGCATCAACCGGTTCGGGTCTTCTTTGAAAATATCCGGATTGGCGGGATAGATGCGGCCGTCACGGGCGATGAATTCGTCAAATTCCTCGCGATTTTTTTTCCGGAAGGTGAGGAAGGAGCGAAGCGTGGTATCGGTCCGATCATCCTGCTCGATTTGAAAAATCTCCATCAGCGAGGTCGTGTGCTGATAAAGATTCCGGGTGTGCCGGTAGTAGTCGCGCATGAACGCCTCGGTGCGGCGCAGGATGCTGCGTTGAGGGTAGTTGAAGGCAGTGGCGACGACACCTTGGAGCTGGAGTGTGAGCTGATCGGTCCCTTTGCGAGTGTGGTAGTGGAGTTCGTTTCGGACGCGGTGGATGAAATCGTAGGCTTCTTCGATTTCGCGGTAACCGGTCGAAGTCAACAACCGGTCATCCAGCAGCGATTTTAGATTTTTGGTTCCACGTTTCACCCGGGAAACCCACAGAATGTTATGATAATCCCGGAGGCCTCCGCAGCTTTCCTTGACGTTCGGCTCTTGGAGGAAAACCGTCCGTGAGTATTTTTTGTGGCGGTTCCGCAGGTCTTGGCGGCGAAGTTCGAAAAATTCGGACTGACCTTTATTGATGCACTCGGTGCTGAACCGCTCTTGGAATTGTTCAAAAAGCGTCACGTCGCCGGCGATGAGACGGGCGTCGATCAAAGCGGTTTTATTTTCCTGATCCACTTTTGCCTGCTCGATGCATTCGGCGGTGGAGCGGCAGGCGTGGCCGACTTTAAATCCGACGTCCCAGAGCAGATATAGGACATCTTGGACCAATTCCTGGAGGGGTTTGGGCAGTTTGGTCGATGCTCGCGGGAGGAGGAATAGAAGATCGATGTCCGAGCGAGGGTTTAGCGTGCCTCGTCCATAACCGCCGGTGGCGACCAAAGCGATGGGCGGAACTTTTCCATTTCGGGCGTTCAGCGCGGCTTCCAAAATCGACCCAAGCACCGTATCGATCAACCCGGCACGAGCCCGCGCGATCTCGAGCCCGCCCGCACCGGCGCGGTGGCGCATTTGAATCCGATGCTCTTCAATTTTGAGAAACCGTTTGTAAAGCGCGATCCGTTCAGAAGGGGAAAGCTGACCTTGAAGAGCGGGTTGAAGAGCTTTTCGGGCGTGAGTTTCTAAATTTTTCAGATGGATCGGCATACGCGGGCGAAGGCCAAGCAAGGTGGCGCTTTTCCTTGGAACGTCAAGCCATCCGGCCCATGCGGCTGCCGACGCGGGCGTAAAGTTCGATTTGTTTGGCGGAGTTTTCCCGAAGATCGTCTTCGAGTCGCAGCACGCCCGGCTCGAACAAAGTAAGCGTCGAGGAACCGCCAAACGCGAAGTAACCTTTTTCGTCACCTTTCTCGACCGGATGACCGGGACGATAGGTTTGGCCGATCGTTCCGACACAAGTCGCGCCGATTTCCATCAGCAAAACGGTGCCGAAGTTCTCCGTAACCAATTGAGTGATGGTCCGCTTGTTCGTCCAAAGATAGGCCAGCTTGCGGCGAAGGGCGATGGGGGAAACGGAAAAAAGCGGGCCGGGAATGCATCGCGTCTCTCCCGGCACTCCGCCGACCGGAAAGTGAAAACGGTGGTAGTCGACCGGACAGAGCCGAGAGAGAATCAGCGCGCCGTTTTGATACTTTTCCGCCAATTCCGCGTCACCGACCAGCGTTGGAAGATCAAATTTCTGACCTTTGATAAAAACCCCGCCAATCTCGGAAGCGCGTTCAAATCCCAGATGCCGACCGTCTGCTGGAAAAACCACACTGGCAGGATCGGAATCGATCGGGCGCGCATCCGGTTTCAATTTCCGGTAAAAAAATTCGTTGAAGCTGCGGAAACTTTCCGGCGTGTCGGCGAAATCCGCGGGATCCAATTTATAGTCGGCGATGAACGGATCGATTCGGGCCGCGGATTCCGGCGTGCTCATCCTCCGGCCGTACCAAGCGGAGAAAAACGGGCGTTTTACAAAGGCCCCCAATGCGAGGCCGCCGAGAGGATTTCCGTAGGTCCAGCGAAGAAATCCTTCGCCATAGACCTGTTCAGTTTCGAGCGTGCCGGTGTGACGGTTGAAGTAGCGAATCGGTTCCACGGAAGGTTTCTAGGGCGGGCCGGGGAGAGGTGCAAGCGAGGGGATGCATCGTTTCTTCGTCGTGATGGGGTTTGGAAACTGGAGCCAATTTTCTAGTTCACGAGGAGATTTTTGCCTTTCACGGTTGCCCGTGATGCCTCTTGTCCGATCACCGAAAGCTTCCCGATTCCACTTGCACCGCTCCGACAGCGAGGGTATCGCCGCTGGCATGAAAACCCGGTGGATTTGGCTGGCTGCCTGCGCGATGGCGTTTTGCGGATGCGAAAAAAAAGCGGAAGTCATCGTGACCGAAACTCGTCCACCTACCACCCGCGACGCGAGTCCTAAACTTTTCGCAACCAGCGATGAACGTTTCCGCAATGCGAAGCCCAGCCCGGTGAAGGCGACGACACCTGAAGGTTGGCGTGAACTTCCCGCTTCACAGTTCCGCCTTCTTAACTACCGGTTCGGTCCGAGCGGGCAGGGCGAAACCTGGGTCACAATCGCATCGGGATCGGTGCTGGATAACGTGAACCGATGGTTGAGACAATTCGGAGCGGAGCCGATCGACGAAGCGGGCCTCAAGCAAAGTCGACAACTGCTCGTCGCGGGAACCCCAGGCACTTGGGTCGAAGCGGAAGGCGAATACTCTTCCGGAATGGGCTCCCCGAACAAACCGAACTTCGCCCTCGCGGGGGTGATCGCTTTGGTGGATGGAAAAATCATCACCGTGAAAATGGTCGGTCCAAAAGACGAAGTGAAAGAGGCAAGGCCCGCACTTGAGTCCTTCATCGGCAGCCTGACCCTCGCTGAATGATTTCCGCCGACCCGACCGTATCCGCTCCTGACGTTTATTATGGAAAACTCTGATTTGCCACCCTCCCGGAAGTCGTCCGGATTCTTCCACCGGGCCTTTGATGTTCTCTCGGGATTTGGTGTTGCGACGATCTCGTTGCTCTTGCTCGGGCTTTTGACTTGGTTCGCGACGCTCGAGCAGATCGATAACGGGCTCTATCCGACACTGGGCAAATATTTCGACCATCATTGGAGGGCGATGATCGTCATTCCCGAGATCAACGGAAAGATCGTCCCATTTCCAATGCCGAGTGGTTACTGGGTGGGTGCGGTGCTTTTGGTTAATCTCATCCTTGGTGGGATCATCCGGATTCGAAGAGGATGGCGGGTTGTAGGCGTGGTCATCTCGCATTTCGGCATTGTTTTCATGCTGATTGCCGGCGGCGTCTCCCATCACTTCTCGGAACGTGGAAATATGCCAGTGCGCGAGGGGGAAACCGCCAACGCGGCCGAAGATTATTTCGAATACGTCGTGGAGGTTTCGGAAATCAAAGATGGCAAAGCGGAGGAGATTCATGTCATCCGTGGTAAATACCTTACTGATTTGACCGATGCGACGATCCGCACTTTTCGTTTTCCCGATCTGCCATTTGACCTGCAAGTCGGCGGCTATCTAGGAAATGCTCAACCGGTTGGCGTTGCGGAACGCGCACCAAGTCGTGGTGAGGAAATTGTCGACAATTATTATCTGGTTGAAAAACCCAACGAAGATAAACTTGAGGAGAACACCGCTGCCTGTCAGGCGCGAATCCTTCATAAAGATGGGACTCCCGGAGTTCGGTTTTTATTGGCTGGAGCGAGTTTCCATCCCTTCACCGTCCGCCAAGATGATCGCATTTTCACAATCGATATGCGCAAGCGCCTATGGGCGATGCCTTTTGATCTGAGGCTCGACCAATTTAACGCAGAGTTCCATCCAGGGACGTCGAGACCGGCGAAGTTTGTCAGCCAAGTCACGCGGTTGGAAAACGGCGGCGAAGCGAAAGTCACCATCCAGATGAACGAGCCAATGCGCTACGAAGGACTGACGTTTTTCCAAGCGAGTTATGGTCCTCCAGGTGCGGGCCCGAATGATAAAATGTATTCGGTTTTCGAAGTTGTAAAAAACCCCGCCGACAAATGGCCGGAATACAGTCTCTATATCGTGACCCTCGGACTGCTGATCCACTTTGTCATGAAACTTGTCTCTTTCCTCGGTTCCAGCTCCCGCAAAAAACGCCATGTCTAAATCTTCTTCCGCCATTGGCCGCTGGATCGCTGCGGTGCTCGCGATCGTCACTTTGCTGGCGATCTTTTATAACGTCGTCGTCGACAACATGCCGAAAGGCGAGGTTCGAAAGATCGAAGGATACGTTCCGTGGTCCAAGGAGACGCTGAAGGCCGCTGAAACCCTGCCGATCCAAAGCGGTGGCCGGGTCAAACCGCTTTCCACCTACGCCGGTTTCCAAATGCTCGGCCTGCATGGTGCTCGTTCGATGAAGGTCGAAGCGGGCGATGGAAAAACTTATAAACTCACGCCGACCGCTTGGCTGTTAGACTCCGTGTTTCGTCCGCAATACGCGGTGCATTTGCCGACATTCCGCATCGACAACTCGGCGGTGTTGGAGGCGATTGGGGTTGAACCGCGTGGAAAACGTGACCGTTACAGTTATGCCGATATCGAACCGGCCCGTGACAAGTTAATCGAACTCGCGAAATCCTACGAACCGATTGAGTCGAAAAAACGCGCTCCGATTCAGCAACAGACGATCGATCTCGGTTACCACCTCCGTGTTTACGAGAGTTTGTTAGGTTATTTTGGCTTTGCCAGAAACGGAGTGCAGCTCGAAGGAACCGGCACCGGCGGAGCACCCGACCAGCGTGCGGATTTCAGCGGAGTAATGACCACCGCACCACAGATCCGCGCGGAAATTGATAAGTCACAGAGCCAAGGGCTGCCGCTCAATCCTCGGATTCAAAGTCTCTTGGAACAGGTTCTCGATGGGGCGAATTTTTCGAAATTCGAACTGTTCATTCTGCCGCCTGCTGAGAAAAAAGATACCATTTGGAAAAGCGCGGGAAACTCGATCATGGATGTGATGACCCAGGTCGCACCCGATCCGGCGATGTCGATTGAAGATATCAAAATGCTGGAACTCACGGCTCGCACTGCGTTCGGAGATGAAGCGGATTTTCGCGATCGATTGATCCAATTGCGTGACCGTTTGGTGAAGCGGGCGGAAGATCGCGGAGAATACCGAAGTGTGGTGCTCGAAGCAAATTATTACAATCGCAACTGGTTCCTGAATGCATTGGTTTTATTCCTGATCGGCACGCTTTCGGCCCTGGCCATGTGGACGATCGGGCGAGGCAGAGCCGGTAAAGGGCTGGCGGCGATCACGGGCGGAGTGACCCTCATCGGCTTGGTTTTTTGTACGATCGCAATCGTCCAACGTTGCATCATCATGCAGCGCCCACCGGTTGGGAATCTATATGACACGGTCATCTTTATCGCGGCGACCGTTGTGTTTTTCTGCCTGTTGGTCGAATGGATGACCCGTCGGCGTTTCGCTCTCGGACTTGCTCCGATTTTGGGAACACTTCTTATCATTCTCTCCCGTCGATATGAACTCGGTGATGCCAAGGATAATATGGACAAACTGGTTGCGGTGCTCGACTCGAATTTCTGGCTGACCATTCACGTCATCACCATCACTCTCGGATATTCCGCGGGTTTGCTGGCGGCCTTTCTCTCCTGTGGTTACCTTCTGCTGAGAGGCCTCGGTTTGGACCAAGGAGATCGTGATTTGCGGCGGTCACTGACCAAGGCAGTTTACGGAATGATTTGTCTTACGCTTTTCCTCTCGCTGGTGGGAACCGTGCTGGGAGGAATCTGGGCAAATTATTCCTGGGGACGTTTCTGGGGTTGGGATCCGAAAGAAAATGGCGCTCTGATGATCGTGATCTGGACTCTGGTGATTCTCCATGCCCGGCTCGGCGGATATATCAAAGAGTGGGGACTCCATCTGTCCTCGGTCTTCACGGCATGCGTCGTGACCTTTTCCTGGTGGCATGTGAACTTCTTAGGAGTGGGCCTGCACAACTACGGCTTCACCGCAGGGAAAAGTACGATCTGGGTGTTTTATGGCGTGATGACGATTTTCCTCTCATTTGGCGCAGCCGCGATGTTGTGGGAAAAAAGGTCGAAGTCTTCCAAAAAAGCTTCAATCGAGGCTTAGGCAATCACGCGGACTATTTCCCGGGAGTCTCGCTTGTTCGTGAGCGTTTCGTGAACGAGGGGTGATTGACGGTGATCGCATGAAGCGATTGCCAAACCATACCACTCTTATGAAAACATTATTTACCTCCGAAGCGGTCGCCCGCGGTGGTCGCTCCGGAAAAATCACAAGTCCGGATGGTCTTTTGGACGTCAAGTTGGGAAATCCGCTCTCGCCGGGCGAAGAAACCGCAGGTCCAAATCCGGAATTGCTTTTCGCTGCTGCATATTCGGCCTGTTACCAAGGCGCATTGATGAACGCCGGGAAAGCTGCTGATGTTTCAGCGGAGGATTCGACCGTCCGTGTTCTCGTCAGCTTGCAGGAAGATGATTCCGAAGGATTTCATCTGGCAATCGAAGTCCACGCGAAGATTCCCGGTGTCGAAAAGTCAGTGGTGGAGGATTTGATGAAATCCGCCCACGTCTCCTGCCCGTATTCCAAAGCGCTGCGCGGGGAATCCGCCGTGACTTTGGTCGTCGATTGAATGACTTGTTAGATCATCGTGTGAGTCCAGAAAGTCACTGAGTCATTGAAGTTCGCGATCATCCGAACGTGGCTGTCTTGTGAAATCACAAATCCGATGACTTCCGGTTCGACGGAGCACAGCCGGTAAACCGACCGGTGGCGTGTGCCGTCGTTCTGGACGTTCCAGGAAGTGACTTTTTTCCCGTCGAGATCGTGGGACTGATCGACTTGCAACACGTTCAAGTCGACCCGGATTTCACCTCCAAAACCGATGATTGAAAGGCGCTGATCGACCACCAATGCGCCATCGACCTGCATCAGGTCGGAAAACAGCCGGGCCAGCTCGAAAAATGATTCCTCCAGTTGATCCAGTTCCGGATCGCGGCTGTTTCGGAAGATCATCCATGCGTCATCGAGGGTGGCGTTTTCCAAGGCTAGCTCGCCGACACGTCGGATAATCGACTGTAGAAGCGAGCGAAATCGCGAGCCTGCCTCGTCCGGTGCTGCAGAATATTTGCAATCGACCCAACGGTTCGTCACCTCCAAACCGGTTTCGCCTTCGGGGAGATATAATAAACTGCCGCCGTGGCCGCTCGTCCGTACCAGATTGATCACCCGTTTCAGGAACTGAATAGAAATCAGATGGCATAGTTCCGCATAGGATTCGAGGCTGAGGGAGCCCGGCAGACAATCGTCACTGAGCTCTTGCACCAGAGCCATCCGCAGATGGGCGAAACGGTCACTCAAAAGACGGGATTGGAAAACATCCAGCCGCGGACCATGAAACCCACGCCCCCGCCATTCCGTCAGAAGGCTGTATCCCTGATAAAAGAGCAGCCAACCCGGATCACGGACATGGATGATTGGGAAAGGGATGTCATTTCCCATCGGTTTCCGTCCGCCGGCGACCAAATTCATCCAGCGTGGGCCCGTGTTGAGAATCCCCCAAATCTGAAACCCTCGTTCTGGATGAGGCCACGCGGCTATCGCGGAGTGGAAAAAGCTAGCAGCCGGGCTGAGCCGTTTGATTTCGTTCGAGTTTAAAGCGTGGCCCACCGTGAAACGAACCACGTGCGTTCCATCCGGAGGTCCATCTTCGGGCGGAAATGCGTCTGGCGGCGCGATGATCACACGCGCACGCACGGCTCGGCCTTCTTCCTTGAGCAAACTCGTCGCATAAAGCGTGTTAAAAACGTGCCGCAGGTCGTTCGAAGATGGAGCCCCCGGATGCGACACCAGGGAGTCCCGCACTTCAATCACAAGCTTTTCCAGGTTGAATTCGAGAGAGTTTGGATCATCCATCATCGTGGTCGGACTGTGCTGAGAGAATCTCATTGATCTCGGTGAAAGCTACTTTTAATAGGCACTTTAAAGGTTTTATCACCCTTTAATCTCGGTCGACCGGAAGAACGGCTGGCGATCTTTTTGGCCGAGTTTTCGGAAATAAACGCGAGTCTGGAAGCAGAATCCGGATTCGTGGCTTCATTTTTTGAAGCTTCACGTTGCGTTTGATTGGGTTTGGGTTTTGATTGGATCGTTATGACCCTTTTCAGCCGACGCCAGATGATTCGCTTGGGAGCTGCCGCAACGGTGGCTCCATTCTTCAAGCTTTCAGCTCAAGAAACCGGTAAAAAGCAACTCGGCGTTGCCCTGTTAGGCCTTGGGGATTACGCGACCAACCAACTGGCACCTGCTTTCAAGGAAGTGAAAAATGGCAAACTGGTCGGAATCATAACCGGTTCTCCTGATAAAATTCCGAAGTGGAAGAAAGATTATGATATTCCGGATGGAAATATCTATAACTACGAAAACTTTGATTCGATCAAAGATAATAAAGAAATTGATATCGTTTATGTCGTCACTCCGACCGGTCTGCATCCTGAATTTGCCATCCGTGCTGCGGAAGCGGGGAAACATGTCATTTGTGAAAAACCCATGGCTCCGACGGTCGCGGATTGCACCCGCATGATCGATGCGGCGAAAAAAGCCGGGGTGACTTTGCAGATCGGTTACCGATTGCATTGGAATCCGTTCCATCTGCGCTTGATCGAAGCAGTCGAGTCTGAGGAGTTCGGTAAATGGAAATCCATCGAAACCGGTAACGGCGGGAGAATGGAGAATTTCACTGGCTTGAACGCTTGGCGAATCGACAAGGAGCTCGGCGTGGCGGGAGCGCTTTATGACCTCGGGGTTTATGCCGTCCAGGCGGCGCTTTACACGGCAGGGGAAACTCCACTCCGGGTGACAGCGAAAAAATCGACGGAGCGTCCGGAGCATTTCACCGAAGTTCCCGAAACTTACGAATGGACTTTGGAGTTTTCGGGCGGTCGGAAGTCGGAAGGATTTTCGAGTTATGGCAAAAACGGAAGTTATGTCCGGGCAGAACTCGAAAAGGGAAAAATCGGAATCGAATCCGCGTATGGTTACCGAGGTCAGAAGGGATTTACGCCGGACGGTCCGATGGATTTCCCCCAAGTCAACCAACAGGCCCTTCAGCTTGAAGGACAGATTGCGGCGATTCTCGAAAACAAGCCGAGCAAAGTCCCTGGCGAAATGGGACGACGCGATATTCAGGTGCTCCGTGGAATCATGGAAGCCGCCGAAACCGGAGACGTGTATGAGTTTCCCGATTTCAACTATCCGGCATAATCTGCACTGTCACTTTTGACCTCGCTAGTCAAAGCCGCGCTCGTGCGGCTTTGGCGTCTTTCCGGCTTGTGGAAACCGGTTTGCAGAACAGTCTCCACCACCGAGAATGATTTCTGAAACGCCGCCTTTCCGCATTTTATATCAGGACGAAAATTTGATCGCCATCGACAAACCTGCTGGTTTTTTGGTGCACCCGGTCAACTCGCCCGAAGAGCAAAAGTGGATTGTGATGAAGCGGCTGCGTGATCAAATCGGCCAGCGTGTGTTTCCTTCACATCGGCTGGATCGCCCGACCTCGGGGGTTTTGCTTTTTGCCCTCGATTCGAAAACCGCAAGTCTGACCCAACAGGCCTTCGCCAGACGGGAGGTTCAAAAAACTTATCTTTCGGTGATCGAAGGGAATCCACCCGACCGATGGACCTGCGAACAACCGATTGTTGAAAACGAGGACCGTGCGCCGTTGGAAGCGATTACCTTTTTCAAGCTTCTGCTCCATCGGCAGAATCCGGAATTTCCCGAAACTCTGAAACTCTCGTTGGTCGAAGCCCGACCGGAGACGGGTCGATTTCACCAGATCCGCCGACATCTCGCCAGCGATGGATTTCCCATTGTCGGAGATTACCGGTATGCGGGAATCGAGCGAAGTGACGAACTCGGGAAAATTCTCGGAACCGGCACCCGAATGCTGTTGCAATCCCGGACTCTCCAGTTGCGTCATCCGCACACGGGAGAGCCATTGCAGATCGAGGCACCGATCGATCCGGATTTCCTCCGATGTTTTCCCGATCTGCTCGATCAGTGAGTCTTTTTCCAGAAATACAGCCAGCGCTCTGAGACCGCCTTACCGGTTTCATCCTGCAGTTCGCAAGTCATGTCGATATCCGTCACGTCCTTCCCGGGCTCTAACACAAAAAAGGCGCGCAATACCTGTGGCATGTGAATTTCCGGGCTGCGACCCAACCCCGCAGGCAAGTTATCGACATTCGGCATGCTGACATCGGTAAGACCGACGTGGATCAATTTGACGTCCTTCTGGTTGACGGTGACGACCGGCTTGAAATTCTTGATGTCGTCCCATTTCGGATCTCCGACTTTTTTGACCGGTTGCAGGGGTTTTGCGAAATCGATGGCCATCAAAACCTGTTCCGGTTGCTGAACCGGATTTCCCGAGCGAGTCGCGCGGACAGTGAACAAACCGGACGGAGCGGGATCACGCATCCAGTTCAGACGGTATTGGAAATGGAAGGGTTTTGCGACTTCGAGCGCCGGTTCCGGCTCCCACAAAAGAATGACGTTGTCGTTCGTTTCATCGATAGTCGGCATTTCGATGAGGTGGAGTTTTCCATGATCGAAGCCTTTGACCGGTTCGACTTTCACACTTGGCCGATCGTGATAACCCGCTTCGACATCTTCATAAGACGCGAACGAACGGTCACGCTGAAGAAGCGACCACGAGCGCGGTTTTTCCATGGTGAAAACACAGTGGCGGAACTGGTCTTTCGTGTGCTCCAGCGGACGGTAGTGGAGGTTTCCGCTTTCAAGCTCCATCAGCAATCCATCGCTGTCGTGAACTTCCGGGCGGAAATCGTAGGGGCGCGGATGTGTTCCCTCACCGAACCAAAACATCGATGAAAAAGGCGCGAGCCCCAATTGATTCACCGGGCGCCGAAGGGTGATTTCGGCTTCGACGTCCATGATCGTTTCCACACCGGGAGTGATGGTGAACTGGTAAGCGCCCGAGACGCTTTCTCCATCCAGCAGTGCCCAAACTTTCAGCGTTTTGGAATCCTTTGATGGTTTCTCTAAATAAAACTTGGTGAAGTCCGGAAACTCTTCGGGGACGCCCGGGAGGCCGCTGTTGATCGAAAGGCCCCGAGCGGAAAGGCCGTAGGGCGCGCCCGCAGGAATCGCCCGCAAGTAGCTGGCACCGAGGAAAACCAGAAACTCGTCCATATAATCTTTCGAGTTCAGATGGGTCCGAGCTCTCCATCCGGCGTAACCGGGCGGGGGCGTGGTGCCTTTCGGAACGGTCTGTTTGCCGTAATCAAAAAGAGTTTGGTCGAATCCCAGTGGCTTCGATTCACCTCCGATGACTTCGAAAAGAGTGATGGTTTTTTTCGCCGTCCAGCCAGGATGGAAAAAATCGATCGAGAATGGTGACTGATCCCACCACAAGCCGGATTCCATTTTGAAGCGGATGTCGCGATGCTGATCGTAGGTCAGATTTTTCCAGAAATCCGCGAGGTCGTCTTTTCCGGGAACGTAGGGTTTTTCCGCCGCCGCCCGGGCTTCGGCACGGAGCTGGTCGAACGAAAAGGCGTCCGCTTGGGAAAAGCACACCGACGCGGCAAACAGCGCCGCCGTGGCGGAAAGAGTTTTAGGAATGGAGATCATAGCCAATGGAAAAGAAACTGACCGACAGTTTGTAGAAGGTTTTTGGCAGTGGCCTTGCCAGATTGCAAGGAGAGTCGCAGGCGAAAAGACCGCACGGATTCCAGTTGACGACCAAATCGGAAAACCAAAATCGACCCTATTTCATTCGATTTTTTTTGCGGAGCGGTTTTTCCAAAATGCCGACGGGTCCACTTCATTTCCCACTTGATCTGATCCAAATATCGCCAAGAATATCACGATGAAAATCCGCTACATCATTGGTTTGGGATCGTTGCTTCTGTTCTCTTCCTGCGCTCAAGATTCGCTCACAGGCGATACGTATTCGCGAAATGAAGCCGGTCAGGCGCAGTCCGTGACGACCGGCCGGATCACCTCGATTCGCAACGTGAAAATCGAAGGCGGAAATCAGGGCGGCACCTTGGTCGGTGGATTAGCCGGTGGTCTGTTGGGCAGTAACATCGGAAGCGGCCGTGCTTCGAATACTGCGGGTGCCGTTGGCGGAGCCCTTCTCGGCAGTGCCGTTGGATCCCATGCTCAACAATCGGTCGGGTCTCGGGGTGGCATCGAAATCACGGTGAAACTTGACCGCGCCGAAACCATTTCGGTCGTGCAAGAAATCAACCCTCGCGAATCCTTCAGCGTGGGTGACCGAGTTCGGATCCTTTCGACCGGTGGACGCTCCCGTGTCGTTCATTGATCATTCTGAGCGTAAACCGGTCTGGCAATTTCTGATGACGCGGCTTGAATTTCCACGACCTGTGGTTTTTCATCCCGCCGATGAGTGATCTTTCCTGCCCGGTTTGCGATATGTCCGAGATTCTTACCCTCGGCGACCAGTATGAGTGCGTGACCTGTGGTCACGAATGGGCGAAGGAGCCGGAACCGGAAGAGTCGAGCGCGGAACGGATCGTCAAAGATGCCTACGGAAACGTCCTGGCAAACGGCGACATCGTCGCGATGATCAAGGATCTCAAACTGAAAGGAAGCTCCCAAGTTCTTAAAGTCGGCACCAAGTCGAAGCCGATCCGCCTCGTCGATGGTGATCACGAGATCGATTGTAAAATGGACGGTCTATCAATCGGGTTGAAAGCCTGTTTCGTGAAAAAAGTCGTCGGCTGAACCGGTCTTTTTTATCTAACGTTATTCATAAGTCGGGTTTCTAACAGAACCCGGCTTTTTTGTTAGATACCAAAAAGGACACCGATCCGGTGGGTTTAGTGCGCTGGCTCGTGGGCCGTTTTTCCCCGGAGCTTTTTGATCAGCATCACCCCCGCAAGAACGAGAATTCCGGCGATCAGGCCACAAATTCCATTGAGCAGGGAAGGGGTGATCGTCGCGAAGATGGCTCCCAGCCCTCCCGACTGACGGATCGTTTCCGCCGTGTGTTCGACGAAATGGTGCAGCCAAGGAATGCCGTGAGTGACGATGCCGCCGCCGACAAGAAACATCGCAGCGGTTCCGAGAATCGAAAGGGTTTTCATCAGCCACGGCGCAACCCACAGGATCGCCTGACCCGCCTTCCGGGCGAGAGTGCTCGCACGCTGGGTGAGATAAAGTCCGGCGTCGTCCAGTTTCACGATTCCGGCGACCAATCCGTAAACGCCGATGGTCATGACGACCGCGATGGTAGAAAGGACCAAAAGTTGGCGTGGAAAATCTTCGGTCGCCACCGTCCCGAGCGTGATCGCGATGATTTCGCCGGAAAGGATGAAGTCGGTCCGAACTGCCCCTTTGATTTTTTGAGCTTCGGTTTCAACCTTCTCGGCGGGCGCGGTCGCCGCGAGGTCGGTGATTTCCTTTTCCGCTTCTTCGGGCGATTTTTTCTCCCGATGGGAAAAGGCATGGTGGAGTTTTTCGACTCCCTCGAAGCAGAGGTAGAGGCCACCGATCATGAGTAAAGGAGTGACCAACCAAGGGGCGAAGGCACTGATCAAAAGCGCGAGGGGCACGAGAATCAATTTGTTGACGAATGACCCTCTGGCGACGGCCCATACCACGGGCAGTTCACGCTTCGAAACCACGCCGCTGACTTGTTGAGCGTTCAAAGCCAGATCGTCGCCCAGCACGCCTGCCGTTTTAGCCGCCGCCTTTTTGGTGAGAATGGAAACGTCATCAAGAATCGATGCGATATCGTCGAGCAAAGTCAGCAAACTTCCGGCAGCCATGTCGGCGTCATGCTTATGGAACCGGTCTCCGAAGCAAGAGCGAAAATGGGAAAGAACGTGCATAACGCCGAACCCAATCCGTAGCCGGAATCGCTGCATTGGCGTGGAACGGGAGCCCATTCATGGGACTTCCTTAAAAAGTTCTGGACTCATTCCAAATGTCGATTAACCTAAAAACATGTCCGAGGGTGCAGCTCTTCTTCGTCAGCACGGAATTCCCGTCACGGCACAACGCTTGGCAGTCCTGAAAGCCGTCGGCGAAAGTCCGCACGGCACCGTGGATCTGATCGCTGAGCACGTTCGCGCCAGTATCGGCGCGATTTCGCAGCAAGCGGTGTATGATGCTCTCGGAATTCTCGTCAAAAGGGGGTTGATTCGCCGCATTCAGCCAGCTGGTTCACCTGCATTGTTTGAAAGCCGGGTGGGGGATAATCACCACCATCTGATCTGTCGAATGTGCGGGAAAACCGTCGATGTCGATTGTGCGACCGGCCATGCCCCTTGCCTGAATCCCGCTGGAAACTCCGGCTTTCGCATCGATGAAGCGGAGGTGATTTATTGGGGAGTCTGCCCCGATTGTCTCAAGACGAATCCGTAAGTCTGCGAAATTCAAAATTCTCCCAACCAACCCGTATATCCTATGTCCGATCCAACATCCCAGGGAAAATGTCCCGTCGATCACTCCGCCATGGCCGCTTCCGCTTCGGAAGGGAAATGTCCGTTCAACCACTCGCCCAGCAAAGGAACGAGCAACCGTGACTGGTGGCCGAACTCGCTGCGCCTGGACTTATTGAACCAGCATTCTGCGAAATCCAACCCGATGGGCGCGGATTTCAACTATGCGGAAGAATTCAAAAGCCTCGATCTCGCGGCGGTGAAAGCCGATCTCACCGCGCTGATGACCGATTCGCAAGATTGGTGGCCGGCCGATTTTGGTCACTACGGAGGGCTTTTCATCCGGATGGCTTGGCACAGTGCTGGCACCTACCGGACCGGTGATGGCCGCGGCGGCGGCGGCCGTGGGCAGCAACGTTTCGCTCCACTGAACAGTTGGCCGGACAACGTGAGTCTCGACAAGGCGCGCCGGTTGCTGTGGCCGATCAAACAAAAATATGGCCGGAAAATTTCTTGGGCCGATTTGATGATCCTTGCCGGCAACGTCGCACTGGAGAGCATGGGATTCAAAACTTTTGGATTTGCCGGTGGTCGGGAAGATACCTGGGAACCGGATCAGGATGTTTATTGGGGGCGTGAAACGACTTGGCTCGGCGGTGACAAGCGCTACGCCGCAGGTTCCGAAGGCGTCGAAAAAGGCGGCGGTGTTCTGGTTTCCGATGACGATGCCGACGGAGACATCCACAGCCGCAAGTTGGAAAACCCACTCGCCGCAGTGCAGATGGGATTGATTTACGTGAACCCGGAAGGCCCCGACGGCAATCCCGATCCACTCAAATCCGCCTACGACATTCGGGAAACGTTTGGTCGCATGGCGATGAATGATGAGGAAACCGTCGCGCTCATCGCGGGCGGCCATACTTTCGGAAAGACCCACGGCGCCGGTCCGGCGGACCATGTCGGGCCCGAACCGGAAGCCGCGAGCCTTGCCCAACAGGGCCTCGGTTGGAAAAGCAGCTTTGGAACCGGAGTAGGGGGCGACGCCATCACCAGCGGCATCGAAGTCACCTGGACCAGCACCCCAACCCGCTGGAGCACCGGCTTTTTCGACAATCTTTTCGGCTACGAATGGGAACTGACCAAAAGCCCTGCGGGAGCTCATCAGTGGAAACCGAAGGACGGAGCAGGCGAGGGCACCGTGCCGCACGCGCATGACGCCTCGAAACGCATCGCACCGAGCATGATGACTTCCGATCTTGCCCTGCGTTTTGATCCGATTTACGAAAAAATTTCCCGTCGTTTCCACGAAAATCCGGATCAATTCGCCGACGCCTTCGCACGTGCATGGTTCAAGCTCACCCACCGTGACATGGGCCCGCGTGACCGATACCTCGGATCGGAAGTGCCTGAAGAAATCCTCATCTGGCAGGACCCGATTCCGG
>DBTN01000012.1:217705-217860 GCA_002307065.1 Akkermansiaceae bacterium UBA1315 | reverse complement strand
GCTCTATCCATTCGGAAGGAGTTCAAACTTCAGTTTGCTCTTCGCTCCCGAAGACAAGCTGAAGCTTGAACTCCCAACAAAAAAACCGTCTTCCGGGCCAACGGTCCGCAATTCCTTAGCCCAGGCAAACGGCCTGGGTGATCAGCCTCCAAATT
>DBTN01000012.1:213453-217363 GCA_002307065.1 Akkermansiaceae bacterium UBA1315 | reverse complement strand
CATCATTCGACCCGGCTCCATTTTTTGAATTTGAAGTCGTCCCATCTCGCTGCCCGTTGGGCCGCAAATAACGATCACACGCTACCCAGCCCGATGGGCTGGGCTAAGGAATCGCGGACCGTTGGTCCGGAAAGAACGGCGATACAACGGCGATACAACGGCGATACAACGGCGACACAACGGCGACACAACGGCGAAACTTTTATGAAAAACGCTCTATCCATTCGGAAGGAGTTCAAACTTCAGTTTGCTCTTCGCTCCCGAAGACAAGCTGAAGCTTGAACTCCGCCACAAAAAAAACCGGTCCCCCGCGAACGGAAGACCGGTTTGTGAAAACCTCAAAACTTAATACTGATAGTTCAGGTAGAAGTTAAACTGACCGCCCTTGTCGGCTTCTTCATCCGGGGAGGAAACCGGGATCGCGTAGTCCAGTGCGAGTGGCAGCGGGCTGATCGGAAGTTTCAGGCGGATACCCACACCGACGTCGCTGTAGATGTCGCTCGGGCTGATGTCCCATGCGCCACCGTTCACAAAACCGGTGTCATAGAAAACCGCGGCGCGAACCGTTTCGATAATCGGAATCGTGTATTCGAAGGAAACGAATCCAAGCGATTGACCACCGAACACTTCTTCAGTCGCGGCATCACGAGGACCGACGTCGCGGAATTCGAAACCACGGAGAGTCCGGCCACCGCCGAGGAAGACGCGCTCGAAGACCGGCACTTCATCGTCGATGCTGTCCACAAAAGCGAGCTCGCCGTTGATCGAGAAGATCGTGTCCCATTTCAGGTTCCAGTATTTTTGACCTTGAGCGGAAAGTCCGAAGATATCGACATCCCCGCCGAAGACGCTGCCTGCGACCGTCGCACCGATGTCGAACTTGTGGCCGCTGCGTGGCTGGATCGTGCTGTCACGGCTGTCATAAACGTAGTTCAGAGACACCGCGCTGCGGACGAAATCGCCATCTTGAGTTTTGAAATACGAATCGTCAGGCGTGTCGCTTTCGACATCGATCCCGACCTGCTCCAACCGGTATTCCAGTTTCAGAGAGCTCTTGTTGCCGATCGGCTTCCGGAGGGAAATCGCGGCACCCGCGTTGGTTTGTTCGTAATAATCGCTGAAATAGGTCGATTGGCGATAGAACAACTCACCGCCCAGAGCGAGCTGTTGGTCCATGAACCAAGGCTCGACCAAGGAAACGCTGAAATCCGTCCGCTCGCTACCGAGGCGAAGGTTCATCGCGAAACGCTGACCACCACCGGTGAAGTTCCACGGATTGAACAAGTCAAAGTTTGCCTGCTCAAGCGTGAGGAAACCGACGATGCTGTCGATCGAGCTAAAGCCCACACCGACGCCGACGGAACCGGTCGCTTTTTCTTCGACGAGCACGTTCACGTCGCGATAGCCGGAGCCGCCCGGGGAACCGGTCGCCTGCACGTCGCCGAAATACTGGAGGTTTTCCAGACGGGACTTGGTCGTTTCGAGTTCCACCGAGTTGAACCAGTCGCCCGGTTTCAGCGGAATTTCGCGGCGTATCACCTTGTCCTTGGTCTTGGTGTTCCCCTCGATGTTCACCCGGCCCACCCGATAGCGGGAACCTTCGGTGATGAAATATTTGATATTCACCTGATTCGGACCCGCGTCGCGAATGTCGGCATTCACGGTTGCATCGGCGTATCCACGGGAACCGTAGTAGCTCCGGATCATCGTGATATCGTCGCGCATCTTCTTCGAGGAATACGCGTCGTTTCCATTCAAAGTGAGCGCAGGATAAAGCTCCTCGGCTTTAAAAACGGTCATCGGCCCGAAACTCACTCCGCTCACGGTGTATTTTTCGCCTTCGCTGATCGGAATGACCAGATCGACGCGGCCGTCTTTGACCGGTTCGCGGCGGATACCGGTGCTGCTCGCACGGAGATAACCTTTGCTCCGGTAGTAATCCAAAATTTTGTCGAGATCGTCATCCAGCTGATTCGACTCAAAGCGACCGGATTTGGTGAGCCATGAGAACCAACCTTTTTCCTTCACCTTCATCTCCTTGCGGAGTTCGTTGTCGCTGAAAACAGAATTTCCTTCGAAACGGATTTTGCGAACCTCGTTTTTCGAGCCTTCGTCGATGACAAAGATCAAATCGGAAACGCCTTCCTGGCCGGTCGCCTGCGTGCGGTGGGTCACCGTTACGTCCGGATAACCGTAGCCTTGGTAGTATTTCTCAAGATTGCGGCGGGCTTCGAGGATCTCCTCGTCACTCAGCGATCCGCCCGCTTTTAACTTCGACTCTTTCGCCAGCTTTTGATCGGAAAAAATCCCGTTGCCGACGAATCCAACACCACCGAGCTGCGGACGGGTCGTCACTTCGGCAATCACGCGGACGCTGTTTCCAACCGGTTCGGCGAGGAATCGAACGTCGTCCACCAAACCGCTTTCATAAAGCGATTTGATATCGTTATCCAACCGCTCCGCGCGGTATTCGGTCCCGGCTTTGGTCGCCATCGAGTTGCGCAGCAACGCTTCGTCCACGGTCTTCGGACCCCGGAATCGGATCGCGACGTCCGAAATGTTTTTCCCTTCGAAATCCTGAGCGTGAAGCGGACCAGAGAGCGAAACAAACGCCAGCGAAAGACAGGCGGCATGACGACCCCAACGGCCCATCGAGTGCGGAATGATTGATTTGGAGGACATGTAGAAAACGAGCTGGCGTATAAAGCCCGTTTGCACGTCGATTCGTCAAGGCGAATAGCTCATCCACAACGACCCGTTCGTCACGCATTTCCCCCGGTTCCCCGTTCGAATTCCTTGCCCCGAGCCGCCAGGTCCTTTACACCCCGGGCGTGCTTACGATTAAAAATCTTTCCAAGACCCTCGGCGGCCGCACGCTGCTCCGCGAAGCCGGGATGTCGATCAACTGGGGCGAACGCGTCGCCCTCGTCGGCCCGAACGGTGCCGGCAAGTCCACTCTTTTCCGCATGATCCTCGATCAAGACAGCCCGGACGAAGGCACGATCGAGCGCGACGAATATGCGATCACCGGTTATCTCGCCCAGGAAGCGGGCGAACCGACGGATGAAACTGTTCTCGAAATCGCCATGGGGATCACCCCGGAAATGATCGGAATCCTCCGCACGATGCGGGAACACGAGAAAACCGGCGACCTTTCCCACCCGGATTTCGCTCACGCTCAGGACCAATTCACCGCGCTCAACGGCTACCAACTGGAGCCGAAAGCAAAAAAAATCCTCCACGGACTCGGCTTCAAAACCGAGGATTTCAACAAACCAGCCCGCGAATATTCCGGCGGCTGGGTCATGCGCGCCCACCTCGCCCAGCTTCTGGTGATGGAACCGGACTTGCTCATGCTCGACGAGCCGACGAACCACCTCGACCTGCTTTCGCTTCTCTGGCTCCAGCGTTACTTGTTAAACTACTCCGGCGCGATTCTGATGATTTCCCACGACCGGGATTTCATGGACACGATCATCGAGACCGTGGTCGAAATCGATCCGGATGCCCAGGCGCTCATTTCCTACACGGGAAATTACACCTCTTACCTCGATCAACGCGAAAAGCGCTACGAACAACAAGTCCAGGCGTATCGGAATCAGAACAAGGAAATCGAACACATCCAGGAATTCATCGACCGGTTCCGCCAAGTCGGATCAAAAGCCGCGCAAGTCCAATCCCGGATCAAAACGTTGGAAAAACTCGTCCGTATCGAAAAACCGCGGACCCCACGCAAACCGTTCAAATTCAATTTCCCTCAGCCGCCACGCTCGAACCAGAAGGTCATCGAGCTGGAAAAAGTCGATCAAGCCTACGGCGAAAAACAAATTTACAAAGGCCTCGATCTCACCATCGAACGCAACGATCGCATCGTCCTCGTCGGCCCGAACGGCGCCGGCAAATCCACGCT
>DBTN01000012.1:160975-213207 GCA_002307065.1 Akkermansiaceae bacterium UBA1315 | reverse complement strand
ACGGCGCCGGCAAATCCACGCTGATCAAAATCCTCGCAGGCGTCATTCCGATCCAAGGCGGAAAACGTGAACCCGGATACGCCACCAAAATTGGCTACTACTCGCAGCACCGGTCGGAGTCGCTCAACGAAAACAACACCGTGCTCGAAGAAGTCCTCGCTTCCTGCCCGACGCTTCGTGAAGAGGAAGCCCGCTCGATTCTAGGCTCGTTCCTTTTCCGCCGCACCGACGTCGAAAAACGCTGCGGCGTTCTTTCCGGAGGCGAAAAATCCCGGCTCAACCTCGTCAAATTCCTCGTCGATCCGCCGAACCTGCTGTTGATGGACGAGCCGACGACCCACTTGGACATTCTGTCGATCGACTCGCTCGTCCAAGCGCTGAAAAACTACGAAGGCACGCTCGTTTTCATCTCCCACGATGTTCACTTCATCCGGACGCTCGCGGAAACAACGCTCCACGTGAATAACGGAACGATCACCCGCTACACCGGCGGCTACGATTATTTCCTCGAAAAATCCGGCCTCAACGACGACCGCAGCGCCGTCACTTCCTGACCCGAAGTTTTTCATTTCGCCATTGGACGTTTCCCGTTCAGTGGCGAATGCTGAGGCATGCGGCTCGTTTTCGAACACATCGACTTCACCATCGTCGGCCACCTGCAGACGATTCTCGAGAGCGAGGGCATCCGCACCGAACTCCGCAATACCGGTTCCACCGGTCTCGCGGGCGAAGTTCCTTACACCCAAGTTTATCCCGAACTCTGGGTCGTCGAAAACTCCGACGAAACCCGCGCCCGCGAAATCATCCGCGACTACCGCGAAAAAGACGCCGCCACCCCAACCGGTCCGGCGTGGGTTTGCGAAAAATGCGGCGAATCTGTCGACGGCATTTTCAACGAATGCTGGAACTGCAGCACGCCCGCACCGGTTTAGCGAAGTGGTTAGACGGAACAGACTTTATCGATCATGGAAAAATGTTTATCCTGATGAAATAACTCGGCTCCGTGCCGTCTGGCGCAGGCATGAACCAAGACATCTCCGCTTGGCACATTCACTCCCGCTTTCACACATGCACGGCCTGTTTCGGCAGCGACCTGCCAAGCAGCTCTGTCGAATTCCAACCATCCGCAAATTTTCACCAGATTCGCTAGGTCAGATTCTTCCTTTCGGCTCCGAACACCTCGATAAATCTCTGCCCAAACCGGGGCGGTCAGATAGAACGTCTCAGAACGAAGGCCCTGATAGATTTTTTCTCGGATTTCAGCGCTGCAGTTTTCCCTCAAAAACCCGATCCAGATCGAACTATCAACGAGAATTTTTGCTCTCATCAGAAAAAGCCGATTCTTTCATTTCGCGCCCTGCCTCTTCGACATCCGCTGCCTCGATCTCATCATTGGTGGGAAAATTGGGCCAGGTTCCAGCTAATTTCATGAAGTCATCCACCCGTTTCAACCGGTTGAATTCTTCCAGCGCCTTTACCACCGCTTCACGCTTTGTTTTCGCCCCGGTAAAGCGCATCGCATCCGCCAATGCTTGATCGGGAATATCAATCGTGGTCTTCATGGAATCTAAATTACACTTGAAGCGGAATCCTTCAATCTCGAATTTGCGATCTCACTCATCCTCCCAAGCATCCTCATCATTCGCGTATTCTTCTAAAATCCCCGCTCTTTCCTCAAGCGCCGCCGCCAGTTCCGGCCAGTGTTTTGGATCGCCCAGATCCATTTCCGGATGCTCCTCACCGCGACGCATATAACCCGCCACTTCCCGCCATTGCTCGCTGAAATAGAGAAGTGCATCGCGAGCCCCTTCCGCTTCCTCGCTGCTCATGTAATCCGTCGGCACGTCACCGCTGATCGCCCACCAAGCCACCCGGTTTTTGTGCTTCGGTGAAAGAACGGCCCAAAGCGTCACATACGGTTCCACAAAAAACGCCGGATCTTCCGCCACTCCCGCGTGTTGGCAACCTTCCGCCTCCAGATATTCGGCTACTTTTTGGCGTTCCTGTTTAAACCACTTTCCTTCCGTCGCGCTGGGTTCGTTTTTCATGTTGATTGGGAAAAGATGAGTCATCCTTCAGCGCCATCCAAGACGAATTCCCGACTACCGGTTTGCTTGGCTTTCCTTTTGCCGCATTGGCATCGAGTCGATTTTGCGAAGCAGATCTGCGATTTCGAAATCCTCCATCTTCCAGCGCAGCGTCGTCCGTCCGTCTTTTCCTAACAGCAGCACTTCCGCGACCTCATCATTCACTTTCAGTCGCTCCCTCAGTTCTTTTTCGAGGGCCGAAACCGGTTTTTCGGGTTTGAGGAAAAATACCTGCACGTCTCTTTCCACCAGCTCATCCCGAGCTCCTGCAATCTTCTCCGCTACCGGTTTGGATTCCTGCGTCACTACCAGCAGACGCTTTTTCCAGCGGAAATCCTCCAGCTTTTCTTCCGCCATCAGCGGCGAAATCGTCAGAGCGGCTGCGAATAAAATTTTGATCATCTCCCAATAGACCATTCGCCCGACAGATCGCAACGAATCGATTAGGCAAGCCAGAAAACCGGTTTCGGAACTCAATTTTCCCCACGCCGCGTTTCGCTTGCCCCGGACCGGTCGGTCGCCTAATTCAGGTTCCAGCCAACGCGCCCCTTTCCGTTCTCATGACCCATCTCGAAGCCATCGCCCGCGAAACCGGGATCTCCCTTTCTTCCGTCACCGCCACCTCGAAACTCATCGCCGAAGGTGCCACCGTCCCGTTCATTTCCCGTTACCGGAAAGAACAAACCGGTTCGCTCGACGAAGTTCAGATCACCACGATCCGCGACCGGATGCTTCAATTGGCCGAACTCGATTCCCGCCGCAGCGCCGTCCTCAAATCGCTCGAAGAACGCTCACTCCTCACTCCCGAGCTGAAAAAGAAACTCGAAGCCGCCCTCACGACCAACGCCGTCGAGGACATCTTCGCCCCTTTCCGCCCGAAACGCCAGACGCGCGCCACCAAAGCAATCGAACGCGGACTCACCCCACTCGCCGATTGGATTTTCGAAAATCAATCCGCCGATCCGGAAGAAGAAGCCGCAAAATTTCTCAACCCGGAAATGGAAGTCCCGACGACCGTCGAAGCCCTCGCCGGTGCCCGCGACATCATCGCCGAACGCGTCGCCGACGATGCACCGCTCCGCGGACGAGTTCGGAAAATTTACGAAGAAGACGCGACGGTTTCCTCGAAAATCATGTACGGCAAGGAAGAGGAAGCCGATGCTCAGAAATTCCGCGACTACTTCGAGTGGTCGGAGCCGTTCAAATCGATCCCGTCCCACCGCATGCTGGCGATCCGCCGCGGTGAAAAAGAAGGTTTCCTGCTGATGCGCGTCGAGGTTCCCCTGGATCGTGTCACCGCAGTCGCTCTGCCAGACTGGGTGAAATCCACCGGTCCTTCCGGCAAACACGTCGCCCAAGCCGTTGAAGATGGCTGCAAGCGACTGCTCATGCCCTCGATGGAAACCGAAGCGCGTCTTCTCGCGAAAAAGCGCGCCGACGAAACCGCGATCAGCGTTTTCGCCGACAACTTCCGCGAACTCCTGCTCGCTTCACCCCTCGGTGAAAAACGCCTGCTCGCCATCGATCCCGGTTTCCGCACCGGTTGCAAAACCGTGGTGCTCGATCGGTCGGGGAAACTTCTTCATCACACCGTTCTTCACGCCACCGCCGGTTCCCAAAACCAAGCCTACGAAGCTGCGGTCGAGGTCACGACACTGATCAAAAAATTCGACATTGAAGCCATCGCCATCGGCAACGGCACCGCCAGCCGCGAGACCGAAGCGTTTATCAAAAAGCTCAAGCTTCCTGCCTCGATCCCGGTCGTGATGGTGAACGAAAGCGGCGCCTCGATTTACTCCGCCTCGGATGTCGCCCGCGAAGAATTTCCCAAC
The DNA here is from genome assembly GCA_002307065.1 of Akkermansiaceae bacterium UBA1315. Lineage (GTDB taxonomy): Bacteria > Verrucomicrobiota > Verrucomicrobiia > Verrucomicrobiales > Akkermansiaceae > Luteolibacter. The sequence continues at coordinate 209,288 of DBTN01000012.1, read as the reverse complement.
GAAGACGTCACCGTTCGCGGTGCGGTTTCGATCGGACGCCGCCTGATGGATCCGCTCGCGGAATTGGTGAAAATCGACGCAAAAGCCATCGGCGTGGGACAATATCAACACGATGTCGACCAACGCGCGCTCAAGGCATCGCTCGATGACACCGTCGTCAGCGCCGTGAACGCGGTCGGCGTCGAGGTAAACACCGCCTCGAAACAACTGCTGTCTTATGTCTCCGGATTGAACAGCTCCCTCGCCGAAAATATCGTCGCCTGGCGCAACGAAAACGGGGCCTTCGTTTCCCGCGAACAATTGAAAAAAGTCCCGCGCCTCGGCGAAAAAGCCTTTGAACAAGCCGCCGGTTTCCTCCGGGTTCGCGGTGGGCAGCACCCGCTCGATTCCTCCGCCGTTCACCCGGAACGTTATCCGCTCGTCGAAAAAATGGCGACGGATGTCGGCTGCGAAGTCGGCGAACTCCTCACCAACGAGGCCGCTCGCAAAAAGATCGATCTGAAAAAATACGTCAGCGAAGAAGTCGGCCTGCCGACGCTCCAAGACATCCTCGCCGAGCTCGCCAAACCGGGTCGCGATCCGCGCAAACAATTCGAACTCTTTTCCTTCGTCGAAGGCGTCGAAAAACCGGCGGATCTTTCAGTCGGAATGAAACTTCCCGGCATCGTCACCAACGTCACCGCCTTCGGTGCGTTCGTCGATGTCGGCGTCCACCAGGACGGCTTGGTCCACGTCAGCCAGCTCGCCGATCATTTCGTTCGCGATGCTTCGGAAGTCGTGAAAGTCGGCCAAAAAGTTCAAGTCACCGTTGTTGAAGTCGATCTTAAGCGCAACCGGATCGCCCTCACCATGAAATCCAAACCGGATCTCGAAGGCCGCCGCTCCGATCCCGGCGACCGCGACAACCGGTCAAATGCCAATCGCAACAACGGCCCGCGCCCCCAAGGAAACGGCAACAACTTCCGCCCGAATTCCGCCCCGAACAACGACTGGTTTTCCCAAGCGCTCAGCCAAGCGAAAAAGAAATAGCCGCCAAAATCCTGCTTTTCTGAAATCGATGCGAGTGTAGGATGGTGACATGAGCATGGATTAAATTGCACAAGCTTCCCGTCAAGGAACGGGCGCTTCTTGCCGCATCCCTTTGGGAAAGCATTGAAGATCCCTACTTGCTTGCGCCGGATCGAAGCGAGGAAGAGACAATCGCTCTAGCACTGGTCAGAGATGAAGAACTGGAAACCGGTAAGGTCTCCCCGCTCCATCACGTAGAACTGATGCGCAGATTGAGAAGATGAGAGTCGATTACCATCCTGCGATCGCCGCGGAATTGGAAGAAATTCGAGATTTCCGCCTCGTCGATCAGGACACCATCCGAGTCACCATCGTGAAACACGAAAAACGCCACCCTGCATTTGGAATTTTTAGACGCTAAAAAACGGTCATCAGCCGATGACTCCCGCTTTTAAAATCCCAACGTACGGCAGATTCCGATATCGCCCTCGATAATCCAACCCATAACCGACGACAAATTCGTCATCGATTTCAAAACCGGTATAGTCGGCTGAAATCGCCTCGGCGCGGGATTTGTTTTTGGCCAGCAACACAGCGGTGAGCACTTTCGCCGCGCCTTCTTCCCGCAACCGGTTCGCCACGGCATGCAAGGTTCGACCGGTATCCAAAATATCATCTAACAGCAAAACATGCCGACCCCGCACTTCGGGGAAATGCCGGTCGAGAAAATCAACCGTGCCTGAGCTTTCGGTTCCGCCGTGATAACTCGCAACATTCAGGCACTCGATTTCCAACGGTCTTTCCATCCGCCGCAGCAAGTCGGACGCAAACACCAACGCTCCTTTGAGCAAGATCACCACAACGATCGGACCTTCCGGAAAATCACGATCCATCTCGGAAACCATCTCATCCAACCGGTTGCGGATGGATGCCTCGTCGATCAAGACCCGTTCGATATCATTGCGCATTGTTACGAATCCACGACCGCCCAACCGGTTTCACTGACGCTTGAATTTCAAAACTTTCTCGCCGGGACGATAGTAGTCCAAACGGTCGCGGGCATGGATCTCCAAAAAGGATGGATCCTCCCGCAATGCGCGGTGTTCGGTCATGTGATACTCGCGTTCGGCCAAAGCCGCGGTTTCGCGTTCTTTTGCCGCAAGCAAACGGTTTTCCAGGTCTTCCAATTTACGCTTTTGCGGAAACGCCGTGGCCAAAACCACAAATCCAACGGCAGCGCACAACGCAATAAAGGCGATCCGGCTCATGCCATTGATCACCTTCGTTTGGGCCTCCAGACGGGTCAATTTGACCACTGCCGGTTTGCGCTTTACCATAAACTTCGGCTCCATGAATCGTGAATCGACCTCAAATGTCAAGGAAACGAAAGAATCGAAATTCCCGATCAACGCTCATCTCGCAGGCACACGGAACGACTTGAGAATCTCCGCCGGCAGAGGCTACTCAATAAACCCGTCTGACCGAGTGGCTGAAATAATGCTGGGTCAGGAGGTCAGAAAGCTCTTCGAGAGACTCGCCGAATTTCTCTAACTCATCGGCATCCGGCGGAACCGGGTTGTGAAAACGCAACGCCAACGCATCCAGTCTCTCGGTGATCGCCGGAAACAATCCGAAATTCGGGTCGCCCGGAAAACGAGTCGCTTCACATTTCAAAATATTGATCTGAAATGCAACCGAGCGCGGGTTCGTCGCATCGAAAAAGATCAACCCGCAAACCGCATCCCAACGCGGCCGCGAAAAGTGGCGGCGACGGTAGGTCATGACACTGTCGCAGGTTTCGAGCAGCGGTTCCAATACGGAGGATTCACCATCGCCATGACTCGACGCCGCGTGGAGCAGTGAAAGCCCGCCGAGCGCACGTTCGATCCGCCGCCCGGTTTCAAGAAATCTCCAACCTTGGCCGCGCGTCATGTTTTCCGCCTGCATCCCGGCGAAAGCCGCGAGGTGCAACACCAAAGTGTCCAAAGTCCGGGAAAGATCCGTGGGTCGCGGATCCACGGAAGGTGGATGCACGATGTCTTCCAAGCGGTTGAAAAATCGCCAGGTATCGTCCGACAGCCGGTCCCTTGCAGCGGCGGCATTCGACAAGAGATTGCGCGTCAAAGTTGCGATTCCGGCGCGTGACCGGTTGTCGTGAACCAGTTCGGTCAAGGTTGCGAGCAGACCGAGAGATCGGATCTTCGCCGCCTTTGGCAACAGCCCGCTGCCGCGAATCAGATCGAGGCAGGCGTCGAGTTGATCTTTCTGTCTTCGACCGGTTTCGCCGACCATGTGACGCAAGGTCACCCGCAGCAAACGCGTCACGATTTCCACCCGTTCGGCATAACGACCGACCCAATAAAGCTGTTCGGCGATCCGACTGGGCACTTCCGAGGCCGCCGGGTGTCGGCGAATGGAAGAGCTCGGCTTCTGCAGGAGCGCGGGATTTACCGGGAAATTCGGACCTTCGGAAACCCACACATCTTTGGTGAATCCGGAATGAACGGGCCAAAGTTGCGGCGGCTGGGCGTTTTTCCCGACATGGGCCAATCCCCCGGGAAGCACAATCGGACCCGCGGCGGTATTCAGCGAAAACGTCCGCCAGACAACCGGCCGCGAACTGATGGTGCGAGATTCGAGCGACGGCGCCTGGCTCGGAGCCATGTCACGCTGCACGACAAATTCATGCGGTCTTTCTTCAATCGCTGTCGCCCATTGCCGCCGAGCGCTCGGCGAAAGTGAAGAACACCGCAGCGGCAAATGAGGCTCGCCGCCAAACGCAGGAAGCAACACGTATTTCGAAAGATTTTCCAGCACCCGCTTCCGAACAACCGGTTGTCCGAGCCACCAGGTTTCCACGAACGGAAGCTTCAAATCCTCGCCCAACCACTTCCGGCAGATCTCGGGCAAAAATGGCATCAAGGCGGACGACGCGGCAAATCCAGCCCCCGGCGCATTGGCGATCGCAACATTTCCGGAACGCCACGCCTCGACCATTCCAGGAACCCCTCCCCGACCCAAGGTCCAAAATTCGAGAGGATCCATCGCATCGTCGTCAATCCGACAAGCGACCGTGTCAATGCGCCGCAAACCGGCCAACGTTTTCAAAAACAAACGCCTTTCGCGGACCGTCAAATCCGCCGCTTCGACCAAAGGAAATCCCAAGAGTCGCGCTTTGTAAGCATGTTCGAAATACGACGGATGACGAAAACCGGGCGTCAATACCACCACGTTCGCCACCTCCGCGCTCGAAGGGGAAAGCGACTGCATCGTCACCCGTTCATGATCGAAAAACGGGCCCAGTTGAGCGACGCGGGCTTTTTCGTAATGATCGATCAGCAAGTTCGAGGTGACCTTGCGATTTTCCAGCGCCTGTCCCAAGCCACCCGGACCTCGCGTCTGATCGCGAAGCACCGTCCATTGACCTTCCGGCGAGCGAATCAAGTCACAAGCCGTGGTAATCAAAAACCGGTTCCCGACCGGCTGAGTGCCGCGAATCTGCGGATGAAAGGCGGGATTCGCATGAATCAGATCAGGCGGAATCAAACCTTGTTCGAGGAGTTTTTGTGGACCGTAAAGATCCGCCACCACCATTTCGAGAAGCTTCATCCGCTGGACCAAACCGGTCGAAACCCGCTGCCATTCCTCCGGGGAAATCAGCAGCGGAAGGGGATCGATTTGATACGGTTGACCGGCCCCGCCGACGTCGCTGTAAACGTTGAACGTCGTGCCCAAGTCATCCAGCATCCGCTCGGCGGAACTGCTGATCGACGCGCGATCCTCCAGCCCCCAGCCGTTCATTTTTTCCGCCAGATTCCGCCACAAAGGACGGATATTTCCCTGCCGGTCCAAGAGTTCATCCCACGCGCCCTCGCCCGCGCCGGCGGTGGACGAGGAACTCGATTGGGTAGGACGACTCGGGGAAAGCATCACGCAGGCGCGGCGAAAGGTTCCTCAAACCTTGGAAGGAATCATCCGCAAGTCCAGCGTGAAGGGGAAATCCGGACTGGTCGGTGCTTCCAGGACGGTCACGGCACCACCCGTATGACCGTGACGGAAGAATCGAGAAAGGCGTCGCGACTCGGCTTCGTAGGAATTCACCGGGAAACTTTCGTGATTCCGTCCACCCGGATGTGCGGCGTGATAGGTGCAGCCCCCGAGGGACCGTTCGTTCCAAGTATCGATCAGATCGAAAACCAACGGCACATGCGGCGCGATCGTCGGATGGAGGCAATTCGGCGGCTGCCAGGCGCGATAACGCACTCCCGCCACAAATTCCCCGTGAGTTCCGGTCGGATGAAGCGGAATCCGGTAGCCATTGCAAGTGACGACATAACGTTCACCCGTCAGGCCTTTGACCAAAATTTGCATCCGCTCGACCGAGCTGTCGACGTAACGCACCGTTCCGCCCGGCGAACCATCTTCTCCCAGCACGTGCCACGGCTCGATCGCATGACGCAATTCGATCTCGATGCCTTTTTGGGTGAAATCTCCAATACGCGGGAAACGGAATTCCAAATGAGGCGCAAACCATTCAGGATCAATCGGATAACCCGACCGGTTCAGATCGTCCAACACGTCGCAGAAATCCTGCCAGACGAAATGCGGCAACATCCACCGGTCGTGGATTTCGCTGTCCCAACGGACGAGGGGTTTTTCATACCGTTGTTTCCAGAATCTCGCGACCAGCGCACGCAGTACGAGGTGCTGGGCGAGACTCATTTGCGGATGCGGCGGCATTTCGAAATTCCGCATTTCCAACAAACCAAGACGCCCGGTCGAGCTGTCCGGACTGTAAAGTTTATCGATGCAGAATTCCGCACGGTGCGTGTTCCCGGTCGCATCGATCAGCAGGTTCCGGAATGCGCGATCGACCTGCCATGGCAGCGGCGGTTCGTCGCCCTCCAAGGTTTTGAAAGCGATTTCCAATTCGTGGATCGAATCGTTACGGCCTTCATCGGTCCGCGGTGCTTGCGAGGTCGGCCCGACAAACAATCCCGAAAACAGGAAGCTGAGCGACGGATGGTGGTTCCAAAACGTGATCATGCTTCGCAGCAAATCCGGCCGACGCAAAAGCGGGCTGTCTGACGGCGTTTCTCCGCCGAGGATGATGTGATTGCCGCCGCCGGTTCCGCTGTGGCGACCGTCGAGCATGAATTTTTCCGTCGCGAGCCGGCAAAGGTGGGCTTCCCCGTAAAGCGTCGTAGTGTTGAAAACCAGCTCGTCCCACGAGGCGGCGGGATGGAGGTTCACTTCGATCACCCCGGGGTCCGGCGTGACTTTGACGACGCTGAGTCGTGGATCAAAAGGCGGTGGTGTGCCTTCGAGAATGATCGACATGCTCAAAGTCGCAGCAACTTTTTCGATTTTCGAAACCAAGTCCAAAAAGTCCTCGGTCTCATTCACCGGCGGCAGGAAAATGTGCAAGCGGCCGTCGCGAGGCTCGATGCAAAGCGCGCTGCGGATGATCCACGGAGCGGATTCCTGATCGCGCGGCTCGCGTTCCCATGGCTTTTCTTCCGGCTCGGATTTCTGGCCAAGCTTGCTCTGGAGAACCGGTTCACGAGACCCACCGGAGTCCTCCCGACGCGGGAGTGGCGAAAGAAAACGTGTCGGATCTTGAGGAATCGCCCACGGAAATTCCGATTCTTTCACCCATGGCAACGAGGCCAGCGGCAACCGGTAGCCGAGGGGAGAATCACCGGGCAATAGGAACAGCGATCCACCTTTCAAAAACCATGGACCCGAAACCCAATGAGAACCGCGCGGCGTATGTTTCCGCTCCAACGGCAGGACCCAGCCGACCGCTTCATCGATTCCTTGATCGAAAAGACGGGCGAGGCGCTCGCGTTCGAGCTTGTCCTTCAAGTTCGCCTTCAACGGATCGACGTTGCTTGGCAGGCGCTTTTCTCTCCACAAGTAGTAAAACGAATCCTCATACGCAGGCATCAGCCACTTTGAATCGGCACCGAGGGCGTCGGCCAACGCGGTTCCGAAACGCTGTGCATCCTCGACCCCGTAGCCGTAATCTCGCGATTCATCGGCGATCAAACTCTCATCTTCCCAAATCGGCTCGCCGTCTTTTCGCCAGTAGCAGGCCAAGGACCAACGCGGCAAAACCTCACCAGGATACCATTTCCCCTGGCCGTAGAAAAGCAGCCCGCCGGGTGCGAATTTCGTCCGCAGACGCTTGATGAGTTTATCGGAAAGCTTGCGTTTCGTCGGCCCCATCGCCGCGTTGTTCCACTCATCACCGTCGAAATCATCCATCGAGATGAACGTCGGCTCACCGCCCATCGTCAGACGCACGTCCATCGTTTTGAGGTCCGCATCGATCGTGTGACCGGTTTGTAAAATCCCCTGCCATTCATCCTCGCGATAAGGCAGCGTCGTCCGTGGAGACTCGTGAATCCGCGTCACGGTCATTTCGTGCTCCATGGTCGATTCGCAAAACTCGACCGCTCCGGTGACCGGTGCCGCGCTCGAAGGTTCCGGCGAGCAAGCCAAAGGCAAATGCCCTTCGCCTGCGAGCAAACCGGACGTCGGATCGAAGCCAATCCAACCCGCTCCCGGCAAATACACTTCCGCCCAGGCGTGGAGATCCGTGAAATCCGTTTCCGAACCAACCGGTCCGTCGAGCGACTTCACATCCGGTTTCAACTGAATCAGGTAGCCGGAAACAAACCGGGCCGCCAAACCGAGCTGGCGCAAAACCTGAACGAGAAGCCAAGCGGAATCGCGGCACGATCCCGAAGCATTTTCCAAAGTGAATTCCGGCGTCTGGACACCCGGTTCGAGCCGGATTTTATACGCGATCGCCGCCTGCAATGCAGAGTTAATTTCGACCAACACGTCGATTGTTCGCCCTTTGAGCTGGCGAAATTCATCCACCAGCTTGGAAAGCAAAGGCCCGGATTCCTCAGCATTTAAAAATGGTTCAAGCTCGCGCTTTTGCTCGGCATCGTAGGCGAACGGAAAATTTTCCGCCGTCGGCTCCAGGAAGAAGTCGAAAGGATTTAACACCGACATTTCCACCACCAGATCGACCTCAATGTCCAATCGGTCGGTCGGCTCGGTGAACATCAACCGCGCCAGATAATTCGCCTGCGGATCTTGCTGCCAATTGACGAAATGCTCAACCGGTCCGACCTTCAAGCTGTAGGACAAAATCCGCGACCGGCAGTGGGGTGCGGGACGCAAACGGACAACGTGAGCTCCATGAACCACCGGACGTTCATAGCGATAGCTGGTGCGGTGATGGAGGGCGACATGGATCGACATAGAATTAGAAAGATCAGAGGGTTGGCTTCGCTGCAATTCATAGCATCCACCATGCCATAGCAAGCACGCACCCGTGTCAGTTAACGAAAACGCAAAAGCGCCCAGTCGCGCCGCCTCAGTGGCCGTCGCGCAACATAAATTCAGCTTCTTCTTCGTGAGAATGGATCTGCAGCGAAACCTGCACCCCTTCACGCTCCGCTCCGGCTTTTAACACACTGCGGATCGCTGAGGCCGTGAACCCATTTCGGCCGATCAACATCGCCACATCTGCCTGAGCGAGAATCAATTTGAAACGCAGCCGCTTCGGTCCCAACTCGGTCACCTTCAATTGCGCCTGGCTCGGATCATCGATCAATTTCACAGCCACGAACTGGAGAAAATTCCTCAATCTGTCGGTGACGGCCTGCATAACGGGACCATCATGCACCCGGTTTGCGGAGCTCGCAAGTCCTCACCGCGAATCCGATCGGTCAGATTCTCGTTTTCCTGCCGATCTGATCACGTTTCCAGGCACTTCGCTCCTATTCCCGTTTCCATAAACCGGATCCTGGGCGTTGTTTTCTTGCATCTTCGGTCCCGGCTTTCATCCTCCCGCGCATGTTCCGTAGCCACCGCATCACGATCCTCGCCGGCGACGGCATCGGCCCCGAAGTCATGGCCGAAGCCCTCCGCGTCCTCGAAGCCGTCGAGTCTCAATTCGGCTTCACCGTCACCCGCACCGAGCACCTCGTCGGCGGTGCTGCGCTCGACGCGACCGGCCACCCGCTCCCACCGGAAACGGTCGAAGCGTGCGAAAATGCCCAAGCCATTCTTTTTGGTTCGGTCGGCGGCCCGAAATGGGAAACCTTCCCACCCGATTTGCAACCGGAGCGCGGCGCCTTGCTTCCGCTTCGCAAACACTTCGGCCTGTTCGCCAACCTCCGCCCGGGCGTCTGCCTCCCCGCTCTGACCCACGCGTCACCGGTCAAACAGGAACTCATCGCCGAGGGTTTCGATGTCCTCTGCGTCCGTGAACTCACCGGCGGCGTCTATTTCGGCTCGCCAAAAGGACGCCACGAAGTCGATGGCCAACCGGTCGCCCTCGACACGATGATTTACCACAAGAGCGAGATCGAACGCATCGCCCGCGTCGCCTTCACCGCCGCTCTCGGTCGGAAAAAACGCCTTCTGTCGGTCGACAAGGCCAACGTCCTCGCCTCGTCCGTGCTCTGGCGTGAAACGATGCTCGAAATTTCCAAGGAATTTCCGGAAGTCGAGCTGTCGCACATGTATGTCGACAACGCCGCGATGCAGTTGATCAAACGCCCTGGCTCGTTCGACGTGCTGGTGACGGAAAACCTTTTCGGCGACATCCTTTCGGACGAAATGGCGATGATTTCCGGATCGCTCGGCATGCTTCCATCCGCCTCGCTTGGCAAACAGCGGGAAGACGGACTTTACTTCGGACTTTACGAACCGTCCGGTGGCTCAGCCCCCGACATCGCCGGCCAATTCGTCGCCAACCCGATCGCCCAAATCCTTTCGCTCGCGATGCTTCTGCGTTTCTCCCTCGGCGAAATCCCAGCCGCTGAAGCGATTGAAAAAGCGGTAGCCAAAGCCATCGCCGACGGATTCCGCACCGGTGACATCGCCACCAGCCAACCCGGCGAAACCAAAGTCGGCACCCGCGGCATGGGCGATGCGATTCTGGCCCGGTTGTAAAATCTCAAGGGAGAGGGCGATTTTCGAATCGCCCTCTCTTGTTAGATCGCTCAGCGGTTTTCTCTGCTTCCTCTCTCCGGTTTTGGTGGCAATCCTTTCCCCGTGCAGTTGCCCGTCTTCGAAATCGCCGATTCTCTGAAAGCCGCCGTCGCGGGTGGGAAGAAATCCCGCGTGCTTTTAAAAGCGCCAACCGGTTCGGGAAAATCGACATCCGTCCCTGGAATGCTCGCCGACGCCGGCATCGAAGGCCGGATCATCGTGATCGAACCGCGCAGGATGGCCGCTCGCCTGTTGGCCGGTTGGGTCGCCAAACAACGCCGAGCCACGCTCGGAAATGAAGTCGGCTACGCGGTTCGTTTCGATACGAAATACCGGTCTGACACCAAAATCATTTATCTCACCGACGGGGTTTTCCAGCGCTGGATTCAGGACGATCCGACGCTGACCGGTATCGGCGCGGTGATTTTCGACGAGTTCCACGAACGCCGCCTCGCCGTCGATATCACCCTCGCCCGCTGCCTCGATCTGCAGGACGGGATTCGTCCGGATCTGCGCGTCGTCGTCATGTCGGCAACTTTGGAAGCCGGTCACCTTGCCGATTATTTGGCACCCGCAGTTTCACTCGTCGCTGGCGGTCGCACCCATCCGGTCGAAATTTTTTACCGCCCCGAACGCCCGCCCACCAACGACCGCCGTGGCGGACCTCCTCGCGAGACTCCGGTTTGGGAAAAAATGGTCGGGGTTTGCCGCGAGGCGATGGCGATGCCAGACGCGGGAAATATCCTGATGTTTTTGCCGGGGACTCACGAAATTCGGAAAACCATCGAGCTGTTAGAATCCGGTTCGCTCGCTCGGGATTGGGACGTCTTTCCGCTTTATTCCTCACTTCCTCCGGCCGCTCAGGAAGCCGCCATTTCACCCGGTCCGCGCCCGAAAATCATCGTCGCCACCAACGTCGCCGAAACTTCGCTGACGATCGAAGGCGTCCGCACAGTCATCGATTCCGGCCTCGCTCGAACCGCCGCCTTCGAACCGCGTCGCGGCATCAACACGCTGCTCATCAAAAAAATCTCCCGTGCCGCCGCCGAACAACGCGCCGGTCGCGCCGGTCGGACCGCTCCCGGTCGTTGCTTCCGTTTGTGGAGCGAGCCGGACCATTCGCGACGCGCGGAATTCGAAGCTCCGGAAGTGCACCGCGTGGATCTGGCCGAAGCGGTTTTGTTGCTGAAAGCCGCCGGCGTTTCCGAGCTCCGTGATTTCCGCTGGCTCGACGCTCCGGTTGAGGAAGCGCTGTCGAGAGCTGAAAAATTGCTTCATGATCTCGGTGCGCTCGATCTAACAGGAAATCTAACAGACGAAGGAAAACAGATGGCCGTACTGCCGCTTGAGCCTCGATTTTCCCGCTTGATGCTCGCCGGTCACGAGCACGGCTGCGTCGCCGAAACCGGTTTCATCGCCGCGGCGGTCCAAGGCGAAGGCATTTTCACCGGAAAACGCGGCGGCGTGGGTAGAAAGGATTTCCTGTTCGCGGATGACGATTGTGATTTCGCCGGAGAATGGCGCGCGTTCGAATCGGCGGAAGGCATGCGCTTTGATCCGCAGCGCTGCAATCAGCTCGGAGTGCTCGCCCGTGGCGCGCGTGAAACCGCTCAAGGATTCGACCGGTTGCGCTCGCTGGCAAAACGCTTTGGCTGGGCGTGGAACCCGGTCGATTTCAAAAAAAATCACGAAGCGATTGGCAAGGCGATGCTCGCGGCGTTCAGCGATCAACTCGCTTTGCGGTTCAGCCAAGGCACGCTCGCCTGCAAATTGGTCGGCAATCGAAAAGGCAAACTCGATGAAGAATCCTGTGTGAAAAACGCACCGGTTTTTGTCGCTGCCGAAATCACCGAAGTGGAAGCGCGCGAAATCATCGTTCATTTGCGCAGAGCAACCGCCGTCGATCCATCCTGGCTGAAAGAACTTTTCCCCGATGATCTGACGACCACCGACGACGCCAGCTACGATGAATCCCGTAGAAGAGTCGTTGCGCGCAAAGAAACCCGGTTTCGCGATCTGGTGATCGAAGCAAAGGAAAGCGATCACGGCGTTCATCTCGACAAGGCCGCTGAAATCCTCGCCAGCCGCGTGCTCTCGGGCGAACTGATTTTAAAGAACTGGGACAATAGCGTCGAGCAATGGACGGCGCGACTTTCCTCGCTCGGAAAATGGATGCCGGAATTGGGAATGCCCGGTTGGGACGAGCAGGACCGGATCGATGCCATCGCCCAGATTTGCCACGGCGCGGTGAGTTATAAGGAAATCAAAGAAGCACCGGTTTGGCCGGTTTTGCGCGAATGGCTGAGTCATGGGCAACGCGCGGCCCTCGATTCCTATTGCCCGGAGCGAGTCCCATTGCCAAACGGTCAATCGGCGAAAGTCACTTACGAATCCGGGAAAGACCCGTGGATCGCCATCCGCGTTTCGCATCTTTTTGGAATCTGGGAAACGCCGACCATCGCTGGCGGACGGGTTCCGCTCCTCGTCCACATTTTGACGCCCGGTCAGAAACCCTGGCAAATGACCAAGGACCTGAAAAGTTTTTGGCAAACCGGTTACGCCCAGATGAAAAAAGAAATCGCCGGACGCTACCCGCGCCATCCCTGGCCGGACGATCCGAAAGCGTGGCTCGCCGCAGGTGGCAAAAAATGAATCTTCTCTCTTTCAACAAACCGCCGATTCTTCCGGCAGATTTTTATGTGGCGATTGCTCTTTATCCTTTCTGTTCTCCCGATTGCCGCCGCCCTTGTCGCCCAATGGTGGTTCGGACTTCGTGTCATCGCCGCTGAAGGAAAACGGCCGTGCCGCTGCGAGTTAAACCGGTGGAATCACACTCTCGGCGAAAGTCCGTTGATCACCACTCCAGAGGCACCAGCCGTTGAATTCGGAAAACAACTGCGGCTCGTTGCGCTCGAAGAATGGAAAATCCGTGATCCCAAAAGCGCCACGTCGCGAGAAAATTCTCGTCGTTTCGGCCTCGCCGTTCCGCCGCTCACTCTCCTCATCGCGGTCTTTGCTTTGGTCCTCGCCAAAATCCCGGCGCTCGGGGCGATTACCATTCTTTTAGCATCCACCGCGATTTCCGCTGCGATCGGTTTACTCACCTTACCGCCAGAACTGCTCGCCATTTCCCGCACGACCCGGAAAATGCGAGAGTCCCGCGTCTTTGTCCGAACCGACGACGAAGAAGCCGTCGCAAAATCCGCCATCGCCCACGCTTGGCGCGAATCGATTCCGCCAGTTCTTCGCTGGCTCTAAAAAATCGCCTCCCGTCGGATTCATCCGCCTGCGGCAGCGCTAGCTCTCCATTTTTCCGCCGAGATCGGTGAAAAGAGAAACCGCATCACAGATCCGATCCGCAAACCGCGGCCCGCATCCCGTCATGAACATGACGCACCACAAAATGGCGACTTTATCGGAAATTTTTTCCGGCGATCAAATCTTAGCCAGAAAAGTTGAATCACTCACTGATTTTCAACTACTTAAAAGTAGCCTCACTAGGGCTCGAACCTAGAATAACGGAATCAAAATCCGGGGTGTTACCATTACACTATGAGGCTTTTTCGCGCAGGACATTCGCCCTGCGGCGGGCCGCGAAATTAGCCAGACGATTCCGGTTTGGCAATAGGGAAAATCAATGAATCTCAAACGAACCCCTTTTTTCCGCGAATGAACGGGGAAATAAGGCTGCGATCGCCGAAAAACCGATGGGAAAAATCAGTGTCAAAATCGACGATTCCTCTTCCCTGCGTGGCGGAAAAGTCCTCTCGGTCTTCGAGAATTGCCGTTCGTTTCCGTTCGTTTCCTCGCGGCTGCCTGCGCGAGATCTGCACAGGAAATAAATTCGCACCGCACCGGTCTTTCGCCAACACTCCGGGCGTGAGCGAAACGAACCATCACCCGAAAGCCTCTCCCCTCGCGGGAAAAATTTTCCTCGTCGCCATTGGTCTGGCCTTGGCGCTGATCGGCTCGGTGTTTTTCTGGCTGATGTGGCGCAGTTTTGATCGTGCGAATCACATGCGCGATTGGCCGGAAGTCGAGTGTGTGATCCTTTCCGCAGAGGTCGAAGAACGCCGGATCGATCCCAATGGCCCGGCGGAATTCCGCGTCGATGTCGCTTACGGATATGTGTGGAAAGGCGTGCCCTACACCAGTGATCGGATCACTCTGCGCGGCAATCCTTGGACTTCCAAAAGCGACGTGATCGAAGAACGCTCCCTCGAATATCGCGAAGGAATGACCACCACCTGCCGAGTCGATCCCGCCCGCCCCGAACTGGCAGTGCTCAAAATGGATTCGAAAGCACCCGGTTATTCGATTTGGTTCCCCGCTCTTTTTATCGTCGGAGGATTAGGAATCAGCATCCGGGCGCTGATTCCTCTGAAAAAAACCCAGCAAAAGTTACCCTAACCGATAAATATTAGCCCAGGCTAACTTTTTCAGTTGCGAATGATTGTTCGGAGCCTTAAGCAAGGGCTCATGAAGTTTTCTCGCATTGCTTGGGCGGTCGTTTTGGCGACCGGTTTTATCTCCTGTTCGGAACGGGAAAAACCGGACGACGGAAAATTACGGATCGTTACGACGACCACGATGGTCACGGATTTGGTAAAAGTGATCGGAGGAGACCGAATGGAGATCCAGGGTTTGATGGGGGCGGGAATCGATCCTCACAGCTATGTCCCAAAACTCGGTGACACCGCCTTACTCGAAAAGGCCGACATCATTTTTTACAGCGGGCTGCATTTGGAAGGCCGCTTGCAGGCGACCTTGGAAGCGATGGAAAAACGGGGACGAAATGTGATCGCGGTGAGCGACGGCGTCTCCCCGGACAATCTGCTTTCGCCGCAGGAAGGATTCGAAGGAACGAAAGACCCGCACTTTTGGGGCGATCCGTTGATGTGGGCGGAAGCCATCGCCCCGGTGGTCGAGGCCCTTGCGAAGGCCGATCCAGCCGGTGCGGAAATTTATCAAAAGCGCGGCGAGGCTTATCAAAAAGAGCTTACTGATTTATCCACTTGGGCTGCGGAACAAGTCGCGCAGATTCCCGCTGAGCGGAAAGTTTTGGTCACCAGCCATGACGCGTTTTTCTATTTTGGCCGCGCCTTCGGATTTGATGTCAGAGGGCTCCAAGGCGTTTCAACCGCAGCGGAAGCCGGACTTCAGGATCGTTCGAAATTGGTCGAATATTTGAAAAATCAAGGCGTCCCCACGGTTTTCCCCGAGTCCTCGATCAACGCCAAAGGCATCTCGGCTGTCGCCGCTGAAGCGGGCGTGAAGGTTTCCGAAGAATCGCTTTTTTCCGACGCGCTCGGACAACCCGGAGATTTGGAAACGGTCGATGGCGAAACCTATGACCAAGGAACCTACCTCGGCATGATCAAGCACAACGTCAACGCCATTGTGAAAGGACTGAAATGAGAGCGACCGGTTTTCTAACACTTTTATTTTCGTTGCCGGTTCATGCCGTCGAATTTCAGCGCGAACTTTCCGCAGATCGACCGGACACGACCGAAAGCCCTTACACGGTCGAGCCCGGAGGCATTCAGGTCGAATCCAACATTCTCGGTTTTTCGCGCGATCGCTCGGACGGGATGAAAACCGAAACCTGGGCCCTGGCGGAGACGAATGTGAAGTTCGGCATGACCGAATCCATCGATCTGCAATGGGTTTTCCGCCCATGGATTTCGGAGCATGAAAGCGGCTCGGGCCAGACTCAGCGAAGCGAAGGATTTGGAGATATCGATCTCCGGTTGAAATGGAATCTCTGGGGAAATGATGGCGGAAATACGGCAGCAGCCATCATGCCGTACGCCACCACCCCGACACGCACTTCGGTCAGTTCAGACGAATGGCAAGGCGGAATCATTTTCCCGGTTTCGATCGATCTCACCGAAACGCTCGGCCTCGGATTCCAAGGCGAAGCGGCACGCGTTTGGGATGACGACAACGACGAATACGAGTGGGATTTCCTCCACTCGATCGTCCTCGGAGCCGCCCTCTCGGACAAAACCGGCGCATTTGTCGAATACGTCGGCGTGACGGGCGATGGAGCTTACGAAGCGTCGGGATTTGTGGGATTCACTTGGTCCCCTTCCCCAAACATTCAATGGGACATTTCCGGCGGAATCGGCTTCAATGACGCCGCAGAAGATTTTTCCGCCGCCCAAGGCGTGACGTTCCGTTTTTGATTCTTTGCCATGAACAAGCTCGCTCTCGAAACTCATGACCTTTCCGTTGCCTATCACGGAAAACCGGTGCTGCACGGAGTGGACATCGAAGTCCCATTCGGCACGCTCACCGGGGTGATGGGCCCAAACGGCGCGGGGAAATCGACCTTGCTGAAAACCATCATGGGAGTGGTCCAGGCCGACGCCGGTTGGGTGAAGCTGCTCGATCGACCTCTGGATCAAGTGCTCGGAAAAATCGGTTATGTACCCCAACGCGAATCGGTCGATTGGGATTTTCCGGTTACGGTTTTTGACGTCGCGCTGATGGGGACCTACGCAGGGCTGGGTTGGTTTGGGCGACCGGGAAAGGCCGAAAAACGGCGGGCGATGGAAGCGCTGGAGCAAACCGGTATGGCGGAGCTTTCGAAACGCCAGATCGGCGAACTTTCGGGCGGCCAACAGCAACGAACCTTTCTGGCCAGGGCGCTGGCTCAACAGGCGGAAGTCTATCTGATGGACGAACCTTTCGCCGGCGTGGACGCAGCGACGGAACGGACGATGATCGAGCTGTTAGGAAAGATGCGCGATGCGGGAAAAGCGGTGATCGTTGTCCATCACGACCTGCAAACCGCGGAACGTTATTTCGACCGCGTGCTGTTGCTGAACCTGCGAGTCGTCGCCCACGGCCCCACCGCCGAAGTATTTCGTCCGGAAATTTTGGAGCAAACGTATGGCGGCAAGCTGACCTTGCTCAGTGAAATCACGACCCGCGCCGCGCTGGAAAAAGGAGGATCGCGGCGATGACCGGTTTCCTGCCCACCGCTCTTCAAAGCGCGGTGTTCGCCGCTCTTCTGTTAGGTTTGGTCTGCGGTCTGTTAGGGACCTTTGTCGTCGTGCGGCGAATGGCTCTCACCGGAGATATGATTTCGCACGCGGTCCTTCCCGGCGTGGTGATCGGCCTCGCATGGAATGCCAGCCGGAATCCGCTGATCGTGCTTGGCTGCGCCGTGGTCGCCGGGGTGATAGGAAGCGCGGTGATGCATCTGCTTTTGCGAAAAACGAAACTCAAACCGGACGTCGCTCTCGCTCTGGTGCTGTCGGTTTTTTTCGCACTGGGAATTTCCCTCATCTCCCGCTTGCAACCTGCGGGCGTGCAGGCATTTCTCTACGGCCAAATCGCCGCGATCGATCAGCGGGATCTGATGCTTCTCACCGTCGTCACCGCTTTGACGCTGATTCTCATCCCGCTGGGTTTTCGCGCGCTGCGGCTGGTGTCTTTTGATCCGGCGTTTGCAAGGGTCCTGGGATTTCCGGTGAAATCGATCGAAGTGATCTTTTTCGCGCTGCTGACCGTCGTGATCGTGATCGCGATGCAAGCGGTGGGAGTGATTCTGGTCACGGCGATGCTGGTGACTCCGGCGGCGGCGGCTCGATTTTGCACCAAATCACTGCCCAAAACCGCGCTGATCGCCTGCGGATTCGGCGCGTTTGGCGGATGGATCGGCGTCTTGATTTCCGCCTCGCGGACGGCGCTCCCGACCGGTCCGCTGATGGCGCTTTCGGTGACCGGTCTGTTTTTGGGCGCGGCCCTTTTCGGTCCACGCGGCGGCTGGTTTCCGGTAGCGATTCGCCGGAGACGCCAACGGCTGAGAATTCTCGGCGAAGACATTTTGAAACATCTGTGGCACCACGAGGAAAATCGCGGCATCGACCAACCGGTCGCCGAAACCCTTGTGCAGAAATCCCAGACGGATCCGATCCAACCTGCGCTTTCGGATTTGGAAAAAACCGGCAAGATCGTCCGCGAACATTCGGAAATCCGACTCACGCAAACCGGTCGTGTTTTAGCAACCCAACTCATCCGCGCGCACCGGTTGTGGGAACGCTATCTGACGGAGCAGGCCGATTTTAAACCGGATCACGTCCACGACGACGCCGAACGCACGGAACATTGGATCGATTCCGAAAGCCGCGCCCAGTTGGAGAAAAAACTCGGAAATCCGACGCTCGATCCCCACGGCAGGCCGATTCCGCCGTCTCACCGGAAAGGAGCGATGGAATGAATCTCGATTTTTGGATCGATCCGTGGCGCTCTCCCACCAGCGTCTGGCTGGTTGTTACCGCCGCGTTCACCGCAATCGCTTGCGGGCTTCCCGGCACCTTTCTGGTGTTGCGCAGGATGTCGCTGGCTGGCGACGCCATCAGTCACAGCGTCCTCCCCGGAATCGTGATCGGTTTCCTGATTTCCGGCTCTCTGGATTCGCCTTGGCTGATCACGGGAGCGGCCGTTTCCGGCTGGCTGACGGTGATGGCGATCGATTTTCTCCACCGGAAAATAGGCGTTCGGGAGGATGCCGCGACCGGAGTGGTGTTTACGGCGATGTTTTCCCTCGGCGTCATTTTATTGCGACTATTTGCAGGGAAAGTCGATCTGGACCCGGATTGTGTGCTTTTCGGAAATCTGGAAACCGCCATCCACGGAAGCGTTTTCAAGCTGGGATCGCTGGAAATTCCGAGCATCGTGCTGACCACCGGTTTGGCCGCCGCTGCAGCCATGATTTTCGTCGGAGCGCTTTATCATCGTCTTCTGGCAACGTCGTTTGATCCGGCATTGGCGAAATTGACCGGCCAGTCCCCCGCTCGGGCTCAATCACTTCTACTTGCCATCACGGCGGCGGTCGTGGTCGCCGCGTTCCAAACGGTCGGTGCCGTGATGTCGGTCGCGTTGTTGGTTTTACCTGCGGCGACGGGTCTGCTGGTCTCACGCCGGGTTCCGGCGGTCCTAATGGGCGTCGTGGTGCAAAGTCTTCTGGCAGCCGTCGGCGGACTTTATCTTGCGACCGCCACCAATTCAAATCTCGGAGCCGCCGTCATTTTAGCGGGAGCGATCGGATTTGTCGCGACCTTGGGATTTTCCAAACTGCGTTTGTAATCCCGACAGGCCGCTTTCCTACCGTGGGTTAAGGTTTTTATTGCGTCGTCATGAAAATCTGGACTAAACTTGCCCCCCGCCCGGTGCATTCACGGACGTTTTTTTTAGCATTTTTTCGGCAATCTCCCACACCTTACGATGAATCCAGATCGAGCCACTCTCAATTTTCTCAACAGCTTCCCCGAAGAATCACGGAAACGCGGTGAAATGCTGCAGAAGGACGGTGCCGTCACCCAGATTTTCGGCAACCACCTTTTCATTCAAGGTCGCGTCGAAGACGAAAGCGGAATTTTCCGTACCAGCCTGCGTTTGCAAGGAAACCGGTGGTTCGGCTCGTGCACGGCAGAAGACGAAATCATCTCCGGCGCTTGCCAATACGCGACGATGATGGAGCGCATGCATCGCGGCGAAGATCTGCCAGAATCGCCCAACGAATTCGACGACACGCCCATCCTCGACATCATCGAAGAAAAACTCGGCCGCGAGCTGGATGATAAAGAAGCGGATTTCGTCACCAAAATCGAAAAGCGGTATCGTCGTTACGTGATCGAAGGAGAACTCCACGACCACGACATGGTCCGGATCACGCCGCGCTGGGAAATCACCACCTACGAGCCGTTGGAATTGTGGCCGATGCCGCCGGGCGACATTCTGGAATTCTGGAACTACATCGCCTACGCCTTCTACAAAAAGAAACTCCCTTACCCGGAGTTCATGAGCGTCATCACCGATCTCGGCCACGTTCAGAAAAAAATGGCCGATTGGGAACAGGAACGCGAAGTGGCTTCCTGGTATGACCGGATCGAACAAGTGAACGAGCGCCCTCCTCAGGACGCACCGCTCAATGTCCAGTTCCGCTTGGTC
This sequence comes from Akkermansiaceae bacterium UBA1315, assembly GCA_002307065.1. Classification (GTDB taxonomy): domain Bacteria; phylum Verrucomicrobiota; class Verrucomicrobiia; order Verrucomicrobiales; family Akkermansiaceae; genus Luteolibacter. The sequence goes on along the minus strand of DBTN01000012.1, from coordinate 189,296 downwards.
GCAACGATCAACGAAGCACGCCTCGAAGTGAAAGAATCCAAGGCAAACGTCTGGGTCCAGCTTCGCGAAAAAAATGACATCGAAAACTATGTCACGCTCCACCACGAAGCGGCGCTTTTGATGGATGCCTCCAGCCAAACGCTGTGGGAACATTTCCTCGCTTACGTTCGCAAGTACGGCGACACCACGCTCGATTTCGATCAGGAAGAAGCCTGCCGCTTCATGAACCGGGTGTTCCGCCAGCCGGCGCTCAAAGGTTACATCGTCAACCTCGACGACAAGGAATTCAAAGTCGTGGACGAAGCGTTGAGCTGGGTTTGCGAAGACGAAGCCTACGATTCGAAGAGTTTCGCGCTGCAACTTGTCACCGCAACGGGAGAAAATGTCTCGCACTCGGTCCGCTTGCTGCCCGGCCGCAAGGAGCTTTATCAATCCGACGAAACGGTGTTCCCCGGCCCACCTCGCTGGCTTGAGGAAACGGACGTAATGCCGCGTTATCTCATTCCCCAACGCGTCATCGATTCGTTGGAAGGCGTCGAGTTCCTCCGCAAAATTGGCGCGTCGCTTCCCGAGTCGCTCAAAAAACGCGTGGTCGATCTTGAGCTGAAGCCCCGTTTCGAAATGAAGCTCATCGCCGGCCTCACCGCTGCCGAGACCGAGCACTTGGTCATCGACGTCCAAGCCATCGAAACCAAAGGCCGCCGCACCGAGCGTCTCACCAAAGACGGCTGGGAACTTTCCGAACAACAACCGGTCAAAGGCAAACAGCTACTCCGTTTCGCTCGCGAGGACCTCTATCCGGTTCCAGCGATCCTCGACGAAATGGGCCTCACCTACGACGAGAAACTGCTTTCGTTCAAATCGCGGATCACCAAACAGTTCCCCGAAAAATTCGCGGAGTGGATCAAATCGATGCCGGAAAACATCGATCTCGACATCGACCTGCGCCTTCGCTCGATCCTCGCCGACCCCGTCACCGCTGCGGTCCGCTTCGAAGTCGTCGGTCAGGACATCGACTGGTTCGACCTGCGCATCGTCATCGACGTCCAAGGCGTCAATCTTTCGAAAATCCAGATCCGTCAACTCGTCGCCGCCCGTGGGGGTTATGTCCGGATGGACGATGGTTCGTGGATGCGCCTCGAAATCAAACTCGATGCGGATCAACGCGAAGCCGTCACCCGTCTCGGTCTCGATCCGTTTGACCTTTCCGGTGAGACGCACCGGATGCACGCCCTTCAGCTCGCCGATCCAAAGGCCGCCGAGGTCTTCGACCCGAAAGCTTGGGAACGGATCAAAAACCGCGCTGGCGACATCCAGTTGGAGGTCAACCCGGACGTGCCGGAAACGCTCAACGCCACGCTTCGCCCTTACCAGATCGACGGTTTCAAGTTCCTCGCTTACCTTTCGGTCAACAACTTCGGCGGAATCCTCGCCGACGACATGGGTCTCGGAAAAACCATCCAGTCGCTCACCTATTTGCTCTGGCTGTTCGAGGAACATAAAAAATCCGGCGGCATGAAAAAACCGGCGCTCATCGTCTGTCCGAAGTCCGTCTTGGACGTCTGGTTCAGCGAAGCACAAAAATTCGCGCCGAGCCTCACCGTCAAGATCCTCAAAAATCGCGACGACATCGATGTCGATCACATCCAAAACAACATCGATATGTTGGTCCTCAACTACGCACAGCTTCGGGTGTGCGGCGAAGAGCTCAACAACATCAAGTGGCTCACCACGATTTTGGACGAAGGCCAGCAGATCAAGAACCCGGATTCGAAGGCTGCGAAATGCGCCCGCGAACTCGACTCGCAGAACCGCCTGGTGCTGACCGGTACGCCCATCGAAAACCGGTTGCTCGACATGTGGTCGCTCATGGCCTTCGCGATGCCCGGCGTTCTCGGTTCCCGCGCCTATTTCAAAAAGCGCTTCGACAAACGCAAGGACCCGCTCAGCCAGATGCGCCTCGCATCACGCCTTCGCCCGTTCCTCCTTCGCCGCACGAAACTGCAAGTTGCTCAAGACTTGCCGCCGCGGACCGAAGAGGAAGTTTACTCGAAAATGGAAGGCATCCAGATCGAACTCTACAAAAACGAGCTCAAGCGGATTCAAAAAGCCCTCCTCGGCCTCGACTCGGACGAAGCGGTCAAAAAGAATTCGTTCGCGATTCTCCAAGGCCTCATGCGCCTTCGTCAGATCTGCTGCCACCCCGGCCTCATCGATCCGAAATATCTCAAGGAAGAGTCCGCGAAGATGGAATCCCTTTTCTATCTCCTCGATCAGCTCCACGAGGAAGGTCACAAGGTTCTGGTCTTCTCGCAGTTCGTTTCGATGCTCGATCTGATCAAAGCGCGTCTCGAACTCGACAACCGTCCTTACCACTACCTCACCGGTCAGACAAAGGATCGGAAAGGCGAAATCGAGCGGTTCCAGACGACCAAAGATCCGTCCGTCTTCATGCTTTCCCTCAAAGCAGGTGGCGCCGGTCTGAACCTGACCTCCGCGTCCTACGTCATCCTTTACGACCCATGGTGGAACCCAGCCGTCGAAAACCAAGCGATCGACCGAACCCACCGGATCGGTCAGAAAAACAAGGTGATCGCCTACCGGTTGCTCACTCGGGACACTGTTGAGGAAAAGATCCGGATCCTTCAGCATCAAAAAACCCAGCTCGTCACCAACGTGCTCGGCGATGAAGGTTTCGCCTCGAACCTCGGCCTCGACGACCTCCAGTTCATCCTCAATCACACGATCGACGAGGACGAACCGGTCGCGAAATAACCCAACCGGTTTCCCAATCTAACAAAAAAGCATGTCTCGTTCTGAGACATGCTTTTTTATTTCCTCAATTGGACCACGGACTTTAGTCCGTTCTTTGCAGTGCGATGCTTCCTCCGGACTAAAGTCCGAGGTCCAATTTTTCGACGGGTTGGCTTTTTATAAAATCGAACCCGGTCCGTAAGCGGCGGCTTCGGGACTTGCTGCTTCCAAAGCTTTCACCGCTTTCGCAAAAGCAGCGATCTGGGCCTTGGCGGCACCGGATTCGCGGTCGCCTTTGGCCAAAATGCCTTCCAGCGTTCCTTTCGAAAGACCCAACCGCTTGTCGTTCACCAGACGTGAGATCAGATCGTTGCGATCAATCTTACCGGTTCGCAAATCGTTCACCGTCGCCACCGCGTGTTCCTTGATCGCCTTGTGCGCGGTTTCACGACCGACGCCGGATTTCACGGCTTCCATCATGATCGTGGTGGTCATGAGGAAAGGCAGGTAATGCGCAGTTTCCGCAGCAATCACCGCCGGATAAGCATCCATTTGGTCGAGCACGGTCAGGAACGTTTCGAACAATCCGTCGATGGTGAAAAACGCATCCGGCAACATCACACGGCGCACCACGGAACAGGAAACATCGCCCTCGTTCCATTGGTCACCCGCCAAACCGGCGGCCATCGCAAGGTAGCCTTTGAGAATCACATGGAAACCGTTCACGCGCTCACACGAACGCGAATTCATCTTGTGCGGCATCGCGCTGGAACCGGTTTGCCCCGGGGCAAATCCTTCGCTCGCAGTCTCGTGACCAGCCATCAAACGCAGCGTTTTGCAGAACGAAGATGGACCGGATGCCAAATCGGTGAGAGCGGCGACCACCCGGAAATCGAGCGAGCGTGGATAAACTTGGCCGACGTTTGTCCAAACCGCCGGCATGCCGAGATGCGACACAACCCGCTGCTCCAACTCCGCGACCTTTTCGGCATCGCCTTCGAACAACGAAAGCTGATCCATCTGAGTTCCGACAGCACCTTTCAGCCCGCGGACCGCGTAGCTGGCGATAACTGCGTCCAAAGCGGAAAGCGCGCTCAAAAGTTCTTCACCGAACATTGCGACCCGCTTGCCCAAGGTCGTCGGTTGCGCCGCGACGTTGTGCGTGCGGGCGGTCAGGATCAGTTCGCTCCAAGCTTCCGAGCGTTCACGGAAACGGCGCAGCGCGGAGACGGTTTTGTCGCGAATGATCAGCAACGACCGATAAACCTGAAGCTGTTCGACATTTTCCGTCAAATCCCGCGAGGTCATGCCCTTGTGGACATGCTCCTGACCGGCGAGATCGTTGAATTCCTCGATGCGCGCCTTGACGTCGTGACGGGTCACCTTTTCCCGCGCCATGATCGACGCCGGATCGACTTGATCCTTCACGTTTTCGTAAGCTGCGATCGCTTCGGCAGGGACATCCAGCCCCAGATCGAGCTGAGCCTTCATCACCGCGATCCAGAACTCACGTTCCAGGACGATGCGGCCCTCGGCGGACCAGATGGCTTGAAGGGCGGGAGAGGCGTAGCGTTCGGCGAGGACGTTTGGAATCACGCGCGGAGCTTGAGGCGCGGGATTCCAAGTTTCAAGTAACCAACGGCAGAAAAATCAATGACCTTCCGCTTTGTCGTCGTCCGCTTTGCCAACAATCAGCGAGGTGATCACACCGGTTGCGAGAATCGCGAGAATCAGGCCGAGGATGGTGAAGTTGAACGAATCGCCCAGCCACAGCTTGAGCCACTTCGCCGCCAGCATTTTCACACCGACCACCAACAAGATCAGCGACAGCGCCGGCTTCAGGTAGCGGAACTTGGCAATCATTCCCGCCAAGGCGAAATACAACGAGCGCAAACCCAGAATCGCAAAAACGTTACTGGTGAAAACCAGGAAAGGATCCGCTGTGATGGCGAAAATCGCCGGAATCGAATCGACTGCGAAAATCAAATCGGTGAACTCGACCAAAATCAGCGCGACCGCCAGAGGCGTGAGCAGCCATTTTCCCTTGGGAGCGCTCTCCACCACCGGATCTGGAATAACCGCAACCCCCGGTTCCGAAGCTTCGAGAGCATTGGTGCTGCCGGCTTTTACCAGGAAATGTTGGCCGTGGTAATCACGAGTCACCGGGAAACGTTTGCGGATCGCACGAACGAGAATGTTATCCTCCGGTTTGGTTTCCTTCTCCTCCATGAAGAGCATTTTCAAACCGGTCAGGATCAAAAATCCGCCGAATACATAAAGCACCCAATGGAAATTTTGAACCAATGCGGCGCCGATTCCGATCATCCCGCCACGCATCGCAAGCGCACCCAAAATCCCCCAGAAAAGCACCCGGTGTTGATAACGCGCTGGCACCGCAAGCGACGAAAACACCATCGCAATCACAAAAATGTTATCCACGCTCAGCGACTTCTCGACCACATAACCGGTCAGATATTTCGTCGCGGCGAGCTTGCCGGTGTTGATCAGCCCGTCGACCGCATCGACGCTCATCCCGAGATCGAACCAGTGCCGCTCGTAGGCGAAATACACCAAGATCGAAAAGGATAGCCCGAGCGTGATCCACACCGCGGACCAAGTGAGCGATTCTTTAAAACCGACGACATGCGACTTTCTGTGAAACACGCCCAGGTCGAGCGCCAGCATCACAAAAACGAATCCGATGAATATTATCCAAGCCCAAATCACAAGCGAAGTCTCAACCAGCCGACCCCATTCCGCCAATTGGAAAAGCTGAGCACATTTCCACTAATCCTCCGACACCGGTTGGGTGACGTTCGCTCGCTTATCGGTCGCCAGGACCTTGTCCACGCGGATGCCGTCCATGTCCATGATTTCAAATTGCCATCCGCTTTCCTCTAACAGATCCCCTTCTTGCGGAACTTGCTCAAGCCGGACCGAGAACAAACCCGAAAGTGTCTGAAATTCATCGCCCGACCCTTCCGGCGGAATAAATCCCTCAAGATGCATCCCGAGTTTTTCGATCTCGAACAATCCGTCGATCAACCACGTCCCATCTGGCCGCTGGCGAATCGTCAGCGCCATTCGTTCCTCAAGACTCGGCACATCACCGACGATCGATTCCATCAGATCGATCAACGTCACCATCCCAGCCACCCCACCGAACTCGTCGATGACAAATCCGACGTGGACTCCCGTCTTCCGGAACGTTTCCAAGACCATACTCGCCTTCTGCATCTCCGGCACCAACAGCGGCGGCCGCATCAAATGGCGGAACGAAATTTCGATACCCGCTGCCATTTGTGCGTAGCAATCCTTCACGGAAATCACGCCAACCAGATTGTCGCGCTGTCCCTCATACACCGGGAAATGCGTTTGCGAACTCCGAACGATGGCCGGCCACGTGTCTTCGTGAGCCGAATTCACATCGATCCACACCATTTTCGGACGCGGAATCATGATGTCGTAAACGTCGAGTTTTTCGAAATTAAAAACCCCTTCCATCATCTGCGACTCGGGTTTGGCAATGGTGCCAGCAACCAGTCCTTCGCGAATCAGCACGGTGAATTCCTCCTTCGACATCCGTTCGTCCGAACTTTCCCGGATGCCAAAAAGCTTCAGCAAACCGCTTGTCGAAAACGAAAGAAACGAAACCGCCGGCGCGGCGAACCGCGAAAGCAGATCCATCGGCTTTGCCATGCCCGCAGCAATCGTTTCCGGAAAACGCATCGCGATTCGCTTCGGCACGAGCTCACCAATCACGAGCGAAAGATAAGTCAGTGCGCCAATCACAACGACGAATGAAATCTGCGGTGCAAAATCTCCAATAAAAGGCAGCGGCGAAATCACTTCCGCCAAACGTTGCGACAAACCGGCACCACCAAAAGCCCCCGCAAGAATCCCCACCAGGGTAATTCCGATCTGAACCGTCGATAAAAACCGGTTCGGCTCCTCCGCAAGTTCCAGCGCACGCGACGCGCCGCGATCTCCGGAATCCGCCATCGCTTGGAGTTTGCCACGCCGGGAAGACACGATCGCGATTTCGGTCATCGCGAATACCCCATTGCCGATTAAAAGAACAAGAATCAGAGAAATCTCAAAAAGAACGCCAAACATTTAGACGTCCATCTTTTCGCAAAACGAGGTGGGATTCAATTTGAATTTACCCGACGGATTCCAATTTGATCCGCGTTTCCAAAGATTCTCTTTACCAACGAGAAAAAGAGGTGGCCCGAGCCGGATTCGAACCAGCGACACGCGAATTTTCAATCCGCTGCTCTACCAACTGAGCTATCGGGCCTCATGTTTCTCCCGCCTTTTTTGGGGCGGGGCGCAGAGTAAGTCGTGGCGCGCGGGTTTTGACAATCGGAAAATTACAGAAAGATGAATTTTTCTGAAACCCCCTAGAAATTGCTTACTTCAGATAGACTTCCCGAGGCTTGGCACCTTCGCCTGGGCCGACCACTCCACGCTGTTCGAGGATATCGACCATCCGCGCGGCACGCGTGTAGCCAAGCCGGAGGCGACGTTGCAGCAACGATGTGCTGGCCTTCCGCTCCTGACGCACCACCTCGATGCATTTCACGATCAACTCTTCATCCGCTTCGGAAACATCGTCATCCATTTCGTCGTCGGACGCATTGATCGCAGCGTGGATGTCGGTCTCGAAACGGGGCGCTCCCTGTTTGGCGCAGTGCTCGATGATGCGTTCGATTTCCGCATCGGTCACGTAAGCACCTTGCGATCGCTCCAGCTTCGCCGATCCCGGTGGAAGATAAAGCATATCGCCTTTTCCTACCAGTTTGTCCGCGCCTTTGGTATCGAGGATCACGCGCGAATCGAGTGCGGAGGAGACCTGGAAAGCGATCCGACAAGGGATGTTCGCCTTGATGATCCCCGTCACCACGTCGGCCCGTGGCGTCTGGGTGGCGATGATCAAATGAATCCCTGCCGCACGAGCTTTTTGTGCGATTCGAGCAATGCACATCTCCACATCCGCCGGAGCGGTCTGCATCAAGTCGGCAAGCTCGTCGATCAACACGACGATATAAGGGAAACGGTCCGGAATTTGTTCTTCCGTGAGTTCCATTTCATCCAGATCTTCCTCGGGACCGAGCTCCCCGGATTCGAGTGACAACGCGATTTCGTCGAGTTGTTCATCGGTGAGAAGCACTTCCGGTTCGGCTTCCGGTTCCGGTTTGGGCTCATCAGCCACCTGATCCGGTTTCGGACGGGTGTTGAAGCTGTCGAAATTCCGCACGCCTTCTTTGGCGAAAATGCGGTAGCGTTTTTCCATCTCGTTGACCACCCACTTGAGCGCGGCCACGGTCTTTTTCGGATCGGTCACCACCGGCACCACGAGGTGCGGAAGTTTATTATACATCTGCATTTCGACCACTTTGGGATCGACCATGATAAATCTCAGCTCGTCTGGACCGAACTTGAACAACATCGATGCGATGATCGAATTGATACAGACCGATTTGCCGGAACCGGTCGCACCCGCCACCAACAAGTGAGGCATGGCCGCGAGATCGCCGATCACGGTCTTGCCATAAACGTCTTTTCCAAGAGCCAGCGGGATCTTCTTTTTCGCAGAGCGGAACTCCGGGTCATGGAGAAGCTCGTGCAGCGGAACCGCGACTTTCACCGAATTCGCGAGCTCAATGCCGACGGTGTCTTTGCCGGGAATCGGCGCGAGGATATTGATTCGTTCCGCACAAGTCGCCCGCGCCAAATCGGCCTCAAGTTGGGAAATGCGGGACACCCGCAAACCGGTCGACGGGTAGATTTCATAACGCGTGATCGTCGGGCCGCGTGTGATATCACCTGCCGTCACATCAATCCCAAAGGCTTTCAACGTGTCGATGATCGTCCGTTGCGTCGCCAACAATTCTTCGCGATTCGCTTCCGGCTGCTCGACCGATTCATCGATATCTAACAGATCAAACCCAGGCAGTTCGTAATTTTCGTAACCTGTGACCGACAGGAACTGATGGCCGGCTTGTTTCTTTCGTTCGAACGGCTTGGTCCCTGGCGACATCGTCTCCGCCGCACGGCGATGGGACGCGTCAATGATCTGCGGCACCGGTATTTCGCGAAGCGGAAGCTGCGGCTGGGAATCATCCGGCGCGTTTTTGACATCAGCCGCTTTGGTAAGATCGCGTTCTTTCCGACGTTGTTCGCGCTGCCGATCGCGCTCGGCGATCATTTCGGCTTCTCGCGCCGCTGCCCGGCCGCTTTCACTGCGGGCCGCGCGCCAGGCCGACCATTTCAGCCGGGTCAAGCGGTAGCAGGATTTCACAAAACGCACGGGATGTTGACCGGTCAGCAAAAGCAAGGCCACGAGATAGGCCGTACCGGTCACGATCAAAGTGCCGGATCGCCCGATAACGTTGGTCAAAACGAAACCGCCCAGCCCCTGCCCAACGACCCCGCCCGGTCCGCTGATCTGGCATCGGTTAGCCCAATCCACGAAAAAAAAGTCCGCGGTGTGAAGCCATGCCGCTCCGGTGAGAAGCAGCACCAAAAACCCAATCGACGCCCGCGGCCAGAGCCGACCTGAAAAGGCCATTTTCAAAATCCCCAGCCAAATCAGCGCGACCGGAATCAACCAGCCCGCTGCACCAAATAACAAAATCTGCACGAATCCCAGAATTCCACCAACGGGACCGATCAAATTCTCGCTCCGAGCACCGGATTTATCCGCGAATGCTTCGAGAAATCCCCACTTCGGCAGATCCGCCGGAGTGTAGGACACCAGCGACAGCAATAGGATCAGCCCGGACGCGATCAAGATGATGCCGACGATCTCGTTCGACCACTTTTCGGGTTCCGGCTCCTCGCCTCGTTTCTTATTATCCCTGTGTGCCATCGAAGTTTCTTGGGCGACAGTTTCGCCTTTCAAGACCGCTGGGGCAAGATTGTTTTCCTAGCCGGAAAATCAGTAAATCTTTAGAATTCCCCGCTTGGACCGATCTCAAATCCGGGGAATGCTCTCCGTGTGCGGTTGCTGAAATTGGAAATCCATGAACCTTTGCCGGGGAAAGTTCTGCCGGAAATGGGAAAAATCGTCGGCCCAGACGAGGCCGCTCGTCGCTATCGAGCGATCGCCACAACGACCTTGCTCCAACTCCGCGGTCTCGCGGAAACCCGGCTGCGGCTGATCGTTTCACCGGTTGATGCGTCAGAGGCGATCCGGTTCTGGCTGCTACCGAAACTCGCGGAACGTTGGGAGTTCAACGAAAACACCTTTTCCGCAACCGGTTTCGAGATTGATTTTTCCGAAACATCCCACGACTTCGAAATCGAAGCGTCCGGCGAAATTCTTTGCCCGCACCTTGGCGCGCGCTGGGTTCACACCGCGATGCTCGGTCTCGGCAGGACCGTGAACCAAGTCGTCGGCCCTGCGGAAAATGGCGGCGAATATTTCCGAGCGTCCGTTTCGCAAACCGGTTTGGCCGAGCGGATTTTGCCAGCACTACCGGTCATCCGCAGCGACGCCGATTGGCACGGAGCTTTGGAAAGCGCGGTCGGCCCGGCGTTGAAGAAGGCCTGGGAACACGAAAGTTAGGCGACTGGCCGGTTTCTCCCCTTCCAAGCGTAAGTCAAAAACGCTGCGGAAAAGAGGAACATGAACAGCGAGAGAAACTGACCTTGAGTCAAAACCCCCTCGATCACCCATGCCGCATCCGGCTCGCGGAACTGCTCGGCAAAGATCCGGAAAATCGCGTAAAGCCCAAAAAACAAACCGGTCAAAAGACCATTGGGCGCTTTCGGAAACTTCACCCGAACAATCCAAAGAATGGCAAACAGCAAAGCGCCTTCCAGCAAACCTTCGTAGATCTGGGAGGGATGCCGCGTTTCCAAAAACGGCGAAATCGCCGCCGAGACTTCGTCCGACTTCCGATTCGCCGCCAGCAATGCTTCAAAAAAGGCCGACTGCGCTTCGAAATACGGCTGACTCCCCTGACCGTTCGCCATTCCCAGGCCAGCACTTTCCATCGCCTGATAAGCGGCGGCTAATCCCGGATCCGCATTTACCGCTGCCTGCGCCGCCGCGTCAAAGCGCAACGATTCCGGCGCGGTGCGGTCCATCAGAGCGAGTGGAAATTTGACCGCCCAATTCACCCCACTCGCAACCCGCCCGTAGAGCTCGCCATTGATAAAATTCGCCGCCCGCCCAAAAAACAACCCGACCGGAGCGACCACACAAAGCCCATCTCCCAGACCGGTCCACGAGACTTTTTCCTTTTTCGCGTAAAACCAGGTGAAGATCACCAGTCCCAAAATCCCGCCGTGGCTGGCCATCCCGCCTTCCCAAACTCTGAAAATTACGAATGGGTCCTCTTTCCAGCCCGCCCATCCCACTTTCGGCAGGTGATAAAATAAAATATAACCCAAACGACCGCCCAAAAACACGCCAAACAACGCCGCCGCCGCAATGAAATCCCCGGTTTTTTCCGGCTTTAACACCCACAGGCCCCGCTTGGCTAAGTGCCTCAGCAACAAAAACCCGCCGACAAAACCCATCAAATACGCCAGCCCATACCAACGAACGGCCATCGTTCCCCACAGTGGCAACGCGATCGGGTCCAAATTGTGCACATAATACGCAAACACGAGCGCACCTCACACGATCCGCCCCCATCCCGCAAGCGGCGATCTCGGGAGACTTTTGCACTTTCCTGCGGTTTCTCGATAGGAAATTCAAAATCCGCCCGTACACTTTCACCCATGCCGAGCAAGAAGGACATTCTCGACCTGCAATTCATCGATGCGCGCCACAAGCTCATCGACCTCGCCGCGTTTCTCGATCGCCTCGACCGCCACGCTGGCCCGGAGGATTTCCGCGCCGACTCGTTGAAAAAAGCACTGCCGATCCTGCTGGAAGATCGACCCGATCGCGCCCGCGCCGTGCTGGAATCGATGTCCGATCATTCCACAGAAATCCTCCCATCCGCGCCCTTCCAAGGTGCCTTCGGCGCTCCCGGCAAAACTTCTGTCTGAAAACCCCGGATGAAATACATCGAACCCCACGCCCACATGGTCAGTCGGAGCACCGACGACTACGAAAAGCTCGCTCTTTCCGGCTGCGAAGCGCTCTGCGAACCCGCCTTCTGGGCCGGCTACGACCGGTCTTCCGCCGAAGGATTTTACGACTATTTCCGCCAGCTCACCGAATACGAGCCCAAGCGCGCCGCGAAATACGGAATCAAACATTTTTGCTGGCTCTGCATCAATCCGAAAGAAGCGGACGACCCCGGTTTCGCCCGCGAAGTGATGAGCATCATCCCGCAGTTTCTCGCTTCTCCCACCGTGCTCGGCATCGGTGAGATCGGACTGAACAAAAATACCCGCAACGAGCTGAAAATTTTCGAAGAACACGTCCAACTCGCACTCGATCACGATCTGCCGGTTTTGATCCACACCCCCCACCTTGAAGACAAACTCAAAGGGACCCGCCTCATCCTCGACTCGCTCGCTTCGTTTTCCAAACTCGACCGCTCGAAAGTCATCATCGATCACGTCGAAGAACACACGGTTTCCCATGTTCTCGATGCCGGCTACTGGGCAGGCATGACGCTTTATCCTGAAAGCAAATGCACCCCAAACCGGGCGATCGATATGCTCGAAATCTACGGCTCCGAACGCCTTTGGCTCAACTCCGCCTGCGACTGGGGTCACTCCGATCCCCTCGCGGTTCCAAAATGCGCGCTCGAAATGAAACGCCGCCAACATTCGGCCGCCGACATCGAACAGATCCTTTTTGAAAATCCGAAAAACTTTCTGAGACAAAGTAAAAACTTCACTCTCTGAACCAAGCAGACAGAGATACAGAAAAACCTCTATCTCTATCTTTTGATCCGCTGTTATGCTGATCAAAAGATATATCTCAAGGGTTGATAAAACGTCGGAGGCGCCCCCCTATTTCAAACACCTCGGCCTCCGCACCGGACCGGATTTCCACCAGAAAATATCGGCGTCTTCACCTCCGCCAATATCGTTTTTCTGGCTGCTGAAGAGCACGAACAAGCTGTGCGACGCCTCTTTCCCGCGACGGGATTTCTGAGGGGAAAGCAGCGTGCTTCAAACAGCCCGAAGTCATTTCCTCGCGTTGGACGAATCATTGTTTGCCAAAATGACCGGATTCGAAGGTTTTTTTTCCGGATTCGGATAAACCAGATCCTCGCTCCGTCCCGCGCGATCCAAAACTTCGTGTGCTATGAGGCATCCGACACTCCACCTCCCAGACGCCTTTAAAATCACGTTTGAGGCGGCCAACTTCGCCTGAGGGACTCCGTGTCACTTCCTCCATGGCCGATACGATGATCTCAAAAGCGCCATGTTACGACGCCAACGCTGACGCCCGTCCGTCCGAAAAAAGAGACGGCAACGGTCCAAATGATAAAACTCAATCCCAGAAAAGATCAAACGACGTTTTACAACTTGGAGAAGATGATACTTTTTAACTGATAAGACTTATTAGCCCCGTGCGTTTTTTAAAGATTGCTGTAAGAACCTTGCCCAAGGCAAGGCCTGAACCGGTCTGTTTCTCCATGAGGCTGTATCATTTCGTGTCACTTTCCGCGTTTCAGAGGATTCCGCTCTTCTGGCGCTGGAATTTCGCGCTGTGGCTGGTCTACGGAATTGGCAGTTTTCCCGCCCACTATATCGTCATCAAACGGTCGATGCAAATGTGGGAGCCTACGCCCGGCAATATTGTGGCCTATTGTTCAATGAGCATCGTCGCTTCATTCGCGATCACATCGGTCATGCGCTCGATCTTTCGGCCACTCCAGATCAGAAGTATTATCCTAGGGATCGCGTTCATCGCTTCCCTCGCTTGGCTCGCCACCTTGCTAAAGACGAAGCTGATCGACCCCGCATTGTATAACTCCATTGCGGAATACCGGAAAGACTTGGTCACGACCAATCAAACCATTTTTACCCTTTGGTATCACTGGGGCATGTATTCGGTTTGGGGACTTCTTTACTTTCTGGCACGAGGATACGTGGCCGACCGAAACAAAGCCCGGCTTCTCTACGAATCTGAAGCAGCTCAACGTGAGGCGGAAATTCGAATGCTCCGCGCTCAGATCAATCCACACTTCCTCTTCAATGCCTTAAATACCATCATGGCCGATGTGGACAGCGACTCAAACACCGGACGGCTGACCCTAGGCCTCTCTGAATATTTTCGCTACAGTTTGGCAAACCGCTCCAAAATGTTCGTCTCCCTCGGTGAAGAAATCGACGCCACGCTTTCGTATCTCAAAGTCGAAGCAGTCCGCTACGGTGACCGGCTGCAGGTGAAGGTCGACATCGATCCTGGATGCCGGAAATTTCCCGTCCCAGGCGTTTTCATCCAACCGCTCGTGGAAAACGCCATCAAACATGGCAGAGAAACGTCGGATCATCCCTTGCTCATCGAGATCTCCGCAAAACTCGATGAAACCCGCCTGGTCTTTTCCGTATCCAACACCGGTTCGTGGAGAGAACCGCAGATCTCGCAACCCGAAAATCCGAGCGGACTTGGCTTGGAAAATCTCCGTCGTCGGTTAGAACTTCAATACCCACAAAATCACCATTTTCATATTGAAGAAAAACAGGGAAAGGTCGTCGCACAAATCACTATCAATGATCCGACAGCCCCTTTGACAGACACAACCAACGAGAAAACTCCATTCTCAGCCGACCGAGATTACTGATGAAAACGATCCCAGTGCTTTTAGTCGATGACGAGCCTCACGCTCACCAATACCTCCGAAAGTTGCTTTCCAAGCATCCGGAGTTTGGGGTCGTCGCCGACGCCTACAGCGTCTCGGAGGCCATTGACCTTTGTGAAGAACACCACCCGGAATTGGTATTTCTCGACATCGAAATGCCACGGGCAAACGGATTTAAATTCTTCGCCGGAATGAAGCGCCCGCCGCGAGTCATTTTTGTAACCGGTTTCGAAAAATTTGCGGCACGCGCGTTTGACGTCAACGCGCTCGACTATCTCATGAAACCGGTTTCGCCCGAAAGGCTGGCGACCGCTGTGGGCAAATTTCTCGCAGACTACGCGTTGCGAACCGCCGACTCCAACGATCCCAGCCCGATCACCTTCCAGCCGATCTTTCAGAAGATCGATGGACAGACGGTTTCGATCTTTCCTCCCAACATTCTCTCGATTCAGGCTGACGGAAATTACTCTACCGTCCGACTCCTCGGTGGCGACTCGCTTTTCGTTTATCGGTCGCTCAACGAATGGGAAGAATTGCTGACGCCGTCCATTTTTGTCCGACTTGATCGATCCCTCATCATCAATATTCATCAACTTTCTGAGTTCATTCCCTTGGATCGAAACACCGCAACGCTCGTTTTCAAAAAAGGCGCGGAGACGAACTTAACCATTGGCCGGACCGCGATGGCCAACGTTCGGAAAGCTCTTGCCGCCAGACAATCCGTGCCTCTCGAATAGACGAACCGGTTTCAAACCGGCAAAATCCGGAATCAAATAATCCTCATTTCCTACATCAAAAAACGAGATAATTCCCACCTTGTCAGACAGCCCCCGTTCCTCTGACAATCCCCCCAAAACTACCCCTGAGTAAAGGCTCCGGTCTCCCCCCAACCGGGGCCTTTCTTTTCTCCAACGGATCGCTCCCATCGATGGAGTCAGGACGGACGCTCTGCGAATGCACTGAGAATTTTTGTTGAGAGTTCCTCGCAAAAAGACCTCTGGACTCTCCGCCATTTCGGGCCAAAAATCCGTCAGCAACCCATCCTTCGTTTGAAACTTTTTCCCTCTCATCTCTCTTACTGCACCAACATTCACCCGGCCGAAACTTGGGAAAAAACCGCTGAAATTCTCCGCACCCACGTTCTCGATGTTCGCAACCGTTTGGTAAATTCCGGTGAACTCGAAAAAGACGCGCCATTCGCAATCGGTCTGCGCCTTTCCGCAGTCGCCGCCGAAGAACTGTTAGAAGGTGATCGTTTGCAAAAATTCCGTGCCTGGCTGGAGGAAACGAACACCTACGTTTTCACCATCAACGGTTTCCCTTATGGAAGTTTTCACGGAACCCGGGTGAAAGAAAAAGTTTTCCAACCGGACTGGACTCATCGCGCGCGACTCGATTATACGAAAAATCTCTTCCGTATCCTCTCGATCATCGCCCGAAAAGATACCGGAGCTTCGGTTTCGACGCTGCCGGGTTCACATAAAACATTTCATGCCGATGAAAAACCGATCATCGACCATTTGATCGAACTTGCTTCTTTCCTCGACGAACTGTCTTCCGAAACCGGTCACGATTTTCACCTCGGACTGGAACCCGAACCCCTCGGCCATTTCGAAAACACCGAGGAAACGCTCGCCTTTTTCAAACGCCTCCACGCCGCCGCTCCCAAACCGGACCTGATCCGCAAACATATCGGCCTGAACTACGATGCTTGTCACTTCGCGCTGGAATATGACGACGCGTCATCATCGCTCGATGCTCTCGCCAGCGCGGGGATTCGGATTTCAAAAATCCATCTTTCCAGCGCGCTCGCGCTCGATCCCCGCGACGATGCGGCGCTCTCGGCGATCCGTGATTTCGACGAGCCAGTTTATTTCCACCAGGCCTTGCTTCGCGGACCCACTGGCGGCGTCACCCGGCTTGCGGATTTGCCGGACTTTTTCGAAGCGATCGACTGTGGGAAAATCTCGCCGGCAGACTTCCGTGAAATGCGCGTCCATTTTCACATCCCGCTCGATGCCGAACCTGCTCCGCCGCTGCGCTCCACCCGCGATCAAACCCTGGAAGTTCTGAAATGGCGTCGCGCAAATCCCGATGCCTGCCAGCATTACGAAATCGAAACCTACACCTGGGGAGTTCTGCCCGCCGATCTGCAACGACCCGTCGACGAGCAAATCGCCGGGGAATATCGATGGGTTTTGGCGAATGCGTGAAGAACATCGAACATCGAACATCGAACATCGAACATCGAACATCGAACATCGAACATCGAACATCGAACATCGAACATCCGCATTCCGAACGAGCCGCCAGGAAAGCCCTGACCCCACCGGTTTCTCGTCTTCACTTCGATGTTCAATGTTCAATGTTGAACGTTCGGTCTTCAATGTTCACCCTCCTTTCATGTCAGACACCAAGATCACACTTCACACCACCGCCGGTGATATCGACGCGACGCTTTTCTCCTCGAAAGTGCCGATGACGACCGCGAATTTCCTGAACCTCGCAAAACGCGGTTATTACAACGGCATTTCGTTTCATCGCGTCATCGCAAATTTCATGATCCAAGGTGGAGACCCTACCGGTTCCGGATCCGGCGGCCCGGGCTACCGGTTCCTCGACGAGATCGACCGCACGTTGAAGCACAGCAAAGCAGGCATTTTCTCGATGGCGAACGCCGGCCCGAACACCAACGGAAGCCAGTTTTTCATCACCCACAACGCGACGCCTCACCTCGACGGTCGCCACGCCGTTTTTGGTGAAGTGACTCAAGGCCAGGACGTCGTGAACAAAATCAAACAAGGCGATAAAATTAACACGATCACCATTCACGACGACATCACCGCGCTGCTCGAAGCCGAAAAGGACAACGTCGAGCATTGGAACTCGATCCTGGATAAACGCTAACGCCTGCCATCGTCTCGCGTAAAATCGTTTGATCGTAACGCGTTTCGAAAGTGAAGGGTCAGGGAGATCACCACGGTTTCCCTGGCCTTTCTGTTTCTTGGATGACCGGTTCACCATCCGGCTGGACATCTGTGATCGTTCAAACAGACTCCGATTCCTCACTCAGATCCATCCGACATGTCCGAATTTCTTGTCATTCCCCGCGCCGACCACGACGCCCTCGTCATCCGTGCCTACGAAGCCCGCGGCTACAGCACCGATGAAGCAACTGAAGGTGCAAAACTCGCCGCCGAGGCCGCTCGCCACGGCATTCGCACCCACCATGCGCTGAAAGCACTGCACTTGGATCACCTTTTCGGCTCAGCCATCGGCGGCTGCGTCCCCGGTGCGGAAATCGAAGTACTGCCATCCAAGTTCGCGGCCTCCGAGCGCTGGAATGCCAATAAAAAACTCGGCCAATCCGTCGCTTACCGCGCCATCGATCGCGCCATTGAACTGGCGGACAAATTCGGTATCGGCCAAATCGCCGTCGATAACACGTTCCACTATCTCTGGGGCGGCGGTTACGTCATGGAAGCCGCGGAGCGCGGCTACTATGCTTATACGAATTGCACCTCGACGCTTGCGGAAGTGGTTCCTTTCGGTGGGAAATTTCCAACCCTCGGCACCAATCCTCATTCTTGGGGCATTCCGACGACCGATGTGAATGGTTTCCCGATCGTCATCGACTGGGCCACCTCCACCGTCGCCATGGGCCGTGTCCAAGCCCTCAAGCGCGAAGGCAAACAACTTCCTCCCGGCGCTGCGGTTGATGCGAACGGCCAGCCGACCACCGATCCTCACCAAGTTGCCGCTCTGCTTCCGTTCGGCGGCCACAAAGGTTACGGCATGTCGCTGATCAACGAAATTTTCGGCGGTTTCATCGGCGGATCACTTCCCACGATTCGCGGTCGCGAGGTGAAAACCCCGGGCGAAAAAACCACGACGGTTTTCTATTTCCAAGTCATCCATCCCGATGCGATCTCCGGTGGAAATTTCGCTCACGGCCGCAGCCAAACCGAAAACCTCAAAGCGGTCATCGATGACATCCTCGGTCACGGTAACGACAAAGCCATGCTCCCCGGTCAAATCGAAGCCGATGCCCGCAAACGCTCCGACGCTGCTGGCGGCATCCTTTTCACCCCCGCCGAAGTCGCCGAGTTCAACGAACTCGCCACCGAGCTAGGCCTACCGGTTTGGGATATCTCCAAACTCCAGGAAGCCTGAGCAGTGCTCTGAACCAAGGAGCGTCGATATTCTATCGACTATTCCTTTCGACATTCTGTCGGAAGAACCGGCATCATCAAATCCCGGATCCTCCAGCGCTAAAAACGGCGGACAGAATGTTCTTTCAACCAGCGTTCAGAATGAACGCGCTCCTTTTCGAGTTATAACTCTTATTTTTTACAAAAACGCCCGGTTCCGAAAAATTCGAAACCGGGCGTCTTGTTAAAGCTTATCACAGCGTTTAAGGAGAATCGATCTGTGGTCGACTCCGCGGAGCCAGAGTGTCGACCGAAGATCGACACTCCTTATAAAATCAGCGACCTGCGGGAGCCGGTCCGCGACGGCCAGCGCCGTTACGACGTGAGGCGTTGCTATAATCGCGACCACCGCCGCCATTGCTTCCGCCGCCACCGCCGTGACGATTACCACCACCTCCGCCTTGGCGACGACCGCCTTGGGACGATGGAGCCTTTCCGCCACCGGTTTTGATTCGCAAATGACGATCGGCAAGTGCTTCGAGGTGCCATGCATGATCATCCCAACGAGGAACCGGCATCTTGATGACTTTTTCGATTTCGCGAAGATATTCCAGTTCATCGTCCGCGCAGAGCGAAACGGCGCGCCCCTCGGCACCGGCACGACCGGTCCGGCCAATCCGGTGAACGTAAGCTTCCGGTTCGTTCGGCAAATCGAAATTCACCACGAGTCCGACATCTTTGACGTCCACCCCACGAGCCGCCACATCAGTTGCTACTAGAACTGGCGTAAGTCCTTTGCGGAACCGCTCAAGCGCTTTTTCCCGTTGAGCTTGCGACTTGTTTCCATGAATCGCATCGGCTGGAAAACCGGCGGCGCAGAGGCTTTTCGCCAGCTTGTTCGCACCGTGTTTGGTCCGACTGAAAACGATCGTCAGCTTTTGGCTATCGGCGTCGGCCTGGCCTTGGAGAAGCAGTTCAAGCAACGGGCGCTTGTCTTCGCGATCGACGAAACAAACTTGCTGGTTGATGCGTTCGGCAGTCGTCGTTTCAGGTGTGATGCTGACGCTGGCGGGATTGCGAAGAATCGATTCAGCGAGTTGCACGATGTTCGGAGCCATCGTGGCCGAGAAGAACAGCGACTGGCGTTTCGCCGGCAACATCGCGACGATGCGCTTCACATCGCGGAGGAAACCCATGTCGAGCATGCGGTCCACTTCATCGAGAACGAAAAACTCAACTGACGAAAGATCGACGTGGCGTTGATCGATCAGATCTAACAGACGACCGGGAGTTGCCACCAGAACATCCACGCCGCCGCGCATCGCGGAAACTTGAGGGACTTGGCCGACACCTCCGTAGATGAGGGTTTGTTTAAACCGAACGTATTTTCCGTAAGTGGTGAAGCTCTTGCCAACCTGACCGGCGAGCTCACGAGTCGGGGCGAGCACCAAGGTCCGGCAAGAACGTGGCTTCGATGGACGAGGATTTTCGTGAAGCGCGTTGAGAATCGGCAAAGCGAAACCGGCGGTCTTACCCGTACCGGTTTGCGCGCAGCCGAGAAGATCACGTCCTTGCAGCAGCAAAGGAATCGCTTGGGCCTGAATCGGCGATGGCGTGTGATATTCGAGTTCACGAAGAACCCGTTGAAGAGGCTCACAAAGTGGAAGAGCCTCGTAGGCAGATGGAGTCATAGTCTATAAAATGCCTGCCCGCACCTGGATGGGCGGCTGGCGGTGTCGATGAGGTGGTTGGTTTCCCAAAACAATCTCTCATCGATGAAGACCGGAAAAGGGGCGGAGAGCGAAAGTGCCTCCCGCGATCCGAAAACCGCGTGCCGCATTGCTAGCCGCGATTTTTCGAAACGCAAGGCATTTCCTAAAACCGGTCACCATTCCGGCTTGAAACTTCATTTCCTACCCCTAAAGCTGCGCCCTCATGTCCGCCGCCGTTCAGCACACCCTCGCAGGCTCCGCTACTCTCGAAGGAACCTCTCTTCACACGGGAGGCAAAGTCACTCTCACGCTCAAACCGGCCCCGGAAGGTCACGGTTACAAATTCCGCCGCATCGACCTGCCGGACCAACCGTTCATCTCCGCTGATGTGGAAAAAGTCCAAACGGTGGAGCGCGCGACGACTTTGGCCGAAGGCTCGGTGAAAGTTCACACGGTCGAACACGTGCTTTCCGCGCTCGTCGGCCTCGGCGTGGACAACGCGTTGATCGAAATGGACGCCAACGAACCGCCGATTGGCGACGGTTCTTCCCGGCCGTTTGTCGAACTGATCAAAAGCGTCGGCATCGTTCCCCAAACCGCCACTCGCAAAACTTGGGAAATCCGCGAGCCCATCCATCAGGAAATGGGCGACGGCACGATCATCACCATCGTTCCTTGCAAAACCTTCCGCGTCTCCGTCACCAACGTCGGACCCGACGGCCGCTTCACCCAATATTTCTCCACCGACGTCACGCCGGAAACCTACGAAAAAGAAATCGCTCCAGCACGGACGTTTGTTTATTACGAAGACGTCAAACCCCTTCTCGACAAAGGCCTGATCAAAGGCGGATCGCTCGAAAGCGCGGTCGTGATCCGGGGAAATGAAGTCATGTCGAAGGAGCCGATGCGTTTCACCAACGAGTTCGCCCGTCACAAAGCGCTCGATCTGATCGGCGATCTCGCGCTTTCCGGAAAACGCATCCTCGGCCACGTCATCGCGGTAAAACCGGGTCACGGCCCGAACACCAAAATGGCGGCCGCTCTCAAAACCGAATACGCTCGCATGCGCTCGATGGTCCCTGCGGCCGTTTCAATCCCGAAAGGCGAAGGCGTGCTCGACATCAACGATGTCCTGAAAATTTTGCCACACCGGTATCCGTTCCTCATGGTCGATCGCATTGTCGATTTCGAAGGAGAGAACAAATGCACCGGCGTCAAAAACGTCACGATCAACGAGCCGTATTTCATCGGTCACTTCCCCGGCCATCCGATCATGCCCGGCGTGCTGCAACTTGAAGCGATGGCCCAGGTTTCTTCCGTGCTGATGCTTCGCAAACCGGAAAACGTCGGAAAACTCGGCTACTTCATGAGCGCCGACAGCGTGAAATGGCGCCGCCCCGTTTTACCCGGCGACACGCTTTTCATCGAGGCGGACATCATCAAAATCCGCGGCTCCATCGGCCAGACGCGATGCCGCTGCCTCGTCAACGGCGAAGTCGTCTCTGAAGCCGAATTGAAATTCGCCCTGCTCGACCGGTAATCCTTTCGAAAATGCCGTCCTTCCTCGAGACGCTTGCCGACCTCGTGGAAGAACGCGGCCTCCACGCGCTGCTCATTGGCGGACACGCCGTGACAGCGCTGGGGTTTCCTCGCGCCACCTACGACGTGGATTTGCTCATTCCCGAAACGGAATCCGAAAAGTGGGAAGCGGCGCTTTTCTCACTTGGTCTCCGAAAAATTCACGAATCGCCCGCGCTCCTTCCGTTTCAAGCCCCCAAAAACTGCCCCCTTCCCCCGGTCGACCTGATGCGTGTCGATTCAAAAACGTGGGACCGTCTCGCCTCCGATTCGACGCCGCTCTTGAAGCTGCCGACGGGTGACGAACCGGTTCGTCACGAAATCCGGTCGTATTGGAACCCAGTCGAGGTCGAAGCTCACTTCGCTCCGCTCTTGGAAAAACTCCCGCCAAGAAAGCCCCGGCCCATCGAAGGCTACGCGCCTTTTGTATGGCACGAATCCCCGACCATCATTTCTAAAGCGATTCGCCCTTGAAAAAACCGGCGATCACTGGTTTCTCGGGGCCGCATGTCCGAACGCAAGACTCTCGATGAACGCCAACAGATGACCGACCTGGAGCGCCTTAGGCACTCCTCCGCCCACGTCATGGCCACCGCCATCCTCCGCCTTTGGCCGGATGCGCAGTTCGCCTACGGCCCACCGATCGAGAATGGTTTCTACTACGACTTCGAAATGAAGCACCGGATCACTCCGGATGACTTCGAAAAAATCGAAGCCGAAATGAAAAAAATCGCCAAGGAAAACCAGAAGTTCGAATACAAAGCGATTTCCCGCGAAGAAGCAAAAGCCATGGCGGAAAGCGGTCGTCTCGGCGGCCTTTCCGAGCGTCCTGGCAACCCTTCGCGCTTCAAGCTCGACCTGATCGACAAAATCCCGGAAGGCGAACAGATCTCCTGTTTCCAAAACGGTGAGTTCATCGACCTCTGCGCAGGCCCTCACGTCGGCTACACTTCGAAGTGCAAAAACGTGAAACTGATGTCCGTTTCCTCCTCGTTCTACATGGGCGATGAGTCGAAAGGCCAGCTTCAACGGCTTTACGGCACGGCTTTCGAATCGAAGGAATTGCTCGAACAACACCTCAACCGGTTGGAGGAAGCGAAAAAACGCGACCACCGCCGCCTCGGCAAAGAGCTCGGACTTTTCCACATCGACGAAGCGGTCGGCCAAGGCCTGATCCTCTGGAAACCCAAAGGCGCGCTCGTCCGCCGGGCCTTGCAGGAATTCATCACTCAAGAGCTCGACCGCCAAGGCTACTCACAGGTTTTCACCCCACACATCGGCAAGCTCGACCTCTACCGCACGTCCGGCCATTTCCCGTATTATCAGGAGAGCCAATATCCGGCGATCGCCGAGCGCGATGTTTTGGACAAACTCGCCGATGAAGACGCGACTTGCAGCCAGCTCCTCAACGGTCTCGAAAAAGGCGAATACGAAGGGTACTTGCTGAAACCGATGAACTGCCCGCATCACATCAAAATTTTTGATAGTGATCACCATTCCTATCGCGATCTGCCGGTTCGCCTGGCCGAATTCGGCACCGTTTATCGCTGGGAACAATCCGGCGAACTCGGCGGCATGACCCGTGTTCGTGGCTTCACTCAGGACGACGCCCACATTTTCTGCACCCCGGATCAGGTCGCCGCTGAAGTCGAAGGCTGCCTCGAACTGGTGAAAAAAGTCCTTAAAACGCTCGGCATGCACGATTACCGGGTCCGCCTTTCCTTGCGGGATCCAGAATCGGACAAATACGTCGGCTCTCCCGAAAACTGGGACAAAGCCGAAGCCGCGCTTCGCCAAGCCGTGCAGACGCTCGGCGTCGAATACACCGAAGAACTCGGCGAAGCGGCTTTTTACGGCCCGAAAATCGACTTCGTCGTCAAAGACGTGATTGGCCGCGATTGGCAGCTCGGAACCGTTCAGGTCGACTACAATCTCCCGGTCCGCTTCAACCTTTCCTACGTCGGCGCCGACAACCAAGCCCACGTACCGGTCATGATCCACCGCGCGCCGTTCGGTTCGCTCGAACGTTTCACCGGTTTGCTCATCGAGCATTTCGAAGGAAAATTCCCCGCTTGGCTCGCTCCCGAACAAGTTCGCGTCATCCCGATTTCCGAGAAAACCCTCGAAGCCGCCGAAGCAACGACTGCCAAACTCGCCGACGCCGGTTTCCGCGTCACCATTGATCGCAGCTCCGATAAAGTCGGCGCCAAAATCCGCCTCGCCCGCCTCGACCGTGTCCCTTACATGATCGTCCTCGGTGCCCGCGAAGTCGAAGAAGGCACCGTCTCCATCCGCCGCCGCGACAGCGAAGACCTCGACACCAAACCCCTCGACCAATTCATCGCTGACCTCACCGCCGAGATCCGCGAGCGATCCCTGTGAGGACGGAGGCGCGGATTCCTCCCAGGCAGGACCAACCCCTTCAGAACAACAGGCAGGAGGAGACCCAACGGTCAAATCCTGCCAATTTTCCGTAAATTCAGGCTTGCCCGTCCATGGATCGTCGGCTAACTACTTGTTTTAGGCGCTCGTATGGTGTCGAAGTGAAAAAATTTCAGTTCGTCCTTACATAGATGACCTTTCGGCAACCCGCCGCTCGATGATTTTCTTGGAACGATTCGCAATGTATTCTAAAACCGGCCTTTTTGACCGGTTAGGTCCCGCTGTCTCCGATCTATGATCCGGCGTCCGGTCCATCGTTCCGCAACACTCTTCGCACCGATCCCGTGCGGCGGCTTTGTCCGACCGTGCCCCGGTGTGTCGCATATACCCATTGGAGGACACAGCCATCGCTAAACCACAAAGAGACCAAAATAGGGGCCGTTACCGCGACATGACGCGGGTCAACGACCGCATCCGCGCACCGAAAGTCCGCGTCGTCCTCGCCAACGGCGAGCAGCTCGGCGTCATGACCTCACGCGACGCGCTTCTGAAAGCCCAATCGCTCGGGCTCGATCTTGTCGAGATCGCTGGTGCCGCAGACCCTCCGGTTTGCAAAATCATCGATTACGGCAAATACAAATACGAGCAGGCAAAGCTGAAAAAGCAAAAGTCGAAGAGCGCCACCCGCATGAAGGAAGTCAAATTCCGCGTCGGAACCGGCCAGCACGACTACAACATCAAGCTTGGCCGCGCAGAAACCTTCCTCGAAGGAAACCACAAGGTTCGCTTCGTCCTGCAATTCCGGGGTCGTGAAAACGCCCACAAGGACCTCGGTTTTGTGGTGCTCAACCGCATCGTGGAAGATCTCAAAACCATGGCTCAGGTCGATCAAGCTCCACGCTTGAACGGTCGTGCGGTCGCCATGATCCTCTCGCCTCTGCCTGCGCATCAGCGCAAGCGCAAGTTCCACCTGTTCCATGGCGAACTGATGGACGAGGACGACTTCGAGGATGAAGATCATCACGAAGAAGAGGAAGAGGACGACGATGTGCCTGATGAAGTATCGGATGAGGAAGTTTCCGATCAGGAAGCGTCCGAGCCGGTTGCTGAATCGAAAAAGGCTTGATCGAAAACCGACCCAGTCATTCTCCAGTGTTATACCTCTTCGATATCGACGGCACCCTGGTCGACACCGGTGGTGCCGGGATGCGATCTCTCGAAGAGGCAACGCTGGAAATTTTTGGCCAAACCGGTCCTGCCCTCGATCTTGCGGGGAGCACCGACCTCGGCGTGATTGCGACCATTCACGCCCATTTCCAAATCGATCCCACCCCCGAGCGGATTGATGCTTATTTCACCACCTATCTGAGCCGCCTCGATTGGAATCTAGCGAATGGCGAATTTCCGGGCAAAGTTCTGCCTGGAGTTCACGAAATTCTCACCGAATTGGCAAATCGGTCCGAAGTCAGCCTCGGCTTGTTAACCGGTAATATTTCCGGCGGAGCCGCTTCGAAAATGCGCCATTTCGGCCTCGACGCATATTTTCCCTTCGGCGCCTACGGCTGCGATTTCGCCGACCGAAATCTTCTTGGACCGGTTGCGATTTCCCGCGCCACCGCCCATTCCGGCCGCTCATTTTCCGCCGAACAAGTGCTGGTGATCGGCGATACACCGAAAGACATCGCCTGCGCCCATGCCATGAACGCCCGCTGCCTCGCGGTAGCCACCGGTCATTTCACGGCCGATCAACTCCGCGTCGCCGGAGCCGATCATGTCGTCGAAACGCTCGATCAAGCAATCGATTGGCTCTGACACATCGCTCCGGATTTCTTAAATCTGGATTCTCGATTCTTTCGATCTACCATTCGATCGCATGGCAAATCCCGACGCCGAATCCCATCGCGACTACTGGCTTTCCCAGTCCCGCCGAATTTCGCGTCGTGTCAATTTCGCCTGGTGCTTGGAAAAACTGGCGGCACCGTTGCTCGTCAGTGCCCTGCTCGGAGCGGTTGCGCTGCTTTGGGTTCGCCGTGAAATTCCGGATTGGGAAACCGGTTGGTTCGCCGCATCACTCGGCGGACTGCTGTTGCTGCTGATTCTCGTCGCCTTTTTCGTCGCCGCACGCAGTTTCGAAAACCCTCAGCAATCGCTCGTCCGACTCGAGGCCCAACTGCAACTGAACAACGCCCTTTCCGCCGCCCACGCAGGCGTCTGGCCGTGGCCGAAACCGGTTGGAAAAATCGACGCCGGACTTCGTTGGCACTGGCCGCGCTTGCTCGTTCCGCCGTTGGGTGCGCTCGCGCTGCTGGCGGCAGGTTGGTTTATTCCCCTGCCCGCTCGCCCGCCCCATCCCGTCGGCTCGCAGGAAGAGCCGCAGGCTTGGAAAAAACTCGATGCCGAATTGGCCGCACTCACTGAAGAAAAAGCCGCCAACGAAGACTACCTGGAAGAAACCCGCAAAAAACTGGAAGAACTTCGCGCCCAAGAGAACGACCAGTGGTTCAGCCATTCGTCCCTCGAAGCGACCGACGCCTTGGAAAAATCCCACCGATCCGAAACCGGTCGCGTCGAACAGGAACTCGAACGCGCCGAAAATGCACTCGAAATGCTCGAGCAAAACGCCGCAGGGATGAACGCCGAGGACCATGCAAAACTTGCCGACGAATTCGACCAGGCGCTCGAAGGCCTGAAAAACGGAGCGATGAAACCCAATCCCGAACTCCTCAAACAGATGGACGGATGGAACAGGGAAAATCTCCGCCAAATTTCCCCAGAGCAGCTTCAGCAACTCCAGGAAAACCTAGAGAAGAACCAACAGGCGATGAAAGACGCCCGCCAGGGTGAGGGTGAAGCGGAAGGCGAAAGCTTAAGCGAAAACCCGTCCGAGGTGCCAGGCAACGGCGGAGTCGACCGCGGTCCCGGCCACCATCCCGACGTTCTCGGAGCGGAAAAGGCTCCGCTCGACACGGGCGAAATGAAAGGATTGGAGGCCCAAGATCTCTCTCGTGCCCTCCCGGGTGATTTGCTTCAATTGCAGGACGGCGAACACGATCTCGACCTGTCGAACGCCCCTTCTCAGGCGGGTGGCGACGTCGGATCCACCGGTGCAGGGGGCGATCGAGTCTGGCGTGAAAGCCTCGATCCGTCGGAGCAACGTGCTCTAAAACGGTTCTTTGAGTAGGCGGCTGCTCAAAATCGAAATGTTTTATGCACTTTTTTCGTGCCATCCCCCACCCCCCTGATTGACTCGGGCCGTCCCTGCAATGCCCGAAGCACCCACCGAAGACACGCTGTTGTTGGTTGATCCCGATCATGATTTCCTTGATTGGGCTTCCAAACACCTGTCCGCAAAAAATCTCCGAATCCTCCGTTGCGACAACGCCGCAAACGCCGTCAAGGTGATCGAAAAAACTTCGGTGCAAGTCGTGGTTGCGGCTTTGGCTCTGCAACCGTTCGACGGAATGGAGCTGTTAGGCCGCATTCTTCAGCAAAGCCCGCAGACGGTTGTCATCCTCACCGCTGGATTTCCGTCCACGGGCCAAATCATCGAAGCGACCCAACACGGGGCGCACGACGTTTTGCGAAAGGAATCGCTTCCTTTCGAATTGCGACCGGTGGTCGAATCCGCGCTCCAAATCCAGGAAGATCGCCGCAGCGCGGGAGAACCTGAGGCAGAAATGCCGATGCTCGAAGGCCGGGTGAAAATCATTGGCGTCTCGCGCGCGCTGCAAGCCGTCTTTAAACTGGTCGGCCGCGTGGCGAAATCCGACGCCCCGGTTCTCATCGCCGGAGAAAGCGGAACCGGAAAGGAACTCGTCGCCAAGGCCGTTCACGAATACAGCCCGCGCCGCCAAAAGGAGATGATCACCATCAACTGCGGCGCCATTCCTGAAAACCTTCTGGAAAGTGAACTTTTCGGTCACGAAAAAGGCTCGTTCACCGGTGCCATCGCCCGCCGTGCCGGACGCTTCGAACAAGCGGATGGCGGCACGCTTTTCCTCGATGAAATCGGCGA
>DBTN01000012.1:68380-160724 GCA_002307065.1 Akkermansiaceae bacterium UBA1315 | reverse complement strand
CTCGATGAAATCGGCGACATGCCGCTTTCGATTCAGGTAAAACTTCTGCGCGTCCTTCAAGACGGTTCGTTTTCCCGAGTCGGAGCAAACGACACGATCACCACCGATGTCCGGATCGTCGCCGCGACTCACAAAAACCTCGCCGCCGAAGTCGCCGCCGGACGTTTCCGTGAAGACCTTTTTTACCGGTTGAACGTCGTCGAACTCCGAATTCCCGCGCTCCGTGAACGCCCGGAGGATATTCCGCTTCTGGCCGAATATTTCCTCCAGCGGATCACCAAAAAGAACGGCATGGCTCGGATCAAGATTTCGACCGAAGCCGTCGCCACCCTGCAATCGCACGATTGGCCGGGCAATGTTCGGGAATTGGAAAACACGATCGCCCGCGCCTGTGCGCTTGCGTCCTCGAACATCCTCCTCCCGGCCGATATTCCGCTTTCGTCCGCCCCGCTGCGAGCGGGTGTCCGATTGAACGACACGCTCGATCAACTGACCAATGCTGCGCCGAGCGGAGTCAATGTCATCGATTGGCTCGCTCGCGAAATCGCAGGCCGTGCTTTGGAAAAAGCCGATGGAGACATGAAGGAAGCTTCCAGTTCGCTCGGCCTGCCGCCCAACGTGCTGAAAGAGTTGCTCGCGACTCCAGAGTGAAACGGCGACCGGCCAAACTCGGACTGGCATTGCCCGGTTTGAGCCTTTAGGTTTGGCGCGGTCCATGAAGTTCCGCTTGTATTTGCCTTTGTTTCTCTCGCTCCCGCTCGTTCTGAGCGCGGCGAATTCTGCGGAAAATTTCCGGCTCGGTGATGACGCGCTTTCGGGCGAACTTTGGGAAATCGCCACCCTGCATTTCACCGAAGCGCTGAAAGATCCCACGCTGCCCGCAGAGCGGAAACCGATTGCCGCGATCCGCCTTTCCGAAGCGTTGATCCGAGGCGGCAAACCGGCGGAAGCGCTGACGTTGCTTTCAGAGTCGTTTCTTCAGGGAACTCCCGGCCTGAATTTCTGGAAAGGCCAGGCGCTCACCGCGCTCCACCGGTTTTCCGAAGCCGCGGACGCGCTTTCTGCGGAACTTTCGGATGAAAAATCGCCTTACAAAACCGAAGCGGCGCTGACGCAAGCCAGTTTACGGATCGCGCTCGATCAACCGGATGCCGCGCTGCGGTCGCTCGCCGGTGAGGCCCCTGCCCTCAAGCTGCGCCGTGCCGAAATTTTATTTGATCTCAACCGCTACAAAGAAGCACGCGCGGCCCTCCCCAAACCGGAAGACGTGGCGGAATCGCAGCGCCCGAACGTCGCTTTTCTCGAAGCTTCATTGCTACTCGCAGAAGGCGAACCTGCCGACGCCGCCTCGCGTTTCGCCGTCCTGCTGAGCCAACGCGAAGGGCTGTCGCTCGTCCGTTTTCACGCCACCGCTTTGGGAATGGCCGACGCGCTTGCCGCAACCGGAAATCCCAAAGGAGCGGCGGAATCGTTGCTGGTTTTTATCCAGGAAAATCCGGATTCGCCGCTTTTGGAGGCGATGTTTGACCGGTTGATCGATTGGCTGCCTGCTGTCCCTGCCGCCAACGATCCCATCATGGACAAACTGGCCGCATGGATTCCGCCGTCGGATCCTGCATCGGCGGAAATTTTGGAAAGCTCGGCGGCGACACGACGTCTTGCCGCCCTCGCCCTTTTCGCGCGAGCGACCGGTTTGCATCGAATGGGAACCGCCGCCGCGCGGCAGGAAGCCACGGAATTGCTGAACCGGCTCCGCCGCCAATATCCGGAGAGTCCATCCGCCAGCCGCGCTTTGATTCAACGCGCCCGCTGGTTGCTCGACGACGGCCAAACCGCTCAAGCATTTGCCGAATTGGATGCGACCCAAGAAATGAAAGACACCGGTTTGCAAGGTGAAGCACTTTTCCTCAAAGCCCGCCTCGCCTACGAAACCGGTGAAATCGCCAAAGCTGCCGAGCTGTTTAACCAAGCCGCCTCATTTCTCACCGAACCCGCCGCCCACTCCGCTCGCCTCAATGCCGCGCTTTCTCAATTGCGCGAAGGAGCCGCCCTCCCGATTCTCACCAACGGATCAGTGGCGGACAAAAATCTTCAGGACGATCTCGAACTCGAACGGGCGCTGATCACCAAGCCCCCCGCCGCCGCGAAAGCCGCGATCGAGGCCTTCCTCGTCCGCCATCCGACCCACCCGCGCGTCCCGGAAGCACGACTGGCGGTGATTGAAGCCGCCCTGGAATCATCACCGCCGGATTTGGTGATGGCTCGCGCCCAACTCGATGCCTTGACGACGCAACCGGAACAGTTGGAAAAACTGCCGCCGGTCAGCATCGCCATGGCGAAATTGCGAATCGCGGATCTTTCCAACGATCCAAAGATCACCATCCCTGCCGCTCGCGCGTTTCTCGAAGAATTTCCTCAAGACCCTGCCGCCGCTGAAGCTTCGCTCACTCTGGGCCGCAATCTTTTCCAAACCGGCGACTACAACGATGCCCGGTTGGTTTTGGAAAAACTCGCGCTTTCCGATCCACAACCGGTTCGCGCCCAAGCCGCCCGATTCCTCGCCGCTCAATCCGCCGCACTGGTCGCCACGCCCCAGTCACGGGAAGAAGCGCTTGCGCTCTTTGACCAAGTGATCGCCGCTGGCGGACCGATCGTTCCCATCGCCACGATGGAAAAAGCGCGGCTGATGATCGATTCCAAGCGGATTCCGGAGGCGATCAAATTTCTCCGGAAATGGTTCGATTCTCTGCCAAAAGACGACCCACTCCGGCTTCCCGCAGGTCTGCTGTTAGGCGACGCGTATGCCCAGGACAGCGGAAGCACTCAATCGTTGGCCGAAGCACTTGCGGTTTACGACCAGCTTCTCGTTCACGCGAAAACCCAGCCCGCGCTCCTCCACCGCCTGCAATATTTCCGAGGAATGGCGCTCGAACAACTTCCTCAACCGGGTGACTCGACCAAAAAACGTGAAAACGAGGCGTTCATCGTTTATCACTCGGTGCTGGAAGCCGCGAACAACCAACCGCCAGCGGAGTGGGAATATTTCGAACGCTGCGGATTTCGCGCCCTGGAACTCCTCGAAAAAGCCGAACGATGGGAAGCAGCAGTCAAACTCGCCCGCAAGATCGCTTCTTTCGGCGGACCGAAAGCCAAAGACGCCGCCGACCGCGCACGCCAGTTGCAGCTCAAACACATGCTTTGGGAAGACTGACCGGTTTCTTTTTTCGAATTTCGACGTTCCGGGTTGGACGTTCGAAATTCGTCGTTCACTATCCGCCCGCCGCACTCCGACACTCATGCTCAATCTTCTAATCACCGGAAAATCCGGCCGTATGGGCCAGGCCCTCCTCGAAGCCGCCGCTGCCGTCCCTGAAGTTTCCGTCACCGCGACCCACGATTCCGGCGAAGATCTCGACGCCGCGATTTCCCAAGCCGATTGCGTGATCGACTTCACCGTTCATTCCTTCACCACCGACGTGGTCACCGCCGCCGTCCGCCACGATAAAAAATTGGTGATCGGCACAACCGGCCACACCGATGTCGAACGGGCGACCATTTACCAAGCGGCAAACAACATTCCGATCGTTTACGCTCCCAACTACTCGGTGGGCGTGAATACGCTTTTCTGGCTCACACGCCACGCCGCCCGCATCCTCACCCAGGACCGCTTCGATATCGAAGTCACGGAAATGCACCACCGTCATAAAATCGACGCGCCCTCCGGCACCGCCCGCCGGATTTTGGAAATCCTCAACGAGGAAACCGACACGTCTTATGACGACGACATCGCGCACGGTCGCTTCGGAAACATCGGCCCGCGCAAGCCTCGTGAAATCGGTATGCACACGCTCCGCGGTGGCGATGTCGTGGGCGATCACACGATTTTATTTGCAGCCGATGGAGAACGCGTCGAATTGACTCACAAGGCTTCGTCTCGCCTGACCTTTGCCGCCGGTGCCGTCCGCGCCGCGCTTTGGCTGCAAGACCAGCCGCCCGGCCTGTATGACATGCAGGACGTGCTCGGACTTCACTAACTCATTTTTCTCTCTCATGCGCGCGACCCCACTTCTCCCCCTTCTGCTCCTCCTCAACGCATGCCAGCCGCCCAAACCGGCCACGACGGAAAAACCACCGGAATCCACACCGGAGGTCGTCGTCTCGACCGGCGACACACGGCCCGCTCCCGTTGATCTGAAAAGCTCGGTCGTGCGCGTCAACAGCACACAACAATCGTGGAACCCGAGCCAGCCGTGGGAAAAAAACGCTCCGACAAAACGTCGCGCACTTGCCGCGATCGTCGGCCCGCAACAAGTGCTCACGACCGGGGAAATGGTGGCGGACGCGACCTATCTTGAGTTTGAATCCCCGGACGGCACCCGCTTTGCCCAAGCCAAAGTGATCGCGGTCGACTACGAAGCGAACCTCGCCCTTCTCGGCCCAGCAGACGAAGCAGAAGGAAAAAAGCTGTTTGAAAACACCACCCCGCTCGAACTGGCCGCACCACCGGCGATCGGTGAGACGCTCGAAATTTTCCAAGTGGAAGACAACGGCGTTCCCCTGCTCACCTCTGGCCTGCTGCAGAGCATCGACGTGACCGCGAACTTCCTGCCGGGGCAAAATTTCCTGACGTATCTGGTGAAAGCATCGATGCAGACGGCGGCCAGCAGCTACTCGCTTCCCGTTTTACAAAATGGCAAACTCGCGGGCGTCTTGATCAGCTACGACAGCAAGGATCAAATCAGTGACGTCGCCTCGATGGACATCGTGTCGCGTTTCCTCAAAGAAGCCCAAGGCGGAAATTACCTTGGCTTTCCAAGTCTCGGAATTTCCGTCGCACGTACCGAAGACGCGTCCTTCCGCGCCTGGCTCAAACTGGGCGAAGATCAAGGCGGGCTTTATATCAATACCGTCCGCAAAGGCGGAGCGGCTGAAGCAGCGGGCGTCCAAAAAGGCGACGTCCTTCTCGCAATCGATGGCCATCCGATCGATCGTCATGGATATTACCAACATCCGAATTATGGCAGCATTTTCTGGGGCCATCTGGTCCGGGGCGAGAAAACCATTGGCGACAAGTTGAAACTTTCCCTTCTCCGAAATGGCGAACCGGTTGAGATCGAGGCGACGCTCGCCCGCGACGCGGAGGAGTCACAATTGGTTCCGGACTATGTCTTCGATCGCGCACCGAACTTTTTGGTCAAAGGTGGATTTGTCTTTCAAGAACTCACCCGGCCATTGCTGGAATCGTTCGGCGAAGAATGGATGACACGGGCTCCCTTGAATCTGTTAGATGCTTTCGAAAATCCTGAAAAATACGAAGGCAAGGCAGAGCGAGTGATCTTCCTGAGCGGCTCTATCCCCACCCCCGCAACGGTCGGCTACGAACGGGTTCGTAGTCTGATCGTGCGAAAGGTGAATGGAAAAGAAATCCGAGATATGAAATCGCTGATCGAAGCTTTTTCCGGAAACATGAACGAACTTCATTCGATCGAATTCGACGAAGAAAATTTCACCGTATATCTGGACGAAGCGGTCTCCAGCGCGGTC
This sequence comes from Akkermansiaceae bacterium UBA1315, assembly GCA_002307065.1. Classification (GTDB taxonomy): domain Bacteria; phylum Verrucomicrobiota; class Verrucomicrobiia; order Verrucomicrobiales; family Akkermansiaceae; genus Luteolibacter. The sequence continues at coordinate 155,180 of DBTN01000012.1, read as the reverse complement.
GACCGTCAGCTTTTACAACGAGGAATTACCCGGCTTTCCCGCGCCGAGTAACTGTCGCCGGTTCACGCTTCATCATCGTCGTCGAAATCCCTATCCGGTTCATCTTCTTCGGAATCATCCACGAAGTCGGAATCCTTCTCGGCATTTTCGATCAAGATATCTTCCTGATGGATCGCGCTCAGCTCGGGCGATGAAGGATATCCATCTCCCGGGCTTCCATCCTGATCGACGTCCTCATCCAGCGTTTCCTCGACCTCTTCTTTGCTGAGCTCGTCAACGAATTGCTCTTCGGCTGCCTCACGGCGCTCGTCGTCCGCGACGTCAAGGCCTTCACGGACCAGGTCGACATTCGGATAATCATCAATGAATGGAGGATCGTTGTCGGGTGACAACACATCGCGGGCAGATTCTACAGGATCAAGTGGCATGATAAAAGAGTGGGTTCATCCTTCTTTTAGCGTTTTTCGTTCCGCATCTACTCGCGCAGTTAAATACTGATTATCAGCAGCTTGAAGATCATCAACTTAGCCCAACGGGTGCAGTTCGCACGATCAAACGGCCGAGAGCGTGCAATAAAAAAAAGAGGAGCCGAGGCTCCCCTTTTCGCGTTTGGAGGGGTGAAAGGAATCAGGCGACCGGTTCGTTGACCACGATCACCTTGGTCTTTGCCCACTCGTCACCCAATCGGCGGCCGCGTTCCGGTTTTTCCTCCCGGCTCAGCAAAATGAACAATTCGACCAGCGCGAACAACGGAATGGCCAGAACCGCTCCACGAATCAATGCAGGCTCCCAGTTTCCAGCGAGAGATCGATCGTCCAACGTCACTGCTTTCAGCTTCATCGCCTTCTTGCCAACGCTCTGCCCACCGAGGAAAGGCAGACCGTCGCGAGTCACGAAATAGGCCATTCCCAAAAGATACCCGATCTTACTCGGCAGCACCATCGCCACCGCGATGCTCAGCCCCAAGGCGACCACCACGTCGATCACCGCGGCGATGACCCGGGTGTTGAAAGGCGCAACCCCATCGACCTCCTCGTCGCTCTGCTCCTTGTTCGTTTCCGGCGGCACTTCAGGGACCGGTGGCGGCGGAATCACCGGCGCGCCAAAACTTGGCGGTGGCGGCGGACCCGTCTTCAGCGGCGGCGGCGATGGAGGGGGCGGTCCGTTTTTCACAATATCAGGAAGCGGTGGTCCGGAGGTGGCAGGTTTTTCGGCGTCTTGATCCATAGGTTCAGGGCTCTGATATAGCACAACCTTCCAAACCGGTCGACCAACTTTTCAGAGCGCCCGATGAAACAGATCGAGCACCAATCGCTGAGCCAACATCGCTAACTCGGGATCATACCGATCGCCTTCATCGCGTAGAAACGCATGCTGGGCATTCAATTCATGCCATGTGAAATTCAGATCCAGTTCGGTGAAACGTTGATAAATCCGCTGTCTGCCCTCGACCGGCACGTGCGGATCCTGCCGTCCCCACAGCATCAAAATTTCGCCCTGGATCTCCGCCAACCGGTCAAACGTCTGAGCTCCATTTCCCTCCGGAATTGTTCCCGAATGAACATCCGTGGCGTAAAAACAAGCCGCCGCTTTCACCCGCGGATGAAGCGCCGCCCGCAGCGCCAAATGCCCGCCAAGACATACGCCCCACGCGCCGATTTCGCCCGAACATCCTTCCTGGCGATCCACCCATTCGACGATCGCTTCGGTATCGGAATCATGAGCGGTGAGAACCTTTTCAAACTTGTCGGCATTTCCCTTATCTTTCCCCGCATCGTCATAACCCAAGACCGTCCCGATCGGATTGAGTTCATGAAACACCTCGGGCACGACCACCACATATCCATGCCCTGCAAGAAACGCTGCCGTCCGGGCGATCGGTTCGGTGATTTGGAAAATCTCGGAGTAAAAAATCACCACGGGAAACCGACCGGTTCGCGTCGGGCGAAAAATCCCACACCGCATTGTGCCCGTCGCCGTCGTCAGATCCACCGAACTTTTTTCAATCGTCATGCACCTTCCTAACCGGTCTCTCCGCTCCGCTCACTCCAAAAATTTCAAGTCAAACTGATCGTTTTTCCCGCAAATTCGTCATCAACCAATGCCGCACTCGAGGCAGCTCGTCCCCTCGATGAAATGCCAGCACCGCCTGTTCGATCGTCCGATCCTCCATGGTCGATCGCTCGTGCTGCCGCAAATGCTCCGCCCAAGATCCGACCAAAAACGTTTCCCGGTAAAGCGTCAGGTCGTCCAAATCCACAAACACCGAACATCGGAACGCACCGTCCCGCAGCCGAATCTTCCGCAAATGATACATCGCTGCCCGGAATTCCACGGAATCCTCGGGATCAATGTGATATTCGATCGTCACTAAAATCGGGCCATCCTGCGGAGCCGGTTCGTTCACCAAATGATGGCCGTGCCCGTGATCTGAAGGACTCAAATCGAGCTTCTCCACATGACTGATCGGCACCAGGCGACTCAGCACCGCGCTTCCCACTAATCCCGCCGCCGCCGTCGCCAGCGCGACCGGGGCCCCGAAATGACCGGTCATTTGCCCCCACGTCACCGCGCCCGCTGCAAAAGCGCCCTGCATCACCACCAGATAGATCGCCGAACTTCTCGCCCTCACCCAATTGGGAAACGCGCTCTGCGATGCGAAGCTAAACGTATTCAGCCCGGTGATCCACGCCCCGCCGGTCACCGATAAAATCACCGCCATCGAAATCATCTCAGGCGCGAACGCTAAACTCAACGTCGCCACCGCCGAGGTCAGGCTGGCGCCAAACAGCAACTGATCGAAACTGAAACGTGCCCGCATTTTCGGCAACAACAACAAGGCCACCGCGATCGCACCGCCCCCATAACAGCCCATCAGCAGACCGAAATCCGAGCCGGTCCAGCCCCTCGAATGCACGATGATAGGCAGCAAAACCACCGGCGCGACCGCCGAAAACATGTGCACTCCCCCGCGCCCGAGCACCGCCCGCATCGCCGGCGCATGTTTGACATAACGAATCGCCGCCGCCATCGCTCCCAGCATCTGCTCACGCTGCGCACTCCGCGGCGTGGCGATATAGGTGCCCGTGCTCATCACCACGATCACCGCAACGAACGAAACCGCGTTCAACGCAAAAACCGGAGCGGGCCCCAGCGATGCAACGAGCATTCCCCCCGCAATCGGCCCCACCGCCCTCGCGATATTGTAGCCCACCCCACTCAAAGCGATCGCTTGGGAAAGCTGCGGCCGCTCCACGATTTCCGGAACCAATGCCTGCCACGCCGGAGTCGTGAAAGCCGCAGCAAGCCCTAGTTGAAACGTCGCCAGCAACAGCAGCGACTCATCCAACATCCCGAACCAGGCCAAAGCCGCCATCCCCAACGCCGTCAACAACGCCCCCGTTTGTGCGAACAAAATCAGCCGCCGCCGGTTCACCAGATCCGCGAGCGCACCCGCCGGCAGCGCGAACAAAAACAACGGCAAACTCGACATCGTCTGCATCAGCGAAACCATCGTTGGAGAAGCCGTTAGCGTCGTCATCGTCCACACCGCAGCCGTGTCATTCATCGTCGTCCCGATATTCGAAACGATGCTACCCAGCCAGAGCGCGCGGAACAGCGGCAGGCGGAGCGGCGAAGAAATGGAGGACATGATGAAACTTCCGCAGACCGGTTTACATCGCACCGTCCACACCGGCTAAATGGCCCGCATTCCGCGTTTCGTCAAGGGACCGAACCGGTTTCGTCTGGCGTTTGGCAGGCGAAACCCGTATCTCTCGCCCGGGTATTTCCAACAAGCCCCCTCAAATCACATGGCTCACATTCATCTCATCGGCGGCGAAAAAGGCGGCGTCGGCAAGTCCGTCGTCTCCCGCGTCATTGCTCAATATTTGATCGATACCAATATTCCCCTCCTCGGGTTTGATACCGATCGCTCCCACGGCTCGCTCCTCCGGTTTTATACGGACTACGCCTCCCCCATCGTGGTGGACAAATATGAAAGCCTCGACGCCATCGTCGAAGCTGCCGCTGAAAATCCCGGCACGCGCATCCTTGTCGACCTTGCCGCCCAGACCCACGAAGCCCTCGTCAAATGGATGGACGAATCCGGCGTCCTGGAACTCGCCAGCGATGAGGGTTTCGCCCTGACCTACTGGCACGTCATGGATTCCGGAAAAGACTCTGTCGATCTCTTGAAGAAACTTTTCGACCGTTTTGGCAAACGCCTGGATTACGTTATCGTTCTCAATCAGCTCCGCGGCGACCACTTTGACATCTTTGAAAACTCGGGAGAAAAAGAACGCGCTTATCAACTGAACGCGAAAATCATCACCCTCAAAAAGCTCCACGAGGCCGTCATCAACAAAATCGACGCCACCAGTTCCAGCTTCTGGGCTGCCAAGAACAAAAGCGATGGCGATTTCAAAGGCCTCGGACTTCTCGAAAGACAGCGCGTCAAAGTCTGGCTCAACCACGCTTACGATCAGATCGACCAAGTCGGCGTCTGAAGCCACCGGTCGCACGATCGCTCCCCCCAAAAAACGTTTCATCACGCGTCGCGAAAAAACGGCTCATCCCAGCCCGGCACAAAGTGAAGTGCGGCGGCTGATGAACTAGCTCATCCATTTCGAAACGCGTCGCGAAAAAACGGCTTATCCCAGCCCGGCACCAAGTGAAGTGCGGCGGCTGATGAACTAGCTCATCCATTTCGAAATGCGTCCTGAAGGGACGGCCCATACCAGCCCGGCACAGAGTGCCGGGTTTGGGATCTGCTTGGTCATGCGTCCTGAAGGGACGCTTCATGCTCGGGAGATCCGTTCCCGCAGCCCAATGCATGAGGTGTCCCTTCAGGACACAATTCTGTTAACGTCTTTACCCGGCACTCTGTGCCGGGCTGATATGAATCTTCCCTTCAGGACGGACGAGGTGCTGGGGAGATGAAGCATCGCATCCATTTCGAAACGCGTCGCGAAGGGCGGCCCATACCGGCCCGGCACAAAGTGAAGTGCGGCGGCTGATGAACTAGCTCATCCATTTCGAAACGCGTCCTGAAGGGCGGCCCATCCCAGCCCGGCACAAAGTGAAGTGTGGCGGCTGATGAACCAACTCATCCATTTCGAAACGCGTCCTGAAGGGACGGCCCATACCAGCCCGGCACAAAGGGCCGGGTTCTGGGATCTGCTTGGTCATGCGTCCTGAAGGGACGCTTCATGCTCGGGCGATCCGTTCCCACAGCCCAATGCATGAGGTGTCCCTTCAGGACACGATCCTTGTTGATGCGTTTACCAGGCACTCCGTGCCGGGCTGATATGAATCTTCCCTTCAGGACGAATATCAGACCTATCCGTAGGCAGTTAACACGAGAAAATATTCGTTCTCGAATTTCCGGCACAGACCCCCGGCGATTATGGATTCGTCCGATCTTTAGAAAAATACACTTTGATGAACTTCATGCCTTTTTCCTCGTCGAATCCTCGCTCGAAGACGGAGTCGGGTTGACCGGCAAAGTTCGGCTTGAGGTGGATTTCCACACCGGTATCGAGCTTGATAACGCTGCCGATCTTTTTCTTGGCGGTACTCAGGCCTTTTTTGGAAATGTGAAATGAGTCTTCCAATTTCTCGCCTTGCTCCTCTTCGACTTTAGAGCGGTGCTCGGCGAATTTCGCGGCAGCTTCGGGGGTTTTTAAGACTTTTTCCTCAAACTCCTGAAGGCTGAATTTTTCGTTCTCTTTGAAATAGGTGATCGCGTCTCTGGCGGACTCCTTGGTGTCCCACGGTGGGCTGTCGTCGGTTTGAGGTTGTTCCTTTTTTTCCTTTTCCAGAAAGGCGACGGCCATATCGGCATACTTTTTGGTCAGGAATGTGGCATCCGTGACCGGTACGACTCCGAGGAAATCGCGGACCCAGAATCGGGAGTCGGTGCCGGACCGGTCGAAGGTCAGCACGTAATATCCCTTGTTTTCGAAGTGATCGAGGATCAGGCAACCTTTGTCGATTTTTTCGGGATTGATCCCCTGTTCGGTGGAAAGACGAAGGTCACCGTTGCGGCTGGAGATGCTGAGGAAAGGCACCACGCTTTCTGACTTTAAGATGCAGAGTCCTTGGACGAGCTCGCCGTTCACTTCGACATTTTTGATGAGAGAGATGCAAAGATCACCGGACTTGATGTTCGGATGATTCGACTTGGCATAGAGTCTTTTGGCGATTTCCTGGCCTTTCTCCAGCAGTCCATCTTCGGAGGAAAAGATGGCTTTCGCATAGGCATTCATTTCATGCTGATCGAGCGAAGCGTGATGGCTGAACCGGTGACCTGTTAGATTTTTGAAGGGCTTCAGGAACATTACGGAAAGCGTCTCCTGATCATTTTCGCTAATGCGGAACACCTCTCTGGAAGTTTGCAGGGGCTCATCGCGTTGCGGATGGCCGACTTTTGCGAGAACGAGTCCTTGGGCGGTGGCGGAGGTGAAGCGGATCTTAATCGACATGGGGGGCGGAACCTAAGGGCTTCTCAGGATTTGGAAACCAAGAAATCAATCAATCCACCTCCGTAAAAAACTCCATTTGCTGGCTTTCCTGAGGATCGCCGAATCGGACTCCCGCTCCAATCAGCCGGACCGGCCGGTTGTTTCCCCGCCTCCAGGCCTCCGCCGCGAGTTCCTCGAAGATCGCCGGTTCCAAAGTGGAATGTGCCCGTTCCGCCGTGGTTCTTTCGAAATCGGAAAACTTGAGTTTCACCACCAACGAGCGGATGACGCGGTCGGAATGGCTAAACGCAAGATCTTCCGCGAGCCCCTCGACCATCGCTCGCAGTGGCGGGATCAACGCGTCTAGGGTGAGGATATTTTCGGAAAAAGTATTCTCGCTGCTCAGCGACTTCCGGATGCGGTTCGGGCGCACCGGGCTGTGATCGATGCCACGGCTAAGCTCCCACAGTTCGAGGCCCCATTTGCCAAAGCGCTTCGCCAGTTCGAGGCGGTCGATCTTTTGCAAGTCGGCGCAAGTTTCGACGCCCAACGGGGAAAGTTTCTCCCGCATTTTTCTCCCGACACCCCACAGGCGGCCGACCGGTAAGGTGGCCATAAATTCGGCGGACTGGTCCTTGGTCACTTCGTATTGCCCGTCCGGTTTGTTCCAATCCGATGCGATCTTGGCGATCAGCTTGTTTTCGGCGATGCCGGCCGATGCCGTGAGACCGGTTTCCTCGCGGATCTGTGCCCGGATTTCCCGAGCGATCGCCGCACCACGAGTCTTGAGGTGGGAAACGTCCAGATAAGCTTCATCCAGCGACAGAGGTTCGATCAGATCCGTGAAACGTCCGAAGATCGCGCGGATGCGATTGCTCTCCGCCCGGTAAAGGTCAAAGCGAACCGGCACCAGGATCAACTGCGGGCAAAGCTCAAGCGCTTTAAAAACCGGCATTGCGGATCGGCACCCGTATTTCCGCGCTTCGTAATTCGCAGTGGTCAAGACGCCCCGGCGTTGACTGCCGCCAACGGCTAAAGGTTTTCCCCGCAGCGCCGGGTTTTCGCGTTCCTCAATGGCCGCGTAGAAACAATCCATATCGATATGGATGATCTTCCGAGGCAGGGCTGCTTCCACGCGCGAAGTTTCGCCGAACACTTGGCGAAATCAACTCGCGACCGGTTTGTCTTTTGCCGGTATCGCTTTCGCTTCGCAAACTTGCCGCCAGCCGGGGAAGTTCCATTTGTTGGGGAAACCCGCGCACTGCTCCGGTTTCACCGGGTGGATCCGGCATGCGTTGCCTTCCAGCATGATACATTCGTGATTCTCTTTTTCGATCAGCGATAGACCTTGGCGATTGGTGCGAAGCCGGGTGTAGCGATCGAGAAACTCACCTTCTGTTAGATTCAGAAATTCCGCAATCGGCAAGATTTCATCGTCTTCCAGTCGCACGTCACCTGGCCATTTGCAGCACGCCGTGCAGCGTTGGCAGACGTAATAGACATCCGGGTCCAACAGAACATCCCGGTTTCCCGGGCTGCCGTAAGATTCGTTGGTTGGAGTCGATGAAAACGGTTTCAAGAAAGACGATTGTAATAATAATTCACGCGATTGAGATAGGCTCTCCACTTTTTACCCGGCTTGCCATTGTCCAAAAGGAAATGCGGGCAGTTTTTGTTCGGCGGCTTTTTTCCCTTACGCGGCCAATGGTAATGCGGCACGACGTTTCGCAGGGGGATATTGTGACGCTTCATCATCACCGCTGTCAAACGCGCCGTGCGTTCGATCGTCGCGCTGCGGTTGTTCCCCCGATGCTCGCACATTTCAATGCCGATCGACAACCGGTTTCCAGGACCGCCGAAATCCGCATGGATCCCTTGCTCACTGGTCGGCATGTGTTGGATGGCGACCTTGTCATCCACGGTGAAATGCCAAATCAGATAGCCAGGCCGCTGATTCGTGCGCAACGCGCCGCGTTTCAACGCGAGGCAATGACGGGCCGCATCCGCCGTGTAATTTTGAGTGCTGTGAATGGTGATGTAGCGAGGAGTCATGGCCCGCGCCGATCTCCGGCCGTAGCTGCCCCTTTTCACCATATCGACCTTCAGATTAACCTCCCGCAGCATGGCGGAGGTCGACATTCGCTCGCCCGGAATGGTCCCCGGCACCTGACCGCTCGACCACCCTTCACGAACCCCGGCCGGCGGACCGATCTGGCGACACTGGAGACTAAAAAAAATTAAAAGTCCTAAGGGGAATACCCATTTCACATCTTTCACTGCTGCGTATTTATCACATGCTCATAGGATTAGAAAATGGAAATTGCCCCTCATCTTTCCGGACACCCGGTTTTGACCAAGCATTCTGTGTGGGCATTCGCATCTTTAATATGCCCATGCGAAACCGTGATCAAACGATGTCACGAAACGAATCGACGACAAAATGAGCGCCCGCTTCCACGAGTGCCTGGCGGGGAAAGGTCGTGGTCAGACCGATCACCCTGCAGCCTGCGGCGTGGCCGGATTTCACGCCATTCACCGAGTCTTCGATCACAATGCATTCCTTTGGATCGAGGCCGAGGCGCGTCGCGGTCAGTTGATAAGGTTCCGGGTCCGGTTTTCCTTTGGTGATATCTTCTCCCGTGACTGAAGTCTCGAAATACTCATCCAGTCCGAACGTTCTGAAAACCAACTGCTGAGTCGGGCGACTCGCGGATGTCGTGAGGCCCATCCGATAACCGGCCTGCTTGGAGCGCTGAACGAATTCTTTCGCCCCTTCGATCATCACAACTTTGTCGAAAATACGTTCAAACAGTTTGATCTTTAATTCGATGATCTCATCCACTGACAGCACCGTCTCCGGAAACATTTCGCGCATTCTTCCCGCAACTCCCTTTTCAGGAATGCCTTTCAAGGAAAACAGAAACGCTTTGTCGTCCACACGACGGCCCAGTTTTTCAGTAAGTGCGATGAGGGCCAACTCATGAACCGGTTCGGAATCAATCAGAACCCCATCCATATCAAACAGGATTCCACGGCTGGATTTCAGAACCGTGCTGAGCGAATCTGCCGAAGGATCGGCCTGGGTAAGCATGGCAGAAAAGGTTACACGCCGAGGCTACTATCGCTCGTAGGTCGTCCAAGTCACTTGGTCGCGATATAATCGAAGACCAGCGCCTTATCCAAGACAGGTTTCAGCAACGCGACGAACGCGGAGTGCTCCGGGTGCGGAATGTAGACTTCCAGCCCGGCTTTATCCTTGAAAGTCACCAAGAAGCAGTGGGTGAATCCATCGTTGATATTTTCCAGACTGATACTTGTTCCCCATTCAAAAGACTGAACCGTGTCGATTTTCTTCGGCAGTTCCGCGAACGCTTTTTCAATTTTCGTCACTTCTTCCTGGGCGACGCCGTCCTTGAATTTGAAGAGGACAACATGGCGAAGTTCGTTTTCGGCAGACGAGTGAAGGGCGGAAATGGTGGACATAGCAGCGATCAGAATGGATTTTTTCACGGGCAAGGAATGCCCCATCCACGCCAATTGTCAAACCCCGCTTTTCCTCGTGTCAGCGAATCGCCACATAGGTTCCCTGAAAGCTCACACATGTACGACCGCCTTCTTCGATGACCACTTCCACCGGAAGCCGCGCTTTGCCCGTTTGGTTAAAGCGCGTTTTAAAAGTCACGATCTCACTTTGCTCCGGCCGCAAACAAATCGCCCGAATGCCCTCCCGAACCGGATGAAAATACCGAATCGAACTGTCACGGATGACGATATGTGCCGAGCGATCCCCCAGCTCTAACCAAAGCAAGCCATAACCCGCCAGCGTTGCGATCGCACTCAGGCTCCCGCCAAACGCGGTCCCCAGATGATTGTGATTGTTTTCCAACGGCGCGGTCAGAACCAGCCGCTCCGAGTCGTAGGATTCCACCTGGATTCCCATCGATCGGGTGATCGGAATCTGCTCTTGAAAAAATCGCTCCGTCTCGCGGAGAAATTCAGGATCATTCATCATTCGTCGAGCTGTCGAATTCTCTCAACATGGCGCCCGCCTTCAAACTCGGTATTCAAAAACACCTCCACGATCGCCAAGGCCGTGGTCAAATCCATCATTCGCTCGCCGAGGGACAAGACATTCGCATCGTTGTGTCGCCGGGTTAACTTCGCGGATTCAAGATTCCAACAAAGTCCGCACCGCACACCTTTCACCCGGTTCGCGGCGATGGCTTCACCATTTCCCGATCCCCCCAAAACAATCCCGCGATCAAACTCACCGGCCGCCACCGCTTCCGCGACCGGTCGGATGAATTTTGGATAATCGACGGGCTCCACCGAACCGGTTCCAAAGTCGGTCACCCGATATCCCGCGTTTTCAAGATAGCTGATGATTTCCTGTTTATATAAAAAACCCGCGTGGTCAGATCCGATTGCGATTTTCATAAAGTTATGGTTTGAGCCCTCCAGACCACCATTTTGACAAACTGGTATGCGAAGACTGAGGAATGGCCAAGCCAGCCTCGGAGTAGTGAGAAGTGTCATTAAACAACATCAATCGCGCCCGGACCAAATCTTTAAAATCGACCACGTTCAACGCAGCCGGATTCTGATCCAGATTGTCACGATAGCGGCGGGGATCGAAACCCAACAAGGAACTCAACAGCAACCGAATCGTCGCCTTGTGCGAAACGACCGCCACGGATTGCCCTTCGTGATCCCTCACAATTTCCAGCAAGGCTGGCAGCGCGCGCGCCGTCACCGCCAGACCGCTCTCTCCACCCTGCGGCGCGAACGTATAAGGATCTTCTTCCCACGCTTCCGACTCGCCAGGAAACTTTTCCTCAACCTCCTGCCGGGTCAACTGCTCCCAATGGCCGTGCGAAATCTCGCGCAGCCCCTCTCGTTTCAAAACGTCCAACCCATGAGGCGCCGCCAAAAATCCGGCGGTCTCCATCGTGCGTCCCAGAGGCGAAGCATAAACAGCGGTGATCGGTAACTCACTCAAACGCTTGCCCAACCTCCTCGCCTGCTCTCGACCCTCGTCTGACAGGGGAACATCCGTCGCTCCCGCAAATCGGTCCTCAACGGTCAACGTGGTAGCCCCATGGCGAATCAAAAAAATTCGAGTGATCGGCATTTGCGAGTTCTTTAAAACATCTTGATCCATTCTGCACGCCGAAACATTTTCAGCCATCTCAGATAAAACCTCTTGTAGTTGACTAAAGAGTCAACTATTCTCCCCACATGGGGCGCACGAGCGATGCGAAAGAACGACTGCTAAACGCGGCTCTGGATCTGATCTGGGAACGCAGTTACGGCGTCGTGACCATCGATGCGATCTGCGCAAAAGCCGGAGTCAAAAAAGGCAGCTTTTATTATTTCTTCGATTCGAAATCGACCCTCGCCGCCGCCGCACTTCATGAAAGTTGGGCGAAATGTGATCGCGCCAAATGGGACCAAACATTCTCCGCCAGCGTGGCACCGCTGGACCGCATCCGCAATTTCCTTCAAAACGTCCATGATGGGCAAAAAGAGGTGCAGGAAAAACATGGACAAGTCCTTGGTTGCCCGTGTTTTACCTTAGGGTCAGAAATCAGCACTCTCGAAGAAGGACTTCGCCTGAAAAGTCTGGAAATTCTCCAAAGTCAGATCCGCTATTTCGAATCGGCCATCCGCGACGCACAAGCGGAAGGTAGCATTCCCCCGGGAGATCCTGCCATGAAAGCGAAAATCCTTTTTTCCCTCTTCGAAGGAAGCCTCGGCCAAGCTCGCATTCAAAATGATCTCGCGCTGCTCAAAGGCTTGCCCGCCGCCGCGATGGCACTCCTTGGCGCAACATCCGCCTAAAAAATTTTCGCAACTTTTTGTTTACCATATAGTCAACTACTTGCCTTCCATTTTATGAAAATCAAAGAATCTACCGGTTCGTCTTCTTCATCATCGCGCTATCGACTTCCTCTTATCATTACCGGAATCGCCATCGCGGCGGGGGCGGCCGGGTTTTATGGAATGCAGCCCGCAAGCGCGTCCGAGGCATCGAACGAGGTCCCTGTTCCTCCGGCACCGAAAGTGACCATCGCCCCGGTGATGCAACAAAACCTGATTGATTACCGGGAGCTGCTGGGCCGAGTCGAAGCCCAGGAAACGGTTGAAGTCCGCCCCCGCGTTTCGGGTCACATCGACGAAGTCCGCTTGGTCGCAGGACAAACCGTGAAAAAAGGCGACGTCCTGTTTATCATCGATCCTCGCTGGTATCGCGCGGCATTTGATCTCGCCGTTGCCGACGCTGAGGGCGCAAAAGTCCGAGTCTCCATCGCCGAAAGCCAAGCGAGACGTGCGGAAAATTTGAGCAATAGCCAAGCGATCTCCGCCGAAGAAGCGGAAATCCGGACTTCCCGCCTGGCCGAAGCAAAATCGGAATTGCTCGCCGCAGAAGCGAAGTTGGAAAACGCCCGGCTCGATCTCGAGCACACCGAGGTGAAAGCCCCCATCTCCGGTCGCATCAGCCGCGCATTTGTCACTTCCGGAAACTTGGTTTCAGGAACTCCCGGCAGCGGCACCCTGTTAACCTCCATTGTGTCCGATGGAGATGTGTATGTTTACGCCGATGTGGATGAAGAAACATGGCTGACATTTGATCGGCTCCGGCACGAAGGCAAAATCCTCAGCAAAGACGGCCGCATCCCGGTGGAAATGCAGCTCAGCGATGAAAACAACTTCCCCCACCAGGGAACGGTCGAGTCGGCGGACAATCACCTGGATTCCAGTACGGGAAGCCTCGTACTTCGGATGGTGTTTCCCAATCCCAACGGGAAACTGGTCCCCGGTCTTTCCGCAAGAGTCCGACTTCCCGTCAGCCCGGAAGAACCGACATTGTTCGTCAGCGAACGCGCCATTGGCACCAGCCAAAGTCAAAAATTCGTCTTCACCGTGGATGCATCGAACACCGTCGCATTTCGCAGTGTGAAAATCGGCCCCGTCATCAACGGCAAACGGGTGATCCGGGAAGGACTGCAAACCGGTGACCGGGTCATTGTGAACGGACTCCAACACGTCACCGCCGGAATCACGGTCGATCCCGAGCTCGCCGTGGCCGCCAAGTGAGGCATCACCCTTTTAACCACCGCGATGAATTTTTCCGATTTCTTTATCAAACGTCCCATCTTTGCGGGCGTGCTTTCCATCGTCACCTTTTTGGTCGGCACGATCGCTCTGTGGAAACTTCCCGTCAGCGAATACCCGGAAGTGATTCCACCCACAGTCGTCGTTCGCGCCGTTTACCCCGGCGCAAATCCCAAGACCATCGCTGAAACGGTTTCGACGCCCCTCGAACAAGCCATCAACGGAGTCGAGGATTCGATTTATATGTTTTCACAAGCCACGACGGATGGAGTGATGACCTTGACCGTCACCTTCAAACTCGGGACAGATCCGGATAAAGCGCAGGTCCAAATTCAAAACCGCGTATCTCAGGCGTTGCCGAAATTGCCCGAAGAAGTCCGTCGCCTCGGCGTCACTACCATCAAGAGCTCGCCGGATCTGACGATGGTCGTCCATCTTCTTTCTCCCGACGGAAGATATGACGATATCTATGTTCGAAACTATGCGACGCTCCAGGTGCGTGATGTTCTCACCAGACTTCCGGGAGTGGGACAAGTTCAGCTTTTCGGCTCGGGCGATTACGCCATGCGCGTCTGGCTTGATCCGAACAAAGTGGCATCTCGCGGCCTAACCGCCGGTGATGTCGTGGCTTCGATCCGCGAACAAAACGTTCAGGTCGCGGCAGGCGCGGTCGGCCAGCAACCGAACCCAAGCGCGGCTGACACCGAGCTGCTCATCAACACCAAAGGCCGTCTGGTCACCGAAGAAGAGTTCGGGGAAATCGTTCTGAAAATCGGGGAAAACGGACAACGCACCTTGTTGCGAGATGTCGCCCGCATCGAACTCGGTGCCTCGGAATATGCCTTGCGATCATTGCTCAGCAACAAAACCGCCGTCGCCATTCCCATCTTCCAACTCCCCGGCTCGAACTCGATCGATCTGTCGAACAACGTCCGAGCGACGATGGAAAAACTGAAGAAAGATTTTCCTGACGGGCTCGATTATGAAATCGCCTACGATCCCACGGTCTTTGTTCGTCACTCCATCGAAGCGGTCGTTCACACCCTTTTGGAAGCGATCATCCTGGTAGTCCTGGTGGTGATTCTTTTCCTCCAAACCTGGCGAGCTTCGATCATTCCGCTCGCCGCCGTACCGGTTTCATTGGTGGGAACCTTCGCGGTCATGCATGCGCTCGGATTTTCGATCAACGCGCTTTCCCTTTTCGGATTGGTGCTGGCGATCGGGATCGTCGTGGACGATGCGATTGTCGTGGTGGAAAACGTCGAGCGAAATATCGCGCTCGGATTCTCACCGGTTGAAGCGACGAAACGCGCGATGCGAGAAGTCACCGGACCCATCGTTGCAACGGCGCTCGTGCTTTCGGCGGTCTTTATTCCCACGGCGTTTATCACCGGTTTGAGCGGGCAGTTTTATAAACAATTCGCCATCACTATCGCGATCTCGACAATCATTTCCGCATTTAATTCGCTTACCCTATCTCCCGCGCTCGCCGCGCTCTTGCTTCGCGATCACCATGCACCCAAGGATCGGTTGTCACGTATCATGGACCGATCGTTCGGCTGGCTGTTCCGTCCTTTCAACCGGTTTTTCGAATGGTCATCACACAAGTATGCCAATGGGGTTTCCAAACTCATCCGTCGCAGCTCGATCGCGCTGCTGGTCTACGCAGGCCTCGTAGCACTCACGTTTTTCACTTTCAAAAAAGTGCCTTCAGGATTTGTTCCCGCTCAAGATAAACAATATCTCGTCGCGTTTGCTCAACTTCCGGAAGGCGCCTCGCTCGAACGCACCGACGCGGTCATCCGAAAAATGGGTGAAATTGCCCTGAAACATCCCGGCGTCGATGCGTCGATCGCCTTCCCAGGTCTTTCCATCAACGGCTTCACCAACAGTCCGAACTCTGGAATCGCATTCGTGAACCTGCGACCATTTGAAGACCGAAAGACTCCCGAACTTTCCGGCGAAGCGATCGCCAAGCAACTCCAAGCCGAGTTTTCAGAAATCCAGGAAGCCTTCGTCGCGGTCTTTCCTCCGCCACCGGTCAATGGGCTCGGCACGACCGGTGGATTCAAACTCTACGTCGAAGATCGCGCAGGTCTGGGGTATGACGAACTTTTCACCGCTACCCAAAATTTGGTGGCGAAGGCGAACCAGACCCCAGGTCTCGCCGGAACGTTTTCCGGATTCACGGTGAATACCCCGCAACTCGAGGCCGATATTGATCGCGCCAAAGCGAAACAACAAGGCGTGCCGCTCAATCACATCTTCGAGACGATGCAGATCAATCTCGGAAGTTTATATGTCAATGATTTCAACCGGTTTGGCCGAACCTATCAAGTCGTCGCCCAAGCCGACGCCCCCTTCCGCACCAACGCCGAAGATATCACCAAACTGAAAACACGAAACCTCGACGGCGAGATGGTCCCCCTCGGTGCGTTGATGAAAATCAGTGAAACCTACGGCCCTGATCGTGCGATGCGTTACAACGGCTATCCCGCCGCCGAAATCAATGGTGGTCCCGCCCCGGGCTACAGCTCCGGCCAGGCGGAGGCGATCATGGAAAAACTTGCTGAGGAAACGTTGCCAAAGGGCATGGCGCTCGATTGGACCGATCTGACGTATCAGAAAATCCTCGCGGGCAACACCGGTATGCTCGTTTTCCCCATCAGCCTGTTGCTCGTTTTCCTTGTGCTCGCCGCACAGTATGAAAGCTTCCGACTCCCGTTCGCGGTGCTGTTAATTGTGCCGATGGCCTTGCTATCCGCCATGCTCGGAGTCTGGCTGACCAAGGGTGATAACAATATTTTCACTCAGATCGGACTGATCGTGCTGATCGGACTGGCCGCGAAAAACGCGATCCTGATCGTCGAATTCGCAGTGAAGCTTCGTGAAGAAGGAAAAGGAATCGTCGAATCCGCCCTAGAAGCATCCAGGCTCAGACTGCGCCCCATTTTAATGACCTCCATCGCTTTCATCGCCGGCGTTCTGCCGTTGGTCATCGCGACCGGCGCGGGTGCGGAAATGCGCCAGGCGATGGGCGTCGCGGTCTTTGCCGGCATGATCGGCGTCACCGTCTTCGGACTCTTTCTCACACCGGTTTTCTACACCGTGCTGGAAAAAATCGGCGTGAAAAAACCAACAACAGAAATCAAGTGATGAGCAATCTAACAGGTAAAGTCGCAATCGTAACAGGTGCCTCCAAAGGAATCGGCGCCGGTATCGCAAAACACTTGGCAGCCGCCGGTGCATCGGTCGTCGTCAACTACGCATCCAGCAAAGAAGGCGCTGACAAAGTGGTTTCTCAAATCATTCAAGCGGGCGGCAAGGCCATCGCTATTCAAGGCGACGTCTCCCAGCAAAAGGATATCGACCGGTTGTTCGAAGAAACCAAAACCGCGTATGGCAAACTCGACATCCTCGTGAACAATGCCGGCATTTTTGAATTTGCGCCTCTCGAAGAAATCACGGCCGATCATTTCCACCGCCAGTTCAACCTGAATGTCCTTGGTTTACTTCTCACCACCCAGAAAGCGGTCGAAGCATTTGGTGAAACCGGCGGCAGCATTATCAACATCAGCTCGGTCGCTGCAATCGCACCACCACCCAACGCATCCGTTTACAGCGCCACCAAGGGCGCGGTGGACGCAATCACCAAATCGTTATCAAAAGAACTTGGACCAAAAAAGATTCGCGTCAACTCGCTGAACCCGGGAATGATCGAGACCGAAGGCGTCCACTCCGCAGGTTTCATCAGCACGGACTTTTACCACGCCATCCAAGCTCAGACACCGCTTGGACGCATTGGCCAACCCGATGACATCGGACCGGTCGCGGTCTTCCTCGCGTCCCAAGATTCCGGATGGATCACCGGCGAGACATTGCAGGTCGCCGGTGGCCATCGTTGAACCGGTCAGAAGGTAACACCAAACTGCACCCCGGCGACCAAGGCATTATCGATGTCTCCGGTTCCGCCGGGGTGAATGATATATTGAAGATCCGGTTGAATGTAGGCGAACTGAGTCAACTCGAAACGGTGCCCAAGTTCGACCACCATTTCATAATCGGTTGCTCCCCTTCCTGCCGCGACTTCCTCCCTGGAAAAATCTCCACTGAATTTCCCAAACGTGGTATACAACAAGGTCCGATCTTTTTCGCGCCCGGGGAATAAACCTTGGTAGTTCAAGCCGACCGTCGATTGGATCGGAATGATCGCCACATCTTCTTGCCGAGTGTAAGCGAAGGTCGCGAACACGACCAACCCTTCTTCGCTTCCCGGGGATTCCTGATAAACCTGATAATCCCCATGAGCGTAAAGTCGCAGGAAATGATTGGTGGTTCCTGTGGAGTTGAATTTCTCCATATCATAAAACGCATTGTTCGCTCCGACAAAAAAGTTGGCAGGCTTTTCAGCAATCTGAGGACTCCAGCCGACTTGGGTGAAGATCGAGACTCCGTCTTCCCCGTCGATGCGCAAATCCACACCTTGGTCATTCCGGTCAAAAATATCGTCCGAAAGCTGATACGCCCCGACCGTGACATAGAACTCCTCGTTCGGCTGATATTTCACCCGCCCACCCCACACCGGGAACGGATAAGATGTCATCACACCATCAAAAAGCACCGCACGGATCTGCCCGTTCACCGCGTTGTTCAGTGAATAGCTGTAATAAGGCGAGCCGACAAAATCGTCTGTCGCGCTGAGTCGCCCGAGTTTGATCGACAAGGTTTCATCGAGAAATTTTTTCTCCAGATTGACCTCATAAAGAAAGGCATTTTGACCGCCGACCAATTGCATCACGCTGTATCTTCCGCCGACTGCGGAGTCGATACTCCGACCGTGGCGATCGATCGCGGATAAGTTGAGCACTGTGTCATCCCAGCCTAGAATTTTTTCCAGGTCGACATGCATGCCGACAAAAAGGTCTCCGGCGTAACTGGAATCACTCTCCACGCCTCCCGAAACATTTGCCGCGGCGATCGCATTGTAATATCCAAATACGGTGACGCCCGATTCTTTGAGTTCAGTGCGTTTCCCCTGCCAATCGCCGGTGAGATATTCACCGTCTAACCAGGATTGACCGGTTTGAGACTGCGCGAGGACCGCTTTGGAACCGAGCAGAAGTAAAAACAAACATGGATGGATTTTCATTTGGTTTTTTTAGGGTAGAGAGTTCAGGAGACCGCAACCGGTGCTTTTGACACGAGTGGCTTTTTCAGAAGATACAGGATGCCGGTGGTGACCAGAGTCCCGGCCACGATCGCAATGAAATATCCGATCGCATGGGTGATCGCTCCCGGTATCGCCAGCACGAAGATGCCGCCGTGAGGAACCATCAGTTTGCAGCCAACGGCCATCGAGATCGCGCCTGCCGTCGCTGCGCCCGCAACCGTCGCCGGGATCACTCGCAGAGGATCCGCCGCAGCATAAGGAATCGCCCCCTCGGTCACGAAGGCCAGGCCGAGCACCGCCGTCGCCTTGGTCGCTTGTTGTTCATCGGTCGTAAACCGATCTTTAAATAAAGTCGCCGCCAGAGCGAGACCGAGCGGTGGCACCATTCCCGCCGCCATGATCGCTGCCATCGGGGCGAAAATCTGGGTGGCCACGAGACCCACGCCGAATGTATAAGCCGCCTTGTTGATGGGTCCGCCCATATCAAACGCCATCATGCCACCGAGGATCAGTCCCAGAACCAACGCGCTGGTTCCTTGCATGTTGTTCAACCATTGGGAAACCGCCTCCATCACCTGTTTCACCGGTGGACCGATGATGTAGATCATCGTGAGACCGACGACCAATGAAGAGATCAGTGGCAGGATCAGGACCGGTTTAAGCCCTTGGAGCTGATCCGGCAATTGCACCACCCGGTTCAACCAACGGGTAAAATAACCTGCGAGAAATCCTGCAGCGATCCCGCCGAGAAATCCCGCCCCCACGCTCGATGCCAACATGCCGCCAATCAGGCCCGGAGTGAGACCCGGGCGATCTGAAATCGAAAAGCTGATATATCCCGCAAAGACCGGAATGAACAATGCAAACGCCGATTTTGCACCGATTTGCATCAGCGCATGGGCAAACGTCCCCTCTTGATCCCCCGCGTAAATTCCGCCAATGGCGAATGCCAACGCAATCAAAAGTCCACCCGCTACCACCAGTGGCAACATATGGGAAACACCGGTCATCAGGTGTTTATAAACTCCACTCTGAGCGGATTTGGGCTCGACCTTCGCGCTTGCTACCTCGTTGGCTGGCGTTCTTTCCAAAGCCGAACGGATCAAACTTTTCGCATCGTTGATTGCAGCCTTGGTGCCGGTCTCTAACAGCTTTTTCCCTGCGAAACGCGAGGTTTCCACGGTGGCGTCCGCCGCGACGATGACGGCATCCGCCCGGGAAATATCTTCAGCGGTCAACTCGTTTTTTGCTCCAACCGAACCGCGAGTTTCGACTTTCATGGTATAACCCATCGCCGCCGCACCTTTCAGCAATGCCTCTGCGGCCATGAAGGTGTGAGCGATACCGGTCGGACACGAAGTCACGCCCACCAGGAACTTGCTGGCCGCCGGAATGTTATTTTCCTTTGAAACCGGTTCGCCGATGACAGGAGTTTTTTGCAACCGAGGAGAGATCCGTTCCAACAGATCAGAGGTGTGACGGATCAGGCCGGGCCGGTCGGTCACTATCGCATTCGGCTGGTCAGGCGCTACCGAATCGGCTCCTTCGATGATATATAAAACCGCATCTTCGGAATGCGAAGCCGCCTTGGGATCGGTGGAAAGATTGACTTCGATTCCGCGAAGTTTCGCTTCCGTCTGGAGCGCTGAAAGGGCCATCCGGGTGAGCGGATCCGTCGGAGAAAATGGAATGATGGTGAGCAGGGTTTTCATAAGATGGGTTTCATGAATTCATTTTGGAAAGCGGCTGCACTTTGATGAATGGCAGACGTTTGGTGACTTCCTCGCGACCGGGAAGCTGGCGGCTGATATCTTCCAACGCATACCAGGAAAAAACACTTGCGAGCTGGGCGCGCTTCGAGGCCGGTTCGCCCGAAACCAATCCGGCCAAATACCCGGCAAGCATCGAATCCCCCGCACCGACTGTGCTGACGACCTTGACGGGTGGTGCCGACGCCATCAACGCCATCTCTGGATTGATGAAAAGGGCCCCTTCGCTGCCGAGGGAAAGAATGACATGTTCGACTTTTTCCCGCTGAAGTTCCACCGCGGCATGGACCCGCGTCGCAAAATCGGTGAGCGGATAGCCGAGGATTTCGGCAAGCTCATGTTCATTCGGCTTTACCAGATCGGCACGATTTTCGATCGCGACTTTCAGCGCGTCGCCACTGGTATCGACCGCGACCTTGGCGCCGCCGCGTTTCAGCAAAACGAGAATCTCTTCGAAAAAATCCACCGTGATTCCACTCGGCAAACTTCCGGCAATCACAAACCACTGACCGGGTTTGACCAGCTTTCGCAATTTGTTTTCGAACGATTGGAGGTCGACAAACGTCGGTTCCAGCCCGGGAAAATTGATATCAGTCGTCTCGTGCGTCGCGAGATCCACGATTTTGATACCGGTTCGAGTTTCACCGGAGATCCAGATGAATTCATCACGGATGTTACATTTTTTAAAAAGCTCGTTGAACAGACGTGGATTGTCTTTTCCGAGGAAACCGGTTGCGGTCGTGGCAATACCATAACGCCCGAGCATCGCGGAAACGTTGACGCCTTTTCCGCCAGTCTGGCGATGATGGGCGGTTGTGCGATTCACACTGCCGACGTTCAACCGGTTGACGAAAACCGTTTGATCGACTGCCGGATTGAGCGTGATCGTCACGATGTCTGAGTGAGTTTCCATGAAATTGATGGGTTCGGAATTAGGCGAATGGGCGCAGCGCACGGACTGCCCGGGCGTCGCGTTGACGAAGGGCCTTGTTGGCCAGTTCGGTGAGATGATGGGTTTCCTCCCGGCGAAGCATCGCTTTGATCTGTGGCACCAGTGCCGGCGGCATGCTTAATTCATCAATTCCCAAACCGGTTAAAATCAGCGCTCCAAGCGGATCTGCAGCAAGTCCACCACAAACGCCAACCCACTTTCCTTTTTCATGAGCGGCTTTCACCGTGTCGCGAATCAGACGGAGCACGGCGGGATGAAGACTATCGGCGCGCTTTGCAAGCAGCGGGTGGGTACGGTCGATCGCGAGGGTGTATTGGGTGAGATCATTGGTGCCGATCGAGAAAAAGTCCGCAAGCTCCGCGAGCTCAGGGGCCATCGTGACGGCGGAAGGAACCTCGATCATGACACCCAGTTCGACTTTTTTCCCACCGACTTCGCGGCGGACTTTTTCAGTCATCTCCCGGGCACGAAGGAAATCGTTTGGAGTGGCGATCATCGGGAACATGAGCCGGATCGGTCCGTGTTCCGCCGCTCTGAAAATCGCCCGGAGCTGAGTCGTCGCAAGATCCGGACGGGCTTGGCTGAGCCGGAAACCCCGAAGCCCCAGGAACGAAAGATCCTGCTCACTGAGACCGAGATAGGAAACCGGTTTGTCGCCGCCGATGTCGAGCGTGCGAACGATCATCGGCAAGCCCTGCAGCGCTTCGATCATTTCGCGGAGCGCGAGATACTGCTCCTCTTCGTCCGGTGCATGTGGGCGATCAAGGAAAAGGAATTCGGTCCTCAACAAACCCACGCCTTCCGCGCCGGAATCGATCACGGAATGAGCTTCAGAAACCTGGCCAATATTCGCGACGATTTCAACACGATGCCCGTCGCGCAGAATCGCCGGTTCAAACCGGTGCTCCCAATCCATGTCTCGCTGAATGCCGACTTCCTGAATCGCGGCGGCGGCCGATTCGAGATCGGCCTTGCTTGGATCTAAAATCATCCGGCCTCCCGAGGCATCGAGAATGACCGTCTGCCCAAGGGAAAGATCGTCGAGGCGGTTGCCGATCGCGACCAACATGGGAATCCCGAGCGATCGGGAAACGATGGCTGCGTGAGCGTTCGGGCTGCCCTTTTTTAAACAGATGCCTTTGATTTTTTCGACCTTCAACTGGGCCGCTTCCGATGGCTCCAGGTCATCGGCGATCAGGATCACCGGTTCGGTGAGATTGGCCATCGGATCGAGCTCCACACCTAACAGAATTTTCTGAACCCGCTGTCCAACGTCGCGGATATCGACTGCGCGTTGGGCGAGATGCGCGTCATCGAGCACCTCCACTTTGTGAGCTCGCGAGTCGATGACGACTTTCCACGCCGAGAGCGCATCGTCCCCTTCTTGGATCAATGTTTCCGCTTCGCGAGCGATTTCCGAGTCATCGACAAGCGAAGCGTGAGCTTCAAAAAGACCACGTTGCACGGGATTGATATTTTTCCCTTCGGTGAGGGCCATGAGTTGTTTGCGGGCCGTCGAGATCGCGTTTCGCAGCGAAGCGATTTCTGCGGCTTGATCCCCGACCGCGCGCTTGCGATCACCGAGTTCAATCGGCACCCATTTCCACGTAGGAGCAACCGCGAGTCCCGGAGCCGCCATGGTTCCTTGAAGGGAAATTTTCCGGTGGGATGGATCTTCTTCAGGGCTCCATTGCGCAGGAATCACCGCACCCACTTCCTCTTCCTGCGGCTCGTTGTTGATCTCTTCAAGCAGTGCCGCCAGCGCGGAAAGTGTGTCGGTTTCATCTTCGCCCCTCACCCGCACTCGGATCGTGTCGCCCGCGGCGATGCCCAAATTGAGAATGCGTGACGGGCTGTCCGCTTCCACTTCCCGGCTTTTCACCACCAGCGTCACTTTTCCCGGATACGCCTGAACGGCCCGAGCGAATTTCCCGGCAGGACGAAGGTGAAAACCGCGCGGATTGGAAAACACGATCTCAGCTTCACTTCCGATGAAATCGGTGTCCTCTTCCATGCCCGGCTCACTCGCGTCGACGGATGTCGCGACCGCTGTTAGAATCTCTTCAGGATCGGTTGTGTTCGCCAATTTCCAAGCTAACTCCGCGTCTCCCACAATACCGGTCAGGCGGCGCAGCAACCCAATATGTTCATCTGATTTCGCAGCGATCCCAAAAACCAGATGTGCGATCTTTCCGTTCTGCCACTCCACCCCTTTTGGGATTTGTAAAACCGCCACCCGCGTTTGCTTGATGCGAGCCGCGTCTTGGGGGCGTCCGTGGGGGATCGCCAAACCGTTGCCGAGATAAGTCGTCGCCGTTTTTTCTCGGGCGAGCATGCTCTCGACATATTCCGGTTCGATCGAATCGCTGGAGATCAGAATTTCTCCAACGGCCCGGATCGCTGCTTCTTTCGAAGCGATATCGATTCCGAGACGGATATCTCGCGCAGTCATCACTAACATGGATCAGGTGGGTTTGGGGTTTTGAGACGTGCTGGGTAACGCTCGTGAAATTATGTGTAATCGTTTACATATTCCGCGTCAACGATCTTTTGAGCAAATTTTATTTTGAATCGGCAAAAATTGGTTTTCTTCTAGCAATATCAATGTTCTTCGGTGAATATTTCGCTGAAACCCTCCTCGTTCTTCGCAGATTTTATCTGTAAACGTTTACGAAACATGCCATTTTCCATCAAAGACGTCGCGGCCAAAGCGGGCTGCTCCACTGCCACGGTTTCCCGGGTTCTTTCGGGAAAAGGATACATCAGCGAAGACGCTCGTGCAAAAGTGGAAGCGGCGGTCGAAGCCCTTGGCTATCGGCCAAACCGTGTTGCAAGAAGCCTTCGAGCGAAAAGTTCACGGGTGATCGGGCTGATTCTTTCCGATATCCGAAATCCATTTTTTAGCGAAATCAGCCGTGCGGTGGAAAACGTCGCCTTTCGCCATGGATACAGCGTGCTGATTTGCAATACCGACGAGGATCCGAAAAAGGAAGAAAACTACATGGAATTGATGGCCGAGGAAAAAGTCGCCGGGATTTTATTGTCTCCGACACGTGCCGGTTTTAAAAATGTGGGGAAATATAAAAAACATTCTCCGCCGATGGTGCTCTTCGATCGCAAGATTCCGGACTCGGGCATCGATTCGGTGGTGATCGATAATTTTGAAGCTGCGTTCAAATTGGCGAGTGCGTTGTTGGACGGCGGTTATCGGAACATTGCCGGGATTTTCGGCGCCCGGAGTTACACTGCTGCGGAACGGCTCAAAGGATTTCAGGCCGCATTTGAAAAACATCCCGACCGGTTGGTGGGAATCTATCAGGCAAATGCTTTCGAGGCGGAAGGAGAAAGGCTGATCGGAGAAATTCTTAGCAAACATTCTACGGTGGACGCCGTACTTTGCAGCAGCGCTTTGCTGGCGACCGGTGCTTACAAAGCGCTACGGCAACGTGGCATTTTGATTCCTCAGGAAATGGGATTTGTTTGTTTCGATGATCCTTCCTGGGCGAGCTTTGTCGACCCACCGGTAACCGTCATTCGCCAGCCTGCTTCAACCATCGGCCAGACCGTTGCGGAGCTTTTGTTAAAACGCATCAACGAACCGGATCGCCCAGTCAGCGAAATTTGCCTGTTGGGCGAATTGGTCGAGCGGGCGTCGACCCGAAAGGCGTGAGTCAGCGCTGGGCAAGCGGAAGTTTCACCATAAAACACGCGCCGCCATAGCGACTCTCGGCATAAGTCACCGTGCCGTCCATCGCATGCAAAAGCTCGCGAACGATATGGAGTCCCAATCCGGTCGACGCCTCCCCGGCGGTCGGTCGTGCGCTCAATCGGGAGAATTTTTGGAAGAGCAATTCCACTTCGTCATCTCTCACACCCGGGCCACAATCTTCGATTCGAAAAACTCCGTCGGTTTTTTCCGAGGTGAGTTCGATGGCGATTTTTGAACCGCTGGGCGAAAATTTGATGGCGTTGGAAATGAGATTTTCCAAACAGCATAACAAAGCGCGGCGCTCACCTAAAACACGGAGCGATCCCTCACCAGCGTTGATTTCCACCGCGATGTCTTTCGCTTTCCGATGCTGCTCAAAGCGGCGAAGCGCTTCTCGCGCCTGCTCGCTTAAGCAAATTTCCTCCAGATGGATCGTCGCTTTCATTTCGTCCAGGCCACGTGTCTCCAGCAAGGTCTGGACGATCTCAAACGCGCGCTCGGTCGATTGGCAGATATTTTCAACCAGCGAGTCCTGGATATGTTTTTGATGATCGCTTTTCTCCGCGAGAATCATTGCGGCGAACCGAATGCCACTGAGCGGGTTCTTCAGATCGTGCGCGACAATTTCCAGTAACCGGTTTTTTTCCTGAACCAGATCATTCATCCGCTGCCGGGTGCGTTGGAGATTCACGTGAAGAGCAACGCGGGAAAGAAGCTCAGGACCGTGGAAAGGTTTGGTGATATAATCGACCGCACCGGTTTCAAATCCTTCGATGATAAAACTTTTATCGGTCGCCGCAGAAAGAAAGATCACCGGGATTTCACATAACTCCGGAATATCTCGAAGAATACGGCGCATTTCGAAGCCGGTCATTCCAGGCATCATCACATCGAGTAGAATCAGATCCGGTTTCGATGATCGCAGTTTTTCGAGTGCCTGCTCGCCATCCGTCGCCGCGATCACCTCGTGGCCCTCCTTGATCAATAACGAGGCGATGACCTGGATATTTCTCGGCTCATCATCCACCACGAGGATGAGCGCAGGGGTTGCGGTGACTGGAAGGCGATCAAGCATCGGGCTGTGCGATTTTGGTGAGGATGTCGGGAAAAGCCGCCAATAAACGACCGGATTCTTGAAAATCCATCATTTCTGCGGATTTCATCAAAAGAGTGGCATAATTCCCAAGGTCGGGACAGCGATGATGGACGGAAAGCTCGTATAAATTTACGGAGAATTTGAGAGTGGCTTGAGCGGGAACCAGTTTGACCAAGCCAGGCCAAACTTCGTTTTTCAGGGTTTCGAGAGTTTGGAAAAGCTCCGACCAATCACGACGTTCGGGCACGGTCGAAGAATCCGGGGAAGGATTGGACGTTTCTGCCGAGGTCTCCACAGGGAGAAATTTCGCGAGTTCGGCGAAGAGACTCGCCCGGCTCACCGGTTTGCTGACATAGCTGTCGAAAAGGTTTCTCAGCGCTTCTTCCCGGTTTGACAGGGGGAAAGCGGTGACGGCGATCAGAGGGATTTTTGCAGTCGCTTCGTCGGAGCGCAATTTTTCCAGAACCTCCTGTCCAGCGAGGCCCGTGATCCGGATATCCATGAGAACCAGATCGGGGAAAAACGTCTTCGTGAGATTCAGGACGTCTTCTCCATTTTCCGCCTCGTAAATCTGGTGATGTCCCCCGCCGATGTAGCTCTTGATCAGATCACGGTTGATCGGAATGTCATCGGCGATCACGATCTTCGCGCGAGCCAACCGGGTGAATTCAATCGGCTGATGGGCGGTCCCCTCACCTTCGGGGCGATCATTGCCCGACCGGTGACCGAGGTGCGTCGGAATTTCGACTTTGAAGACCGAGCCCACACCCAACTTGCTTTGAACAAAAATTTTCCCATTCATCGCATCCATCAACCGTCGGCTGATGCTCAAACCCAAACCGGTCCCTTGGAAGTGCCGCCCGTTCAGCGAATCGACCTGATAAAAAGGCCGGAAAATCGCTTCCATCTGATCCTCTGAAATTCCCACCCCCGTGTCCTCGACCGCAATGTGCAATTTCACTCGATCCTCGTCGTCCACCGGATCCGCCTGAATGGTGACGCGGACGGCCCCTTCCCGGCTGAACTTGATTCCATTTCCAATCAAATTTACCAACACCTGACGCAAACGCAGGGCGTCAAAGGAAAGAACTTCAGGAACCGACGGATCGACCCGAATCACGTAGTCGAGGCCCTTTTGCGAAGCGCGGTAGGAAAACAACGTTTCCAGATTTTCCGCGAAACGGACCATCTCGACATTCTCCGTGTGGAAATCCAGCTTACCGGCTTCGATTTTTGAAAGATCGAGGATGTCGTTGATCAGGGTGAGCAAGGCGTTTCCGCTGGAAAGAATGGCATCCACGAAATGTTTTTCCTGAGGACTCTTCACGCTATCGTGAAGCATTTCCCCAAAGCCCAGAATCGCATTCATGGGGGTTCGGATTTCGTGACTCATCATTGCGAGGAAATCACTCTTCGCCTGATCGGCCTCTTGAGCGCGGGATTTTTCGGACTCCAGCCGCTCCTCGCGATTTTTTCCAACCAGGAAAAAGTAGAGCAATATCGTGCCAGAAGCCCCCGCGGCAATCGCGACGATCCCGGTCCAACTGACCGTGAAATTCGTCTCACGCAGGGTATTTTCGAGCTTCCCACGGAGATTGCCCAGCCGCTTCAGCTCTTCAACGCGCATTTCCCCGATCAGCAGGCGGAATTCGTCCATTCGAGCCCTGCCACTGTCAAATGCCGCCAAGCTCGATTCCAATCCCTCTTCGCGGCGCACCTCAATCATGCCGGATAAAATTTCCCGCTCATCGGCTACAATGCCCTTCGCCTTCGCCAAGATCTCCTGATGAAACGCGTTGTTTTTCGTGAGCCCGGAAAGGATGGCGAACTGCTCGTCGACCCGCTTCAAATTTGATTCGTAGCTCGACAGATAACTCTCCGAACCCGTGAGCAAAAAGCCCCGTAACTCGGTTTTTAGATCCTGCATTGCCGACAGCAAATCTTGAATCGCCACCAAAACATCCCCGCTGTGCGCGGCCAAACGGGCGTCTTTTAAATTTTCCCGAGTGTTCACCGCAGAGGTGGCAACCCCATAAACAATCACCAACAGCGCGATCGCTGCGGGAATTAAATGGCGAAATTTCACAGTGCGGGACATTCCGATGGATCGCGGGAAATAAGCGAGCAATCCTTTCGAAACAACCGCTTGAAAGCAAGGGCATTCGCTCCAAAAATTTCATCAAATTCCCAATGATACCCACTTCTGCGCAGCAGAGGATTCAGCCACTGGGCGCTCTTAAAACCGTCCGCTCGCAATTTACTTCAGAAAGCTAAACTACTCGATCACACCACATCTAGTATCGCAATCGCATCCTGGATACTTTATATTGAGCAAAATTTCTTCCATCGTTGCGAGGCAGCAGAAACGCGAGTAGCCTCCGCATTGCCCACTTCCCTCTCGGGCCGAACCTCCAACCGATCCTGTCTGAATGTATCTTAAAACTCTTGAAATCCACGGCTTCAAGTCGTTCGCGGACAAAACCGTGTTCGAATTCGCGCAAGGCGTCACAGGCATCGTCGGACCAAACGGTTGCGGAAAATCGAACGTGGTCGACGCGATTCGCTGGGTGCTCGGTGAAACGTCCGCAAAAGCTCTGCGCGGCGGTGAAATGGCCGACGTCATCTTTAACGGCACCGAAAAGCGCAAACCCCTCGGCATGGCGGAAGTCACGCTGACGATGGCCGATTGCGAAGGACCGCTGAAAGTGGATTTCAACGAAGTGGCGATCACCCGGCGGGTCTTTCGCGACGGACGGTCCGAATACCGGATCAACAACACCCTTTGCCGATTGAAGGACATCCATGACATGCTGATGGATACCGGCATCGGGCGGACCGCGTATTCGATCATGGCGCAAGGTCAGATCGACCAAATCCTCTCATCGAAACCGGAGGAACGCCGCGCGGTCTTTGAGGAAGCCGCGGGCATCACTAAATTCAAACGCGAGAAAAAAGAAGCGCTCCGCAAACTCGAATACACCGAAGCGAACCTGCTCCGCGTTTCCGACGTCTTGGCCGAACAGGAACGCCGGATGAATTCTCTCCGACGCCAGGTCGCGAAGGCGCGTCGGTATCAAGCACTCGCCGCCGACACCCGTGTGCTCGACACCCATCTGGGCCATCGCAAATTTGTCGAACTCACGGCAGAGCGCGATGAGCTGAATGTGTCGATCCGTGGCCTCGAAGTTCGCGATACCGAACTGGAAATGCAACTTCCCGCGAAAGAAGAAGCCGTTGCCGAAGCTCGCGCCGCCGCCCGCATTTTTGAAAGCGAACTGGCCGAACTGCGCCACCGGCTGAACGAACACCGCAATGCGCTGAATTCTGCGACCGGTCGGATGGCGTTCAACGACGAGCGCCGCGCCGAACTCGAATCGCGGATTCGCCAAAACCACGAAGACATCGAAGCGACCCGGGAAAAACTGGCGAAGCAGGAATTCGACTTCATCGCAGCGAACGAAGCTCTCGATCAACTCAGCCGCCGCATCGCCGAACAGGAAATCCAACTCGCCGAACAAGAAAACCGGACCCGCTCGACTCGCGACGAACGCGAACGCATCGAAGCCGCCCTTCGCGAAACGCGCGGCGAAGCAAACCGGACGCAGACGATCATCGCCTCGATGCAGGCGAAAATCGAAAGCGCGCTCGCCCAACTCGAAGGAAACCGCGAGCGGTCGCGCCAGCTCGCCGAGGAAGAACAACGACTGACCTTCGAGCTCGAAGAATCCCGCGCGGCGCAACTGAACATTTCCCGTGAAGTCGAGGAAACCGGTTCGATGCTCGGTGAATTGGAAGAAGCCTTCCAGTTCGCAGAGCGAACCTACCAACACACCCGCGGCGACCTCGATGCCGCACGCACTGCCGCAGTCGCTTCGAACAAAGCACTCGCTCAACGCTCCGCGCGTCTCGACGCCGTCCGCCAACTTGTCGAAAGCGGTGCCGGTTTTGAAAAGGGAACGCAAAACGTTCTCAAAGGCCTTGGCCAACCGGAGGTCTTCAAACCGGGCGTCCACGGAGTGCTCGCGTCATTCATCGAAGCGGAAAATTCCTGCGCCCGCGCGATCGAAGCTGCCCTCGGCGGAAATCTCCAAGCGGTACTCGTCCAAGACCAAGCCATCGCCGAAGCGATCATCCAGCGCCTGA
The DNA here is from genome assembly GCA_002307065.1 of Akkermansiaceae bacterium UBA1315. Lineage (GTDB taxonomy): Bacteria > Verrucomicrobiota > Verrucomicrobiia > Verrucomicrobiales > Akkermansiaceae > Luteolibacter. The sequence goes on along the minus strand of DBTN01000012.1, from coordinate 124,761 downwards.
CCGAACAAAAGCTCGGTCTCGCCGCCGTGCTGCCAGAGTCGTTCGTCGGCCACGCCCGCGGAACCCAAATCGAGACGAAACCCGATGGATCCATCGCCTGGGCGCTCGACCGGGTGAAGTCGGACAAACGCGTTTCCGCAGTCATCGAGATGCTCTTGGAAAAAGTGCTGATCGTTCCGGATCTCGCGACCGGTTTGCGCCTCCGCCCTTCCCTGCCCGGGGTCACATTTGCCACACTTTCCGGAGAAATTCTTGGCGGAGAAGGCACGATCCGCGGCGGCATCGCAGCGGAAGGCAGCACCTCGGTTCTCGAAAGACAAAACGAAGTCCGCGCCCTCGACGCCGAAGTCGCCGAACTCACGGCTGCCGATGAAGCCGCCCGCAATCGGGTCAGCGAACTGGAGGCACGCCTCGAACAACTTCGCGAAGAAGTCGAAGTTTCCCGCGAGCGCCTGCAGCGCCAAAAAGTCGACCTTTCGACCCTCCAAGGCCAACTCAGCTTGGCCTCGCGGGAAGTGGAAAATTTCGAAACCAAAATCGAAAACGTCCGCTGGGAACGCGGCGAACTCGAAAACCGGGAACGCGCCGCTGCGGAAAGCCGCGAGCACCTGGAAAGCGAACTCGCCTCCAGCCGCGATCGCCTGGAAGCCTTGGAAACCGAAAGCCGCCGTCTCCAGTCCGAGTCGGACGCCGTCGTCCGCCGTGAACAGGAAATCACCGAAGAGCTCAACAGCCTGCGCACCGAATTAGCGGTGGAACGCCGGTCGAAACAATCGGCTGAAGAGCAGCAAAAACCGATGGAGGCTCGCCTTTCCGAACTGCGCGAAATCGCCATCCGCCGCGAAACGGAAATTTCCTCGTTCGACCAACGGATCGAAGCCGCGATCGGTGAAAACTCCCGCCTCGCCGAGGAGTGTGAAACGCACCGCTGCGAAGTGGAAGATCTCCAGGTCGAAATCGAAAACCGCGCGGCCGGCCGGGCGGAACTGATGGAAACCATTGAAACCGCAGAAACCGCTCTCGCCGAGCTCCGCCGCGAACATTCACGAGTCAACGAACAAAAAGGCCGGGAAGAAGTCGCCGCCACCAAACTCGACCTCCGCCTGGAAAGTCTGACGACGACGATTCTCGAACGCCACCAGGTCGACCTCTCGAAATTCGAACCGGACGCCCACGCGCTGCTCACCAGCATCGCCTCGCAAAAAGCCCTCCAGACTCGCGGCGGTCGCCAAACGATCGTCGGCAGCGACGACGCGGGCGAGGACCCGGACGAAATGCCGACCGTGGTCGTCGACGGAACCGGTAAGGACGACGCTCCGGATCTGCCGGGCGAAATGACCGGTGAACCGGATTGGGATTTTGTGGAATCCATCGTTTCCGATATCAAACGCCGTCTCGACGCCATGGGACCGGTCAACCTCGATGCGATCGAAGAATTCGAGGAACTCGAAGAGCGCTACAATTTCCTCCGCAATCAGCACGACGATCTGGTCACCTCCAAAGCCGAGCTGCTGGAAGTCATTGAGCGCATCAATCTCGAAACGCAGCGGCTGTTCACCGAAACGTTTGCGCAGGTCAAAATCAACTTCCGCGAGATGTTCAAAGAGCTCTTCGGCGAAAAAGGCGAAGCCGACCTCATGCTGCTCAACGAAGAAGACCCGCTCGAGTCCGGAATCGAAGTGATCGCCAAACCGCCAGGGAAAAAACTGCAATCGATCACGCTACTGTCCGGTGGCGAACGTTCGATGACCGCCGTCGCCCTGCTTTTCTCGATCTACATGATCAAGCCGAGCCCATTCTGCGTGCTCGATGAGCTCGACGCCCCGCTCGACGAATCGAATATCAACCGGTTTGTGAAAGTGCTCGACCGGTTTATCGACCGCTCCCAATTCATCATCGTCACCCACTCGAAACGGACGATGGCCCGCGCCGACGTGATGTATGGCGTGACGATGGAAGAGTTTGGCGTTTCCAAACCGGTCGGCATGCGCCTCACCCACTCGGACGATGCCAAACCGGCCGAAACCAAAGGTGTCGCCAAAACCGCCGCGCAAAAAGCCGCCCTCCGACTCGACGCGTAAACGACAAACATTCTCCAGACAGGAGAGGGAAAACGAGGGTGGCGCGAACGGTCCGAGTGGATCCTCGCCCACCCTCCATTTTTGAAGGAATCACCGGCCTGTCCGGATTTCGCCCTGCCGCCGCTTCGCGAACAAAAAACTTCCTTTCGCCGGACGATTTCCATCCGGTGCCGATCCGCGTGCGATCAGGTCGAATCATTTGCTCATTCACGGGTTTTTCCCAAGTTATTCACATCGGAAATCCGAAACATTTTTCATCTCTCGACTCCGAGCCGTTTAGAACAAAGGAAAACGCAAATCGGCAAAATCCGCCTAACGCCGAACGAAATTTTTGTGAATAACTTGAGAATAATCGTGAGCAGATTCGGAATAGATTTTTAATCCACTGATCGTATGGGCCTTACAACACCAAACATCGTTTTATGGAACATCGCGTTTGGTGAATAGATTTTTACCGCCGCTCCATTGGGACGAATCAGCCTCGGCCGGTCGATGACATTTCCGTCACCTTCTGATTACAAACGGATCGGGAAGAACGATCTAAAAACAGGTTTTTCCCAAGTTATTCACAATCGTTTCTGAGTTGTTGTAAACCGGTCGTTTTCCTCGGCGGAAGACGCTTCGGCCAAGCAATTGGTTTTGACCCTGCGGAGCCAATGCACTAAACCCCAGCAGTCATTTTTCACTCCGTAAAAGTCATGTCATCGGCCCCTACCATCATTTACACCAAGACCGACGAAGCCCCCGCGCTCGCCACTTATTCTTTCCTCCCGATTGTCCAGGCTTTTACGAAGCATTCCGGCATCACGGTTGAAACGCGGGACATCTCCCTGGCAGGCCGGATCATCGCGAATTTCGGCGATTTCCTCACCGAAGATCAGAAAATTGGCGACGCCCTGTCCGAGCTCGGCGCATTAACGCTGAAACCGGAAGCGAACATCATCAAGTTGCCGAACATTTCCGCCTCGGTTCCGCAACTCAAGGAAGCCATCGCCGAATTGCAATCAAAAGGCTACAAGCTCCCTAACCTTCCCGAGAATCCCACCACGGACGAGGAAAAGGACATCAAGGCCCGCTACGCGAAAGTCATGGGCAGCGCGGTCAATCCGGTCCTTCGCGAAGGAAACTCTGATCGCCGCGCCCCGAAGGCGGTGAAGGATTACGCGAAAAAGCACCCGCACTCGATGGGCTCCTGGTCCACCGATTCCAAAACCAACGTCGCCAGCATGGACGGCAACGGCGACTTTTTCTCCAACGAAAAATCCGTCACCGTCGCGGAGGCGACCGATGTGAAAATCGAATACGTGGGTGCGGACGGGACCACGAAAGTTTTAAAAGAATCGATTCCGCTGAAAGCCGGTGAAATTCTCGATGGAACCTTCCTCAGCAAAGCCGCGCTTCTCAACTTCCTGGCGGATCAGATCGCCAGAGCAAAAAAAGACGGGGTCCTCTTCTCGCTTCACATGAAAGCGACGATGATGAAAGTTTCCGACCCGATCATTTTCGGCCACGCCGTGGAAATTTTCTTCCTGGATCTCATCGCCAAACACGCGGGCACTCTCACCGAACTCGGCGTCAACTTCCGCAACGGTTTCGGCGATCTCATTTCGAAAATCGAAAAACTTCCTGCGGATCAAAAAGCGGCGATCGAAGCGGGCATCCAGGCCGCCTACGCAAATGGCCCGGAACTCGCGATGGTCAACAGCGACAAAGGCATCACCAACCTTCACGTCCCGTCTGACGTGATCGTTGACGCGTCCATGCCCGCGATGATCCGCGCTGGCGGGAAAATGTGGAACGCGGCAGGCAAAACCGCCGACACCCTGGCGGTGATCCCAGACAGCTCCTACGCCGGCATTTATCAATCGGTGATCGATTTTTGCCGAGTCCACGGAGCCCTCGATCCGAAGACCATGGGTTCCGTCTCCAACGTCGGCCTGATGGCCCAAGCCGCCGAGGAATACGGCTCCCACAATAAAACGTTCGAAATCCCAGGCCGCGGCACCGTCAATGTCATCGACTCCACCGGCAAAGTTCTGATTTCCCACGAAGTGGAAGAAGGCGACATCTGGCGCGCTTGCCAAACGAAGGATGCGCCCGTGCAAGACTGGGTGAAGCTCGCCGTGAAACGCGCCCGAGCTTCCGGCGATCCTGCCATTTTCTGGCTCGATAAAAACCGCGCGCACGATGCTCAAATCATCGCCAAGGTCGAAAAATATCTCAAGGATCACGACACCACCGGCTTGGATATCCAGATCCTGCCGCCAGCGGAAGCCTGCACGCTTTCCCTCGAACGCATCGTCGAAGGCAAGGACACGATTTCCGTCACCGGCAACGTCCTTCGCGACTACAACACCGACCTTTTCCCCATCCTTGAAGTCGGCACTTCGGCCAAAATGCTCTCGATCGTTCCTCTGATGAATGGCGGCGGCCTTTTCGAAACCGGTGCTGGCGGTTCGGCCCCAAAACACGTCGAACAATTCACCCAGGAAAATTACCTCCGCTGGGACTCACTCGGCGAGTTTTTCGCGCTCGCGCCATCGTTTGAACAGATCAGCGAAGTGTTCAGCCTGCCGAAAGCCAAGGTGCTCGCCGATACGCTCGATCAAGCCACCGGCAAGTTTCTCGAATTCGACCGCTCGCCGGGTCGCAAACTCGGCACGATCGACAACCGAGGCTCGCATTTCTACCTCGCGCTCTACTGGGCCCAGGCGCTCGCCGCTCAGGACAAAGACGCCGAACTGAAAGCGATCTTCAAACCGGTCGCCGAAAAGCTCGCGAGCAACGAAACACAAATCGTCGATGAATTGCTCGTCGTCCAAGGCAAACCGGTCGACATCGGCGGCTACTACCAGCCCGACGAAGCCAAGGCAAACGCCGCCCTCCGTCCGAGCGAGACGTTCAATCACATTCTCGCTGAAATCTGATCCCGTCTGAAAATCCTCACCGCTTCACCGCGGTGAGGAATCCGCGGTGCCCGATCGTGTCGTGATAGGAACCGGTTTCGAAACCGATTTCGTCCAACCACTGACCATACTCCGCAGGGCTGTAGCATTTCCCCTGGGTGATGTTCATCAACAGTGCGGAATATTCCGCCACTGCGACCGGTCCCCGTTTGTCATCGTGGATGAAAGCATCATGAATGACCAGCAGCCCCCCGCTTTCCAAAGATCCATAAGCTTTCTGCAAAAGTTCCCGGACCTGAGGAACGTCCCAGTCATGCAACACATTCGAAAGCAGGACGATGCCTGATTGCGGCCACGTCCCAACGAACATGTCTGCCGTCAACACCTCGACACGCGACTCCAGACCGTGCCGGGCGATCTCTTTGCGGGTGATTCCGTCAACCGGTGGTTGTTCCAGCACCGTCGCGGAAAGCTGAGGGTGGGCGGCGACCAGAGTTGCCGAATAAATCCCCGACCCGCCGCCGATGTCCAACAGGTGTGTACGATCGCCCAGCAGCGATTTCAGAGCCTTCGCCAGCGCCTGTCCGAAAATGAATCCCCGGCAATTCATCAACGCTGTGAACTCCTTGGCAAAGTCCGGATCCAACATCGATTCGTGCCAATCTTTCGCCCCGTTTTTTGCCTGCCAGTTCCCCGGCTTACCGGTTTTCAGAACGTCAACAAATCCTCTGACGATCGGCGAATCCCGCAGTGGAGAAAAATAGGCCCCCAGAAACCACGGCGAATCCTTGGTCAAATATTCCCTTCCCATCGCCGTGAGATGCAATCCACCGGTTCCGTCGCAGAAAACAAATCCATAACTCCGGCAAAGCGTCAGCAGCACATCCAACGGCCTGGCCACCCATCCGAGCTCTTGCGAAATCTCCTCCAGACTTCTTCCCGACGAACGATCCAGCCACGAGAAAAAATCAAAATGCAAAACTGCGGCGGCCATCAGTTCACTCGCATATTGCCGGTCGCGAAGGTCGAGAATCAAACTGGGATCGGTCGTCGGAGAAACAGTCAAAAAAGCACTCATGATCGGATGATTTGGATTTTCAACAAACTTTCATCCAATCACACCCCCTGTTGAAAGCATCAAAATTTACCGGTCAAAACGCCTTGGCGACCGATTGACGCGTTTTAGAGTTTGTCACCCACTCAAGGATGTGGAAAGGGTCGTCTATTGCGACTTATCCCTATTTTCCCTTGAAACCACAACACATTCCGCATCCCGCAGGCGACCTCATCGCAAGACACCCGAAAATCGATGACATCCCTGCGATGATCGAGCTTCACCGGAGTTGCTTCCCGCCAAGTATGGGCACGGACGAGGCCTGGGGTGAAGACCAGTTGCTTTCCCACCTGAAAGTTTTTGAAGAAGGACAAATCGTCATCGAGCGCGATGGCCGGATCATCGGGGTGTCTTCCAGCCTGATTGTCACGATGGGCCGCGACCCATTGCGGCATCACACGTATTATGGCATCACCGACGACGGTTATTTCTACAATCACGATCCAAAAGGAGACACGCTCTACGGCGCGGAAATTTACGTCGATCCCAATTGCCGCCGCCAAGGCATCGGTGCCATCTTATATCAAATCCGGCGAGATTTATGCAAACACCTGAATCTCCGTCGTATCCTCGCGGGCGGACGGCTTTGGGCCTATGAGCAGTATGCTTCCCAATACACTCCCGAAGAATATGTTCACGCCGTCCAGGATGGAATCATCCGCGATCCGGTGATGGGTTTCCAACTCAGCGAAGGATTTGTCGTCCGGGATGTCATGGCCAATTACATCCGTGATCCGCGCAGCCGCAACTACGCGACGCTCATCGAATGGCTCAATCCTCACTACCGCCAACCGCCGGAAGGCGAGGATCGAAAAGTCCGGGTCGCCTGCGTCCAATACTCGATGCGAAAAGTCGACCACTTCGACGAATTCGCCGCTCAAGTGCGATATTTCGTCGAGACGGCAGGAGAAGATTACGGCGCGGACTATGTGTTGTTTCCCGAGTTTTTCTCCGTGCAGCTTTTGTCCGCCATGGAGCCAACCGGTTCACGCGAAGGCATCCGCCGCTTGGCCGAACTCACTCCGAAGTTCCGCGATTTGATGTCGACCCTCGCTCGCGAGCAAGGACTTCACCTCATCGCCGGGTCCCATCCGGTCCTCCAGGAAGATGGTTCGTTACAAAACGAAGCCATGCTTTTCCGCCCGGATGGCAGCTTCGTTTCGCAGCCGAAATTGCACATCACACCTTCGGAAAAAACCTGGTGGGGCATCACCGGCGGACGCTCACTTCTTGTCATCCAAACCCCGAAAGCCAAAATTGGCATTCTGATTTGTTATGATGTCGAGTTCCCGGAAGCCGCGCGCTATTTAGCCGAACAAGGAGTGGAGATATTATTTGTCCCCTATTGCACGGACAATCGGCAAGGATATCTCCGGGTTTCCATTTGCGCGGCAGCTCGGGCGATTGAAAATCAAATCTATGTCGTCACCACCGGCGTCGTTGGCAATCTTCCCGACGTGCCGGCGATGGACATCCATTACGGTCGCGCCGCTGTCTTCACTCCCTCGGATTTCGAATTCGCGCGGGATGGCATCCAGGCCGAAGCCGATCCGAACGTGGAAACGATGCTCGTTACGGATCTCGACATCACCGACCTTTATCGCAGCCGCGAAGCGGGATCGGTCACGCCCTTGATGGATCGCCGCCGCGATCTTTTTGAACTTCGGGTGAATCTGCAATCGGGCGATGCCCTTTGAGCAGGCTCAGCCCAACATCTCGGCATTACCCAGTCCTCGCAAATTCGTGCATCTTCTGCGCATGACAACCACCCGACCCGTTCTTCACGGACTTCATCACGTCACCGCGATCACCGCCCAAGCCCAGGCGAATCTCGATTTTTATACCCAGACGCTTGGCATGCGCTTGGTGAAAAAAACCGTCAATCAGGACGATGTCTCCGCGTATCATTTGTTTTACGCGGACGCGATCGGCAGCGCTGGCTCGGATCTGACGTTTTTTGATTGGGCACAAATCCGCCCCGCGCGGATGGGCGCTGGCGCGGTCAGCGAAACCGGCCTGCGGGTGCTTGGCGGCGAAGTATCGCTGAAACACTGGGTGAACTGGTTTGATCAACAAAAAGTCCGCCATACCGGTATTGAAATCATCGCGAACCGCCCGACGCTCGCCTTCCAGGATTTCGAAGGCCAACGCCTGCGTTTGATTGCCGATCAGAACTCGGCCACCGAAACCTTTCCATGGCACGGCAGCCCGGTGCCTCTCAGCGCCGCCATCGTCGGACTCGGATCGGTGAGTTTGATGGTCCCCGATCGATCCGAAACCTCCCGCTTTCTAACAGACGTGCTCGGCTTTTCGCAGCATGCGGATGACAAGGCATGGTTCGAAACCGGTCCCGGCGGAACCGGTGCCCAACTGAGACTCTACGAGTCGAACTATCGCGGAAACGACGGTGCGGGTGGCGTCCATCACGTCGCATGGCGTGTGCGCGATGACGCGGAACTTCGGGCATGGCAAAAGCATCTTGAAAGCCATGGATATCGCACCTCCGGACAGGTCGAGCGGCACTATTTCCAGTCGCTGTATTTCCGTATCCCCGGAGGCATTCTTTTCGAAATCGCGACCGACGGGCCCGGATTCGCCGCAGATGGTGAGGATCCAGCTCATCTGGGTGAAACCTTGGCGCTTCCTCCCTTCCTGGAGCCTCATCGTGAAAAAATCGAAAAGAATATCCGACCTTTGTTCTATCAACCTTCAACCGGTTCAGCTCATGAATGATCCCTTTTCATCCCCACTGAATTTGGTTCACCGCTTTCTTCCCGCCTCTTCGGGCGAAATCCAACATTCAGAAACGCTTCTGCTCCTTCACGGAACCGGTGGAAATGAGAACGATCTGATCGAACTCGGCCGCTCTCTCGCACCGACGGCGAATCTCCTGAGCCCTCGCGGGAAAATTCTGGAAAACGGCATGCCGCGGTTTTTCCGACGTTTGGCAGAGGGCGTTTTTGATGAAAAGGACCTCATCCAACGAACGCACGAACTCGCGGATTTCGTTTTGGCAGCCGCCGATCATTATGGCTTTTCCCAACAAAAAATCACGGCGGTCGGTTACTCAAACGGTGCCAACATCGCCGCCAGCTTGATGCTGCTGCGTCCCGAAATTCTTGAAAAAGCGGTGCTTCTTCGTGCGATGGTTCCTTTAGTTCCTGAAACCGCGCCCGTGCTCACCGGTCGGAAGGTGTTCCTTGCCAGCGGCCTCAGCGATCCGATTCTGCCAATCGAAAACGCCCGCCGCTTGTCAAAAATGCTGAGCGACGCCGGAGCCGATGTCAGTTTTCACCCGATTCAAACCGGTCACCAACTGACCTCGGGCGAACTCGACCAAGCGAGGATCTGGCTGGCGGGTTCAGCTTGATTCGCAACAGCGGAACATTTCGGGACAAAACCGGCGGATCCACGCGATCTCCGGCAAACGACAGCCTTGCCGCACCCCCGGTTTTGCCCCAAAATCCGCGTGTCGCCATGCCTCATCCCGCCCTCCGAATTCTCGCCGAACGTCACCCGACCATTTCCTCCGCCGCTTCGGAAGTTGCCGCTCTGCGAGCGACCAAGGAATTGCCAAAGGGCGTGATCCACGTCATTTCCGACATCCATGGCGAGAACCAGAAACTCCGGCATGTGATCAACAATGCCAGCGGTCGCCTGCGCCCACTGGTCGAAAATATCTTCGGCGAACACATGTCCGCCAATGAGATGCAGGATTTCATGAACGTCCTTTATTATCCTGCCGAAGTGATCCGGCTGAAAAAGGACGAGCTGATCGCTGATATCGAAAAACGTCATGAGTGGGTAAAACTCGCTCTGGAACGACAATTCACCGTCATCCGCGCGTTGATTCGGAATCGCCGGCGCAAGGAGGTCAAAGCGCTTGCACCGAAAGAACAGCGCGAGCTTTTCGAAGCGATGCTGAACTACCCCGCTGGCGGTCACGACCCGGCAATGATCGATGTGCAGCTTCGCGAAATCATCCACCTCGATCTCGATTTCGATCTCATCCGCAGCGCCTCGCGGTTCATCCGAAATTTAACTGTCGAAGAATTGATCGTCGCCGGTGACCTCGGTGACCGCGGACCGCGCATCGATCGGGTCATCGATTATCTGATGCATCAGCCGAACGTTTCACTGGTGTGGGGAAATCATGACGTCATCTGGATGGGTGCCTGCCTCGGTCAACGCGCGCTGATTGCCACCGTGCTCCGAATTTCCCTCCGCTACCTGCGAATGTTTCAGATCGAAGAAGGTTATGGACTGCTCACCAAGCCGCTCGAAGTCTTGGCGCTTAAAGTATATGGTGACGATGCGGCCGTTTGTTTCAAATCGAAACGAACCGGTAAACGCGACTCGACACTGGTCGCCCAGATGCAAAAGGCGATTTCCATCATCCAGTTCAAACTCGAAGGGCAAACCATCGAACGCCATCCGGAGTGGAACATGGACGATCGAAATATTCTGCTAAAAATTGATTACAACGACTACACCCTTGAGGTGAACGGAAGCCGCTATCCGCTGCGAGATCAGAATTTTCCGACCATCGACCCCGGCGATCCGAACCGACTGACCGAAGATGAAGAAGAGTGCATGCAACGCATTACCGAAAGTTTCATCACTTCGCCGCGGCTATGGGAACAAATGCGATGGATGGCGGAACATGGACAAATGGCAATGGTCCGTGATCGCGCCGTGATCTTCCACGCCTGCCTTCCGGTCGATGATGATGGCAAGTATCTCCCGCTTGAAATCGATGGCAGCGAACACCAAGGACCCGATCTTTTTAATGCCATTAATAAAGTGGTGAAACGCTCCTTCCGCGCCGGTTCCGAAGCTGCCAGCGAGGAAGATAAAGATTGGTTCTATTATCTCTGGTCCGGCCCGCTTTCTCCTTTGTTTGGGAAAGACCGGATGGCGACTTTGGAAACGTATCTCATCGCTGACAAATCCACCCATAAGGAAATCAGCGGACCATGGTTCCGCTGGATTCATGATTTTGATTTCTGTGATCGGATCGCGAAAGATATGGGAGTTCCCGAGGGTGGATTGCTCGTGAACGGCCACGTACCGGTAAAGGTCGATCAAGGAGAAAACCCGCTGAAACGCGGAGGCAACGCAGTCACCATCGACGGCGCCTTTTCCGAAGCCTACGGAGACCGCGGCTATACCTTGATCCTCGGCCCCGAAGGCGAAACCCTGGCCGAACATCACACCTTCCCCGATCCGGAAACCGCCGTCCGCGAAGGAGTTGATATCATCCCCAAATTCACCCGCCTCCGCAAATACGATTATCCGCGCAAAGTCGGCGATACCGAACGGGGCCGTGACTTGGATTCCGTGATCGAACTTTTACTTCAATTGATCGACGCTTATCGGAACGGCGAGTTGCATGAAAAACATCCGTAACCTAACCTAAACCGGTTCACGCGTTTTCAACCGGTCCTCAATCCGAGCAATCAGCTTGCGGAGATGGGGCATTTCCACCCCGGCGGCTTCCGCGCGCCGAGCAGGTTCTTGCCAAATTGGGCCAAGTTCGATTTCGCGACCTTCCACAAAATCGATCATGCTTGATGGACGATAAGGGCCCATCGGCCGCGTGCGATCGATCTGATAATCGATCAGCGATTCATCCAGATCCAGCCCGAGCGCGCGACCGCCGCGAACCACTTCATCCATCAACGCTCGAACCTCATTTTCGCTTTCGCTCGATGCCAAAAGGCGATCGGTCGTGACGCCGCCTTCCGCGATCGCCAATCCATTAAACGGGATATTCCAGACCAGCTTTTCCCACTGCGCTTTCACCAAATCCGGCACCGGTTCAACCGGAATGCCCGCAGCTTTGAAACGTCTGGCAATCTCGACCGCTCGCCCGCGCTCATCCGGTTTCCATTCTCCCAAAGCCGTGCGTCCGCCACCGGTGTGCCGCACCAGACCGGGAGAAATCCGGTTCAGACAGATCGAACAAAGCCCGGCCAACACCAGCTGCGGCCCCGTCACCTCCGCGATCGATTCACAGTTTCCCAAGCCATTCTGCAACGTCACAATCTGCGTTTCGGAATGCAGCAAGGGCGGAAGCACTTTCGCGAAATTTTCATTCGCAGTCGTTTTCCACGCAATGATGACCAGATCCACCGGTCCGATTTCTTCCGGTGACCGAAAGGCTTGGACGTGCGGCAATTCGAAATCGCCATGCACACTTTCGACTTTCAAACCCGTCCGGGAGATCACGTCGTAGTCCGAACGAAGAAGGAATTTCACGTCTTCGCCCGCCTTGGCCAAGCGGCCGCCATAATACAGTCCGATCGCTCCCGATCCGACCACCGCGACGCTTTTGAAATCCCAGCTCATCACTCGTCCTTAAAGGCTTCCGCACGGCGACCATCGATACAGCGGGTCAACCACTGAACGAGTTTTTCCGCCTCCTCCGATTCGTTGCGCATCGACCCGAGGGCCGTCCAATCCAGATGCGGACGCGAACTCGGCGCGCAGATCCGATGGATGTCCAAACGGCTCATGATCGCTTCCGTTTCGCGCGGCAGCGCGTTCAAAATATTCGCGGGCCGCGGCAATTCCTCCAGCGCCTCCGCCGTCAGACCGAATGACGTCACTCCCACACCAAACGCCGCGCCCAACCGACGCAACCCATCGGCTAACGCTTCGTCCTCCACCGGTGCGGCGTAAATCAGCTCTCCGCCCTGCGCCCACATCGAAACCGATAGGGTTTGGAAAAAATCTTCCCGATACGTCGCCAACGAGGGCTGGATCCTCAAACGCGCGGCATGCAGACGAAACGGCGCAATGCCCAGCCGCTGCTTGAACGCCAACATCGTCTCATCCAGCGACATCTCCTCGTCAGGCGAGCCGCCGGTTTCCCAATCGACCAACACCAGTTCCGGGTATTTCCACAGATTGCTGATGGGCGAGTCCTTGGCAAAAGCCTGGCGGAAAGCGAACGGAAAGCGGCCATTGATCTCAAAATACCGCGTCACCACCGCGCGGAATTTCCGAATGCGCATCATCGCTCCATCGACCACTCCTTGATCGGCTGTTAGATCATCAAGCCTTCCTTGCGTGAGCGAGAGCAATTCCTGCGCTCCGGAAAGCGCGGGCAACGGCGCGCTACGGCGATAATAACCTTGGCCTTTTTCCACCTTCGCGATCGGCGATGCGGGATCGCACGACATGATCGAAAAATGATAACGCAGTGAAGCGTCCGAATAATTTCCTACCAACTGCAACCGGGTCAACCGGATCAGCTCCGTTCCCTTGATGGCATCGGATGGATTGCTTGGAAGCAAGGTGGGTAGGATATCCGAAAGCTGCTTGCGAAGACTCATGTGGGGTAAGAATGACTCGTGGGTCGCCGAGCATCCAATTCGCCCCCCCTCCAATCATCAAGCCCCAAAAGGAAGGATTTTAAAAAACCGGTTTCCTGAGCGACAGTTTTTTGAAGGAAATCGCTCTCAGACTTGTCCAACCCCGTGATTCGACCAAATTGCACCCATGAATTTTAAATCAACCGCTTTCGCCATCGCCCTGATTTGCAGCGCGACCGCCCACGCTCAAAATCCTGATCCGCAGCAGATTCTCGAAGGCGCCCGGCTCGCGGCTTCCCTGACCGATCTCGAAGAAGGCTTGCAGGGAAATCTTTCCAAAGACGGAAAACGCACCCCGGTCGCCCTTTTCCTCAAACCCAAAAACATCCAGTTCCAGTTTTCCGAAGGAAACGGACCGTGGCGCGTTTTCCACATGCGGTTAAATGATGACGCCTACGATCTGTTCGAAATCAACGACGGGAAGACCATCAAGTTCCCTGCCGGAAAACTCATCGAGCCGATCGCCAACACCGATCTCACTTACGAAGATCTCGCCTTCCGCTTTTTCTATTGGCCCAACCCGCAATTCGAAGGCCAGGAAGACGTCAACGGCCAACCTTGCTACAAACTCCGCCTCACCAAACCGAAATCCAGCGAAGGCCGCTACGAAGCCGTTTACGTTTGGGTCCACGCGAAATTCGGAGCCTTCATGCGCATCCGCGGCCATGATAAAACCGGGGGTCTCGTGAAGGAATTCCAAGTCGAAGACGTGATGCAAGTTAGCAAAGGCGTCTGGACCTTGCGTAAAATGCAAGTCGCCACCCACGATCCAAAAACCGGTCGCCGGGTATCGATCACCGACGTAACATTTGACACTCCGAAAAAAGTCGGCCCCAAAGGCGCACGCTGATTCATCCCTCGTAAGACGCCGCGGTTTTTCGGCAACCGCCCGTCCAGATTGCGCAAGCGGCCGTTAGCGGAAGCATCGTAACATCGGCATCTTTGAGCCCGAAGAGTTGAGAGAATCCCTCCCTCTTCACCCTCCCTCAACGACGCCTACTACCATGACTCTCCTATCTGGAAAATCCGCTATCTTTATCACTGCCGCACTTGGCTGTTTATCTCTGGCTCAAGCCGCAACCTACGTGGACAATTGGTCTTTCGGAGGAACCGGCTGGAGTTCGACCTATGCTCCGACCGATACTTCCGCGCAAGGAGCGACCATCGGAGTGACCGACTACTCAGGTGCCCTGGATGTCGACTTCGGCCTTTACACGTTCTTCTCGGCACCGGTTTTCACACTCACCACAAACGACTACGATTCCGAAACCGCAACGGTTTCGCTCACCGTCGTCTCAACCACTGCAGCTCAGGGAGTCACTTTGGATTTTAATGATCTGAACTCAGCTTTGACCAATTACACCCTGGTGGAGACAGATCTCGGTGAAGTCAGCGGCGGAGGATTTTCCGCCAATCTTTACGAATATGTCTACACGTGGGATGTGAGTGAATTGGGAGAAAGCGACGGGCTGTCGATCACCTGGAGCTTAGAAAATCATGTGGTGATTTCTGGCGCGAGCCTGACGCAATCGGATGTGATCCCAGAACCAACGACGGCAGCCCTCGGTGCCATCGCATTTGCCGGATGGTTCGTCAGACGCAAACGTCAGGGATAAGTCGACCTTTTAAAAACCACCGGTCGATTTCGGTCGAGCGGTGGTTTTTTGTTTTAGGCGATCAAGAAATCAGATCCTTCACTGCGTCGCGTTCTTCCTTCAGTTCGTGGATGCTGGCATCGATTTTGCCTTGGCTAAAGGCGTCGATCGGCACGCCTTGCACGACTTCCCATTTGCCGTTTTCGAGAGTGCGGATCGGCATCGAGGCGATCAAACCGGCTTCGATTCCGTAAGAACCATCCGAGCAAATGCCCACCGAATGCCAATCCCCTTCCGACGTCGGCGTCACCAGACTTTTCACCGTATCCAGAGCGGCGTTCGCCGCGGAAGCAGCGGAAGAGGAACCCCGCGCTTTGATCACGGCGGCACCGCGCTGCTGCACCGTGGAAAGGAAATCGCCCTTGAGCCAATCCCCATCCGAGATCACCTCGGTGACCGGTTTGCCTTTGATTTTCGCATTGGTGAAATCCGGATATTGAGTGGCCGAATGATTTCCCCAGATCACCAGATTGGTAACGTCCGCGGCATGAACACCTGCCTTTTTCGCAAGCTGACTCTTTGCCCGGTTTTCATCGAGGCGGGTCATTGCGAAAAACCGGTCGTTCGGAATTCCGGTGGCGTTGTTCATCGCGATCAGCGCGTTGGTGTTGCAGGGATTTCCGACGACCAACACGCGGATGTCTTTCGCCGCGTTGCGCGCGATCGCCTGGCCTTGACCGGTGAAAATCTTGCCGTTGATGCCAAGGAGATCACTGCGTTCCATTCCCGCTTTTCTCGGTACGGATCCGACCAGCAGCGCCCAATTCGCACCACTGAATCCCTCGTCCAGATCGGCCGTGGCGACCACCTCATTGAGCAATGGAAACGCACAATCATCCAACTCCATCACCAATCCCTTCAGCGCCGGGAGAACCGGTTCCACCTCGATGAGACGCAGATTGACCGGCTGATCCGGTCCGAAGACAAATCCAGAAGCGAGGCGGAAAAGAAGCGCGTAGCCGATCTGGCCAGCCGCACCGGTGATTGAGACGGTAATTGGGTCCTTCATAAAAAAAGAGAAAATCGTTAAATGACATCTCCATTAAAGCCCATCCGCCCTCATGGTCAAGAAACAGCGGCCCGCTTTGGATCATCACCAGCCCTGGCCTTTGGAGATTGAGACGTCCGAGCCAACGCGCTACAACCCCGCAGCCCCACTTTTCCTCTCCCTTGAATCCTCAACTCGCGATCGTTCTCAGCCTGCTCGCTGGTGCTGTAGTCCTTTTTATCCTCAACAAACCCCGGATGGACGTGGTCGGCCTGCTGGCTCTCGTCGCCCTGCCTCTTAGTGGCGTGATCTCGGTTCACGAAGCATTCACCGGTTTCAGCGATCCGAATATCATCCTGATCGCCGCCTTGTTTGTCATCGGTGACGGCTTGGTTCGCACCGGCATCGCAAAAAAACTCGGCGATTGGTTGGTCCTGCGCGCTGGCAACCATGAAACCCGGCTGATTGCACTTCTCATGCTCATCGTCGCGCTGCTCGGTTCGGTCATGAGCTCGACCGGGGTGGTCGCGATTTTCATTCCAGTCGTCCTGCGCATTGCCCAACGAACCCAGATCGCACCGGGCCGATTGATGATGCCGCTCAGTTTCGCCGGCCTGTTGAGTGGAATGCTGACGCTCGTCGCGACCGCGCCGAATCTGATCGTCGATGCCGAGCTCACTCGTGCGGGTCTGGCCGGTTTTGAGTTTTTCAGTTTCACCCCTTTTGGCGTTCCGATCCTCGCGCTCGGCATCGGCTACATGCTGATCGCCCGCCGCTGGCTGCCCCGCCAATCCGGGACGATCGCAAAAACCGAACGACCCACCCTCCACGACTTCGCAAACCGCTACCACCTGCACGAACGGCAGTTTTTGATGAAAGTGGAGCCCGGATCGCAACTCATCGGTCGCACTCTGGGCCAGATCGGATTGCGAAATCAATACCTCACCGCCATCTCCGCCATCTCGAAAAAATCTCGCTCCGGACAGGTTCTTTCCAGCCCGAGCGCCAATACCGTCATCGAAACGGGCGACATCCTGTTGGTCGAAACGCTCGATTCGTCCATTGATCGCGAAGACCTCCAAACCGATCTCGGTCTCACGCACCACACCGACGAAGCATTCACCTTGGCCGGTTCACACGAGGTGGGAATGGCCGAAGTGCTCATTCGTCCCGAGTCCGATCTGATCGGACGAAACATTCTCCAATCTTCTTTCCGCAGCCGGTTCCGCACCACGGTCATCGGTCTCCGCCGAAATCTCCAAGCCTTCGATCACGGATTTTCCGAAGAAAAACTGCAGGTCGGGGACACGCTCCTCCTCATCGGCACCTGGAAAGAAATCCGTAACCTGCATGCGAATTCCCGTGATTTCCTGGTGCTCAATCTCCCTGCGGAAATGGACGAAATCACCCCGGTCCAAAACCGCGCGCCCCAAGCCCTTTTCAGCTTGGGATTGATGATTTTCCTGATGATTTCCGGGCTCGTCCCCAATGTGATCGCCGCACTCATCGGTTGCCTATCGATGGGTCTTTTCCGCTGCATCAGCATGGAAAGCTCCTACCGCTCGATTCATTGGCAAAGCCTAATCCTGATCATCGGCATGCTGCCTTTCGCCATCGCTTTGGAAAAAACCGGTGGCATCACCCTCGCTGTGAAAGCGATTTCCGCCGTCACCGGAAGCGCCGGCAATCATGTTCTCCTGGCATGCATTTTCATTCTCACCGCGACCATCGGCCTCTTTGTTTCCAATACGGCGACCGCTGTTCTGATGGCTCCAGTTGCGATTTCCTCCGCCTTGCAAATGGGAGTTTCACCTTATCCTTTCGCGATGATGGTCGCTCTCGGCGCGTCGACGGCATTCATGACACCGGTTTCCTCACCGGTGAATATTCTCGTCTCGGAGCCCGGCCAATACCGGTTCAGTCACTTCGTGAAAATCGGGACCCCCTTCGCGTTCATCGTGCTCGGAGCCGCCTTGGTGCTCGTCCCGTGGCTGCTTCCTTTCCTCCCATAATCCGAGTCATTCGATCGAGTGCAGATAATGCCAGATCGCCTCATACTGCTGATACGCGTCACCCTCTAACACATCGGTACGCTGTGAGGAGTTCCCATCAGAATATTTCGGCATCTTGGTGCTCGGGACGACCGATCTCGGCTGGTTCATCCAGCGGTGATAATATTCATGGCGCAACCGATCGGAAACGAGCTCGAAATGGATCCCCTCCACTTCGAATGCCGCCGTCGGTTTGAGATCGCCGACACCGTGACAAGTGGTGCAGCCGAATCCAGTTGAACCCACCAAGGTTTTCCCGATTTCCGCCATCGCGGGATCGACCTCGACCTTCACGGGCGCGCTCGGCTCGAATCCATGAAGTCGGGAAAACGCGTCAGCAAGCGGTTTCGAATGAGCTCGAAAAGCCGGCATCCGCATCCCCAACCACGGACGCGGACGTGGCTCGGCGGTCCCGGCGATCATCGCTTCGATCGCAGTCGTATACAACATTTCACCGACCAAGGTCAGTTGTGGCCGGGATTGATCGACACGTTCATGGAGGCCCTTGATATGCTCCGCGAATTTCGCCGTGTCCGAGTGAACCGTGTCGAGTAAAGGCGATTTCCCATCGATCGTATGGCAGGAAACGCAGCGCTGCGATTCGACCTGACGCATCGCGAATTCCGCGGACGAATCGCGCTTCAACGAATCCACACCGGTTTGGGAAAACGCAACCAACGCACTGCGCCCGGCGTCATCGAGATTCAGAACCGGTGTCTTTTTCCCCCGTCTCTCCTGCGGCGCGACGCATCCGCCTTCCGACCAATCTTTTTTGAACACCGCCGCGAGCGAAGGTGCCTTCACTTCGGGCGACATCGGCAATCCTGGGTGGCACGATCCGCAATTCAGCGACTCGATCAATGCAGCACCGCGAGCCGCATCGCCCACTGGAAAATCGTGCGGATCTTTCGTTTCCTTGCCTTTCGAAAAGACCGTGAGAAATGCCGCCAACGCACTCGCCTCCTCGTCGGACAGCTTGAAGTTCGGCATGCCCGTAAAGGGATGAAATGCCTCCGGTTTTTTCAAAAATCCGACCAACGCACCCGGCTTGAATTTCGCCGACACGTTGTTGAGCGGCACTCGGGATGACTCCCATTCCGGACCTGAAACGTCGGGTGGATGGTGGCAGGCGACGCAGCCAAGCTCGTGAAAATGCGCCCCACCTGCTTGGGCCAATTGCGGATCCACCTCGCTGCCGACCGGCGTGTCCATGACCTGCGACGCAAGAAACGCCGCAAGATCCGCCGACTGTTGCCGACCCTCGGCACTTCCCACATCGACCAGAGTCGGCATGTGAGTCGTCGGTTTCAACGCCTTCGGGTCAGCGATCCAACGGCGCAGCCAGCGTTCGTTCACCCGGTCCCCGATACCGATGAGGATCGGCCCGATTTCGCCGGTTTCCGGCATCGGAGTCGCACCGAATCCTTCGTCGGACGTGTGGCATTTGACGCAGTTTTGTTGAGTAAAAAGCAGCCGGCCCGCGCGTCGTTGTTCACCGAGCGTGGCGGCTTCGGTCATTTCGGTGGTGAAAAGCGATGGCAGAACGGTTTGCCGCGGAATCCCATCTTCTTCCAGATAAAACCGGAAGCTGGCCGTGCCATCCGCTTTGCTCCGATAGCGGATCTCGACGCGATGCTCGCCGGCATTCAAACGGGTCACCTTCGAAGCTTGACCGCTCAAGATCCCATCCCGATTCAGCACTTCCTGATCGTCGATTTTTAAAGTCGCCGCGCCTTCCCCCTCGAAGGAAAACGCCAATCTCCGCCGTGCGGGAAACACCATTTTCCCGGTCCACACGACATCAAACGGACCGGCGGCGAGGAACGGAGTCGCCGGCTCTCCGGCGGGAACACTCAACGCCGGAAACCGCGCGCGGCGGACATCCGTCACGCCCGCAGCGCTAAAGGTCGCGATCAAATCCGCCTGCGCCGAAGCGGCGAGAAGCGTGAATAGAAAAACGGTACGGCGAAACATGGCGGTAAAAGGTGATCAATCCGGATATACCGTCGAATACAGGTCACCCTTCAGGATTTCCCCTCCTTTGTCTTCCAAATCAAAAGACACCTTGAGCTGCATGGCGGGCCTCCACCCGGCGAGCGTGAGGTCGACGCTTTGGCCGTCTTCACCCAGCTTCGCGGACTCGATGGCGACGGTATCGCGGACGCGAACGGCTTTCGATTCACTTTTCAGCGCCGCCTCTTCCGCAGCCTCATCTGGATGATCCACCGAGAACTGGCCCGAGCCGTATTGAGGACCGCGCACGTATTTCCAGCGCTCGGCGCTGAAGCTCGTCGGATCGTTCGCAAGCTCCGGATCAAGCGCGTCCGCGAAATGCAGACGCACCCCGGTCGAGGTATATTCCAGCCGGTTTGGAACGGGGACCACTGCACCCTCGTGATACCGGATTCTTTGAAAGGCCGCCTCCGTCGCCGCGTTGGTTTGCCAACCCCGAAATCCGATGACGTAAAGCGAACCGTCTGGGTGGAAACGCGCACGCATCGCGGAGGATAGCAGCTTGATCGGCATTTTCACCACGCCCCCTTGCAGCGTCTTGCCGCGCGGCACCGGAAGCACCCGATAGATACTCGATTGGCCATACGAAAGGTGGAGCAAATCTCCTTCATTCACTCCGAATTTCGCCGTTTTCGGCACCCACACTTGGCCACCGCCGGAATTGTCGACATCCATCGGCAAGTAGCAAAGCGGTTCAGTAAACGGAGCCTCTGTCAAATCGTGGCGGGAGTCTTCCGTACCGAAGAAAACCGGTAATTGCGCCTTTGTCGCAAAATTGATTTTGCACGCCGGCTGCCACGTTCCCTCGTTCTCGCCCGTCGTCACTTCGCCATTCGGACCGACACTCATCCCGCCCGGAGCACGCAATCCGGTTGCGATGACTTCAAATTTCCCGCCATCCGGCGAAATTTTAGCAACGATTCCATGATGCGGCAGGATCCGATCAAATCCACGCCCACCCCCACGGACCGGTGAAGCTTTTGCAAAATAAAAATTTCCTTCGCGATCCGTTTGAAGATCGAAAGCGAACTCATGGAAATTCGAAGAAATAATCACATCTCGATTAAAAACCTTAAAATGGTCCGTTTCACCGTCGCCATTGAGATCGATCAACTGGGTAATCTGGTCCCGTCCGTTGACGTAAATCTTCCCGTCCACGACCTTCAACCCGAGGGTTTCAAAAAGGCCGGACGCGATGCGCTGCCACTTCAGCCGCGACCAATCACCTTTCAACCCTCTCACCACCCACACGTCCCCGTTCCAACTGGAAAGCGCAGCGGAATCTTCGTCGATGAAATCGAAACCTCCAAAACGCAGATTCGCCTTCCACGGATTGTCCGTCGGCAGCGTGACGATGTCGGTAACATACGGCTCGGTTGGATTGCCGGAGACGATGCCTTGGGTCTCGAGGATCTCCGGATAAAGCGCCGGGCCGCCAGCGGTGAGAACCTTGAAATCCGGGGCTGCCGAAGGTTTGGGCGCAGCACCCCGAGCAAACGCGATCTGCGCGTCGACCGCCTCGCCTTTGGCAAACCTGGCGAGCAACCGATTCGGCAGTTTCGCGTCAGCGGAAAGTTTCGCCCCACCCGTCGCGAAAACTTCCAAGCCACTCGCGGATTTCGCCGCACTTCCATCCGCCTCTACGGTGAAAGCGCCCGCTTCATCCGCAAGAAAAAGCACCAGATCCCGCTCACGTTTTCCCATTTGGAACGAGCGGGTGAGCACGCCCTCCTTCGATTGGACGTTCTCCAGAACCGGTGCGCCGTGGACCCGGTAATCGAGGACGATCGTCCCGCCATGGCGGAAATACCCTTGGTAGGAGGCGTGCGCGAGATTGCCATAACCGGGGATCGGCCGCTTGTCTTCGAAAGAACCGGAAGCATCCGCCCAGCCCGGAGCCGCCGCGGTGTTAAAGAGCGGGTTTTCGTTTTTCAACCCCATCAGCGCCCCGTGATCTCCGGTCCAAGGAGTTCCCCCCCAGTGAATCCCGCCTTGATACGCGGTGACGAGACGAAGGGTTTCGGTGTCGAAAAGGGCGCGCTGATCGTCACCAAGATCCAAAAGAATTCCTTTAAGAGCCGCAGCGCGCTTGCCGGGTTCCACTTTAAATTCATCACAAAACGTATTCGACCACGCCGGGCCGATGACCATTTCTTCGAACCACTTTTTGTCGGATTCCGCAGAGTAGGCCGCCTGAACAAAAACAGCCGTGGCGACAAATGTGGCCTTAAAATTTTGCATAGGTTCCATCATAGGAGAGGAAGAAGGCCTCCTTTGCAAAGAAATTTCGCGCTTTGCTCCCTGCCTCCGCTACGATTGCATCCTCTCATGATCGACATGCTGGTGCGCCTCTACGACTTGGCGGATTCGAAGGAATTGTATGACAAAATCTCCACTGCGGGCATCACGCTCCGGCGTGCACGCGCCTTCGAAAAACACACGATCACCGCTTTTGCCGCACAACATTTCTCACCCAAATGGGTCAGCGAAATCGAAGTCGCCCTGACCCGCCAACCGGTCGCCTGCTACATCGCCACCCGCGATCGAAAAATCCTCGGCTTCGCCTGCTATGACACGACCATGCGCGGATTTTTCGGTCCCACCGGTGTCTCGGAAGACGCCCGCGGCCTCGGATTGGGAAAAGGCTTGCTGATGAAATCCCTCGAAGGCCTACGAGATACCGGTTTCGCCTACGCGATCATCGGCGGCGTCGGCCCCAAAGAATTTTACGCAAAAGCCTGCGGTGCCATCGAAATCCCTGGCAGCGATCCGGGCATCTACGGCGATATTTTACCGTAACCACCCTCACGCCGCTCAAACCGCGTGAATCCCAATCCCGTGCTGAGCACAGAGCTGAGCGACCTTTTCCTTTTCTAAAATCAACGTCTTCCCCGCCTCGATCGCAATTCCCCCGACGCCTGCTTTCACACACGTCTCAATCGTTTGCGGCCCCACCACCGGCACATCGAAGCGCATGTCCTGATTCGGCTTCGACACTTTCACCAACATCACCTCCTTCCCCCGCCCCAATTCGCCGCCGCGTAAAATACACGCGTTCGTCCCCTCAAAAGCCTCGACCGCCAACACCGTGCCATGACGCACCAAAACCGTCTGCCCGATGTCCAAGGCGCTCGTTTGCTTCGCAATGCGAAACCCAAAATCCGCATCCGTCAGCTGCCGTTTCTTAAAAACCGGTCCGCAAACCGGTCCGGGTCCCGGAAGATGATCCTCCAGAAACGTCGTCGCCGGTAAAAGCGTGATCCCATCCTTCGCCAACTCCTCGCCAATCGCGCCAAAAAGCGTCTCCGCATTCCGCTCCTTCACCCGCGCCAGCATCATCAAAATCCGCAAATCCGGTCGCAGATCGAACAAATTTTTCGGCGAAATCTGCCCCATCATCACCGCCTCCTTCGCTCCCTCCTTGCGGAAAAACTTGATCAACTTCGAGAGCTGGCCGACCCGCACCCACAAAATCGCATCCGCTTTTTCCGCCAATTCCGGCTGCGTCTCCCCCTCAAAAGCCACCACCACCAACCGTGTCCCCGGCGATTTCACCCGAGCCGCCGCGATGAACGTCTCCGGATAAACCCCATTCCCTGCAATAATTCCAATCGTGTGAGCTGCGGCCATGCGTTGGCCCGAGTGTTTCCGCTCAACCTCATTCCGTCAACAATCGGAACGGATAACTCCTCTTCAAAAAGTAGCGGCTGTGGGACTCGAACCCACACTCGTTAGAACTCGATTTTGAGTCGAGCGCGTCTACCAATTCCGCCAAGCCGCCTTGGAGTGCGGCGATGCTGCGAAACCCGCCCGCCAAGCGCAAGCGGATTTTCGTAGCCAAAAAAGATTGGAAAAAAGGCTCGGGTAGACCGAAGAGCTGGCTGCACCGAGTTTCCTGGCACCAGAGGCGTTTTCCGAACACAAGCGATTCGCAGACCATTCGACCGATAGGAGTCCATTCTGATCATCTTCCCCGGAGCGACCACCAATTCGGAGGACGTATTTCGACGAAAAAGCCGATCTTTAGCCTCAACGTAGCAGCACAACTCTCCCCTGACTTCGAAGTCGAATTCAGATAGAATCAACCAAGATGAGCCGAATCATGCTGCTAACCACTCTTTTCCTGGTCGCATTGTCACCTTCCTGTGCCATTCAAAGTCATCTCAGAGGGACAAAAATGGGCACTGCACCGCCGCTCTCGTCACAAGACTTCACATTGTCCGCAGGGAAACCTAATGCAATCGGCCTCGATCTTGCACGCGTATCGCGCAACGGCGTTTGTGTTTTCACCGTTTGGGGCGAAAAACCCTTTAAGGTAGAAGTGGGTCCGGGTGAGCAGATTCCCGAGGGAGATTCTGATTTCTATGGGATGGTTCTTTCAACCAATGTGAAAGAACAAACTGCCCGAGTGCGAGTGTTCGATTTGGACCATCCGATCCCATCGGATGCATTGCACCTTAGACCATGAAATTCAGGGTCAGCCGTCCCCTTTCGATGATTTCACCTGACTCTCACCGCACTCCCGTGATCGACTCGCTCGCCCGTTGGTGGTGATCACGTGCAGATATTCGGCAAAAATGAAACCTCCGCACTTAACATTAGCAGCATTGTGCTAATTGCTGGAACGATACTTTTCTGTGCGAAGTCACTTTGATTTATAACAGGCCTTGTTCTTCATCCCTTTTCTGTTGGTCCGCTGCTGGCATCGCGGGTGACTGCCTGCTCAATGAAAAAAATTGGCAGTCAGATCAGCCCTATTATTGGGTCGATTTTATATTTGCTGTGGTTTGCGTGTGTTTAGTTGGAAGCGTTTTACTGGAATCTTGACGCTCAAAGCCCGATTGCGCTTCTTTGTGTCGGCATTTTTTCTTTACCCGTGAGGTTTATCGCATTGGGAATTGCGTCGATTCTCGATCGGAAAAATGCCGGACAAGGCAAAGCAACCAATCTCTCCCCGCGAATTGATCGACTTTCTACCCGGCTGGACATGCACCTGACTCCACAGCAGACCGCAAAAAACTACGACCAGCTCGCATCGCACTGGAATAGTGACAAATTCAATCGGTCCAACGGGATAGCCCAGCACCAGCGAGCCTTGCGTTTTGCTTCTCAAAAGGAGCACGCCATCGACATCGGCTGCGGTAGCAGCGGGCGATTCATCGACCTGCTGCTTGCGGAGGGTTTTGAAGTCGAAGGTCTCGATATTTCCCCCGAGATGCTGCGGTTGGCGCAACAGAGGCATCCGAATGTGCATTTCCATCTGGCCGACATCTGCAGATGGGACTTTCCAAAGCCTTACGATTTCATTTCAGCATGGGACAGCATCTGGCATGTGCCGCTTGCCGATCAGGAAGCAATCCTCAGAAAGCTGTGCGAGGGCCTGAGCCCAAGCGGAATTCTGATTTTCACCAGCGGTGGCGTGGATCAGCCCGGGGAGGTTACCAATCCCTTTTTGGGACAGCCGTTGTATCATGCGGCCTTGGCAATCCCCCGGATTTTGGACCTTGCCTCCCAGCAGGGGTGCATTTGCCGACATCTCGAATATGACCAATTTCCCGAGCTGCATCTGTACCTCATCCTTCAAAAAGCCGCGTCCTGAATCTAACCATCCGTTTAGTTTCGATAAATGCTCGTCGCTGAAACCTATCAGTGCCCATATTCCCGGACAGCCGGACGAGCCGCCGAAGTCGTTCACATTCTCTCCAGCAAGAGAGGAACCGACGCTTAGAATGCTGAGTTGAGAGGACGATCTCTCTAAACGAAAGCGATTGCGACAAACCGCACCCATCGACCACTAGAAGTCGTTGTGTCGCCGCCGTTTTACGAAATTATAACTCCCAGCCCTGCCATCTCAATTCCGCTTCTGTCGGCAGTCGTGGATGAGCTCGATATTAACAATCATCACCAAGCCTGCTCTCCCCGCCCGTCGAAGGGGAGCCAGAGGAGGGCGACGAGTTCGACTTTGACGTCGGCGCGGGTGGGTTTGATTGATTCGGTTTCGAGGGCGATGGTTGATGGATCGTATTGCTCGGCGATGCGGCTGGCTTCGGTTTCGATTTCCTGGCGGACCGTATCGATTTGGGCGTCGATGCTTTCGACTTTTTCTTCGGCGGCGGTGACGTCCTGCATTTGTTTGTAGGCAGCGGTTCCTTTGGTGAGGGCGGAGGTGCCTTTGGTCAGGGTGCCGAGCCCGGCCTTTTTGCCGAGGACCGCACTGAGGAGACCGCCGAGGATCGAAACACCGGCTTGCATTTTGGCAGAGGTGGATTCGGCCTTTTGCCGATCAAGTTGACCTTGTGCCGTGCGGCGTTGATTTTCGAGAGTGCTGATTTTTTTCGCAGTGGCATCGCGCATTTTGCCAACGGCAGCGTCGCGGGCTTCGCGGGCTTGGTGCTGGAGGCGCATGCGAAACTCGGCTTCGGTTTCGTTGAATTTCGACCACGCTTTTAATGCCGGGCAGGAGAATACTTCCAGCCGCTGTTCGCGATAGAGCTCCTCGGTGAAGGTTTTTTCCACTTGTTTGTAATTGGCGGCGTTCATCGCAAACCCGGGGAGTTCGCTGAAGCTTGCTTCTTCGGGAGGTTGAGAGTTTTCCGGGTCCAATTTCAACGGCGGGGGCAGGCTGACGGAGAGATCGATTTTATCCGGTTTGATGGGATTGACAAAACGCACGGTGGCACTGCCGTCGACGCCGATTTTCGCGGAGGAGAAATGGACGACACCGGTTCGCAAGAGGTGTGGCTTATAAATGATGTCGTCGGCATTTCCCGCAGGCGGGACGAAGATCTCTTTCACGCCGGCACCGACGACCGGGCGGGCGCCTTTGGCTTTTTCCGGCGCAGTCGGCGTGAGGCCAGGCATGCCTGCGAAGCCGCCGTCGTCCGGAGAAGATGAGGATGGGCGAGTTTCGAATTCGCCACGTTTCGGATCCATCAAGGCCTTGATCTGGGTGCGTGCCAGCGGACCGGTAAGATAGCTCATGACCCAGCGGACGTGAAAAAGCGTCGGAGCATCGTCGTGGACATTATTCATCAGGAAAACGCGATTGCCCAAACCGGAGATCAGCTTTTCCATTGAAGATCGGTCAAACTTCGCGTTCTGCGATCCGGCGGCGCCTTCGAGGCCATCCAGCACGCGGAGTTTGTCGCGCTCGGTTTGCAAGCGCCCGAGAAACCAGGTCCCGATATTCGAAAGCGCCTTGTAATCGAGATCGACCGGGTTTTGCGTCGCCAACAAACAACCAAGTCCAAAAGCCCGGCCTTGCTTGAGCAAAGTGATCATCGGCTTTTTTGAGGGCGGATTGGCGGTCGGGGGAAGATAACCGAAGATCTCATCCATATAAAACAGCGCCCTTAAGGAAGTGGTGCCATTTTGCGAACGCATCCAGCCGAGCAATTGATTCAACAAAAGGCTGACGAAAAACATCCGCTCGGCATCCCCGAGATGAGCGATCGAGAAGATCGAAATGCGCGGCTTTCCCGAGTTGGTATGCAGCATGTTTGCCATATCCAAAGGCGGACCTTCCAGCCATGTGGCGAAACCGGGCGACGCGAGCAGATTGTTAAACTTCAACGCCAGGGTCTGCCGGGATTTTTCGGGCAAGAACGACTCCAGATCAATCACCCCGACTTTATCAAACGGCGGCTTCTGGATATACCGGATCAGGTTTTCCAAAGTGATATCTTTTCCCTCCGACCAGACCTTTTGGAAAATGGTCGATAACAAAACCGGTTCCGACCCTTGGGCGGAATCGACATCTACTCCGAGCAGTGAAAGCAGCGAGGAAACCGTGCTCTCGATGCGCTCGCTGAAAAGCTCGCTGTCATCGGTGATCTCGAACGGAGGAACTTTGAGCGAGCTCAGGATCGAAACCGGTATGCCCGCTTTGCTGCCAGGGGTGAAAATATTCACATCCACCTTGTCCCGAAACTGCCGGATGCGATCCGGCTCCTGTCCCCAATCGGCCAAGCCTTTTTTCCACATCTCTGCGGTGCTCGCGGCAAATTCATCAGGGGAGACATTTTTTTTCGCCGCGTCGTCTTCATTGATCCATGGGCGAAAACTTTTTGCGTCGAGATCGGGAAAGGTCAGCAAAAGATTGGCGATATCACCTTTCGGATCAATCACGATTGCCGGGATGTGATCCATCGCCGCTTCTTCTAACAACGCCAGGCACAAACCGGTTTTTCCCGAACCGGTCATGCCGAGGACCACGCCGTGCGTCACCAGGTCCTTCGAATCGTATAAAATCAGGTCGTCATCGACTTTTTTGGTGACCGAATCGTATCCCCGGCCCAGGTAGAACTGGCCGAGCTTTTCGTAATCGCTGGGGGAAATCGCCATGATCCCGCGATGCTGCATAACCGCTTGAAAACCGCCAGCAGGAACGTCCGGAATCCGCCCTGAACCGGTCGGCGAAAATCGTTTCCACCGATCCCAATTTTGTTAAGAGTCGGTCAAAAGCGAACCCAGAACCCATGGATCAAGCCACCGAATCGGAAGTATCAGAAGCCGCTAGACATCTCAGATCGCTTTCGAGCGGCCTCAATCAGGTGCTTTTTGGGCAGGAGGAATTGGTCGATCTGGTGATCACCGGCGTCCTGGCACGCGGGCACATTTTGCTCGAAGGCCTGCCTGGTTTGGGAAAAACCGAGTTGGTCAAAGGGCTCTCAAAGCTGTTGCGACTCGATACAAAGCGCGTGCAATTCACCCCCGATCTGCTGCCTGGAGACATTACCGGAAACCCGGTGCTGGAAGAGGTCGACGGGAAACGCGCCTTCGTTTTCCAACCCGGTCCGCTTTTTACCAACATCGTCCTCGCCGACGAAATCAACCGGGCTTCGCCAAAAACGCAGTCGGCTCTGTTAGAAGCGATGCAGGAACGGCACGTCACCGTGCTGGGGAAAACCCATGCGCTGCCAAATCCGTTTTTCGTACTGGCCACGCAGAACCCGATCGAACTGGAAGGCACCTATCCTCTCCCGGAAGCACAACTCGACCGGTTTTTGTTCAAATTGGAAGTGACCCGCAATGACGTGTCGACCTTGGAAAAAATCGTCAATCACCGCGAGATCGGCATCGAGCCGAAAGTCGATCCGATCACAACCGCGGAGACCTTTGAATCGCTGCTCGCCCTCGTCCGGCGCATTTACCTGCCACCGGTTGTTGCGAACTACATCGCTCGGTTGGTCGATGCCACGCATCCTGGCCAGTCCACCGCGGCACGTGGAATCCGCTATGGTGCAAGCCCCCGCGCCGCGCTCGGTCTCGCCTCCGCCGCCAAAGCCCGCGCACTGATGAACGAACGCGTCAACGCCAGTTTCGAAGACGTCAAAGCCGTCGCCCCTGCCGTCCTGCGTCACCGGATGGTCCTCGATTACAACGCAAAGGTCGAAGGCCACACGACCAACGATATCATTCGCTCACTCATCGAAGAAATCCCCTTCCAGTCCACCGCGACTCCAAAAACTCTCAAGCCAGCCTGACCGGTTTGTCTTTTCTGATCACTGCTCACCGATCACTCGGCACTTCTTAATTCCATGTTCCGCCTCTTCCTTTTTCTTTATCTAACAGGTTTCATTTCCGCTCAGGAAACGATGATTCGGGAAATGCTCGATCCTGCCACGAATACGCACGTCGAGATCATCGCCCTATTCAGCCAGCCCTCACCCGGCGGATACTTTCCCGTCAGGGTCCATGCGGCGAACCAACTTCCGGAAGAGCGTTCGATCCAACTCGATTTCCACAGCGGAAACCGTTTCGGCGGTGGCGCTCACGCCAGATCTTCTTATCACTTTAAAGTTGCTGCTGGCAAAACACTGACTCAGGACCTTCTGATTCCGCTCGCGCCTGCAAATGTCTCGTTCGGTGATCAATCGATCACGGTGAATCTTTCCGGCGGCTTTGGGAACGCAGAGAATACGATCGATGCAAAGCGGGATATGACGCAGCCATCGAACCTTCTCAGCGAAACGCTTTACACGCCCAACGCGTCTACTCTCGACGCGATTTTCGCTTCGAAATTCAGGGGGGCCTACAGTGGTTCCACCAGCTTTGCAGCGAAATTCGATTCCAAGCAACTGCCAGGAGATTGGCGCGCTTATTCCGGTTATGATAATATTTTGATGACCGATCTCGATTGGTCAAATGCCTCGCCCGCCGCCCGCACGGCCATCGTTTCGTGGCTCCGCCTCGGTGGGCAACTGATTCTTTGCACCACCACCACGGTATCGCCTTCCTCACTTGGCATTCCAGAAAACCGCGGGCTCGGCCAGGTCACCATGATGTCGATCCCTCCGGCGCTGACACTCGACCCGGCGCAAATCGTCGACCAGGTCACGCTTAAGAAATCACTACCAACGCAGCGGCATTCATTCACCCATGACTTCGATAGCGGTTGGCCGCTTCAGGCAGAATTCGGCACGCGGGCATTTCGTTACGAACTTTTTATCATCATCCTTCTGGTGTTCGGCATTTTGGTCGGACCGGTCAATCTGTTCGTCTTCGCAAAATCCGGCCAGCGCCACCGGTTGTTCATCACCACGCCCCTCATCTCACTGGGAGCGAGCGCCATCCTCATCGCACTGATTCTTTTCCAAGACGGATTCGGCGGAAAAGGAATCCGGCGGGTGTTGATGGACGTCAGTGGTGAAACCGGACAGAACACCGCATCGATCCAGCAACAGCAATTTTCCCGGACCGGAGTCTTGATGCGTTCCCACTTCACCATCGACACCCCGGCCACTTTCAGCCCGGTCCCCATCAAGCCCAGCCGTTGGGCGCGTTTCTCCGATATGGATTCGAAGGGAAATTTCAATCTGCAACCGGTGGATGGGAAACTCAACGCTTCCGGTGACTGGTTCCAAAGCCGCTCCGAGCACGGACATATTCTAACAGCGATCGTACCAACCCGTGGCCGCATCGAGTCCACCGATACGGAAAACGTTCTCATTTCGACCTTCGATTTCTCGATCAAGAGATTGTATTATCGCGATTCGAACAGCCGAGTGTTTCGCGCCGATTCCATCACACCGGGCCAACGTTTCACCTTGGAACCGGTCACCGCAAAAACAGGTGCCGAAGAAATCCTCGATATCGCCCGCACCTTCCCCGATCGACAGCGCCTTCAAATCCAAAGGATGAACAACCTCCCCGGTCGCTTCATCGCCACCACGAACGACGCCCCGGCGATCGAAACCCATCCTGGCATCGATTGGGAAAAAACGCGCACGGTCATCACCGGTCCCGTCGTCCATCCCTCGTCCGCCATCTCGGCCCACTGATCCCTTTCCACTTCTCCTCAAAATGTCCGCTCTTCGCGTCAATGATCTCCACCGCTCCTTCGCCCACCTCAAGGCGGTCGATGGAGTCACTTTCGAAGTTCCCCACGGTTCGGTCTGCGGTTTCGTCGGTGCCAACGGCGCGGGAAAAACCACGACCATGCGCATCCTCGCCACGCTGGATTACCCGACGGCCGGCAGCGCGGAAGTCTGCGGCATCAACGTCGTCCATCACCCGGCCGAGGTCCGACGAATGATCGGATGGATGCCCGACCATTTCGGAAACTACGAACACATGACGGTTCTGGAGTATCTCGACTTCTACGCCAGAGCGCTCGGCTACAAAGGAAAGGAGCGCCGACAGAGGATTCAGGAAGTGATGGAATTCACCGACCTGATCCCACTTGCCGAACGTTTTTCCAACAAGCTTTCCAAAGGCATGACACAGCGCCTCGGGTTGGGCCGCGCGCTGCTGCACGATCCACAGGTTCTGATCATGGACGAGCCCGCCGCCGGTTTGGATCCCAAAGCACGGGTCGAACTGAAACACCTCATCCGCGTCCTGGCACAAGAGGGAAAAACGATTTTCATCTCTTCACATATCTTGTCCGAACTTGGAGAGATGTGTGATTCGCTGCTCTTCATCAACCATGGCCGAATCGTTCACCATGGCGACGCCGATTCATTGCGCCGGGGATCAGATCTGTTAGGCGGTGTTCTCTACGATGTGCAAATTGATGGAAATCCGGCTGCGGTTTCGGATTGGTGCGTCCTGCAGCAAGGCGTGCAATTTCTCGAATCCCGCAAAACCGGGGGGCGCATCCGCATTGAGACACCCGATCCGTCGCAGGCCGCCGACGTCCTCTCCCGCATGATCAAAGACGGACTGCGCGTCATCGAATTCCACCGCGAGGAACGAAATCTCGAAGACGCCTTCATCGACATCCTCGGCCGCCTCGACGCCGGCCAATCGCCCATCACCCCGCCGCCGCTCCCTCCTTCTTCTCTGATTACTGATCCCTGATCACTCAAAACTTCTTCCATGTCCCTCTCCCATCTCAACGACTTCCCCGACCGGCTCTCGCCGATGCTCGTCAAAGAGCTCCGCCAAGGTCTCCGCGCAAGAGGTTTCATCATCCTCTTCATGGCGCTCCAGGTGGCGCTCGGCTTTGTGCTTCTCTCGACCGCCGCGAACCTCGATTCCTCCAACGCCGGAACGGCCACCTCTGGAATCATCTTCACGTTCTTTTCAATCGCCGTCGTCATCGTCCAGCCGATGCGCGGGATCGCGGCCATCCGTTCGGAAATCACCGGCAACACCCTTGAAATGATGGCGCTCACCCGCCTCAACGCCGCGCGAATCGTTTTCGGAAAATGGTTCGCGATCGTCGGCCAGTCCGCACTCATTTTGATCACGATCATCCCTTATCTCATCCTTCGTTATTTCTTCGGCGGAATGAATCTCGTCGGCGAAATCGTTCTACTCCTGATGCTTTTCCTCACCTCGATCGCATTTACCGCCTTAACGGTCGGAGGCTCGGGAGGAAAAGCAAATTGGTTCCGTGGAATCATTCCGGTCGTCGTATTTTTCAGCTTATTCACGATCCTTCCGCGCATGCTTTTTTCCGGCGGGTCGACGGACCTTATCGAAATCTGCTCGCTCAATGATGCATCATCCCGAGTGGGTGTATTGTGTTATACCCTCGGATTGGCATATCTTTCCTGGTGCGTCCTTTCCCACGGCATTTCGACCATTGCACCGATCGCGGAAAATCATTCGAGCTTACGCCGCCTGATCGCACTTGGGTTGATGATTTTGGTCGTCGCCTGCAACGCGATGGGCTGGATCGAGCCGATCTTTTTACCGGCGATCTTCGCCTTCATCGGGGTTCCCGCAATCATCAGCGCTCTCACCGACCGGGCGATCATGCTGCCACCGGTTTGCGTGCCGTTCCTCAAGCGTGGACCGCTCGGAAAAATCGCGGGATTCTTTCTGTACCCCTGCTGGGCAAGCGGTGGATTTTTCACGGCGCTTATCGGCGCCATCGCGATCGGCACTCTTTGGTTTTCCCCGTCATCTTCCTACCGGGATAAGGAATCGATGATCGTTTTTCTCGCCTGTTTCGGCGGGCTGATTTTTCCTGCGCTGCTCGCGACTTTTTATGGGAAATGGGAAAATCGCTTGGGCACCTATATCGCCTATCTGATCCTGACGATCGTGCTTTTCATCATTCCCAGTGTGTTCAGCGGCATCACGAATCGAGAAGATGCGATGTTTTTCTTTATCTGGAATCCCATCACCTTCCTGTTCCTCGTCCAACAAAATGGGGCGAATCTGGATCACCTCTTGGTGTCTGTCTCGTTGGTCGACGCTGGGATCCTCACCCTGCTTTTGATCCAATCTTTCCGTGCCTATCTCAAATTCCGGCCGGTGATCGAGCAGGCAAAAAAAGAGATCTCTGGCCCTCCTCTGACACGTTGAAGTTATGGAAATCTCCGCGCTGCAATCCGCCCACCACCACGCTCTCGCCGCAGCAGGACGATTCCGCCTGCCGCTGCGCTCGCGCGTCTGGCGCGGACAGGCGGGCGAGTTCACCGGTGGCGGAACCGGTTCGTCGATGGACTTCCAAGACCACCGTTCCTACTCGCCCGGCGACGATCCTCGCCATATCAACTGGCAGGCTTTCGCGCGAACCGGCAGCTACACGATGAAACTTTTCCGGGAGGAAGTGAGGCCGGTGATCGATCTGATTTTGGACGTCTCCGAATCGATGTTTGTCGATCCGATCAAAGCGAACCGCACGGCCGAGCTTTTTTATTTCATCGTCGCCACCTGCCAATCCTCGGGAGCGAGTGTCGCGCTCCACGCGGTTCGCGGTGATGCCTGGGAAACTCTGGATCCCGCGCTGATCCCCAGCCACCAGTGGCTGAAAAAGTCGAGGACATTGCCAGCCGCCGATCCCTCAAAACCGCCGGATCTTTCACGCCTGCCGCTCCGCGCAAATGCCATCCGCATCTTCCTTTCCGATCTGCTTTTCTCCGCAGATCCTCAACCGATCCTCCGCCATCTCGGCCAACGTCACGGCACGGTGATCCTTTTTTCGCCGTTTCTCGAATCCGAAGCCCGACCGGTTTGGTCCGGAAATTACGAATTCATCGATCCCGAAAAAAACACCCGTCACCCTCACCGGATCGAACCCTCAACACTCCGCCGATACCACGAAGCCTATGACCATCATTTCGCTCTGTGGAAACAAGCCGCCGTCCAATCTCAAACCGCCCTCGCCCGCATCCCGGCGGAACCCGATCTCATCACCACGCTTTACCAAAACGCCCTACCGGTCGGCGCATTGGAATCCCTCTGAGTTCTTCATTTCCATGTCCGATGTTGGACGTTCAACGTTCGATGTTCCTTTCCCATGCTCTCTAACCCTCTAGGCCTTTTCGCACTGCTCGGCATTCCCGCCGTGCTCGCGATCCATTTCTTACAGCGAAAAGCCATCGAGCTTCCAACTTCCACGCTGTTCCTGTTAGAGAGAACTCAGCGTGAAACCATCCGTGGCCGCCGCTTGGATCGTTTGATCCCGTCGATTCCTCTTTGGATGCAGATTCTCGCCGTGCTTTTGCTGACATGGATTTTGGTCGAACCCCGATATCCTAAATCGCAAAGCGTCCAGCGCATCGCCGTCGTTGTCGATTCATCCGCGTCGATGAGCGTTTTCAAAAACGACGCCATCAACCGGTTTGCCGCCGAGTTACCGGATCTGCAAGGGCCCGCCTCCGCCATCGAACTCACCGTTCTCGAATCCGCACCGAACCGGCCACGCATTTACGCCGGATCTTCCGTCGATGCCTTCAGAGCTGCCTTCGAAAAATGGCAGCCCCGCGATGGAGTCCTCGATCCCAGTGAATCGCTGCGGCTTGCTCGTTCACTCGTTTCCCGCGAGGGCATTGTCGTCTTTCTCACCGACACCCCGCGCAGCACCCTGCCATTCGAAAGCCGCCTGCTTTCGGTGGGTGAACCGATCGAAAACGTCGGCATCACGGGCATTTCATTCGCTTACGAACAAGGCACCATCGTCTGGCGGGCCTCAGTGAAAAACTACGGCACCCAGCCGGCAGATCGGACCTGGTCCCTGCAAACCGCCACTGGCTCCACCGAGATGCGCCCGATCCATCTCGAACCGGGTTCGCTCATCACCCTGCAGTCCGCATTTCCTGCCGACTCCACGCAACTCCGCATCGTTCTGTCCGGCGATCGATTTCCGTTAGATGACACGTTTCCGTTCGTGAAACCACAGCCGAAGCCGCTCGCGATCTTTGCCTCCCGCACGCCTGCGTTGACGGATCTCCAACAAAAACTTCTCCGCTCACTCGACTCAACCGGTTCCACCACCGACCCCGCCGCTGCGGATCTCACGCTCCTTTCACAAAATCCGTCCATTCCTCTCGGCTCGACCGGGAACGCGCTCGTCTTTCTCGCCGACGACGAAAAATCCACGCCTTACCTTCGCGGCGCCATCGTTGCCGAAGCCCACCCCCTCGTCGACGATCTGAATTGGCAATCACTGCTGGTACGAGAATCGCAGGAAATCCCCCGTCAACCCTCCGATCAAGTGTTACTTTGGCAGGAAAAACGTCCGCTCATTTTCCTCCGGGAAACCGCCGCAACCAAAAGCCGCCCCCAAGCTCGCCAGCTTTTCTTCAACTTCGATTTCACCCGCTCAAACCTCGGCAATCAGCCCGCCTTCATCGTACTCCTTCACCGGTTCGCCGAGACCGTCCGCGCCGCAAAGATCGCGCCGACCTCTGAAAATCTGGAAACCGGTCAGCCCTTGCGCCTCGCCTCCACCCCGGGACAACCCATCGAAATTTCCCAAACCGATCCTGCGGGAAAAATCCTCGCCACCGCTGAAATTCCATCGTTCGAAAACTTCCACGCGCCACTCAACCCCGGTTTTCTCACCGCGGCTCAAAACGGCCAAACTCTCCTAACCGCCGCCGTCCACTTCGCCGACACTCGCGAAGCTGACTTCTCCGGCTGCGGCACTGCCAATGACCTAGCGGTTTCTAACCAATCGCTCACCCGAACCCACACCCGCCCCGATCCGCTCTGGCAAATCTGGGTCTTCCTCCTCATCGCGGCATTGCTGATCGCCTGGAAATTCTCCTCTCCCAAATCTTCTCCGCTGATCACCGATCACTGATCCCTTCATTTCCCCATGCTTCGTTCCCCGGAATTTCTCCTCCTCCTTCCCGCCTTCGTGCTCGTCGGCTGGTTCTGGCGTGGACTGCGGCTGCAATCGCCGTTGCGGGCGGTCATTCTGATCCTTGCCACTTTGTTGCTGACCGATCCCGTGATCCAACATCGACAAAACGCACTCGATCTTTACGTTCTGTTAGACCGATCCGACTCCACCGAAGATCGAATCGACAAAGGTTTGCCGGAATGGAGCCGCCTGCTCGAACAAGCGAAGCCCGGGCGAAACGACACGCTCAATTTCGTCAACTACGCCTCTGAAATCGCCGATCTGGGTGCAGACGGATCATCCTTCACCGGCTCCCGGAAACTGACGAAAACCGGTCTCGCTCTGCAATCGATCGCCGCACAGGTCGACGAGAAACGGCCGTCTCGCATTCTTCTTTTCACCGACGGATTTTCTACCGAACCGCTCCACCAAGCCGCAGCGCAACTCCGGTCACGAGGCATTCCGCTGGATTTCCGGCTCGTCCGTGATCAAAAGGAAAACGACTTTCGGCTCTCCGAATTCCGTTTTCCCGAACGTGTCCAAACCGGTGAACCTTTCCTGATTTCCGTCACGATCCGCGGTTCCACCGATTCCTCGTTTCCATTGATTCTTCGCCGGAATGGACAGGTTCTAACAGAATCTAACATCAAGCTTGTCGATGGACTCGCGACGGTCGAATTCACCGATCGCATCCAACGCCCCGGAGCCTACGAATATCACGCCGAAATCCGCCCGGAAAACGATGCCCACCTTGGCAACAACAGCTCAAAACGCTGGATCGAAATCACCGGCGGCCCGCGTTTGATTTTGGTGAGTCCTTATCAAAACGATCCGATCGAAAAATCTTTGTCCGCCCTCGGTTTCACG
Organism: Akkermansiaceae bacterium UBA1315; assembly: GCA_002307065.1. GTDB lineage: Bacteria > Verrucomicrobiota > Verrucomicrobiia > Verrucomicrobiales > Akkermansiaceae > Luteolibacter. The sequence continues at coordinate 87,179 of DBTN01000012.1, read as the reverse complement.
GTGGATACCATTCGTGATCCTTCTCAACTGAAAGCGGGCGCTCTCGCCGGTGCTCGGGCGGTGATTCTCAACAACGTCCCCGCTCACCACGTGCCCCGTGATTTCCTCGAAGCCCTCGACTTTTTTGTCCGCGAACAGGGCGGCGGACTGCTCATGGCCGGTGGCGAACGATCCTTCGGTTCGGGAGGCTATTTCCAATCCGCGATCGACCCGCTGCTACCGGTTTCGATGGAATTGAAAAACGAACACCGCAAACTTTCCGTCGCGCTCGCCATCGTCATGGACCGGTCCGGCTCCATGGCGGTGAAAGTCGGCGGCAACATGACCAAAATGGACCTCGCCAATTCCGGTGCGGCCAACGCGATCGATCTTCTCGGCGCGATGGATCAAGTCACGGTGTTCGCCGTCGATAGCGAACCGACCAAAGTTGTCCCGTTGACCCAAGTCCAAAACCGCAAAGCGGAACTCGGTGCCAAAGTTCGAAAGATCCAATCCGCAGGCGGCGGGATTTTTGTTTACGCCGGTCTCGAAGCCGCTTGGAAAGAACTGGAAAAATCTCCGGCAGGAACTCGCCATATCATCCTTTTTTCCGATGCCCAGGATTCCGAAGAACCGGGAGCCTATAAAAATCTGATCCACACCCTGACCGATCATGGCGCCACGCTCTCGGTCATCGGCCTCGGCACCCCGGCAGATGTCGATGCGGCATTGCTCGAAGACATCGCGAACCGCGGAAATGGCCGGATTTTTTTCTCCGACCAAGCGGTCGATATCCCGAAAATTTTCGCTCAGGAAACCGTCACCATCGCTCGCTCCGCGTTTGTCAAAGATCCGGTTGGAACTCAAGCGACCGGGCGTTGGTCGGAGATTTCTCCCAAACCGATCGAGTGGCCGAAACAGATCGACGGCTACAATCTTTCCTACGCGCGGCCCGATGCGACGGTGTCGCTGATTTCCACTGACGAATACGCCGCACCGCTGATCGCCCACGCACGGCGCGGGCTGGGACGAAGCGCTGCGGCTTCCTTTCCACTCGGTGGCGAATATTCGGAATTCGTCCGTAACTGGCCGGGCTACGGAGATTTTTTACAAACGCTCGGCCGCTTTCTCATGGGGGAAAATACGCCGCCTGGCATCGCCCTTCGGCATCGGCACGAAGGCACTCGTCTCACCCTCGACCTCCTCTACGACACCGAAGAATGGTCACAGAAGCTGGTCGCGATTCCACCAAAAGTCCGCTTGCAGGACGAAACCGGTTCCGCGCCTTACGATCTTCCCTGGCGGAGAATTTCCCCCGGCCATTTTTCGCTCACCCGCGATCTCGCCGAGGGCAGCGTCGTGAGAGGCGCGGTTCAAATCGGTGAGCATGCCTTATCTTTCGGCCCTCTCAGCGTCGGCTCATCCATCGAATGGGCCTTCGAACCGGAACGCCTAACAGAACTGCGATCCGTCTCCGCGCAAACCGGTGGCCGCGAACTTCTCGATCTTTCCAAAGCCTGGTTGCGTCCTCCTTTCACCGCAGAAACCCGTCTTCGAATTCCGCTCGGAATCGCATTGATCCTTCTCGTTCTCACCGAAGCACTGCTCACCCGAACCGGTTGGAAACTTCCTCAACTCGCCATCCCAAACCGGTTGCCAAAAGCGAAAACCGAACGTCGAAAACCGGTTCAAAAAGCCAAACCCGCGCAGGTCTCCGGGCCGCCACCGGCTTCACCAACTCCCGTCCCCGAAACCGATCCGGAACAATCCGACCGCCGCTCCCGTTTCCAGCGAGCGAAAGATCGGAAATAAAAAATCATAAAAAACACCACCGTTTTGTCGCGGACCACTGGCCCGGATGAAACGTGAGATAAATCCGCTTAGCAGTTATCGATATCTCCCCGCTTTAAGGTCTTACCGCACCAATGATATCTTTTTGTGACCTGGGTCGGACAGTATTACTAACTCTCAAGGGCCGCCGCTTTTCCCGCCGCTTCACCGGTCGCAAAACACGTCCCCATCACGCGAATCGATGCTTGCGCGTCGTGATCGGTGGAAATGCAGCGGCCTGCGACAAAAAGCCCATCGACACCCCGCGGTTTCAAGCAACCGAGCGGAATGCCAGCCGGACGATTTTCTTCAGGAAACCGCAGCTTTGGTCCGCGTGTGTTTTCGCGGAATTCCATCGGCCACGTCGCCAGGGCAACTTCATCGCCGAAACGGTTTCCTTTCAGGAGATCATTCCCCGTCAGCGTCGCTTCTCCGATCCAGCGTCGGCTTTCCCGAACTCCCGCCCGGATCGGCCAATGACTGATGTAAGCGTTTTTCCAAAGAGCACTTTTCCGAGATAAACATTTCACCACTCCCGCAGCGACGCTTCTCCCCTTCATTTCCAGACCGCTCAAGGAAAAATCATCAAACGGATCGTAATCATCCCCGCCATGCAGGTCCAACGATCCAAAAATTTCCCCCACTCTTCCCGACTCGCGAAAGCTCAACCCGTAGGCATCTTTCACGAGTTCGCCATTCCTCACCGCTTCGACGATCAAACCCACCGTCTGCAATCGTGCCTCGTCATCAAAGCCGGTCACTCCTTGCACTCCGAAAAGGTAAGCCGGTCGTTGCAGACGCGGAGATTCGGTCATGGCGAAATCCATATCTAACAGGTCAGCGACCACCGCGTCACCCGAAGCGTCGATCAGTTTTCCCGCATGGCACGACCGGGCACCGCCACGACCGGTCATCCGGATTTCCCAGCCGGAACCGGTTTGTGAAACACCGGTCAACTCACAATGAAGCCTCAACTCCAAAGTCGATTCCGCAGAAACCAGATCATCGGCGATTTTGACAAACTCCACCGGATGCTGCGGCAGAATGTCGACACGTCCCACTCGTTGAGGACCGATGCCCGTTGCAAGGATCATCCGCTCCGCGATTTCAGCAGGGAACCCCGGGTTCGCCAACACCGCGCCCGGTTCCGCTCTGAGCAAATAGAGCCCGCAGAAGGTATGAACCAGCGACGCCGTCCCCATGCCGCCGAGATAGCCGTATCTTTCGACCAGCAAAACCCGCGCACCCGACCGTGCCGCTGTGACCGCCGCCGCGAGTCCCGCACTGCCACCACCTACGACGGCAATATCGAAACTCTCGGCTACCGGTTTCATTTTAACTTCAATTCAATCAACTCCATCAGCTTTTGGGGAGTGGACAGGTTTTCCTTCGTCAGATCCGCCGGTTCGAGAATCGCTCCGTATTTTTCTTCAACCGCGACAACCAACTGCATCACCGCCATCGAATCCAACCCGGCCGCGAACAAATCGCCATCGTCCGGGAAATGGACATCCAATTCCAAAATTCCTTCGTCGTCTAAAAAATCAATAATCTCCGCTGGTTCCATAAATTTAAAACTCTACCTCTTGACCCAGAACGGCGATCTCCACCGAACCGGTATGTTTTGATGCCAAAGCGGCATGCAGCGAACTTGCCGGAACCGGATCACCATGAACAAGCCAAACCTGCTTTTTCGGCCCGCTGATTCGATCAAAATAATCGAGAAGCTCGGAATGATCCGCATGGCCGGAAAAGGAATCCACCGCTTCAATCCGTGCTCGAACTTTATAACGACCGCCTAAAATCGGAACCTCCGGCGCGCCGTCACGAATCCGGCGGCCCAAGGTATTTTCCGCGCAGTATCCGACGAAGAGAACGGTCGTGCGCGGGTCGGCGATGTTGTTTTTCAAATGATGCAAAATCCGCCCGGCTTCGCACATGCCCGACGCGGAAATGATGATGCAGGTTCCATCGATCTCATTGAGCGACTTCGAGCCTTTGACGGACCGGATGAGCGTGAGATTTTCGAATCCAAACGGGTTATCTTTTTCAAAAAGCGCCTCGTAAACGTCCTCGTTGAACGAGTCGGGATGCAATCGGTAAATCTCCGTCGCACTCACCGCGAGCGGGCTGTCGACGTAAACCGGTAGCTGCGGGATCTCGTTATTTTTGAAAAGCTCATTGAGCACAAAAAGAATCTCCTGCGTCCGTTCCACCGCGAAGGCTGGAATCAAAATCTTCCCGCCACGTTTCACCGCTTGCCGGATCACCTCGGCGAAATAACCGCTCGTCCCGGGCGGGGCTTCGTGCTCACGACCCCCGTAAGTGCTTTCCATCAACAGGAAATCCACGTCTTTCACCGCCACCGGATCCCGCAGGACCTCGTTATCACCTCGCCCGACGTCTCCGGAAAAAAGGAAACGCTTCTTCTGGCCGTCATGGTGGTCATCCACTTCTAACAACACCTGCGCGCTGCCCAAAATATGGCCGGCATCGACAAACGTCAGCGTGACCCCCTCGCTGATCCCCATCGGCCGATCATAACCGAGCGTGACGAACTGACGCAAACAACGCTCTGCTTCCTGCTCCGAATAAAGCGGACCGACGGTTTCCAAACCTTGGCGCAGCCGGTGTTTGTTCAGCCAATCGATATCCCCTTCTTGGATCCGCGCCGAATCCGCGAGCATGATCTGGCAAAGATCGCGCGTTGCATGGGTCGCGTAAATATTTCCGCTGAAACCCTTGCTGGTCAGATTTGGCAGATTCCCGCTGTGATCGATGTGCGCGTGCGAGAGGATCACCAGATCAATCGTCTTCGGATCAAAATGCGGGAAACAGCAGTTCACGTCATAGGCATCCTTCCGCGAGCCTTGGTAAAGCCCGCAGTCTAACAAAATCCGTTTTCCGTTCACCTCCAGCAAATGCTGGGAACCGGTCGTCGTGCCTGCGGCACCGCAAAATTTCAGTTTCATGGGTTCGTTTGATCAGGGAGAATGGGTTTCCCAATCACTCCAAGTTAAACGAAAAAACCTGAGAGTCACGTCCGCTCGCTTCGAATTGTTCACGGCGTTTTTTTGGCAAATCCTCGACCGTCGCGGCCCGATATCCCAGGCGAGTGGAAAAGAAATCCGCCGCCCGATTGGTCAGTGCGAAAACCCGCGGAATCCCGCGTTCCTTGGCGATCTTTTCCGCATGGCGGACCAGTTCGATGCCGTAGCCGTGCCCTTCGTGCGATTGCTTCACATAAAGACAAGCGATCTCCGCGCACGCCTCCTCCGGATATCCGTGAAGCGCCACACAGCCGACCACGTTGTCGTCGATCGCCATGACGCGGTAGTCTTCGATCTTCGAAAGGATATCTTCGTAATTCCGTGCGACCAATTTCGTCCGGCGCACCGAGCGACCGATCATTCCTAACAGCTCCGGAATATCTTCTTCACGCAATTCCCGGATCAACCGGTAGCTGTCGGCGTGAACCATCGTCCCGACCCCTTCGTTTGAGAACAATTCATCGACGAGGACGCCTTGGCGCCGACCATTCAAAACGTGGACCCGGGGGATTCCGCGATGACACGCCTCGGCGGCGGCACGCAGCAATTCCGCCCCCGGCCCATCGGTTTTTTCGGTGAGTGAAATCGCGTCGGCTGCCCGAATCGCATGGGCCGGCGCGCCATTGATCAAGATCGCTTCTTCCAGCAAGGTGATGATTTTCGCCACGCCGATGCCGCGGGCAAAATCGACCACCGGAATATCCAGCGGACCGGTCGCCGAAGCATCGATCACCGCCGACTGGCCGCGAGCGAGAATATCCAGCGTTTCACGAACCGCCAAGGGATCGGTGATCGGCCGCGAAACTCGCGCGGCCATGATTTCGCATTCGAGGGTCCAATCGTAGAGATCCTTCAAGTCGCCACCCAGAACACCGAGGACCAACTTCACCCCCAGGTCTTCCAAAACCGCCAGATCCAAAAGCGTTTCCGCGATCGCGGGTTCCGGCAAAAGTCCGGCCTCGATGAGTACGAAAAAGATCTTCCCACGAAATTGGGGAATATATTGCAGAACCTCGCGGACGTCACTTTGTTGGGCCACGGCTTTTCCTAGCAGACCCCGCGCAGCTCGCAAGGGCTAAGGAATGATGGGTTGAAACGAAACGCAGAGTTAAAAAGATCGCGGAGGGGTTCGCGGAGTTGAAAAAGAAAAACTCCTAGCTTCCTCTGCGAACTCAGCGTCTCGGCGTTTCGTTTGAATCCCAACTCTTCTGCGAGAACCGGTTCAGAGTTTCAGGAAATTTTCCAACATGCGCTTTCCGTCCTGGGTAAGGATGGATTCGGGATGAAATTGAACACCGTGGACGCGCAGCTCCTTATGCTTGAGGCCCATGATTTCGCCCTCTTCGGTCCAAGCGGTGATCTCAAGGCAGTCTGGAAGCGTCTCGCGTTTGACGATCAAGGAATGATACCGTGTCGCTTCGAACGGGCTCGGCATTCCCGCGAAAACACTTTTCCCTTCATGAAAGATCGGCGAGGTTTTGCCATGCATCAACCGGTCGGCCCGGACGACGTCTCCGCCATAAACCTGGCCGATCGCTTGATGACCGAGGCAGACGCCAAGGATGGGAGTCGTCGCCCCCATTTCGCGAATCACGTCACAGGAAATTCCAGCTTCGGTAGGCGTGCAGGGACCCGGTGAAATGCAGATCCGCTCGGGATTCATCGCTTTCACCTCGTCCACCGTCAGCACATCATTCCGAAAAATTTTCATCTCCGCACCGAGCTCGCCAAAGTATTGAACAAGGTTGTAGGTGAAGGAGTCGTAGTTATCTAAAATCAGAAGCATACTAGTCAAAGGTCATGGGTCATGAGTCATGGGCAGAGTGAACCTCAACCGTCTGACCCCAAGGTTTTGGCAAGCGAGATCGCACGGAGCACGGCTTTTGCTTTATTGACCGTTTCGACATATTCAGAGGTCGGATCTGAGTCGGCGACCACGCCTCCGCCGGCTTGCACGTAGGCTTTGCCGCCTTTGATCAGGCAAGTGCGCAAGGTGATGCAGGAATCGTGCGAACCATCAAAACCGAAATATCCGACCGCTCCGGCATAGGCGCAGCGTTTGCTTTTTTCAAGCGAGTTGATGATTTGCATCGCCCGGATTTTAGGCGCACCGCTGACGGTTCCGGCAGGAAATGTCGCGCGGAGCACATCGTAAGCGCTGTGCGTCGGATCGAGTTCACCGGTTACGTTGGAGACGATGTGCATGACATCACTGTAACGCTCGATAATCATGAAATCATCCAATTTTACCGCGCCGTGTTTGGCGATGCGGCCGACGTCATTTCTCGCCAGATCGACCAGCATCAAATGCTCCGCACGTTCTTTCGGATCGGCCAAAAGCTCGGCGGCGAGCGCATCGTCTTCCTCCGGCGTTTTTCCCCTCCAGCGCGTTCCAGCGATCGGGCGAATATCGATCCGACCTTCCACCGAACGCACATGAACTTCCGGCGAACTTCCGACCAATGCGAAATCACCCAGTTCTAAAATAAACATATAAGGCGACGGATTGACATATCTCAGCGCTCGATAGAGATCAACCGGTGGGCGGTCGAAATCCGTTTCAAAACGTTGGCTCGGCACGAATTGAAAAATGTCGCCCGCTTTGATGAATTCCTTTCCTTCACGGACCATCGCTTCGTATTCGTCCTGCGTGGTATTGCTTTTCGCAGCAACCGGTTCGATGTCGATCAACCCATTCAAAGCCGGAACATGGAAAGGCCGGTTCAGGATTTCCACGATGGACGCAATCCGTCCGCGCGCCGCCGCGTAGGCTTCTTCGGGCGACGACGATTCATCGAGAAACGCATTGGCGATCACCTGCAATCGGCGCAACCGGTGGTCGAACACCAGCAACGTATCCGCCAGCATGAACATCGCGTCCGGAATTCCGAGCGGGTCCGGCGGCGGCAAGCCAAGCGTCGGCTCGAATTGCCGAACCGCGTCATAGGAAAGATAACCCACCATCCCGCCGGAAAACGGAGGGATCGCCCCGTGAATGACCGGTTGGTAAGCCGCCATTTCCCGCTCTAGCGCCGCAAGCACATCGTCCTCGGCGGTGAAACTGCGGGATTTCGAACCTTCCCGGATGGTGATTTCTTTTCCACGAGCTTCAAAAATCGCCCGAGGGCCACTGCCAACGATTGACCAACGGCCGCCTTTTTCCGTGCTCTCGGCACTCTCCAACAAAAACGAATGACGACCGTCCCGCAGCTTTAAATAGGCGGAAAGTGGGGTCTCAAAGTCCGCGGCGAGCTGGGTGTAAACAGGCACAACATTGCCCTGCTTCGCCAGCCCGACGAAGACTTCCAAAGATGGCTCAACCGGTATGGAACTCACAACGCCGCAAAACTGCTCTACCGGTTTCCCCAGAGCAAGCCGCAACCTTGAGAAAAAATCAGCGGCGCCGCTCAATCGCGCTCAATTCCTAACAGAAACGCCTTTGTTTCAAGACCACCCGCGAAACCGGTCAACTTTCCATTCGTGCCGATCACCCGGTGGCACGGCGCGACGATGGAAATCGGGTTTTTACCATTTGCCGCACCGACTGCCCGAACCGCTTTGGGACTCCCGACTTGGCTGGCAATTTGGGCGTAGCTGCGGGTTTCGCCGAAAGGAATCGTCACCAGAGCCTGCCAAACTTTTTTCTGGAAATCCGTGCCTCTGAAATCGAGCGGCAGGGAAAATTTCGTGAGGTTCCCGGCGAAATATTCGTTCAATTGCCGCTCAGCTTCGCGCAAAATCGGATGCTCGGCCCGCTCGACCGGTTCGCCGATCAACACGCGCTTCGGATCATCGTTTTCCCACAAAACCGCGACTAACCCGTCATCGCTCGCCACCAGTTTCAGCAGACCGATGGGGGACGCAAATGACTTGGATGCGAAGGTCTCAGGCAAAACGACGGTTTTCATTTCCCTCATTCTAGCGAAAACCGGGAAAACGACAGCCCAAAAATCGCCGTCGCCAAATTCTGTCACGGAAGAATCATTCCGACGCGTGGAGGCTGGTCATTTCCGAGGAATCGGGCATCACTCTCCCATGCCGCAGCCGTACCTTTCTCTCGAAGCCGAACTTCACGACGCGTTTTGGGCAGCCGAAGACGAAGGTTCCGAAATCCGGTTGATGGCGGAATTTTTGAAAAAGCACCCGGGCCGTGCGTTGGAGATCGGATGCGGTTCGGGCCGATTGATCCTACCCCTGATCCAAACGGGTTTGGAAGTCGAAGGACTGGAACTGTCGGAAGACATGTTGAATCTCTGCCGAGCTCGCGCGGAGGAAGACGGCTTAAACGTGGAACTGCACAAAGGCGACATGTCCGCTTGGATCCCAGCCAAACGCTACGACTCACTGCTGGTTCCGGCTTTCACCTTGCAGCTTTCGGACGATCCCTTGGCCACATTGAGGCACTGGCAACAATTTCTCAAACCCGGCGGTGGGCTCTATCTGACCTTGTTTGTCCCTTTCGCGGAAATCGAAGGAGACCTTCCCGAAGGCGAGTGGTATCCCGATCACCAAGCGACCCTCGCCGACGGCCAAGAAGCGAAGTTGGAATCGCGACACCGCCTGGACATGAAACGTCAATTGCTGCACCGGGAGCACCGGTATTTTCTTTCCGGAAAAGAGTCGCGGCAACACCGGTCGAAACAAACTTTGCATTGGTACTCTTACCGGCAAATTTCGAGAATGTTGGAACTCGCCGGATTCCAGATTTCCAACGCTTTTACCGACTTCGATCCGTCACAACCGGTTGTAGATCCTGACTCGGCGGACTTCGATGGGATCCTCACTTTTCACACAAAAATGTCTCCTCCGTAAAAAAGTTGTCATTTTATGAAAGAAATATCCAAGGCCTTCCTTGACGGTGAGGGGATTCCGGCTTTATCACGCTCGCTGTGTCCGGGAACAACGTTCTGCTAACTGCTTTTTTCGCTCTCTCTAGCCTCACCGTCGCCCAAACTTGGGAACGGGAGGAAGTTACGTTTCAAACCATCGAAAGCCGCGCCAGAGATCTTGCCAACAAACCCTACGTCGCCCCGAATAAGGACGCGCTGCCGGCTTGGATGAAAGATCTCACCTACGATCAGTATCGCGACATCCGTTTCAATCCGGATCAGGCACTGTGGGCGGCGGACAAGCTTCCCTTCCGCGCGATGTTTTTCCATCCCGGTTACCTTTTTCGCGAACCGGTCATCCTGAACGAGTTCACCGGCACGCACGTCCAGAAAGTCCGCCTTGCCGAAGCGTTCTTTAACTACGGCCCATTGATCAAAAAACGTGGAGAACTTCCCTCGGATGGAGGCTTCGCAGGGTTCCGGATTCACGCTCCGCTGAATGCGCCTGACTATTTCGACGAACTCGCCGTCTTCCAAGGCGCAAGCTACTGGCGCGCTCTGGGCAAGGGTCAACGCTACGGCATTTCCTCGCGAGGCATCGCCGTCGATACCGGTGCCGATGGCGCCGAAGAAGAATTTCCGATGTTCCGCGAATTCTGGCTGAAGAAGCCGGAACCTAACGATAAAAGCTCCATCTTCTACGCATTGCTCGATGGACCTTCCTTTTCCGGTGCCTATTCGTTCCGGATCGAGCCCGGAGACGACACCATCGTGAATGTCGACGTGGTCCTTTTCGCCCGCAAAGAAGTCAAACGCCTCGGCATCGCCCCGATGTCCTCGATGTTCTGGTTTGGTGAAAATTCCCGCCGCCGGTTCGACGACTTCCGCCCGGAAGTGCATGACTCCGATGGACTGGCAATCCGCACCAGCACGGGCGAACGCCTCTGGCGCCCACTCACCAACGACACCGGTCGTCTGGAATTCAGCTTTTTTGAAATGGAGAAATGCGAAGGTTTCGGCCTGCTCCAGCGCGACCGCCGGTTCAGCGCCTACGAAGATGGCGAAGCCGCCTATCACCTGCGCCCTTCCCTTTGGATCGAGCCGACGTCCGATTGGGGTCCGGGCCGGGTCATGCTGATGGAAATCCCTACCAGCAATGAACTCGCCGACAACGCGGTCGCCATGTGGGAACCTGCGAAAAAACCTCAACCGGGCGATCGCATCGAATTTTCCTACAAACAACATTGGAGCATGACGGAAGACCCGGCACTGGCAGGCGGCCGCGTCGTCGCCACCCGTACCGGCCTGCATGACTGGCAGCCGGAACAACGCACGATCGCCGTGGAATTTTCCGGCGGCGCTTTGGGAAAACCGGATGAAGAAGCACCAACCGCCATGGTTCAGGCACTCGGAGAAGCTGGAGAAAAACTCAAGATCCAAGGCATCGCCGTTCAAAAACTTCCCGAAGGACGCTTTCGTGTGGCCTTTCAAATCGTCCCAGCCGTCGAGGGCACCAAGCTCGCCGACGTCGGACCGGTCGAACTTCGCTGTGCGCTGAAACGTGGCGAAGATTTCCTTACCGAAACATGGGCTTACCGAATCACTCCTTAGAAGCATTCCGCCCGCTGACCGAGATCGAACTCGACGAGTGGGAAGAAGCTTACGCCGCCGTCGAAGCCTACCTGCAGGCACTGCGGATCCGCAACCGCTTGCTCGCCGCTGAACTGGTGCGCGGCATCCTTTGGCGCGCCTCCGCTCGCCGCGTCAAAGAACCGGAAAAAACCGCCCGCTACCTCGCGATGGAAGAAGCGCTTTCGGAAATCGCCGAGTGGACGCAGGACGTGCTTGATGAACCTTTGGAAAATCGCCGGCTCGCCGCACGCGGCCGGCTGGCGCTTTTGCTCGCTGGCATGCCCGGTCGCTGGCAAGGCGTCTTCCTCACCCCCGCCCCGTGGCCACCTGCGTTTGTTGAATCCATGAGAAAATCCTACCTCGCAGCCGGCCCGCAATTCGCGGAGCTGACGATGATTCCGCAACCTCTCGAGCTGAATGCCCTCGGAACCGGTGCCGCCCAGTGGCAACGAACCATGGACCGCAGTCCGTTTGTCCGAAAAATCTCCATCGCCCTGATCCTCGCCGGGATCGCGGCCAGCATTTATTTTACCGTCTACTGATCGATGGAAAATTTCGAACCATCTTCAGGCAAGGAAAACAGCCGCCCGTTTTATCCAAAGGGCCGCAGTTCATTGCGTCGCGCGGTCTTTTTCCTCAGCGTGCTGACCGTGAACATCGCCGCCAGTTTGTGGTTGGCCGACTTGTTTTACCGAGACGGCATGCACAAGGCGCACTACTGGCTGCTCGGGATTTTTGTCATTCTCAACGGACTGCTGACGCTTGGATCCTTTCATGCCCTTTTCGGAGCCTTTGATATTCTGTTAGGCCGTAAACGCGCCGTCAGAATCACTCAGTTGGTGGACGGTGCGAGCGGACCGCTCAAAAACCGCTTCGCCGTGGTGATGCCGGTTTACAACGAAGACTCCCACCGGTTCTGCGGACGGATCGAAGCGATCTACCGGTCGATCAAGGAAACCGGTCATCTGGATTCGTTTGATTTTTTCATCCTCAGCGACACGCGGGATCTCGATCTCTGGGTCATGGAGGAAACGTCATGGACGAACCTTTGCCGGAAGCTCGACGCTTTTGGCAAAATCTACTACCGACGCCGTAAAAAGAACGAAAGCCGCAAGGCCGGAAACATCGGCGACTTTGTCCGAACCTGGGGCGGCGGTTATGAAGGCATGGTCGTGCTTGATGCGGACAGCCTGATGGACGGTGCCGATATTTTGAAAATGGCCCGGACCATGGAAGCCTATCCACGGCTCGGGATTTTACAAACTCCGCCGAAACTGATTCGCGGTGCCTCGGTTTTCACCCGCCTGCAACAGTTCGCCATGCGTCTCTACGGCCCGCTTTTCATCCGAGGCCTGAATTTTTGGCAACTTGGCGGCGGCAGTTACTGGGGGCACAACGCGTTGATCCGCCTGAAACCTTTCTCCGATTACTGCGAACTCCCGGACCTTCCCGGTCGCGAACCGTTCGGCGGAAAAATCCTCAGTCACGACTTCGTCGAAGCCGCTCTGATGGTTTCTCAAGGCTGGGAAGTCTGGCTGGCTTGGGACATCGAAGGCACTTACGAAGAAGCACCGCCGACTTTGGTCGACCATTTGGTCCGCGACCGCCGCTGGTGCCAGGGAAACCTCCAGCACATGTGGCTGATCTTCGCCCGCAATCTGCCATTCACCGTGCGAATGCACCTTTTCATGGGCATCATGGCCTATCTCGGCAGCCCGCTTTGGTTCCTTTTCCTCATCGTCGGAACTTGGCTGGCATGGGAACGAACCGGCAGCGGCCTGAGCCAATTGCCCTTCGAAAGCGTCGTCGACCGATGGTTCCACATCGATCGTGGCATGCAGAGCATTTTGCTGACTGTGGCCGTTTTCACGCTGCTTTTCCTGCCAAAAATTCTGGCGGTGACGGGTGCGATTTTAGTCCCAAAAGTCCGCCGTTCATTCGGTGGCTTTTTCCCGCTGATCACCGGTTTGTTTGTCGAAACGATCGTCTCGATCCTGCTCGCACCGTGCATGATGGCGTCGCACACGATGATGGTCATCAGCATTTTCCTCGGCCGCGCCGTCGGCTGGGGAAATCAAAACCGCGAGACGGATGGCACCGCTTGGAGCGATGCGCTGCGTTTCCACATGATCCCGACGCTGCTGGGCATCGTTTGGACCGTTGTCGCTTTCAAAATCGGCACGACTTTTGCCGCCTGGATGTCGCCGATTCTACTGGGACTTGTTCTTTGCGTACCGGTTTCGGTGATCACCAGCCGCTCGCGTTACGGGCAATTGCTGCGCCGCCGTAAAATTCTCGCGACACCCGAGGAGCTCCATCCTCCCTCAGTCATCCGCCTGGCCGATGAAGCAAAAGCATCGCTCGATCCCGCGCTTGATGCCGATACCGACACCCGCCGCGGTGTGATTGCCGCGATTGTCGATCCTTACGTCAATGGCGTCCACGTTTCGCTGCTGGAATTCTCTGAAATGACCCCCGGAGGTGAAGCGCTCGCCGAACGCTGCCTGGCCGAAGGCCCCGCCGCCCTCAACAAGGTCGAAATGGCTGAACTCCTCTACCTCGCACCGGCGATGCTCCACATGCACCGCGCCGTCTGGCTGCGCTCGACCGAAGGGATGCACGCGACCTGGACGCAAGCACTGGAAAGCTATCGCCGCCGTCTGGACGGAAATGCCGAGTTGGCCTAGTGTATTTCATAAAAACGTAGCCGTCTTTTCGGGCCAACCGTCGGTACAGGCGAACGGTCAATCCGGGCCAACGGTCCGAGATTCCTTAGCCCAGTTCATCGGACTGGGATCTTCAATTTCCAAATTCCTAGCACACCAACGGTGCGCGAGACCGGTTGAGCGATAAGGTTCAACAGAAACGAACGACTCGATCAGCTCCTATTTAAGATTGGAATGATCCCGTCTCGCAGCCCGTCGGGCCGCAACTATATGACCGCACGTCAACCAGGCCGCTGGCCTGGGCTAAGGAACCTCGGACCGTTGGTCCTGAAGACGGTGATCTCTATCGCCCAAAATAACGTCTTTCCCGATCAACGGCTCCCCTCCTGTCTAAATACTCCGTAAAACCGGTTGCTCGCTGAAAAACAACCGGCCGCTCGTCGAAACCTGAAGTTTTTTCTCGTCCTGCCACCGTCCACTCCTCCACCCTCCCGCCGCAATGCTCAAGGCCGGAATCGTAGGACTGCCCAACGTCGGGAAATCGACACTCTTCAACGCTGTAACACGCACCCGTAAGGCGGAAGCGGCGAATTATCCTTTCTGCACCATCGATCCGAACGTCGGCATCGTGATGGTTCCAGATCCGCGCCTCGCCGTGCTTTCCAAAATTTCCGGTTCTCACAAACTCGTGCCAACCGCAATCGAGTTCGTCGACATCGCCGGCTTGGTGAAAGGCGCCTCGGAAGGAGCCGGTTTGGGAAACCAGTTCCTTGCAAACATCCGCGAAACCGACGCGATCGTTCAGGTCGTCCGCTGCTTCGAAAATGACGACATCATCCACGAACTCGGATCGGTCGACCCGATTCGGGACATCGAAATCATCAATGCCGAACTGATTCTCGCCGACCTCGCATCGCTCGAAAAACGCCGGGTTTCTCGCGAAAAGAAAGCGAAAGGCGGCGACAAAGAATCGAAAAAAGAAGTCGAGCTGATCGACATCATCCTTCCTCACCTCGATTCCGGAAAACCCGCGCTGACCCTCGAATTCAGCGAAGATGATCAAGAAATCGTCAAAGGTTTCTTCCTGCTATCCTCGAAAAAGACCATCTATGCCTGCAACGTCGCCGAAGACGAGCTGGCCGCAGCGACGGAAAATCCCGATTCGCACGCGCAAGTCGCAAAAGTCCGGAAATTCGCCAGCGAGCACAGCGGCGCGGAAGCCGTCGTCATTTCCGCCCGGATCGAAGAAGAGCTGAGTGAAATGCCCGTCGAGGAAGCTGAGGAGTTTCTCGCCGAAATGGGCGTCACCGATTCCGGCGTTTCCAATCTCATTCGCAGTGTCTATCACCTGCTCGGCCTCCGTACCTACCTCACCACCGGCGTTCAAGAAACCCGGGCCTGGACGATCATCGCCGGCGACAAAGCGCCCGCTGCCGCCGGAGTGATCCATACCGACTTCGAACGCGGATTCATCGCCGCAGAAGTTGTCCATTTCGACGACCTCGTCGCTGCTGGAACAAAAGCCGCTGCCAAAGTGGCCGGAAAGGTCCGGATTGAAGGAAAAGAATACGTCGTCAAAGATGGCGACGTCGTCGAATTCCGATTCAACGTGTAAGACTCTTCCCGGCCCAAAAGCCGATAGATTCAGGCGGCGATCAAAAGCTGAAAGTCGCCTGAGGTGTTTTCGGTGCGGGAGGAATTTCCACCCCTTCCACGCCGTCTGACAAAGCGATCGTCGCAAACCGGAGAAACCGGGCAATCGTCGTGTCGATCGCGGTCACCCCATTCGCTCCCTTGGTCATCGCCTGCAGCGTTTCACCGTGGGTCATCATGTGAATCATCGCGCCGCTGATGAAATGGAAGCGCCAGACCAAATCTTCGTAAGGAAGAGCGGATAAGGATTTCGCTAAAGTTTTCAAAAACCGCTCCACGCCGTTGAGGAACTGGAGCTGAACTTCTGGATGCAGAGCTCCGCCTTGCTCGCTCAAAATGCGGCCCAAAAGTTTACAAAAAAGCTTCTCGGACATTTCGGATTTCCGGACCTGGGTGACCAAAGGACTGACGTATGCCTCCATCACTTCCTCGACGGGCGGAGCCTTCGGAGCCCACTTTTTTTCCACGGCCTCCAACCGGGCACAACGCTCCTGATGCACAGGATTCACATAGCGCAGCATGACGGCCGATACCAAACCGTCCCGACTTCCAAAGTGGTAATTGACTGCGGCGACGTTCGCGTTGGCTTCTTTGGTGATATCCCGCACCGAAACCGAGTCAAAGCCTTGGTCCGCAAAAAGCTTCTCGGCCGCTTCAACCAGGCGAAGCTTCGGACCCGAAAGTGGAATAATTGTTTGATACATATATTGATTGCTTGTGCGTGCAAATAAAACACCACGTTATGCTTTATTGCCACTGTTTTTTAACAGCATATGTCAGAAGAGCATAGCATTAGTCATGCCTGAGTTTTCACAAAATTTGACTCGTTCTTATGAAAGCAAACCGGCTCTTTTTTCGTGGATGATTCCGTCACGGATCACCAGCGTCCGATCGCCGATTTCTGCAAGCTTCTGATCGTGAGTCACCACGATCAGGGCCACGCCTTTTTCTGCGGCGAGCCCGAGGAGAATTTCCATAATTTCCCCGCTATTTCGCGAGTCCAGATTCCCCGTGGGTTCGTCCGCAAACAAAACTTTTGGCTGATTCACGATTGCTCGTGCGATTGCCACGCGTTGCTGCTCTCCGCCGGAAAGTTCGGCAGGCAAATGATCCGATCGGTCCGCAAGACCCACCTTTTCCAATGCGGCCATTGCTTCAAGCGAGCGATCCACCCCCGCGATCGCGCCGGGCACCGCGACGTTTTCAAGCGCCGTCAACTCCGGCAAAAGATGATAATTTTGGAAAATGTAGCCGATTTTTTCATTCCGAAACTGCGCCTGCCGTTTCCGGTCGAGCGAATACAAGTCCGTCCCATCGATGCGGACCGAGCCCTTTTCCGGTCTCTCAAGTCCGGCCAACGTATAAAGCAGCGTCGTTTTCCCCGCGCCGCTCGGCCCACAAAGGAAAACTTTTTCTCCGCGATGGATCTGCAAATCGATGCCATGGAGGACCTCGATGGATTTTTTCCCGATCCGGTAGCCGCGATGGAGGTCCACCGTTTCGATCATCGCTTCAGTCATGACCGAAGTTGCCGCAGGGTCTGGGCCCATGCAAGCGCCAGAGTGCGCAACCGGTCGCTCATTTGAGGCAAGGGGACGCTAGCCGAGTAAACCGGTTTGAGGCACATTCCCAACGTTATGCGTTTCAAAGCCGTTTTTCTCTTTTTGACCGCCGCATCGATCGCTCTTGGAGCTCCGCCCGAATCCGATCGTAAAGCGATTCTCGCAATGGCGGGAACGTTCGACGTCTCGTTTGATTTTAAGGAAGTCGTGGCCGTCGCTCCGGGATATGAGCCCGGTAGCAAACCTTATCACGAAGACGCTTTTGAAGTGGTCGTCGTCGCAGAAGACACTCCGGAACGGATCACGCTGCAGCACTTGCTCGTCGTGGAAGATTCCGAAAAAAAACCTCATGTCATCAAACACTGGGCGCAAGTCTGGACCTGGCAAGACACTCATATTCTGGACTATTCCGGCAGTGAGGGCGACAACGAGTGGCACCGCACCGAAGTTTCCGAAGAGGAAGCGAAAGGAAAATGGTCTCAACTGGTCACCAGCGTCGATGACACGCCTCGCTACGAATCTCTTGGAAAATGGACTCATCAGTCCGGCGAATCTTCCTGGATCAGCGCTCCCACCCGCCGCCCTCTGCCCCGCCGGGAATACACCAAACGCGACGATTACGATTATTTGCTCGGGACCAATCGCCACACACTGACCGGTACCGGCTGGGTCCACACTCAGGACAATCGGAAAGTCGTGGATCGGGAAGGAAAGACCCAGGTGCTCGGTTATGAAACGGGCCTGAACCAATACCACCGAACCGAAAATCCACTGGCAAAAGAAGCGACCGATTGGTGGGAGAAAAATTCCGATTTCTGGAACATCGTTCGCAATTTCTGGCTCGATCATGTCGAGAAACCCGGCCCGGACTTTTCCTATTCGAAAAGCCACGAGGGAACGACTTTGGATGACCAGTTTACTGAACTTCAAAAATCCGGTGCAACGCCGGCCGACGTGACGAAGTCTTTGACCCCTTATCTGACCGTCGTCACAAAATAACTTCCGGGGTGATTGCTGCTATGGGATGCCATCGATCTTCGGATCGGTGGCATTCTGTCCTTTAAAGGCCAACACGCATTGGATGCAAATGCACGCGGTCATTCGCCAGTCCTTCTGAATCTCGTCGAGCAAACGCGCCGGGATGATTTCGTGAAAACACCAGCAGCCGCCCGATCGGTCGACTCCGCAGTGGTTATCCGCGAAGCAAATCGGGCAAACTCGTTGCTCATCGGAGGCAGGGATCAAATGCATCAGGTCGTTGGAAGCGGCTCGGTCTCTACCGCTCGACGTTTCGCTTTGCGGTCGCGCAAACTTTGAGTCAATCGATCAAAATACAGATAAACGACGGGCGTGGTAAACAGCGTGAGAGCTTGACTCAGAATCAGACCGCCGACGATTGCATATCCCAGTGGCTGACGCAATTCCGAACCGTCGCCATGCCCTAACGCCAGCGGAATACCACCCAACATCGCAGCGATCGTGGTCATCATAATCGGCCGGAAGCGTTTCAGACAGGCCTCAAAAATCGCCTCGTGCGGCGTCACATCGCGCGTGCGCTCCGCTTCGATGGCGAAGTCGATCATCATGATCGCATTCTT
>DBTN01000012.1:0-68138 GCA_002307065.1 Akkermansiaceae bacterium UBA1315 | reverse complement strand
TCGATCATCATGATCGCATTCTTTTTCACAATTCCAATGAGCAGCAGGATACCGATGATCGCGATCACCCCGATGTCATGACCGAAGATCCATAGAGTCAGCAGCGCCCCCAAACCGGCCGAGGGCAGCGTGGAAAGAATCGTCAACGGATGGATGAAACTTTCATAAAGCATGCCGAGGATGATGTAGATCACGACCACCGCCGCCAGAATCAAGTATGGCTGCGATTTGAGGGACGATTGGAAAGCTTGCGCGGTGCCCTGGAACGCCCCGGTGAGCGTTGGCGGCGTGCCCATTTCCGATTCCGCTTGCTGAATTGCAACGACCGCGTCTCCCAGTGCCACGTCCGGTGCGAGGTTAAAGGAGAGCGTCACCGAGGGATATTGCCCGAGGTGATTGATCGAAAGCGGCTTGGTCGATTGGGTGTCGAGCTTCACGAGCGCAGAAAGCGGCACCTGACCATCGGTCAAAGGTGAACGAACAAAGAGCCGATCAAACGTCGACGGATCCGTCTGCATTTCCGGCGGAACTTCGAGGATGACTTTATACTGGCTGACCTGGGTATAAAATTGCGCGATCTGTCTTTGACCGAACGCATTGTAGAGGACGTTATTGATATCTTCCGTTCGGATTCCAAACCGGGATGCTGCTTGGCGGTCGATTTCCACGGTCAGAGCAGCGGCCGACGATTGCTGGTCAGACGTCACATCACGCAACTGCGGCAGAGTTTTCATTCGCTCCAAAATACGAGGAGCCCAGTAGTTCAGTTCGTCCACATTCACGTCCCGTAACGTGTATTGAAACTGAGTTTTCGAAATCATTCCACCGACGTTTAGATCCTGCTGCGCTTGGAAAAACATCGTGATCCCTGGGACGTGCGCAGTCTTCTGGCGCAACCGGTTGATGATGACTCCCACCGAGTCACGCTCTTCGCGCTCCTTTAGCGTGATCCAATATCTGCCGTTATTCAGACTCGAAGTCCCACGACCGGCGCTGAGATTGTATTGGAACGCCATGATTCCCGGATCCGCCTGGATGATCGCACCGATCTCCTGCATTTTCTGAGACATCGCATCAAATGAAATGTCCGCTCCAGCCTCAGCCGTCGCGTTGAGAAATCCGGTATCCTGTTGAGGGAAAAAGCCTTTCGGCATTTTAACAAATACCAAACCGGTCGCCGCAAACGTCACCAACAGGGAAATCAATGTCATCCGCTGATGACGCAACACGAACGCCAGCACCGTTTCGTAACCGGACTCGATCCTTACAAAAAACCGCTCCAGCCCCCCGTCCAGTTTCCCGCGCAGGGTCGATTCTGGTGGCGGCTGATGATGACGCAAAAACCGCGAACACATCATCGGCACGAACGTCAGCGAAACGAACCCGGAAACCAGCACCGCCGCGGTCACCGTTACCGCGAACTCCCGGAACAGACGCCCAACAATCCCTTCCATCAGCAACACCGGAATAAAGACCGCGACCAACGAAAGACTGATCGATAAAATCGTAAACCCAATCTGGCTCGCTCCCTTCAAGGCCGCCTCCATGGGCTTCATCCCTTCCTCAATGTAGCGGTAGATATTTTCTAACATCACGATCGCGTCATCGATCACAAATCCAACCGAGATCGTCAGCGCCATCAGCGAAAGGTTGTTCAGGCTGTAGCCTAGAAAATGCATGATCGCGAACGTCGCCACGATCGAAATCGGCACCACGGCACTCGCGATCAACGTCGCCCGAAGGTCGCGCAGGAAAAGGAAAACAACTCCGGTCACCAACACCATCGTCAGCGTCAAATGCAGCTCGACCTCCGCGATCGATGCCCGGATCGTCCGCATCCGGTCGCTCAAAACCTCGATTTTCATCGCCGGTGGAATCGCCGCTTGCAGTTCGCCCATCAGATTGCGGATTCCCTCGACTGTCTCGATCACGTTCGCGTCGGCTTGCTTTCGGATGATCACGCCGACGCCCCGCTGATTGTTCACCCACGCCGCGGATTTCGCGTCTTCCGGTCCTTTGACCGCCCGCCCGACGTCGCGCACCCGGATCGGCGCGCCATTTCGATAAGCGAGGATCACATCGTTGTAGGGTTCCGCATCCAAAAGCTGATCGTTTGCATAAATCGCCAGACTTTGGTGCTCCCCACTCAGACTCCCTTTAGGCGAATTGACCGTCGAGGACGCGATCACGCCACGCACGTCGTCCAAACTGAGACCGAGCGAGGCGAGTTTTCCGGGGTCGATCTGCACCCGGATTGCCGGTTTTTGTTCACCCATGACGCTGACTTGCGCCACCCCGCTGAGCTGGGAAATTTGTTGGGCGACCACATTCGTTGCATAATCACTCACTTCGGTGAGCGGCAGCACGTCCGACAGAACGCTCAACAACATGATCGGTGAGTCCGCAGGATTGACTTTCCGGTAGCTCGGCGGACTGGGTAATTCGGTCGGCAATTGACCGGCCGCCGCATTGATCGCGGACTGAACTTCCTGCGCCGCAGCATCAATATCGGTATCAAGGCCAAACTGGATCGTGATCGACGCTGCCCCCAAACCGCTCGAAGACGTCATCTGAGAAATCCCCGGAATCAGCGCGAGCTTATTCTCGAGCGGTGTCGCCACCGACGATGCCATCGTTTCCGGACTCGCTCCCGGCAAACTCGCAGAAACTTGAATCGTAGGAAACTCGATCTGCGGCAAAGGCGCCACCGGTAGTGACGGAAACGCGATCAGCCCGACCAGGAAAATCCCGATGGTCATCAGCGCCGTCGCGATCGGGCGCCGGATAAATGGTGTGGAAAGGCTCATGGTGTCTTTTCTTCCGCGACGATCTTCGCCCCCGGCTTCAGCTTGCTTTGACCGTCGACCACGACCGTTTCTCCTGCCTTCAGTCCTTCCTCAATCACCGTGAAATCCTCGATGCGCGCACCCGGTTTCACCAATCGCGGTTCCACCGTTTGGTCGGGTTTCACCACGTAAGCGAACATTCCATCCAGACCGGTTTGGATCACCTGGGTCGGCACCACGAGCGAGCTCGAACGGGTTTCCGCCAGGACACGGGCGGAAACGAATTGGCCCGGCCAAAGCGCAAAATCTTTGTTTGGAAACGTCGCCTTCAATCGAATCGTCCCGGTTGCCGTGTCGATCTGATTGTCGATCAACTGCAATTCGCCTTCCGCAACCACCTTTCCCGAATCATCCACGGTTTGAACTTTCAGCGGCGTCGGATCGGAACCCATCCGTTTCTGGAGAGCGGGCAGATCTTTTTGCGGCAGCGTTAGAATGACGGACAACGGGCGAAGCTGCGTCACCACCACCAAACCGGTCGACTGATTGGCCGTCACCAAGTTTCCCGCGTCCACCAGACGCACCCCGGTCCGGCCCGTAATCGGTGAGCGGACGGTCGTGAAATCCACATCCAACTGGGCCGCGCGAATCGCAACCTCATCGGCCATCGCTAATGCCTCGTACTGCGCCACCGTGGCCTCTGCTTGATCCAGCAACCGCTGGCTCTCCGCGTTGCTTTTGACGAGGATGCGTATCCGTTTGAGTTCGCGTTTGGAATTAGCCAACAGCGCCGCATTCTCCTTCGCCTTGGCCCGCGCCTGCTCCAAAACGGAAAGATAAACCCGAGGGTCGATCTGCGCCAAAACATCGCCGGCGTTCACTTGCTGGCCTTCGTCGAATTTCACCTCGTCCAACGATCCGCTCACACGAGGACGCACGGTGACCGTGTTATACGCCTGCACGGTTCCCAAACCGGTCAACCAGATCGGAACGTCGCGCGCCTCCACTTGATCGACCACCACCGGTATCCCTTTCGGAACAGCGACCTTTTCGACTGACGGTTCATTTCCGAAGTAATACCATGCCAGTGCACCGACCAAGGCTGCAAGGATCAGGAGGACAGAGACGCGAATGGATTTCATGAAAAGAAAGTTCCGAGGGGGGTCTTATCCTTCCTCCTTTGCCGACCTCACATCAAGCCGAAGTTTATTCCCAAGTTTTTCACAAAAAATCGGTCACGACTCAGAGGCTACGATTGTGAAAAGCACCCATTGATTTCTCCATCGCACCTAGGCCACTATCTCCAGTCTAGTCGCCATGCCCGCAAAAAAAACCTCTCTTTGGGAACGCCTGAAAACCACTAGATTCGCCCGTTTCAAACTAATGCTTCGGCTTTATAAGAAACGTTTGATTGCATCAGCGTTTGTCTTTTCTCACATTGCCGGAGCTCTCACTTCAGTCGAGGCCATCATGGAAACCCGCACCCCTCAAGGTGCCACCGCTTGGGCCGTCGCACTCAACCTATTTCCCTACATCACCGTCCCTGCCTATTGGGCATTTGGTCACACGGAAATGGAAGGATACGTGGTAGCGCGTCACTCCGATCTGCGTAAATTCCAACCCGTCTCGTTGAAGCTCAAAAACTCTCTTTCGGAAAATGGCCTCCGCACTGATGTAACTCAACCGATGGGCAAGATGCTTGAAGCACTTGCTGGACTCTCCTTCACCCGCGGCAACTCCGCAGAACTGTTGGTCGACGGCGAAGAATCGTTTGACTCAATGTTTGAAGCGATCGATTCGGCATCTTCTTATATTCTCGTTCAGTTCTACATCGTCCGTGATGATAATCTCGGAAAAAAGCTACGCGACAAGCTGATTGCCAAAGCAAAGCAGGGTATTAAAATCTATTTTTTATATGACGAGTTAGGAAGTATGGGACTCTCTGGAGATTACATCGATAGCCTGATTAAATCAGGCGTTCAAATCACCGGTTTCAGTACCAACACGCGCCAAGGCAGGAAATACCAACTGAATTTCCGCAATCACCGGAAGATTCTCATCGTTGACGGCAAGGTCGGTTTTACCGGCGGCCTCAACGTGGGCGATGAATATTTGGGAAAACACGGAACCCTCACCCCTTGGCGCGACACTCACATCCGTGTCACCGGCCCGGTGGTCCCATTGCTTCAAGTGTCGTTTGGTGAGGATTGGTATTGGGCGACTCAAACCGTGTTGGACCATCTGAATTGGGAAGCGGAAAAAAGCGAAGACGGGCAGGACGTGACCGCTCTTTGCCTGGCGACAGGCCCCGCCGATCCGATGGAAAGCTGTGCGATGTTTTTCCTAGCGGCGATCAACAGCGCGGAAAAACGCCTGTGGATTGCCACGCCATATTTCGTTCCGGACATCCAGATCCTTTCCGCCCTGCAGCTCGCCGCCCTCCGCGGCGTCGATGTGCGGATCCTGATTCCGGAAAAACAGGACAGCCAACTGGTGTATTTTTCATCGTTTTCCTACCTCGAAGATCTCGAAGGCACGAAGATCCAAACCTACCGGTACCACGCCGGATTTATGCATCAAAAGGTCGTCTTGGTGGATGACGACTTCGCGAGCGTCGGCTCGGCGAACTTTGACAACCGGTCGTTCCGTTTGAATTTCGAAATCACGATGGCCGTAAAAGATGAAAAATTCGCAGGAGAAGTGGCGGCGATGCTCGAAGACGATTTTTCCAAAAGTGACCTCGTCACCGTGAAAGACCTGCGTGAAAAGCCGTTCGTTTTCCGCCTGGCCTCCCGGGTCTCTCGGTTGCTCGCGCCCATCCAATAAAAGCTGCCATCGACTCCAGACCGATTCGGACTTAATACCGGTTTGCGAATCCGCCAACGCGCCCATCCGATGAATCTCCGAAGATTTTACCCGCTTAACCAGCTCCCTCAACAACGCCAAATTTGGTCCTGGATCTCGTTCGATGTGGCGAATCAGTCTTTTACGCTGATCATCAACACGCTGCTGTTTTCGATCTTTTTCTCCGTGGTGGTCGTCCAGAACGATGCGATCGACGACCGATGGTGGGCACTGACTTATGGAAGCAGCATGCTTCTTACCGCCTTGCTTTCGCCGCTCGCCGGAGCGGTCGCCGATGCCAGGGCGTGGAAAAAACGGCTGTTGATCGCCAGCGGGCTGATGTGCGGAATTTTCACCTGCGGCCTCGGCTTCATCCCGCCGGGCCAGATCTGGTTGGCGGTGCTGCTTTACGTCCCGGCGAACTTCGCCTTCTCAATCGGCGAAAATTTCCTCGCCAGCTTTCTCCCAGGATTGTCGCGGCAAGACCAAATGGGCCGAGTCAGCGGATTTTCTTGGGCGTGCGCCTACGCGGCGGCCCTGCTGCTGCTGATCCTCACGGCGGGGGCGATGCTCGCTTTGAAACTTGAAACCCCCGATCACTGGCGGCCGTTTTTCGTTTTCGCCGGTCTTTGGTTCATCGCTTTTTCCATCCCGACGATGCTCTGGCTGCGCGAACCCGACGTCGAACCTCAAGCGCCTACCGGTCAAAATGTGCTCACCGCTGGATTCAGTCGGCTTGCAGATACGATTCGTCACACCTCCCGCCAACGCGATCTCGCGATCCTGCTTTTCGCTTCGCTGTTTTACGGCACGGCGATGAGCGTGGTGATCTTTTTCGCCAGCAAGCTCGCGGTGGAATACGGATTTAACCAAGTCGCGCTGGTCCTTTTCGTTGCCGTAATCACCGTTTCCGGCATCATCGGCACGATCATCCCGATGCTCTTTCAGGACCGGTTTGGCCATCGGCGATCGACGATTTTTTTCCTACTCGTCTGGCTCTTCACCACTCTCGGTTTCGCTTACTACGCCCATCTTCACAACGTCCACGCCGCGAGCGGTGCCACCCATGTCTTTCCGACTTGGCCGTTGTGGCTGATCGGAAATCTGCTCGGATTCGGGCTGGGGTCGCTCGGCTCGGCAAACCGGGCATTCGTCGGCTACCTCGCACCGCCCGAACGCACCGCTGAAACTTTCGGCATGTGGGGATTGATGTGGAAACTTTCCGCCATCATGACGTTCCCGTTTGCTTGGATGAAAGACACCGTCGGAACCGCCGCAGCACTCCTGCTTTTGGGCGGCTTTATCATCATCGGACTGATCCTCACCCTCATGGTCAACGAACGCCGCGGCCATGCCGTCGCGAACGGTAACATCGAACACTGAACGTCCAACGTCGAAATGAAGAGAAAGTAGCAAATCGGCCGCCACGCGTTCGTTTCCTCTTCTCTTTGATGTTCCATGTTGGACGTTCGACGTTCGATGTTCTTTCTTCTCTCCATGTTTCCTGAACTCGCCGAACTCCTCCGCCAGCGGCTCACCGTGATCGCCGATCATGCTTGGCGCGACCGCGATCCAGCCGGTCACCTGAACGCGTTGATGGAGGTTTCACAAAAAATCACCGCCTGGGCTGAAACGAACCGGGCTCAAACCGACGCGCGCCTCCGTCACTATCTCGGAAATTCCAGTTTCGATAAGGCCCTCGCCCACCTCGAAGCGAAATGAATTCATTTCCGTCAAAAGCCCGGCGGGGCTGAAAATTCTTTTCAAGAATCCGGCCAACTTGATACGTATCTACCCGAATATGAAATTTTTGATGAACATTCTCGCGTTGGCAGCGATCGGCGCAGCGGGTTATATGGTCGAACCCCATTTGAGAAAGCAACTCACCGGGCTTTCCCCCGCTTCCGGAAATTCCGGAACGCTTTCCAACGGAGTGTTTATCCCTTCTGACCCCATCGTCGCGGAAAAACTCGCCGGGCTCGATCTGAATCGCCTGACGACCGAGCAACTTCCCACGCAGATCACTCTGAAAACCGATGCCGAAGCCACCGACCCCGGAACCGGTTTGAAGATGATTCTCCAAGCTGGCAATCGCGTAAAACCCTTGCGGATCGAACAAGGAGAAGTCGTCTTCAGCCCCGGCACCAGCAGTTTTGAGGGGCGCGTTCCTCTGGGTGAGACGGATCTTCCCGAGCAACTCGCGGCGAATCCTCCGGTCGCCGCGGCTCTGGAAACCGCTCCCGAACCGATGATCAGCGCTGCTCCGGCTGCTCCCGAGCTGGATCCCTTCGCCCCCGCCCCCGCTCCCGAGCCTGAAACGGCTCCAACTCCAGCGCCCGCTGCGGCTGAAGTGCCCGCCGAATTTGTCCCCGCAACACCCGAAGAGATCGTCAAAACGATGCAGGAAAGCATCCAGTCCGGTCAAATCCAGGAATTCAAGTTCGACCAAGTCACCGAATGGAAAGCCGGCGAAATCGAAACCGTCGATGGCGAAAAATTTAATACCGGTCTCCTCTCCTACCAGGGTGAAACCTTCCTCGGCATCAAATCGATCCAGGCCAAAGCCTTCATCCGGGGAGGAAAAGTCGTCCGTTGGATCATGCCTAAAAGCGGCATGGAAATTAAATAAAGCTCATCTCGAGAAACGCGCAAAAGAGCAATGGAATATTCTTCCCCCGATCGACTCTCATCACCGTGACCCGACCCTCCGTGCGACTGATGCTATCAGCGATTTTGCTGATCTGCTTCGGGATGCTCCTGCCACTGGGAGCATCGCATGTTCGTGTCTGTTTACTGGATGGGAAAAAAGTGAGCGGGAGCTGTTTCGACATTTTTGGAAAGCCGCCCGTTAAACCATCAGATTGCTGCCCGGATTGTGGAGATACCGGTCATGACACCTGTTGTGCGGAATTGAACCAGCTTCCGGATTCCACTTTGCCGGTGATGGGGGTGGAATTACCGGCACCTGTGTCGATGGATCAGCCCCGGGTAATCTTTATGGCAGTTCCGCGACTGTCGCTAAACCCAGTTTTATCGCGACCCTATATTCTCAAGGGCAAACTGAGTCCCCCCACAGCTCATCGAGCATTGTTGGGCATCTGGAGAATTTAAAGCGGTGCCTTGCACTGCCAATGACGAACTCTCGAGTTCTGTCGTGTCCGCATACCATGGGTATGCCGTCTCCTATTCCTGCCCGATGAAAAATGAATTCCGACTTAAAATCTTTATCGCATCAGAATGATGCTCAGATCCCCACCTCTCGATTTCCCGCTTGGATCATCCCTTCGGCCATTGTGGCTGGGTTTTTCCTGATTTTCTTCGCCCTGTTTCGTGACCGAATTCTTCCCGCAAAAAATGTCGATGTCGCTGTAGTGCTCACGACCCCGTCGTTGGTAGCACCAGCCGAATCCGCGAACGAAAACCAAAAGCCCTCGACCCCGGGTAAAATGCTTTTCCAAGCAAGCGGATGGATCGAGCCCGATCCACTCCCAATTCGAGCAACCGCCCTTACCGACGGCGTCGTCGATTCAGTCCACGTGTTGGAGGGCCAAACCGTTGAAAAAGGCCAACTACTTGCAACTCTCATTTCTGACGACGCGCGACTGTCTTTGAAGTCCGCCGAACAACAACACCGGACACGGGTTTCATCCCGAGCCAGCCACCTCGCGTCGATCGAAACTGTTAGGAAAACACTCATTTCCGCTCAAGCCGCCATCCATGCGGCCCAGACCCTGGAAGAGGAAGCGAATGACCAATATCAGCGCCTCGAACGCCTCCCCCATGACGCAATCAGCCAACAGGATGTCGTTTCCGCCCGATTGCGGCTGGCTCGCGAGAAAGCCCGCCGATCAATGACTCAGACTGATGCCGACGAAATCATCGCCGATATCGAGCGGCTCCAATTAGAAACGGCAGTGAAAGATGATCAAATCGAAGCGGCGGCGATCGAAGTGGAAAAAGCAAAACTCGCGTTGGAACGAACCCGGATCCTCTCGCCGATCGAGGGACGAATCCTTCGACGAGTCGCCACTCCAGGCCAAAAGCGAATGCTGGCAATGGATGATCCGGAGAGCTCAACCATCGCCATTCTTTACCATCCGGAAAAACTGCAAGCGCGAGTGGACGTGCCGCTCGCTGACGCAGCCGGTTTGAGCATCGCCCAGCAGGTCTTCATCCACTGCGGCCTCCTTCCAGAAAAAGTTTTCCATGGCATCGTAAGCCGCATCACTGGCGAAGCCGATCTGCAAAGAAACACCCTTCAAGCCAAAGTTCAGATTCTGGACCCCGTCGAATCTCTGAGACCCGAAATGCTCTGCCGCGCTGAATTTTTGGCACCAGCAGCCGCGCCTGGTTCATCTCTTTCGTCGGGTTCACCCAACGCCTCATTGGCGACTTGGATTCCGGAAGCTGCGATTGCTGGAGGAAACGTCTGGATCTGTGACCCGAAAACAAAACGAGTGACCGCCCGTCCGATCGAAACGACGGACGAAATCCAGGAAAATTACCAACGAATCACCGGTACGATTCGACCTGGAGAATGGGTCGTCATCACTCCGGTCGGTCTCCGCAATGGCCAAAGAGTGAACGCTAAACTCATCCAACCATGACTGAAATGATGATCCAATGCCGCAGCATTTCAAAAAGTTACCGCAAGGGTAGCGCCTTGGTCACTCCGCTGGAAGCACTTGATCTCGATGTGCCGAAAGGTGAGTTTCTCGCATTGATGGGACCTTCCGGTTCGGGCAAAACCACCTTGCTCAACTTGCTCTCAGGCATCGATTCCCCGACCTCCGGCTCCTTATCGATTGCAAATGTCGAACTGGCAAAGCTCTCACGCCGTGATCTAACAAAATGGCGAGCGACGCATGTCGGATATATTTTCCAACTCTATCACCTCGTTCCCGTACTGACAGCTTTCGAGAACGTCGAACTGCCGTTGCTGCTTGGTGACCTCTCCCGGAAAGAACGCAGACAGCGGGTCGAAACCGCTCTGGCACTCGTTGGACTGGGTGACCGCCTGCATCACACACCCGGGGAATTATCCGGCGGACAAGAGCAACGGGTGGCGATCGCCCGCGCTTTGGTGGCCGATCCACCGCTCTTGGTAGCAGACGAACCGACGGGTGATCTGGACCGTGAATCAGCCACAAAGATTCTCGACCTCCTGCGTGAACTTACCCGTGAACTCGACAAGACCATCGTCATGGTAACCCACGATCCACGGGCCGCCGCAGCGGCTGACCGCATCCTTCACCTTGAGAAAGGGCAACTCCTCCAACAAGCATGAGAGCCTTCATCAATTTACTACATCTCTCGTGGATTCAGCTCGTTCGGCATCGGGTGCGCTCGACATTGACGATTTTAGGAGTGGCCTCTGGGATGTTTCTTTTTACTTCGGTCGAAACTCTCCAGCGCTCGCTCGCCAAGGCAACTGAAGCGACCGCAGCAGATACCACTTTGGTGGTCTATCGCCAAAACCGCTATTGCCCATCGACCAGCCAATTGCCGGAACACTATGCAGATGAAATCCGGCGCATCCCAGGAGTTTGTGAAGTGGTGCCGGTGCAGATCGTCGTCAATAACTGCGGAGCTTCGCTTGATGTCATCACTTTTCGTGGGGTTCCAGAAGGCCTGCTCCGAAAGTTCGCACCGGAAATCCAAATTTTAAAGGGCAGCGAGGATGATTGGAAAAAACGAGATGACGGCGCGTTGCTCGGAGAAATTTTTGCAGCGCGGCGCGGACTCCGCTCCGGTGATCGATTCGATGCCGCAGGGGTCACGGTAACCGTTTCAGGAATTATTCGTTCCCCTTTCGCCCAAGATAACAATGTGGCTTACGTCAAGCTACCCTTTCTTCAACAGGCCTCTAAAACGGGACTAGGTATCGTGACTCAATTTAATGTGCGAGTTCATACATCCAGTGACCTCGATCCGGTCGCCGAGGCGATTGACGAACGATTTCACTCGGATCAGTCCCCAACCGATACCCGAGCGGAAAAAGCCTTTTTTGCAGAAACCGCCGCAGAACTGATCGAGTTGATCGGTTTTACAAGATGGCTGGGTTTTGGTGCCGTTCTGGCAGTAGGTGCGTTGGTGGCAAATTCGCTACTTTTGGCTGTCCGAGGTCGGATCAAAGAAAATGCGATTCTCCGGACACTGGGTTATCCCGGAAAAGCGATAGGCACGCTTGTCCTGAGTGAAGGCGGATTGCTGGGATTTGCGGGTGGAACCATCGGTGTCGCCTTCGCTTCGGGATTTCTGAAATGGCAAAGCTTCACACTCGGAAACGAAGGTCAGACATTAGCGATTCAACCGGATTTTTTTGTCATCCTCACCGGTATCGGCGCAGCACTGACTTTGGGAATTTTCGCCTCGCTATGGCCGGCATGGCAAGCAATGAGCCAGCCAATTGTTAAAAACCTCCGCAATTAAATCGCATGCTACCTTTTTCCTACGCGGTCCGAAATTTATTCCGGTCGAAAGCGCGGCTTGCGCAAACAATTGGAGGCAGCGCTCTGGTCGTCCTGCTCGTGATGACCGCCGTCGCCGTGAATACCGGCATGAAACAGGTTCTGTCCTCCTCCGGTTCTCCTCACAACGTCATCCTCATTGGCGCAGGCTCGGAAGAAAGTATTCAACGCAGCGAGGTTCCTGACAAAACCGCTGGCATCGCCGAAGCGGGTGTGCCGGGAATTTCCAAACGTCTCGGAGTCAGAGCCGTTTCCAGTGAAATTCATTATATGAACTACCTGACTCTCGACGATGGAAGGCGAGGACAGGCACTGATTCGCGGAGTAACCTATCAGGCGCTGAGAGTGCACCCGGAAGTCCGCCTGATTGAGGGCACTTTTCCGGCGGCGGGCGAAATCATGGTCGGAGAGCTTGCATGGAGGAAATTAGGCTTTCCCAAGCAGGCTCTGGACATGAACTCCAAGGTAACGTTGGACGACCAAACGATGAAGATTTCGGGAATTTTCGCCGCGCCCGGCACCGTGCTCGAATCGGAAATCTGGGCAACTCTAGGTGATGTACGGGTCCTCGCAAAACGCGATACAGTTTCCTGCATCGCGCTTCGCCTGGATGATCCCACAGACTTTGCCGAAACGGAACTATTCACCAAACAACGCCTCGATCTGGAGCTCACCGCCCTGAGAGAAAGTGACTATTATGCCCGTCTCACAGCATTCTTCAAACCGCTGAGAGTCATGACATGGATCACCGCAGGCCTAATCGCGACAGGCGCACTCTTCGGTGGAATCAACACGCTTTACGCGGCATTTGCTTCGCGGGTGCGAGAGATGGCGACCCTTCAAGCAATCGGTTTCGGACGCGGCACCTTACTGATCAGCTTGATTCAAGAAAGCACTTTGGCTTGCTTAGCCGGTACCCTCGTCGCCTCCGTCGCCGCGTTGTTCCTCCTAGACGGACGAACCATTTCATTTTCAATAGGTGCATTCACCTTGGAAGTCAGCCCATCGGTCGCTTTGACAGGCATCGGCACCGGGGTGCTTCTCGGACTGATCGGAACCGTCTCACCCGCGATACGCTGTCTGAATCCTAAACTTCCCGTCGCCCTCCGTTCCTCTTGATCCCAGACACCCCAAACCACCATGAAACCAACCTATCTGATTCTCGCCGCATCATGCCTTCTTTCCTCATGCAAAGAAGAAGCCGCCTCCGTTACAACCCGATCGAACCACAAACCGAGCGAGACGCTCCAAACGGTTCTTGCGGCAAAACCCAGAGGTGATCCTCAACCCATCCATATCGCGCGCACAACCGCGCGACCCGGCGCTGAAATCACCCTCAGCGGCCGCATTTTTGGTTCTGCCAATCCATTCGTCAAACAACGGGCTGTTTTTACATTAGGAGATCCGACGCTTCTAACAGCCTGCAACGAAATGCCCGGCGACACCTGTAAAACTCCCTGGGACGCGTGCTGCGACTCAAAAGAAGATAAAAAAGTAGCCCTGGCAACCGTGCAGATCATCGGCGACGACGGACGTATACTTAAAGAAGATCTCGAAGGACTTAGCGGACTGGGAAAACTTAAATACCTTACCGTTTCTGGTAAAGTCGCCGAAAACTCAACAGCGGACTCTCTCATCATCAACGCCTCGGCCATCCAAGTGATGCCATAGCCGTTTATTTAACCAGTCGATCCCTTAAAAAAACATCTGGTTGCCCATGAAAACCAGCCCAAAGCCCTCGCCGATCTGATGATCTCTGAGCGCCTCGGGCTGGATTAAAAACATCCGATCAAGCAGATCTCACTCGTCGGAACGCAGGATAATCTAATGCCCGGTGACCCGCATCATAGAGCGTTTCTAGCTTTCACCGATCTCCGTGAAGTGAGAAGATACAGACCGGAGCCGAATAACAAAGCACTGCTGGGCTCGGGCACCGTCACCGCACCCACCACATCAAATTCCCGATACGCCGTACCTCCATTTTCGACGGCCGACTGGTTTGCAGCATAATTCCCAAACACGAAACGCAAGCTTGCCACCCCCTCAGCCAATGGGCCACTGGAACTCGTCAACCTCACCAGGGTGGAAGATTCCGTGGAGACATCCGGATTGAAAGTAGTGATGGTCGTCAGCGTTAAAAAGGTCATTGGCGCGCTCACGAGTGAATATTCCACGGTGTAGGCTTGGCCGTCGCGTCCTTCATCCCAGTTGGCATAGGTCGAGATCGAAGAGATCGTGTAACCCTGCGGACTCGCATCGAGATCCAAAGCAAATGTCAGCGTCACCTGATTCGGAAACACGCTGGCTTCCGTGTCATAACTCCCACCAAATTGACCATCCGTCAGGAGGCTAAGATCCGCCGGATTTTCGTAAAAATACCGATATCCTGACCCACTATCGCCGGAGTGAGACGCCGAAGCCAAGTGGGTCTGCAGCAAATCCGTGCTAGATACCGTGGACTCAGGCCCGGGCACTGCCGTATTGGCACTGTTATAGTTCGTTTGAATCACAGCCGCGCCAACGAATGGCGACAGCCCCCAAACTCCCACTGCGGGGACGAGGGAAGAAAAGCAATGCATCACTGCGGAACGGAACCATCGAGGAGATGAGACGGGTGTATTCATGTGGTATGGTGTTGCTGGATATGGGAGACAGAAAAAACTGAGTTTCCTTGGCATGAGACCATCGCGATCCTTTGGAAAATCGATCATCACCTGTCTCTAACTGGACAGCGCCGATCGAATTTATTGGAATCATGGTCTGCGGGTGGTCTCTGTGGGAAAGACCAGGGATATTTTCAGATAAATTTGTGACAAAAAATAGCTGGGAAGCGAGCTTTTCAGCGGATGACTTATGGGGGATCGATGCCGGTTTTTTTCCGTTAAATGGAATCTGATCTCCAAACCTAAAAGCCCTCCCCGCTTGGCTGATCGAATGCAGTTTGCCGCGATCGGGATGCAAATCACCGCTTTCATGAAAACCTAACTCCTTGATCTGTGGCAATTTTCTGCTGGCACACGCCATGCGATAAGACGCGCATGAGTAACAAATCGAGCGATCAAGGAGCCTCTTCAGACAAACCTCAACGACCGCCGCAACATCAGAACACCCAACCTGGCGTGGAAAGCCAAATGACTCCGCAACCGGTTTCAGTGCAACCGGGCGCCAAAGGAAGCGACCGTCTTCTTGGTCAAGTCGCCCTTATTACCGGCGGTGATTCCGGCATCGGCAGAGCGACCGCACTTGCGTTCGCGCGCGAGGGCGCAGATGTGATGATTGTTTATCTGAATGAACACGATGACGCCAAGACCACGGCTCGTGACATACAAGCGATGGGCAGACGCTGTGAGATTTTTTCCGGAAACGTCGGTCATGCGAAAGACTGCGAGGAGGCGATTGAAAAAATCATCTCACTGTTTGGAAAGTTGGATATCTTGGTCAACAACGCCGCAGAGCAGCACCCCTGCAAATCGATCCTCGACCTCGAAGAAGACAAACTCATCTCTACCTTTCGAACCAATATCTTTTCGATGTTCTTTCTGACGAAAGCCGCATTACCCCACCTGAAAAAATCGAACTTCGCCAGCATCATCAATACCGCGTCGGTCACCGCTTATCGGGGGAGCCCGGCTTTGGTCGATTACTCCGCTACCAAGGGAGCAATCGTTTCATTTACCCGGTCGCTTTCCCAGCAACTCGCCGGGGATCAGATTCGAGTGAATGCCGTTGCGCCCGGGCCGATCTGGACGCCACTGATTCCGGCGACCTTTCCAGAAGACAAAGTTGCAAGTTTTGGATCGGATACGCCTCTGGGCCGCCCCGGCGAGCCCTGGGAATGCGCGGAAAGTTATGTATTTCTGGCTTCTAAAGATGCATCCTACATGACGGGCCAGACACTTCATCCCAATGGCGGAGAGATTATCAACGGTTAATTCTGATCGACCTTTCCATGATATCTCAAAAATCTCAACCGAGACTCGCAGGCTTACTTGCACCGGTTTTCGCTCTTCGCCACGATGATGATTTCGGTATTGGTGACACCTTCGCAGTTCGGCAGGCGATCGATTTTTGCGCCGCCCGGTCCTTCGCCGTGCTTCAAATTTTACCGATCCATGAAACATTTGAAGATCCGAGCCCTTACAGCCCGATCAGCTCCAAAGCGCTCTCTCCCGCCCTTCTTTCTTTAACTCCAGAGGAAGTTCCGGGATTGACTCACGAGGATCTGACACAGCTCGCCCCCGATTCGTGGCGAACTCAGCTCCGCAATGGCATCGTCAAGCATGGGTCCGTTCATTCTCTGAAACTCCAAGTGCTGTTTCAGGCTCACCGACGTTTTATTCAACAATCGGACGAGGCACTGGCGGCGGAGTTTACAACTTTCAAAAATCAGGAGCAAAGCTGGCTGAGGCACTATTTGCTCTACCGGTTACTGATTCGTGAATATGAAGGAAATCCAAACTGGTTGGACTGGCGACCCGAGCACCATAGCGTCGCCGGTGCCGAAAGCTGGCTGGCACGCCACACGGATCGCGAAGCTCTCGAGCGCACGATGGACGGGCTGGCATTCGCCCAGTGGGTCGGAGTGCGACAGTGGCTCGACGTAAGAAAGTATGCTGAAACCAAAGGCGTTCAATTGATGGGAGAAATGTCCTTCGGCGTGGGCAGTAGCAGCGCGGACGTCTGGGCGAACCCCCAACTTTTCGAACTCGATTGGAACATGGGTACTCCGCCGATGGCTTCATTTGATACCACGGCCGATTCCGCCCGATGGGGACAAAACTGGGGATTTCCTCCCTACCGCTGGGAAAACCACCGAGCAACCGGTTTTGCTTGGCTTCGATCACGCATCGCCTTTGAAAAAAGGTTTTTTCATATCTGTCGACTCGATCATCTGCGCGGATATTTCCGGGCTTATATGTTTCCTTGGAGCGCCGGACCACGCCACGCCGAATTTGCGAATCTCACCGCCGAAGAAGCAGCATTAAGAACAGGAGGGTTGCTACCGAGGTTTATCCCCGGCCCGGATACCGATCCGATCACCGCAGGCATGAACGATCTTCAGGGGCGGGAAATCATTTCGATTCTCCGCGACGAAGCGGGATCGATGGAATTGTATGCGGAAATCATGGGGCAAATGGCTGGCTACATCCGAAAGGCAATCGATGACCTTCAATTGGCGAACTTGGTTTTTCCTCAGCTCGAAGGTTTGGTCGATGGTCTTCCCGGGCAATGGGAGGAAGGAACATTTCGTGAGTTAAGTCTCATCTCTTATGGAAATCATGACCATGCTCCTCTGGCTCTGCTCTACGAGCACCTCCGCCAGGTGGCGAGGAACGATCCATCTTCCGAGGAGGCCAAAAAATTGGACCGCTTGATGGCATTCGCAAATTGGACCGAACCTCGACCGGATTTCCTGACCGATGACTTGCTGTTCGCACTTCAGACTTCGCTGTTCAAAAGCCGTTGCAAATTTGCGGTGCTCACTGCTTCCGATCTTTACGGCATACCGGTTCGATACAACCTACCGGGGAGCTATGGTCTCGAGACTTGGTGCAGCCGATTGGAGTTTTCATTTCCCGACTACGAACGTCATCCACTCTACGGCTCGCTCGCCGATCGAGTGGGAGCATTGATTCGAGAAACAGACCGCGTCCCTTCCCCAGCAGAATGATCATTCCTCCCAGCGATCACGCCACTTCGCGTGACCTTCGGGCAGCACGAGACGACGGCGAACCACGCGCATCTCACGGCGTGGTGTGAATTCATTTTCTGCGGAAAAAATGACATACTTATAACCCACCGCTACCCCTGCGGACGCGTCAAAAACGAGTTCACCAAACCAGGTGTTCGAGTTGATACATTCAAGCTCAACGCAATCTCTCAAATCCCATCGACCCAACTCTTCACAGTCGCCGATGACCGCCAGTCGATCTCCGGGCAATGTCGGAGCCCCGTTGATCTGAATTCTCACAATCGATTTTCCACGAATCCGTTCCCCTCGGACCGGAAAAACAAGCGTATCGTTGCCGACGAGATGGATCTTCGCTTTTTCTTCAATGACCTGGATCGTCTGCCCAGTCACGATGCATCGATGTTCGCCCTCTGGCATTTCAATATTTTCCACCTCCAGATCTCGCGGTTCACCTTTGTGCACCACCACGAGGCACCTTGATTCTCGATAACGCCGGAGATAGATATAAGTGTCCGCGTCAACCCACTTCGGCCACTGACCGCCCCATTGAATCGCTTGATTCTCCCGTCGCTCTTCTGCAAGAATGCCAATCAACCGCGTCGCCTCGTTCATTTCAAAATGCTCCATCATCGGTCGATTGTAGGGATCATTCCCATAATCGGTATCATTGTGGAGATATTGTTCACAGCCATAATAGAGACAAGGAATCCCCCGTGATGTCATGGTCAACGCCAGGGCCAGATGCAACATTTCGTTGGATGCGCCAAGCGACTGAAGACGGGGCATGTCGTGATTTTCGAAAAAGATCACCAACTCGGTCGCACTGACGTAGTTTCCGTCACAGTCGAAGATATTTTGCACCAGCCCAAACCCTTCCGGATTGCCATTGCCAAGACATTCCCGGACCGCCGCACTGAAGCCGAAGTCGAGCAAACTCATGCTGCCGTTGTTTGCAAATCTCACCGATTCTTCATTCTCAGGATGACTGTGAATCCATTCCCCGAACCGAAACAGGCTCGGATTGAGAGCAGCCATATCGGCATTAAACTCCTGCCAAAACCACAACGGCATGTGCTTCACCGTATCAATGCGAATTCCATCAATGCCTTTTTTAACCCACAGTTTGATCGCCTCTTTGATATAATTCCGGTAGAGAATATTATTTTCGTTAAACGTCGCCAAACCACTCAACTCACAATTCTGGACCTGCCACTCGTCATCCCAATCCTGAGTTTCACCGTAGTGGTGATACCAATGATCGACATCGTTATCAAAATCCGCAATCAGCTCACCGTCGTCATACAGCTTGCCCTTTCCCTTCTCGGTTGCGGGCGAACTATGGTTGCAAACGATATCGAGCACATATTTCATCCCCTTGGAATGCATCTCTTCTAGCAACCGGTCGAAAACAGTATCATCCCGGGTGAACAGACGAGTTTCTGAGGGATCGTTC
Organism: Akkermansiaceae bacterium UBA1315; assembly: GCA_002307065.1. Lineage (GTDB taxonomy): Bacteria > Verrucomicrobiota > Verrucomicrobiia > Verrucomicrobiales > Akkermansiaceae > Luteolibacter. The sequence goes on along the minus strand of DBTN01000012.1, from coordinate 48,893 downwards.
AGCCAACGTGCGTTGATCCGCTTAAAATCTCTCGTCCAGTAGCCATGAAGCGCGGCTTGCGGCTTATCGCTGAGAGATAACGATTCGACTTGCTCAAACAAAGGAGTCGTCCAAACCGAACTGATGCCGAACGACTTCAGATAGTCCAATTTATCGATGAGACCTTGAATATCCCCTCCCCAATACTTCCCCCAATCTTTTTGTTGGGGATCGAACAACGGATCATCCTTTCGCGGTTTCCCCGGCTTACCACTCGCGAATCGGTCGAGGACGATGAAATAAAGAGTTTCTGCACGGAATTCGATATCAGAACCGGCAAGGAGACCAAGATCCACATCTTGAGTTGAATGAGATGACATAAAAGTGATCGCTCCTTCGCATCAAACGTACCAAATTCCCAAACCCCTCTGCTGGCCGATCCAGCTCTCACCCACCTCCCACTTGCATTGCAAAATTTCTCATCCTCCCTGGCATTTTGCACGAGCGCGGCAAATTCCGATCCACGCAATAACAGGCGCGACGATTCGAAAGTGCTTTTGTGAAATTTTATCAATCACTCGTCCCGGGCATCATGCCGTTCTCTTGATGTCCTTTTTTCTGCAGTTCACACTCCGCAGCCGATACTGATTGGATAACTTCTCATACAGGACCTCCATCGCCTCGGAGAATTCCTCTTCCGTGAGATTTTTACTCAATCCGGTGGTTGCCAAAACCGGATCAAAATTTTGGACAAATTGGTCCATTTCCGACTTGATGACATAATACTCTTTATCGAGACCGGCTTTGTCTTCAATCCGCATCAACCGGCTTCTCACATACAAAGTGAATTTGTCAGGGGTCAGCCATTCTGCCCGGAAGTAACAATGCAGGAGCGTCTCGACGTCTGGATACGACACCGCTGTTTCGTATATATGAATCAGAAGTTTCGAAACTCTTCTCGCCATCGGAGGATCCGAATCTAGAAGGCGCCTTCTCAATTCCTCTTTGTAGGCATCCGGAATAAACCGCATGGACCGGGTGGAAACTGCCCGGAAGATCGACGCCGGTTTGTGCCGATGGGAAAAAGTATCCTCGCTGAAATCCGCATTTTCCAACACACTTTCGATGACCGCCGCTGCGGATTCGCCCAAGTCGGCACTCTGCAGCAAATGAAGATGAATTCGGTGATGGCCGGATTTTAACAGTACGATCCCATTGGGCGTCAGTTCATAATGCTGGCCGTAGCTCAGCTCCATGTCCGCCACCCGGAGATGCGCTTCGCCAGATGGTAAATCGTTTTTTTGTTCCATATTCGCCACCGTCACAATCACAGACCCGCCAAAGTTCTCACAATTGACCGCCGTCGCGGGAACCCTTCATCGGTTACGAAACCGACAGACAATGATTTTCACCCCCTCTAAACGCCCGAAATGAAAGGGTTTCACAAATTGTCACATTCTAAAAATTGTCGCGTCGATCCCTCGACGTTACGTTTTCGCCATCCAATCTCGACGCCTCACGAAATTTGTTCCAGATTTCCGACTCGATCTTTCTTATGAATACCAACGACAACAGCCCAACGGCTGAATCACCCATCACTGAAACCAAAGAGCAGCTCAAAGTCGCAAAACTGGAGCTCCTTGACGCACGTGAGCGCGTAAAGCTTGCGAAAAAGTCGGTCCACACGCTGAAGGAACAGCTGAAATCCTTGAAAAAGGACGCAGCTCGCGACAAAAAGAAGACGACCAAACACAAAAAAAAGGTCGAAGAAAAGGAACCCGTCATTGAGGAACCTGCTGCGCCCGAAGAAGTATAAAGCTTCGAATTTTCAAAAAATGCCGATTCGTTTTGCCGCCAAGGCCAAATGAATCGGCATTTTTTTTTGGAAAAAAAATCAGGCAGCCGAGTTGCCAGCATCCGTATTGTCTCGCGTCCCGAACGAAACACCGTTTGAGTGAATGCGCACCCCACCATGAAACAACTCCTTGCTCCCATTTTCGCTGCCGCGTTTTTCACCAGCTGCGCCTCCCCGACCTTTCAGCCGGTCGCCGTCAAAACTTCCGGGCTCCCCGCAAGCTGTTGCTCGTCGCTCTACGAAAATGCCACTTGCAGCCCCTCCGGCACCTGCACCGCCTGCCGGAACTGCAGCAGTTGTAAAAACTGCTCCGAACGCGGCGGCAGTTGCAGCGTCTGCCGCTAATCAAAAAATCAAAGCGCGCCTGACTGGATTCGAACCAGTGACCGTCCGCTTAGAAGGCGGGTGCTCTATCCAGCTGAGCTACAGGCGCGTTACGGCAGCGGTTTAACAACGCGGACCGCGGAAGTCAAAATCCGCTTTGCGAAATGACGCCGATTCTTTTTGAGGATCGCCCATCCCGCCTTGCTGCGTGGTCAAGCGATCGCTAAAAACCGGCATGGGAGCAGCCATTGGCATCATCGGAGGAAGCGGACTCTACGAACTCGAAGGATTCGAAAAAACCGAGGAGCGGGTCATGAAAACCCCTTTTGGCGAGCCATCGGACGCGCTGATCGGTGGAATTCTCGCCGGCCGACAGGTCTGGTTCCTCCCTCGCCATGGCCGGGGCCATCGACTTCTACCGACGGAAATCAATCACCGTGCGAACCTTTGGGCGCTCCGCAGCTTGGGCGTCCGTTGGCTGATCTGCGTCACTGCGGTCGGCAGTTTGAAGGAAAATTACCAGCCGCGCGATGTCGTTCTGCCCGACCAATATTTCGACCGAACAAGCCGCCGCGAGCATCACACCTTTTTTGGCGGTGGCATCGTCGCCCACGTCTCCTTCGGCGAACCGGTCAGCGCCGGGCTGCGGGAAATCCTGCGTGAATCGTCGGTCGAAACCGGTTTACGCGTCCATGATCGCGGCACCTACGTCAACATGGACGGCCCGGCTTTTTCCACCCGTGCGGAAAGTGAAGCAAATCGACAACTCGGTTTCGACGTCGTCGGCATGACCAATCTGCCCGAAGCAAAACTCGCTCGCGAAGCCGAAATCGCGCTGGCAACGCTGGCGATGGTCACCGATTACGACTGCTGGAAAACCGATGAAACGCCAGTCACCGCCGATGCCGTCGTCGCCCATCTCCACGCCAACGTCGCCGCCGCCAAGGCCGTGCTCATCGCGGCCATCCCAAAAATCCCTACCGCCCCCTCGTGGCCTGAGCACCGTTCGCTCGACGGTGCGATCATGACCGCTCAAACGCTCTGGCCTCATAAGAAAAAGGAATCCCTCCGCCCGATTCTTGAGCGGTTTATAACCAATGACGCGTAAAAGATAGACGTGACATTGCCGACCCGACCGCTAGCGTCGCAACCAATCTCCACGTCCCCACTTTCCATGAAAAGCCCGCTCCACACACTCGGCTACAAATTTCTTACCCGCACGCTGGAAAGCGACGCTGAGGAGAAAACCGGTCTCTCGACGCTTTCCCGCCGCGGATTTTTGATGCTCACCGCATCTCTGAGCAGTTGCACGGCGGCGGCACCTTTGAAACCGACCGGTTCCAGCCCCGCAGCGCCGATCAAGACCGCCTCAAATTCAAACTATCGCACGCCGCCAGTCCAAGGAGCGGTTCCGCGCAATCCTGATAACAATCTTGGATCCGACTTTTCCAAAAATGCCGGGGTCACCTTTTCGCGGGTGATGGTTTCTGGAAATTACATCGCTCTGACGTTCGACGATGGCCCCCATCCGCAGAACACCCCGCGCCTGCTGGATATGCTCCGCGCACGCAACGTGAAAGCCACCTTTTACGTCATCGGTCGCAGCGTCGACCTCTATCCACAAATCGTCCGCCGCACGGTTGCCGAAGGTCACGAAATTGGAAACCACACGCACACCCATCGATTGCTCAGCAAATTAAGCGACTCCGAAGTTCGCAGTGAATTGAGCCGCTGCCGGGACGCCATTGGCCGCGCCGCCGGTGTGCAGCCACGCACGATGCGCCCTCCTTATGGCGGACTTCTTCAGCGCCAGCGCGAAATGGTTCATGCTGAGTTTGGTTACCCAACGATTCTTTGGTCGGTCGACCCTCTCGATTGGAAGCGCCCCGGTCCTAGCGTTGTCACTTCACGAATCCTTTCCGGCACCAGCGCGGGTGGTATCGTACTCGCCCACGACCTTCACAGCCAAACGGTGGATGCGATGCCTGCGACAATCGATGGGCTCCTCCGCCGCGGTTTTAAATTTGTCACGGTTTCGCAACTGCTCGCGATGAAAGTCGAAAGCGCCACGGCGCAAACCACCGTCACCGCTCCAACGCCCTGATTTCAAACCTGGCGGAAAGCATGTTTGGCGAGCGCTACTTCTCGTCGCGCGACCGGCTGGCCGGGGTGATGCGCGGCATCGTCTCGCTTGGAGAGGAAACCCACACGGATCTCTCCGAACACTTGCCTTTCGATGAACTTCGCGAAGGTTTGGGAAAACCGTTTCTTTTCGTCGTTTGCGGCGAGGTGAATTCCGGCAGATCGTCGCTTCTTAACGGGTTGTTCGGACGTGACATCTGCAAGATCAGCCCCGTCCCGGAAACCCATCGAGTCACCTGGCACCGTCATGGCCCCTTCGCGAAAACGTCCGAGATCAATGCAGTTTTCGAAGAACGTCGCCGACCGATCGACGTCCTTCGAAATTTTCATCTGATCGACACCCCAGGGACCAACTCGATTGTCAAAGGCCACGAACAATTTACCCGTCCCTTCATCGATGAGGCCGATCTGATCCTGATCGTTTTTCCGATTTCAAATCCGTGGGGCTCCGCCACTTGGGACTTTATCTCGCGCTTACCGGAAGCGGTTTTTCCCCGTGTGGTGTTTATTCTTCAGCAGGTCGATCAACGTGACCCGGTCGATACCCCGGTCATTTTGGGTCACATCCGGGATCTGTCGATGAAACGCCTTGGCCGGGTGCCTCCGATCTTTCCGGTTTCGGCGAAACAAGCGATCGAGGCGAAAAAATCCCTATCGCCCGATGCCACCAAGCTCGATCGCAGCGGGTTCGCCGCCTTAGAGGCCCATATTTCACGGGAAATTTGTCATTCTCGCGGTCGTCGTCAGTCGCTTGAGACTTGGCGCGCCCAATCCGCTTACGCTCTGCGACTGATCGAAGACCGCATCGAAGACCAATCCAGAAATCTCAACATCCAAGGTCGTTTCCTCGAAGAAATCGAACGGGAAATTGATCGGATGCGGGAGCAGTTTGTGATCCGGCTTCCACGGCATCTTTCCGAAGTCGCAGAGGTTTTCCAAACCGAAGCGGTCGTGGTTTCCAAGCAACTCCGTCGCCACTTGGGGGCCATTCGTTCAATTTTCCGCCTGTTTGTCGGAGACCGCACCGGTCAAAAAATGGAGGCTCTTTTTGTAGAGCGATTGCAGGCCGCCGTTGAGGCAGTCGCAAAAACCGACAGCGCGGAGGTGGCCGAGGTTTGCAGAACTCACTGGAGCAATCTGGATGAGAGAGTCCAACAAAACCTGGGAATTGATCTCGGGAAAGTCGACTCCATCGATGAAAGCCTTTTCACCGCACAACGGCGTTTCATCCAACAGCTCGGTCGCGCCGCACGTCAGGGAATCAGCAATCTGAAGGTGCGCCATCAATTGGACAAGGAACTGCGCCGGCGAAACCTCGCACTGAAATCCTTCACCTTTACCACCCTCTTCCTGCTGACGGCCGGCGCGATTTGTGGAATTTGCTCGGTCCCCTGGCTGCCTGCCATCCTCTGCTCCGCCTCGGCCGCCTTTTTTTGCGGAGGGGTGGCGATCGCTCTGATCACCCGAAAAACGCTCGTCGCAGAGTTCCAGGAACGCCTTCTCGACACCTGCGGCCTTTTTGCCAGCACCTTGCGGGCGGACTACGAAGAAGCGCTGCGAATCGTTTTTCAGGACTATACCGACACGCTCGGAGCCGTCCGGAAACATCTCGCAAAGGAAAAATCCGCCGTCGAACCTAGGCTCCAACGTTGGAAGGAACTGTTCCTTACGCTGAAAGCCATCGAACAGGAGTTGTAAAAAAACCGAACCGGCCGAAACCGGTTCGGCATGAAACCGAACGAGTGGTGAGGGTTCAGAGATCCATCGGTTCGCCGGGTGGCGGACCATCTGGAGCTCCCCCTTCCGGACCACCCGGTCCCCGTTCCCCGCGAGGAGGTTTCGGCATCGCCTCGCGCTCTTCTTCGCTGAGCTTGCCGTCGCCATCGGTATCAAATTTTTCCAGCATCTCCTTTTCGCGATCCGCTTTTGCGACCGCCTTCTCTTCCTCACTCAACTTGCCATCCTTGTCGGTGTCATACTTTTCGAGCATTTCCTTTTTGCGCTCAGCATGCATGGCTTCGCGCTCTTCTTTAGAAAGCACTCCGTCTTGATCGGTGTCGAATTTCTCAAGAATTTCCGGCGGAACCGGTGGGCGTTTTGGCTTATCTTGTGCGGAGACAAATGCGGCGGATCCGAGCAACGCGGCAGCCACGAACAGATTGGTGATTTTCATGATATGATTTTTGTTAGAATGAGCGAACCGGTTAGCGGTATTCGCATGATCAAGAAACCTCACCGCGGATGAAAGGTTGCAAAAAATTTCGAAAGTTTCTCCCACGTCATTAAAAAAGCCATCGCCCCTTTGAGGAACGATGGCCGGTAAAACTGAATCTCAATCAGCAGTCGCCACTACAATCGCTCGCCGTATTTTTTGAAGTGGAGATCGTTCGCCTGGCCGATCCAATCGTCCCAAATGACCCTCTCTTTAAAGGCGTCCAAACGGTCCGCAAACCGCCCCGCCATATCTTCATCCCAGACGGCAACCTGGCGAAACGTGTAAACACCATACTCATTCAGCTTTGCCCCTAAAATCTCTCCCACTCCTTTGATTTCGGTAAGATCATCCGTTTCCTTCGGTGGCACCATATAGAGAAATCCAAACATCGAATCAAAGTGAACATTTCCTCCTTCCGTGTGCTGCGAGTAATAAGTCTGCTGCCGGGAACGCAGTTTGAGAAGCTCGGCGGCATAACTTCCGGCATGCTTCTCCGCTCCGAAACATTCTGCTCGGACGACCTTGAGAGTGTTCTCCAAGTCCCGCCGCTCACGCACACAAAAATCCAGATCTTTCCTAGCCGCGGCAAGTTCCGCCTTTTGTTCCGGATTTCCCGCAAGAAGCAGTCCGAGGATCAAGCCCAAGATGAAAGTTAATATACCTAAGACGGCGAGCAACAGCCCGCTATGAACAACAAAATATTTGATCGGATCCATGAATGAGGGGGGAGTTTAAAATGCGTTTGGTTTCGTTTTTGGCAGGTTTAAGAATGTTATTATTTCACAAGGGTTTCGACCCGGCGGCTCAGTCTTCGATTCATTTCCGTATCATTCGATCCGACGGCTTGGGACGCAGCAAAGGCCATCACTTCCAGCGACTCACCCGGCACCCCGCATTCGATCAACTTCGCAGCGACCGCCTGGGCTCGTTCGCGGCTGAGTCGCACATTCGTTTCCCAGTCTCCGGTGGTGTCGGTGTGGCCACCGAGAACATATTGGATTCCTTTTCCCGCGTTCTTGATCGTATCCGCCAATTGGAGAATTTTCGGCATTTCCTCTTCACTCAACGCTGCCGATCCCACCTCGAAAAAAATGTCGGACGCCTGCAGATCCTTGGAAAGCTTCATATACGCCTCCCCATCCATTGCCGATGAGCGAACATAATCCGGCAGATGATAAATCGACGGATAAAGTTTAAAATCATCTTTGATGCTGACTCCTCCAGGCAACATCGACTTTAGCTCCGCCAGCCACTTGCTACGCAGTTCAAAAGTCGAATCACCTTTCAATCGGATTCCATCATGATCCGCCTCGATCTCACGGCTGCCGGAAACATTCAGGTATTCCACCAGCCATGCCTCAAAACCCGGTTTCCACAACCAATCTGGACCTTTGACAAAATATTCGGATGTCAACGAAGCCGCATCGACGGCAAAGCCCTCCTTTTTCAGCATCTTCACCAGATTTTCACGCAGTTCCACCGGAACCAAACCGGTGGCGACCGAACCGCTCGGCGTGCGTTGCAAAGACAACCAGCCGGGCACGGTGATAAAATTCCGGGATTCGGTCGCTCGCGCACCCAATACCGCATCTGCGGCCGCCCGCGCCTTTTCGCGCAGTTCCGGGGTCGGCGCCTCGCCGTGCAAGATAACGTCGAGCTGATCCAGTTCGACCCGTTCTGAAACCTCGGGTGACAGCGATTTCAGTTCAGGAGATCGCAGAGCCGCGCGAACTTCTTCGAGCAATACCGGTTTCAGCTTTTTTTGATATTCGCGGTGATTGAGCCACGTAAAAATAGGCACAAGAATGGCCGCAGCCAAAATGAGGGGGAGTTTCATTACAATCGAGAACGTGGGGGGATTCCGTTGGCCGGAATCGCTCCCGGCTTCCAAGTTTTTACTATGTAAAATCCCCGTCTCAAGTGGAAACTTCCGCAATTTCTCCGAGATTCTACCGCCTGCCTATTTCCAGACGGTTACATCATTTGCCTGAAACGATGCGGAAAGTCACGGGAATGAGTTGCCACAAACCGGTCCGCCGTCTTGGATGAGCTAACCCATGGCTGACTCACCGCCGACACCCGCTGCCTCGAAAGCGATCGTCTTCGTCCGTCGCACGACAAGCACGCTCCTCCTCTGGGGACTCGTCGCTGCCGCCTTCGCGAGCATGAATATCTGGGCCTACCTTGGCCTGATCGGAGCGCTGGCGATATTGGCCACGTTCGAATATTTCAAAATGCTGCGCGATGCGGAAATCAAGTGTTTCCCGATTTTCGGAATCGTCGTTTCTGTGGTCTATTGCGCGACACTCTACGCGAACTACATCCAAGGGGAAACGTCCGTGCCGCTTGATATCGACGCGCTCGCCGTCTTCCTTCTGATCGCCGGTTCCTTCGCGCTGCAACTCCGCTACCCGGTGCGCGGGATCGAGGCATTTCTATCCGTGGCCGCGACCCTGACGGGTTTTGTCTATCTGGCGTTTCTTTTCAATTTTTCGGCCCGCCTTGTTTTTATCGTTCCCGGCGAATCGCAAGTGCCCGGGGCGTTTGTGCTTCTGTGGATGATCGCGGTCACCAAATTCACCGACATGGGAGCCTACATCACCGGTTCGGCCATCGGAAAACACAAAATGATCCCACACATCAGCCCCGGGAAAACCTGGGAGGGATTCGTCGGTGCCCTGTTTTTCTCTCAACTCGCGGCCTGCGGGCTTTATGCGCTGCTTCCGGAGCACCTCGCCATTTTCCAAAACTGGGGCCACGTGATCTTCCTGGGCTTCCTGCTCGCCATCCTGGCCGTCATCGGCGATCTCGCCGAAAGCGTCGTCAAGCGCTCGCTCAACGCCAAGGACTCCGGTCACATGCTCCCGGGAATTGGCGGCGCTCTCGATCTGATCGATAGCCTTTGCTTCACCGCTCCAGCTCTGTATTTCTACATCAAATGGGTCCTGCTTCCGCACGCATGAGCACCGCAAAAAAACGCCGCGTCGTCGTTCTCGGATCCACCGGATCGATCGGTACCTCCGCACTCAAAGTCGCCCGCGAGCTGCCGGAGCGCATCGAAATCATCGCTCTGGCCGCCTGCGGAAGTTACGAAAAACTCGCCCGCCAGGCCCGCGAAACCGGTGTCCGCCACGTCGCTCTCTACGATTCGTCGAAAGAAAACGAGCTCCGCGCATTGCTCCCCGCCGACGTCAAAATTCACCTCGGTCCCGAAGGGCTGATCGAACTGGCCACCCTCGCGGATGCGGACGTCGTCCTCGTTTCGATCGTTGGAACCGCAGGCCTGCATCCCTCACTCGCCGCCATCGAAGCAGGCAAAAACCTAGCCGTCGCCTCCAAGGAAATCCTCGTCATGGCCGGGGAAATCATCACCGCCGCAGCGGAAAAACACGGCGTTAAATTGCTACCGGTCGACAGCGAGCACAACGCGATTTTCCAATGCCTCGACGGTCATCGCGGTGGCGAAAAAGAAATTTCCCGACTGATTCTGACTGCCTCTGGAGGCCCCTTTCGCCAACTCCCGGCGGCCAAGCTCGAACACGTTACGCCCGCTCAGGCGCTCAAGCACCCGACGTGGGAAATGGGCCCAAAAATCACCATCGATTCCGCCACGCTTTTTAACAAAGGCTTGGAAATGATCGAGGCGCGCTGGCTTTTTGGCATCGGCATGGAACGCATCGATGTGGTCGTCCATCCGCAGAGCATCATCCATTCGATGGTCGAATTCCGCGATGGCTCGATTCTCGCCCAACTCAGCCGCACCGACATGTGTTTCCCAATCCAATACGCCCTCACCTGGCCGGATCGGATCAAAGGAGGATTGCGCCCGCTGGATTTCCCCACCTTGGCCAAGCTCGAATTCGAAACACCGCGCACTGCCGATTTCCCTGCCTTGGATCTCGCCCGCCGCGCCGGATTGACCGGTGGAACGCTGCCTGCGGTTTTTAACGCCGCGAACGAAATCGCCGTCGAGGCGTTCCGCGCGGAGAAAATCCCATTTCCCGGAATTTGGAAATGCGTCACCGCAGTGATGGACGCTCACGTCACTCAACCCTCGCTCAGCTTGGAAGCCGTCACCGCCGCCGACCGATGGGCCCGTGACCGCGCGATCGATTTCTGCGAAAAATCCGCGCCTCAGTTCTCTTCTTGAATCTCGCCCGACCTTCGCTTTCCTTAACCCTTCAGCCACTCTTTCTCCGATGACCGCTTCGTGCCGACTTTTCGCCTTCCTTTCCGCGTGGATGATCGCTTCCGCTTCCGCAACTCCGGCCGCCGCGGATCGAATCGAAAAGGAGTATCAACTGGTGAACGAAAAATGGGCGCTGCAAGTCCGCTCCGCCGCCACCCAAAACGAGCGAGCCGCCGCTTGGCAGGCAAGACCGGACCCCGCCCTTTACGCCAAACAAATGTGGTCGGCGATTGGCCAATCCCTCGACCAAGAATGGACCATCGAGCCCGCCGCCTGGTTCCTCCGCGTCACCCCCGGGCTGGTCACTACCGAAGCCGATGGCTCGACGGTTCCGACCTTTCTGCGCGAAACCCATGCAATCCGCGAAGCAATCGAAAACAAACATCTCAATAGCAACAAACTGATCCCGGTATGCGTCGCCCTCGCCGGCAATACCGATCCGCGCTCCCTCGCGTTGTTGGAAAAAATCGAGGCCAATCATCCGGATTCAAAAATCCAAGGCGTCGCCGCTCTTTGCACGGCCATGACGCTCAAAGCCCTCGGGGATGACACGGAGTTGTTGCGCAAACGTCTGACCTATCTTCGCAAAGCCATCATCCAAAGTGCCGACGTCGAAATCAATCAGGTTTCGATCGCAAAACTCGCCGAAGACGAATTGTACGTCATCCGTTTCCTCACGAAAGGCCGCGTCGCTCCCGACCTGGCGGGTTTCGATTCCGCGAAACGCCCGATGAAACTTTCCGACCATCAAGGCAAGGTGATCGTGCTCGTTTTCTGGAACAGCGGTATCGCCGATGCCGAACGGTTTTTGGAAATCTCCGCCAAACTCGATACAAAATTTAAAGGTCGCCCATTTGCTCTGATCGGCGTGAACAACGATCCGGTCGATAAACTGCGCTCCATGCAGGCCGATGGCACCGTCTCATGGCCGAATTTTTCCGACCCGGAAAACCGCTTGGCCAGTGAGTATCGCGTCGGCTCATGGCCAGTCGCTTACGTGCTTGATGGCGAACGGAAAATCCACTACGCAGGCTCTCCCGGATCATTCGTGGAACTGACGGCGGAGGCCCTCCTGTCGGAAACGAAAGCTCCTGCTGCCAAATAATCGGTCGCGACTGCCCGGAAAAAAGGGCTTGCCCGCTCGCTTCAAGCACGGAACTCTCCCGCCGCTTTGAATCTCGCTTCGCCCATGCAGTCCGATCCCCATTGATTCCGATCCATTTCGGTTTCCTCCGTCATCCGGCAATTGTTCCGCCTGACGATCCACGTCCGCGAACCCAGTCGGTTCCTGGAAATGGGACGCATTCGTCCCCGATTTTTCTTTTTCTCTAACAGACGCATCACCGCGTCCTGCCTTCTCTGACTCCATGCTCTCACCCAACATTACCCAATCCTGGTTTTCCAATGTCCGCGCTGACGTCCTCGCCAGCATCGTCGTCGCCCTCGCCCTGATTCCCGAATCCATCGCCTTCGCCACCATCGCCGGAGTCGACCCACAAGTCGCGCTCTACGCCTCGTTTTGTATCTCGATCGTCGTTTCGCTTTTCGGCGGACGCCCGGCGATGATCTCTGCCGCGACCGGTGCGATGGCGCTGTTGATGGTGAATCTGGTGAAGGACCACGGTTTGCAATATCTTCTCGCAACCACCCTACTCACCGGCGTCCTGCAAATCCTCTGCGGCGTTTTCAAAATCGGCCAACTGATGCGTTTCGTCTCGAAATCCGTCATGACCGGTTTCGTCAATGCGCTGGCGATTCTCTATTTCCTCGCACAACTTCCCGAACTCATCGGCGCGAGTTGGGTCATCCACGCATTGGTCGCCGGCGGTCTGGCGATCATCTATCTTTTACCCCGAGTCACCAAAGCAATCCCCTCGCCGATCGTCGCAATCATTGTGCTAACGATCCTCTCGATCCAACTCGATCTCGATGTGAAACGCGTCGGCGACTTGGGCACCCTGCCCGCGAGCCTTCCGACGTTTTTCATTCCGCAAGTTCCTTTCAATTTCGAAACACTCGGAATCATCGCTCCCTACGCGCTCGCGCTGTGTTTCGTCGGGCTTCTGGAATCCTTGATGACCGCGCAGATCATCGATGAATTTACCGACACCAAGAGTTCCAAAAACCGCGAGTGCGTCGGCCAAGGACTCGCCAACTTTGTCACCGGTCTCTTTGGAGGCATGGCCGGTTGCGCGATGATCGGACAATCGGTGATCAACGTGAAAACCGGTGGCCGCACCCGCCTTTCCACCCTGCTCCCGGGTGTGATCCTCCTGATTCTCATCGTCGCCGCCGGCCCCTGGGTGAAACAAATCCCCATCGCCGCGCTCGTCGCGGTGATGCTGATGGTCTCGGTCAGCACTTTCAGTTGGTCAACTTTCCGCAATCTAAAACTCCACCCGGCCAGCACGAGCGCGGTGATGATCACGACGGTTATCGTCATCGTTTGGACTCACAATCTCGCCTTGGGAGTCGGCGTCGGCGTTCTGCTCAGCGCGCTGTTCTTTGCTCGCAAGATTTCCCAGGTGTTCCGCATGAACCACGAGTTTGATGAAACGACCCGGACGCGGACCTATCATATCTCCGGCCAGGTTTTCTTCGCCTCGTCGGATGCGTTTTATGAAGGTTTTGATTTTGATGAGGTCCCGCGCAAGGTCGTCATCGACGTCACCCACGCTCACTTCTGGGACATCACTTCGGTGGCGACTCTGGACAAGGTGGTTTATAAATATCGCCGCCTCGGCGCGGAGATCGACATCCTCGGGCTAAACGAAGCCAGCGCCACGATCGTTGATCGGTTGGCCACCCATGATAAAGCCCACGTGATCGACAAAATGCTCGAACACTGAGCCTTCGCACAAACCGGTCGGCTACCCTTTTGCCGCAATGAGCAAAAAGGGAGCCGGTCTTTTCGTACCGAGCGCGCCGTATTTCGCGACGCGCCACCCCCGACTTGCCAAAAGCGTCATCCATTTCTCAACGGCACCGGCTTCGTCATCCCCTCCCGGATGACCGGAGTAACAAACGATCGACAAAACCCCTCCATCGCGAATCAATCCGGCCGCCGCGTCCAGAGCGACGATGGTTTCCGAACTTTTGGTCACAACTCCGTGATCCTCGCCGGGGAGATAACCGAGATTAAACATCACTGCCGAAATCGTTCCCGGCTCCGCATGCTCAGCCAGGGTGGTGTGCGATTTCTGAAAAAATTCGACACGATCTGAAAATCCGGCGTTTTTGACACGTTCCTCAGCCGAAGCGATCGCCGCCGACTGCACATCAAAAGCCAAAACCCGACCGGCCTGGCCGACGGCGTCTGCGAGAAACACCGTGTCGTATCCATTTCCGGCCGTCGCATCGATCACTCGATCCCCCTTCTCGATTCTTTCCGACAACAGAACCTGAGCCAAGGTCGTCGGACGAGGAGGCATGGTGGCTTTTAACATTCCAGCGGTCATTCAGAGATTCTGTTTCAAAAAAACCCGAAGGTCGACTTCCTCTTCAGGTTCGATTCCATCCATCATCCATCCCGCCAACCGTCGCGCCATCCCCGGGGCGTACAATGATCCCTTTGAGCCCAAACCATTGATCATCCAGTCGTTTCCAACCGGCCCGATCAACGGCTGGCTGCGCCGTAAAATCGGGCGAACCCCCGCTTCATGGCCGATCACTTCGAAATCATCTCCACCCAGGCGACGCGCGATTTCCTCCACCTTCGCCCGCCCTTCCGACGTTGGAAGGTCATTCAATTCATTCCATTCATACGTCGCCCCGGTTTTGAAAATTCCGTTGCCCACCGGGAGCAACCAGCCACCGCCCCCGACCCGGGCCTGCGTTTCATCCCAACCGTTGGCACGGATCGTTAAAATTTCCCCCTTGGCGCAGCGATGCATACCATATCTTCCGCTCATCAATCCCGCTGCCCCCTCACACCAAACCCGACCGCGGCCGATCGAATCAAAAACCACCTCTTCCTCGTGATATCTTCCTTTTTCTCGAAAAAATTCGCGCGACGCATTGATAAATGCCGGAACATCCAAACGTCCGCCGCCTTTTACGATTACCCCTCCAACCCACTCCTTCGTCACGTCCGTTTCCCCGACCACCCACGGTGCGACCGCAGGCTCCGAAAGTTTGCCCAAGATCTTTCCCCATTCTTTCTCCGAACGCGCCAGGCGTAAAACCGGTAAAGGATACCAAAACCGCTTTCCTAAACACGCTTCGATCCGTGTGTAAAATTCGAGCGCCTCTGGCAAAAAATCAGCAATCCGCCAGCTCGGCTCAAAATTTTTCCCGGTGATCGGATTGATCATCCCCGCCGCCACTCGCGAGCTGCCACCGGTTCCACGGTCGACCCAATGAAAATCCACATTTCGATTCCACAGCTCCCACGACAGGCAGCTCCCCGCCAGCCCTTGCCCCACCACCAGCAGACGTCCGTCACTCACCCGCCCAACGGATCAAATGCCCTGAGCCTCGTCGAGGAGAAAAGCCCGCTCACTTAAGGCCTTAAAGCAAGTACGACGGCGATCCTGTTAGATATACTTTCTGGATTTCCACTCTGCGGGTTTTCCCATTCGATGACGATAAAACGCCTGCCACTGAATCACCAATAGGGCAGCAATCCCAAGCGGATGGTAAATCGCACTGCTGACCGGATGGGAAAACCGCAAAACTCCCATCCATCTCGGAATCACCGCCAATAGACATGCCGCAAGCACAAGCGCAATATCTTGGTTTGATAGCCAAGGAACAAATAGAAGCAATACAAACGGCATGATCTGCCCCGCGAATAACAAAAGGGTCATCGGCCCGATCGTGGCAGGAGCCGCCAGGCCTTCGATCGCGTTTTTTCCCAACCCTTGCCACGTTTCGCGGTCGGAGTGATACATCCGACAGGTCGCCAACGGTGTCGCGTCGAAAAGACCGGTCGTGCAATCCGCTTCTCGAAAAAGCCGCGGCAGTTTGACTCCATCATGAAGCGACGAACGAATCATCGAATGACCCCCGGTTTTTTGATAAGCCTGTTTTTTCGCAATCATCAACTGCCCGCAGCCAGCGGAAAATGCAGGGCGCTTGCTCCAGCGCATCAAAAACATCGGCAGATACCCAAGCAGGATAAAATGAATCAGAGGCAACAGCAGTTTTTCGGAAAAGCTTCCGGTGATCTGTTGGGGAAAGCCGCTCAATAAATCCGGTGATTCGGTGCGCCCCATGAAGCTACCGATCTGTGGCAATGCTTCTTTCGTCAACCTCACATCCGCATCCAGGAAGACCAGTAGCTCATGACTCGCATGACCCGCCAGAACGAAACAGGCATGTTGTTTCCCGCACCAACCGGTCGGCAAAGCAGGAGCTTTTTCCAACCGGACCCGTGGATCGCGGCGAGCGAAGGATTCAACGATTTCAGCAGTCCGGTCACTGGAATCATCATCTAGGACGACGACTTCCAAATCCGCAGCGGGATAGGTCAGAACGGATTCCAAAACCCCGACGATATTTCCTTCCTCATCACGCGCTGGAATCAGCACGGAAATCCCTCGGCTTAGACTACCTTCTTCGCATTTCGGAAGCGGGCGATAGAACAACCAATTCACCACGGTCAGCACCGCAGGAATCAGTGCCGCGATGCAGACGACATCAATAAGGATCGAGATATACATTTACGTTGAGTGATGATCGGCTGAAAAGGATTTCCCTTGAAGGCGAGACTTCCACCGACGCCAGAGATCATAAATGCCACCAACGCCTTTGCATCCATCGAGAAGAACGGTGAATGAATGATCATCTCTCTGCAAACTTGCCGCCGCCAGCTCGTCTTGAAGCTGGGTCAGTGCAACCTCACATCGCCGGGTAGGCTCATCCGACCCGAAATCATTCAAGGGTTCGCCGATTGAAACCAAGATCTCGGGAGACCGCTCAAACCACCAGACATATTCAATCGCGATCGGAATCAACAAAGGCGAGGTGGGTAAGTCCGCGAGATGGCCGATTCCGCTCTCAAATCGAACCGGACGCTCTCTCATATCTGAAAACCTGCCTTGAGGCGTAAGCCATAACGCGTGATTTGGCTTCGCTAAAATTTCGCGCGAATACCCGAAAAACTGCCGAGCACCATGGATCGAGCCGCGCTCCACAGGAAAAAATCCAAGCCGTTTCAAAAAGCCATATCGTTTCAGAGCATCGGCGTCGATCGGTGCATAGGATCGAAACTGAGAGAAAAACTGCTGACACAGAAACAGCGCCACCAGCGGATCCCACCACGACGCATGATTCAGAAAAAACACAACCGGCCGCCCACTTGGCAACGGCGGCGGCGCGGTTCCCAACAGACGGACCGCGTTGAAATGTTTCCGGAGGTATCTCTTCGAATACGCCGCAAACCAACGATGCAGCCACGGCGAAATCTCGGGCAGTCCAAACCGGTCAAGCTTGGGGCTTTTCCCCGTCATGCGGATTTCCGTTTCGACTCGGATTTCGAATCGCCGTCCAAGGTATCCCCTGCGATCCAACCGCTCATCAGCACCATCGGCATGCCGGGCCCGGGGTGAGCCGCGCCGCCCGCGAGATACAGACCTTTCAAATCGGGGCTGCGATTTCCCGGTTTGAATGCACCGAGAAATTTACCATGACTGGCCAATCCATAAATCGCGCCGTTCAGCACGCGATAGCGTTCATGAATATCCTGCGGCGTTAAAGACTGCTCAAAAACAATCCGCTCTTCGATATCCGGCATACCACCGGTTCTCTTCAGCTTATCCAGGATCACCTGCCGATAGTTTGGAAACATTTCTTTCCAATTATGGTGGGGCCGAAGATAAGGAGTATGAACCAAGACATACAAAGCTTCACCACCTTCAGGCGCGGTGCCGGATTCACTGCAAGATGTTGCAGCCAAATAACAAGTAGGATCCGGCGCGGGCTCGCCTTTTTCATAAATCCATTCGAATTCTTCGTGCGGATCCCGGCTGAAAACGAAATCATGATGAGCGAGGTGCTCGTAGCGTTTGTTTAATCCGAGATATAGAACCACCCCGGAACAGGCAGGCTCATACTTGCGGCGCTTGCTGAACTTTTTCCCCACCTCACCTTGGATCAGTTCACGGTGTGTCCTGACCGAATCCGAATTCGAAACCACTGCGGAAAGCTGGACTTTCTCACCTGTCGCCGTGCGCACACCGGTGACGATTCCTTTTTCTTCGAGAATTTCTTTGATCAAAACCTCGGTTCGAAATTCCACTCCGAGTTCACGAGCGAGTTTTTCAAGGGCGACTGGCACCGCGCGAGTTCCGCCTTTTGGATACCAGATCCCTTCGTCTGTCTGCATATGGGCGATCCCGCAAAGGATCGCCGGGGAACCATACGGCGAAGAACCCACGTATTGAGTGAAATGATCGATCATTTGGGCAACACGCGGATCGGGATTGTATGACCGCACCATTCCCGCGACCGATCGTCCCATTTTCATCGCCATGACATCGCCCAGCACGGACGAATCAAAAGCGGTTTTAAAATCAAACATATCTCTAATACCGCCGATCGGTTTATCAAAAAAGAATCGGCGAGAGATGTCATCCAGACGCTCGCTGAATCGGATGAAATCGCGATATCCCTCGCCACTTCCCGCCGAAAACGATTCGAGCCGTTCCGCCATCGCCACCGGATCCTGATCGAGATCCAACACGCTGCCATCTTCGAAAAAACACCGCCATTGGGGGTCGAGCCGAATCAGATCGAGATAATCTTCGATCTTCCGACCCGCTTCTTCGAAAATCCTCCGCAGCACCGATGGAAGCGTCACAATTGTCGGCCCCATGTCGAAACGAAATCCCTCCCCTTCAAGCACGGCCGCCTTACCGCCAAGCCACTCGTTTTTTTCAAAAACCACCACACGATGGCCGCGCGATGCGAGTGTACAGGCGGCGGCGAGCCCGCCGAGTCCGCCACCGATAACTCCGATGGGAAGATGAGAATCTGGATTCATGATCGTTTCTGCGGTTTAAAAATGGAAGTGAAATAGGGGCGAAAACCCATGTGAGTGAGGCGCGTGTAGCCCAGGATGACCCGGACCATGATCGGCGTCAGCGGTTGATAGGCCGGGCGAAAACGACCGCTGCTGACGGTGATCGATTTCGGCTGAGTCAACTCGAGCAGTCCCTCCGAGCCACGCGTCGAGCCGTAGCCGCTGCCGCGACGCCCCCCGAAGGGCAGCCGCGCATCGGCGCTGGAAACAATGATATCATTGATCGTAACCAGACCGGTTTGAAGTTTCCCCGCAAGGATCCGAGCCGCCGATTCGTCGCGACTGAAAATCGAGGCTCCGAGCGCAAACGTGCAATCATTCAACAACGCCGCCGCTTCTTGATCGTCTTCAAAAGGAGTGAGCGGGGGAAACGATTCACCGAGGAGTTTTTCCATATCCGTGAGAATCGAACGATGGACAAAAAGCCGTTGGGGAACCATGCAGGTGTTTCCCGCATTCAGCGCTGTTGCGAACTTGAGCGCTTTCACCGCGAGTTCGATGTCGGCGTCGGCGCGGAGAATCACTCCGTCACAACCACTGAGTTCCATGATCGCGGGAATCGGCGGATCCACCAACATCGCCGCGATTTTTTTCCCAACCTCCGCACTGCCTGTGAAGATCACCTTATCTGGCAAAAGACGGATGGCATATCTAACAGAATCAACCGACTCGGGAAACAAATGAATCAACGAAGCATCGAATCCTGCGGCGATGATCGATGCGATCAGCAAACGCGCGCACTCCGTCCCTCCGGTTCCCGGTTTCAGCAGCACCGCGTTTCCGGCGATCAGCGCTTGGATCATCTGCACTCCGGGAAGAAGCAGCGGATAATTTCCCGGGCCGATCACCAGCACGATTCCCAGCGGATCTCGCACCACTTCGCTTCTCACCCCGGTCAGCCAAAGCGGCCGACCCCGTTTCCCAAATCGAACGGGCGACAAAATCCGGGCAGCGTTCCGTTCTAAAAACCGGCAAGCTTCAGCCAGCGGCAAAACTTCCGCCGTGAGCGATTCCGCCATCGGGCGGCTGCGAGCGTTCGCGGATGACGCCGCCAGCTTTTCCGCGTTGCGGCCGATTTCGGCACGCAGTTTTTGCAAACATTCCAGACGCTGCCGAACCGGACGCGCCGCCCATTTTTGTTGGGCGATTCGCATCTCAGCGATCTGTTCGGGTAAAATCATGGTGCGGGGTCCCGCCCGAGACCGAGCGCGGAAAGTGCCGCTGCGAATGCTCCCGGCTTTCGAACCGGTTTCAACGGCACGGTTTCGATCGAGCCCCGGGGTGGAAGGATCGTTCCCGAGTCCAGGCCGAGATCATTGAGCAAGTGAACCGAGCTAATCCGCGCGCCTTCGAAGATCACCGGCAAGCCGCTGCCGGGATGAGTGCCACCCCCAACGAGATACAAGCCTTCAAACTCCTCAAACCGGTTGTGCGGACGGAGATGGAGCATCTGATCCAACGTATGAGCGAGATTAAAGGTCGCGCCTCGATAAATGCGGGAGTGCTCCCAATCGGCGGGCGTGATCATTTTTTCAAACCGAATGCGCGAGCGAAGACCAGGATAACCGGCTTTCTCGATTTGCTCTAACAGCTTTTCGCGAAACGCGGGAGCTTGCTTTTCCCAATCGATATTCGGATGCTGGTGGGAAACCGGCGCGAGGATATACAAAGTACTGTGACCATCAGGCGCCAATCCGGGGTCCGTGACACACGCGTTCTGAACGTAAAAGCTGGGATCATCACTCAGGACATGCTGATTCTCGATTTCGTCGAGATTTTTGGCATATTCTTTCGAAATATGAATCGCATGGTGAGGTTGATCATAGGTCCCCTCAATGCCGAGATAGAGCATGAACGTGGAGCAGGAGTATTTCTTTCCCTCCAGCTTTTTATCCGACCAACGAGTCCGGAGATCGTTCGGGATCAAATGTTTCATCGCGTTCGCGAAATCCGCATTGAGAACCACCGCGTCGGACGGATGGAAACCGGAACCGGTTCGGACACCGGTCGTTCGGCGGCCGTCGAAACAGATTTCTTCCACTTCTTCGCCCAATGAAATTTCCACCCCCAGGCGGCGCGCGACGCGTGCCATCGCAGCAGTGACCGCTGAGCAGCCACCGATCGGGTGCCAGACGCCGTGCTCGTATTCGAGGAAACTCAGGATACTGAATAAACTCGGGCAACGGAACGGAGACATTCCCAAATATTTCGACTGGAAACAGAATGCCAACCGAACCCGCTCATCCGAAAAGAACCGCTTGAGATAGGTATCGACCGACTGATGCGGCCGGAGCATGGGCAGCAATTTTAACAGCCGCAGATTTAAGATGCTTTTCCAACCATCGAATGAGGTCTCCAAGCAGGGTTCCATCAACCTCAGCTTCTCGCGATTTTCATTGAGAAACCGGCGAAAGCCGGGCGCATCTTGCGGTGCGATGGCCGCAATCTGACGCTCCATTTCCACGATGTCCGGCGTGCAGTCGATTTGCCCTCCGCTGCCAAAAGCAATCCGATATTGAGGATCCAGCCGCACCATTTCCACTTCGTCTTCCAAGCGTGTCCCGGCGGACCGGAAAATCTCATCCAGCACCCTCGGATACAGGAAAAACGTCGGGCCAAGATCGAACCGGTAGCCATCCGACTCAATCGCGGACGTCCGGCCGCCGACCGTCGTCATGCGTTCGATCACTTTAACTTTTTGACCAGCTGCGGCGAGAAGGATCGCGGAAGCAAGTCCACCAGGCCCTGCACCGATGATCGTGATAGTTTTACTCATGCGGGGAAAATTTAAAACGGAGTCCGGATTCGACAGGCGCGCAGCACGCACCAACCGCGCAGCGACTCAAATAACACAAACGCTCCCATCACTCCCAGGACCGCGGTAAGTGCCCAATGAATGGGAAAAGTGGCTGCAGCACCGATGAAAAGAAGTGCTGCGATCCCTCCTCGGACCCAGCGACCCGTTCGAGTGATATTTGGCGCAAAATGCGGTTTAGTGATCGGGTCCATGAAGTCTGAAACGCGTATGAATCACATCGGATCCTACAAAATATGAATTCTTGTGCAGTTAGAATGATCTGCGCGATTTGTAAATGTCATTCAGTCACCGCCTCCATAATTTCGGATGGCGAAATCACCACTGGAAATGATCCGCAAAAAAGCCATCGGCATCGACACCTTGATCGGACTGATCTAAGAGACGCTCATCATGGCCTACGAACAAGTCTTTCAACAGGCTTTTATCTATCTGATTGCGGCGGTGATCGCCGTGCTTCTGGGCAAGCGGCTGGCGCTGGGATCGGTGCTGGGATACCTGATCATCGGCGCCGCGATCGGTCCCTGGGGCCTGCATTTCATCGGCCATGAAGGCCATGGTGTGACACACTTCGCGGAATTTGGCGTGGTGGTGATGCTTTTCCTGATCGGTCTGGAACTGCATCCTGCGATGTTGTGGAAAATGCGTCGACCGGTTTTGGGACTCGGTTCGATGCAGGTGATCGTCAGCGCGGCAGCGATCGCGGGATTGGCCATCGCCTTCGGCCTCGCGATCAAACCCGCCATCGCGATCGGTCTGATTCTCGCCATGTCGAGCACGGCGATCGTTTTACAGACACTGAATGAAAAAGGCCTTCTTCGCACGGCCGCCGGCCAAAATGCCTTTGCGGTCTTGTTGTTTCAAGACATCGCCGTCATCCCGATCATGGCGCTTTTGCCATTGCTAGGAATGGGGAAAAGCTCTGCGGAAACGGAAGCGGCCAGTCAGTCGTGGATGGCGGGCTTTCCTGGATGGGCGCAAGCGATTCTGGTCATCGGCGCGGTGGTGTTCATCATTTTGGCCGGTCGGATTGCGATGCGGCCGATGTTCCATGCGATCTCGAAAACGAGGAACCGCGAAGCCTTTACCGGTGCCGCGCTGCTGCTCGTGATCGGCGTCGCGTTGTTGATGACAAAAGTCGGCCTCTCACCAGCCTTGGGCGCGTTCGTGGCCGGAGTCGTCCTCGCCGGCAGCGAATACCGGCATGAGATCGAAAGCGACCTCGAGCCGATCAAGGGGCTTTTGCTCGGACTCTTTTTCCTCGGCGTAGGAGCGGGCATCGACTTCGGCTACATCTCCGAACATCTGGGAATCGTGCTCGGGAGTGCCGTCGGACTGATCGTCATCAAAGGGCTCGTGCTTTTCGCGCTTTCAAAATTCCGCAATTCGACCGGCTCTTCCCTCATCTTTTCCTCATCGCTGGCAACCGGTGGCGAGTTCGCCTTTGTCCTGATCACCCTCGCCCTTTCCGCCAATGTCTTTGATCCTGAAACCGGGCGTGCCGTCGTCGCGGTCGTCGCGCTTTCGATGGCGACCACTCCGCTGCTGATTCTCGGTGCGGAAAAATGGGTCAGCCGCGAAACCACATCCAAAGCGTCGGATCGCGAACCCGACGTTTCTGATGAAGGAAATCCGGTGATCATTTGTGGTTTCGGCCGGTTTGGTCATGCGGTCGGCCGCTTGCTGCGGAATCGGGGTTTCGGTTGCACGGTGCTCGATCACGACAGCGATCAGGTCGATCTTTTGCGCCAGCTCGGGATACCGGTTTTTTACGGCGACGCCAGCCGCCCGGAGCTGCTCACCACCGCAGGAGCCGCGAACGCAAAAATCCTCGTCATCGCCCTCCGCGATGCCGAAACGACGGTGAAGATCATCGAAAATGCCCACCGCCATCATCCACATCTAAAAATTTACCTCCGCGCCCACAGCCGGATCGAGGCCTACGAATATCTCAGCGCGGGAGAAGAACGGATTTATCGCGACACTTTGGACTCATCTCTCCGCCTCAGCGTCGATGTCCTCCGCGATCTCGGGCTCCCCTTGGCCGCAGCGCAGCGTGCCGCGGAAATTTTCCGTGAAGGCGACGAAGCGGCGGTTCGGGAAATGGCCGCTCATCGTCACGATCGCGACGAGCACATCAGCGCGGGTCGCGATGCGATTCGATCGCTTGACGAGCTGATGCGCAAAGACTTGGAAGCGCAATCGCGAGAATCTGCCTGACGTTTACTTCGGCAGAAACGCGTCATTCGGATCCAGCCAATTCGCGTCATATCCTTTCGCGTAATTGAAAAGATGCCGGTGAATATAAGGGGAAAATGCCGATTGGCTTTCCTTCGGCAGCTTCGCAAAAATCGCTTCGTTCACCGCACGAGTCAGCTTTTGCATCAAGTGGAGTGTCAACTGCCGACCTTTGCGGGCCTTTTGCACCTGCTTGTGGTTCAGTTGTTCGGTCGAAACTTCCACCAATTCATGATTGGTCAAATTCCAGCGGTCCATCAATCCGTCAAGCGGTTGTGGGCCGTGATCGCGTGTCAGTTCATCCATACGTTCGGTGCATCTACTCGAAACCGGTGCCAGGACTAAGAAAAAAAACCGGCTGACCTCGTATTGCGGAGATCAACCGGTTTGATATTTTAGGATATTGGCAGCTTTAAGCGGACTTTTTCGCTTCGCGTTGCAGGATTTCGCAAGCTTTTGCAGCGCCGTAAGCCAACAATGCGGGACCGGCCAGAGCGGAAAGAAGTTTGACTTGTGATACCACCAAACTGCGGATCGGCAGCCGGTGAAGCACATAACCCGCAGCAAGTGCGACGAGAACGGCCTTGCCCGGTTCGCGTTGGACGCGCTCCTTGTAGTGCTCGACCTTGCCTTGGACACGAGCTTTTGCCGAATCGGCCAAGGCGTGCAGTCCAGCTTCCACCGTCGGTGCGGCAGAGGGATTTTGAAATTCGCTCATGGTTACCAGAATTTAAGAGTTTGGCCGGCGCGGCGAAGTTTGGAGGAAAGGCAATCGATCGGATTGCGAGGATCAAAGTCGTGGATCGACTCAGCCGCTTTGTGGGCATGGCTGCGAGCCGAGCCATAGGCATCATGCAAACGGTCACCAACAGGTGCCAGCGCACTCAACAAAAGATCTCGGGCGTTTCCAAATGGACCGCCGACATATTTTTCCGTGTAGGCGGATTCGCGGCGGGAAGAATAAATGGTGTAGCCCAGTGCGACGCCAAACGCGAGGGCGCCAAGAACGACCGGCACGGGGTGTTTTTTCACGTAATCGCCGGTGCAAGTCATGGCGCTGTCAGCTTTTTCACGGATTTTACCGCACACTTCGGTGGCGCAATGCTTCGCATCTTCGGCACCCTGTTTGGCGTGATCGATCGCTTCGTCCCGCGCATCGCGCAGGTCATCGGAGGTGATTTCTGGAATTACAGTGCTCATAGGTATGACTGTCCCGTTGCAGATCGCGGACCGTACCGCGTCCGATCCCTGGCCGATCACTGTAATCAATTCGCTTCCAACATTTTCCTACGACGATTCATTAAACTTTCACGGCGATCCGATGAACTTTTCAGCTCCTTGAGATTGCAAAATGCCCGCTCGGTTTGCGTAAAGCTGAACCGGTTTTGAGTTCGCACTTGGCAGAAGTCATTTCGCGGTTACCGATCTTGCGCATGCCAGACGCCGTTTATGTCCGTGACGCTTTCGCCCGAATCGCTGACCGGTACGTGCTCACCAATCACGTCTTGAGCTGCGGCGCGGACCTTTGGTGGCGGCGTGTCGTCACTTCACGGATCAAAAAATGGCAACCTCGTTATCTGTTGGATGTCGCCAGCGGGACCGGTGATCTCGCGTTGGAGATTCAGGATGAATGTCCGGATTGCGAAGTCATTGCCTCGGATTTCTGCGCGGAAATGCTCGCTCACGCATCGAGCCGCGGCTTGGCAAAAACAATCGTCGCCGATGCGCTCGCGCTGCCATTTGAGACGGATTCTTTCGATGTCTGCACCGTCGCATTTGGATTGCGGAACATGTCCGACTACGAAGCCGCGCTGCGCGAAATGCTGCGTGTGCTCAAACCGGACGGTCGTTTGGTGATTCTCGATTTTTCCCTGCCCGAAGGAATCCTCCGCAAACCCTACCGGTTTTACCTTCACAAAATCCTTCCCCATTTCGCCGGCTGGCTCACCGGGGAACGCGATGCTTACGAATATCTCGGCGGCTCGATCGAACAGTTCCCCGCCGGATCGGCGATGACCGGTTTGTTAGAAAAATGTGGCTTCCGCGAAACGAATTTCGATCCGCTCACTCTAGGCGTCGTGACGATCTATGAAGGGACGAAGTGATCTCAAATGACCTCGGTGATCCACAGCGTTGGCTCTTCCAAGCGATCGCCTGTCCGATGACCTAACAGCTTTTGATACAGCGGGCTGGCCGGGGTCAATAGGGTCACCTCGCAGCCCTCATGCGAAATTTCCAACCCACCCGCCGCAGGAACGAGCAGGAAATAAACCGTCTCTCCCGCAAGCTCCGCTTCGACCAACGCACCGGCATCGATCGCCTCGTCCGCAGCGTATTCCGGCAAACTCAGCGCATCAAAAGTTCTCACGGCCGCCGCCAGATCTTCCACTTGCTTCGCTTGACCCGATGCAAGATAAGATGCTTCCAAACTACGAGTATCGTACTTTCCTTCCGCTTTACTCCCCGGATCGGTCGCGGCCGCATGGGCTTCCATCGCCGCTTTTGACAACCGGTCGAGACGGAGGCGGAGGTCGGAGCGAATCAGTTCAAGGAGCGCGGATTTCATCGACGCAGAGCCTTGCGCAGACCGGTTGGCGAAAGCAAGAATCGACGCGTGCTGACGATCTACGCCTACAAAAATTGTGACAGTTGCCGCAAAGCCCTCAAATGGCTCAAAGAAAACGGCGTCGCTCACGAGGTCAAAGCGATCCGCGAAACCCCGCCCACACCCGCTGAGCTGGACAAGGCGATCACCGCTTTCGGCGGGGATCTCCGACCGCTTTTTAACACCTCTGGCGGAGATTATCGGGAACTGAACTTGAAAGATCGATTGCCCACCATGAGCCCATCCGAGGCGATCGATCTGCTTTCGAAAAACGGAAATCTCGTCAAACGTCCCTTTCTGATTTCAGACAACATCGTCCTGACCGGTTTTAAGGAAGACCGGTGGCGCGAGACATTGGTTTAGCCAGTGTTGACCGCGCGAAGTTGGGCCGCTAGCGTCCGCCTCACGATGACGATTGACCAATACGCAAACCGCTTTGTCTGCGATCTTGTTGCCTACGAACCGGGAAAACCGATCGACGAAACCGCCCGCGAGCTGGGCCTCGATCCATCGATGATCGTCAAAGTCGCCTCAAATGAAAACCCGCTCGGCCCGTCGCCCAAAGCGAAAATCGCGATGCGCGAAGCTCTTGAAGAAGCGCACATCTATCCGGACGGCGGCGGCTACCGGTTACGCACGGCGATCGCCGAACAACTCGGACTCGACCGCGAAAACGTCATTTTAGGAAATGGCTCGAACGAAATCATCGAGCTTTTGTGCCACACTTTCCTCAACCCCAAGGCCGAGCTGATCGCCGCAGAACACGCGTTTGTGGTCTACAAACTCATGGCCACGCTTTTCGGCGCGAAATACGTCGAAGTCCCCGATCCGAACTTTATCCACGATCTGGACGCCATGGCGGACGCGATCACCGAAAACACACGCTTGGTTTTCATCGCCAATCCCAACAATCCCACCGGCACGATGGTCGGCCAGGAAGCGATTGACCGATTTATGGCGCGGGTTCCCGATCACGTTGTCGTGGTTTTCGACGAAGCCTATTTTGAATTCCTCGACGTGCCTCTCGACACCTTGAAATTTGTCCGCGAAGAAAAAAACATCTGCGTTCTTCGCACCTGTTCGAAGATCCACGGCCTCGCCGCCTTGCGGGTCGGTTACGGATTGGCCTCAAAAAATGTCGCGGCGATTCTTCAAAAAGCGCGCCAGCCTTTCAACGTCAACGCGATCGCCCAAGCAGGCGCTCTTGCCGCCCTCGCTGATGCCGATCACATCGAAAAAACCAAGACGATCAATCGCGAAGGGCTCGCGTTTTATGAAGCGGCTCTGAAAGAACGTGGCATCGAATTTGTTCCGAGCGTTGCGAATTTCCTGCTGATCAAGGTGGGCGATGGAGACCGGGTTTTCCGTGAAATGCTCAAACAAGGCGTGATCGTCCGGGCGATGCGCGGCTACAAGCTGCCAGACTGGGTTCGCATTTCCATCGGCACGCCCGAACAAAATGCGCGCTGTTTGGAAGTCTTGGATTCTGTTATGCTTGAAGCTGCCGTCTGATTTACTCCCCGGAGTTTGACAGACTGACTGGAAAATCCTAAACCAATCCGAGAGATACGCCACGATGTCCGATCTTCCTATATCCCCCGACCTCAGAGAATTTCACTGTTCCCATTGCAATGGGAAGATCCGGATTCCCCGCAACCTTCCGTCCACCACCGGACCGTGCCCTCATTGCGGAGGCACGATCACTTCGCCTGCTCCCGAACCGGTCGTGACGCAGCCGGAACCCTTCGTTTTTCCTCAATCTCCACCAGAGTCCCCAGCGCAACCGACTGTCACTCAGGCAGCCGCAGTCCAGCCGCAGCCCGAACCGGCTGCCGCCGAACGGGCACCGGTTGAATACCGCCAAGCTCCAGAACCGGAAGCCGAAACGTTTGAACAAGATCCTCCTTCTTCGAAAAAAGGCATCGCGGTCGCCATCGCGCTGTTGCTCATCCTAGGAGCCGCAGCTGCCGCCTACCTCAGCTACGAAAAGTTCGCGCCAAAAGTCATCGATCCTCCGGCCAACGTCAGCACTCCCCCGGAGTCCAAACTGCAGGAAAATCACTACTTGAGGCTTGGCTGGCAAAAAGAAGCGCTGGAGGTCCTCACCGGCTTCCTCGCGGCAAAGACCGTCGATGAAAAACTTCCTTTTGTCCTCGGTGCCCCGGCGGTCAAAGAGCGCATGGAAAATTTCTACGGCGGCGTGGTGATCAATGACAGTGACACCCCTGCCAGTTCGTTTTCTCCTTTTGCCTTGGCCGAGGAAGACAACAAACGCGGACTTTTCCTGATGAATTTCGACCAGCCGCCTCAAGCGGATATCAGAGAGTTTTTCCGTCCTCTGGCGACATTCGAAGTCCAATTTGGCCTCGATCAGGCGGACATGTTACTGAGCACCATGGCGCAACCCGCCAATTTCATCATGGAACCCCTTCGCGTGCAGGCGTTCTTCAAGCGCACGCCCGACGGCCTGAAATTGGACTGGGATATTTTCGCCCAAACGAAATACCGCAGATTCCGAAATTTCATCGAACTGCCTGAACAAGGCGCCAAAGAGACATTCCGCGTCATTCTTTCGGAGGACGTCCCGGACAAGGGAGTCGATCTCAGCAAGAGCCGCACCTATCGCGTCACCGACCCGATCAACGCCACCGATTTCGCCCGGATCAACATCAAAGACGATACCGAACTCAGCAGCACCCTCCATGTCCTCAACTGGCGGAACGACAAGGAAGCGCGGCAGTCGTTCCGCACCGCGACCGTCGAGCTGCGTTGGACGCCGACTGATCCACCCGTTCTGGAAATCAGCAAATTCATTTGCTGGGAATTCCTCGGGCTCGGCGCTGAGTCCCCGGCATCCGCGGGGCAATGATTCGAATGCAATCTCCCGAATACCGTTCGACCATCGCGGCCATCGCCACCGCGCCCGGCACCGGCGCAGTCTCGCTCCTCAGGATTTCCGGTCCCGATGCCATCGAAATCGCCGACCTTGCGACGGGCGGGAAAGCCTCGTCCGTCATTCCCCGCACATCGCGATACTGCAAAATCTACGACGCCGATCATCAGATCATCGATGACGGTTTGATGACGGTTTTTCGCGCGCCAAACAGTTTCACCGGAGAAAACAGCATCGAATTCACCGGTCACGGTGGCATGTTGGTAACCCGGGAAGTCCTCGGACGATTTTTAGCCTGCGGTGCGATCGCCGCAGGTCCGGGCGAGTTTACCCAACGCGCGTTCCTTAACGGCAAGCTCGATCTGACACAGGCCGAAGGAGTGATGGACCTCATTTCCGCACAGACCCGTCTTTCGCTTCGCGCCGCCCGCAGCCAACTCGAAGGAACCTTGGGGAAACGAACGACCGAAGCGCGGGATCAACTCCTCGAAACGCTCGCCCACCTGGAAGCCTGGATCGATTTCCCAGAAGAAGACATCGACCCGCAAACCGGAATACACCTGCGCGGGAAAATCGATGAGGTGCTTTCCGTCGTCGACTCGCTGCTGGCGACCGCCGACCAAGGACGCGTCCTGCGGGAAGGCGTTCGCACCGTGATTTTCGGCGAACCCAATGTCGGCAAATCCAGCCTGCTCAACCGGTTACTCGGATTTGAACGCGCCATTGTCAGCGATGTCGCAGGAACGACCCGGGATACGATCGAGGAAATCATCAATCTGCATGGACTCCCCTTGCGACTCGTCGATACGGCAGGAGTTCGCGAAGCGGGCGATCAGATCGAGGCCGAAGGCATTCAGCGAACCGTCCGGCAGATCGAAGCTGCAGATTTGCTTTTGGAAATCGCCGACGGCAGCAAACCCAAACCGGCGGAAGCCGTTCTTCCCCACACCGCTGCCAAGCACCTCCGAGTTTTGAACAAAACCGATCTCGGAGAACATCCATCGTGGACCGGTTTTGATGCCGTTCGCCTTTCTTGCGAAACCGGTTCTGGCTTCGACGCGCTTTCCGAGGCGATCCGTGATGCGTTGCATTTCAGCGAAGCCGATTGGGGAGAACACGCGATCGCCATCAACGCCCGCCATCAGGCAAGCCTCATCGCCGCCCGGACGTCTCTCCTCGCCGCGCTCGATCTTTTGAAAAACCCGTCAAACGATACCGAACTCGCTGCGATCGATCTCCGGGAAGCTCTCGACGCCCTCGGCGAAATCCCCGGAAAGGTTGACACCGAAGACCTCCTCGGCGTGATCTTCAGCCGGTTTTGCATCGGGAAATAAGGCAGAGTTAAAAGCTGGATCGCGCAGACGTCTTCGGGGGCAACGGTCCCGATTCCTTAGCCAAGACTCGCGGTCTGGGAAATGCGAGTGCATTCCTCTTTGCGGGCCAAAGGCCCCGAGATTCCTTAGCCCAGGCCAGCGGCCTGGGAAAGTGAGTCTTTTATTTGCGGGCCAAAGGTCCGCGAGACAGGCCGATGCCAATTCCACAACATCGGCTGATCGACGTATCGATTGTTACCGGACGGAATTTACCAAACCGGTATCGCCCACCTTTGGTGTGCTAGGAATTTCGAAATCGCATTTCCCAGGCCACTGGCCTGGGCTAAGGAATCGCGGACCGTTGGCCCGAAAATTCGTCAGGCGAAAATTCGTCAGGCGAAAATTCGTCAGGCGGAAATTCGTCAGGCGAAAATTCGTCAGGCGAAAATTCGTCAGACGGAAATTCGTCAGGCGAAAATTCGTGGGGCCGACATACCGTGTTCTCGCTTCCTCTTGCCGATCAGCTTTTCCCCTGACTTTTTGAGGACGCGGCGAAATCTCACACCTCGCGCAATATCCGAGCCGAGTCGAAATCAAACGGCGTCAGTTCCAAAATCACGTCGGTCTCTAAAGCAAAAACCGCCCCGGCGTCGGTGAGTGGCTTGGAAAGATGGGCCATGATCCGTTTACCGTTCGGCAGTTCCGCCCGGTAAAGAATGGGACCGAGGGCTTCAATCAGCTTTCCTTGGGCGTGAATCGTTGAGTCGGGCATGGCGTTGCGGACATTTCAGCCTAGATCGCGCCAGCGGACAAGACTTGCGAGCGTGCGCATGCCGTCGTGATGCCAGAAAATCGTCGGATCCTGCGCCTGACCGGTTTGGCAAATCCTCGGTGGTGCCAGCGATTCCAGCCGCGCGGCATTCGTTTCGTTGAACGGAAAAATCGCCACTGTCGAAATGTAATCCGCTTCCGAGCCCAAGGTCGACCGGTCGAACGTTTTTGGAAAGGGATGCAGGGTTACAAATCCATTGAGCGGACCGGGCGCCAGTTGGGGATGAGCATCGTAAACCACGGTCCATGCCGTCGAATTTTTGCTTTCCCACAACTGAACCCCATCCCCATTCGCCGCGCGGAACCGAGCGATTTCCCGGGCGTTCGAAACTGCTCCAGAATCCGAGAGACTCGGAATCGGACGCGGATTTTTTGACCGGTAACGCTCCATTTCCTTCGCCAACATTCCACCGAAACTCAGAATTTCCGCTTCGCCCCCCTCCACAAACACCGCCTGAATCGAAAGGCAACCCCGCTGGTCGTGCCGTAAAATATCTTCCACAACCTGGGCCGCCGCCGCCTCAACCGGTTCGAAAATCACCGCCACGCTCAACTTTGGACCGTGTTCGATGCGCGGAATCCCTCCGGGCAATCTTTTCCGATAGGCATCGATCGCTTCGGCTCCGCCAAAAATCACCGCCGCTTCGCACTCAAGCCACGCTTCTGGCAAATCCCGACGCGTTTCCACCCGCACCGACAACTCCTCCGGAAGTTCGGCGATCCATTCCTCAAACTCGGGTAAACCGCTCGATGGCAGCTTGACCCAATTGTGTCCGCCCAAGACCAAACTCCGAAATACGGATTGAAAAGCGGCGTGCGGCGTATTTCCACTCACCACATGTAAAATCGGCGAATACACGACCGGTTTGGAAAAAACCGATCCCGTCTGACGCCACGAATCGAGCGCTGTCGGATCGCCGATCTCCAAGCGCAGCCATTCCAGCAGACTTTCGCGATCCCATTTCCCGACCCATTTTTCCAATTTGGGAGCTTGGGTCAGCAACGCGTCGATTCGTCGTAAAGTATCACTCATCGGTTTTTCAAAAGATCGTCCGCCGCTCTCGAACACCCTCGCGGCAGCGCTCCAGGATCGCGCCCGAGAAGTAAAAATTCCGCCGGACCTTGCGAAATTGCCAAATCCTGGGTGCGAATCGCCAATACGGAGCCGAGGTTCGCCAAATCAAGAATCTCCAAATAACCCGCTTCGCCGTCTTTTGCAACGCGACCGGTTTCAGGATCAATCACCCGGATGCGCGTCCATTCCGGCCCGCGATGTCCGGCATCGTCCGGCCAGCGATAAAACTGCGACGAAAGCTCGGTCATGCTGTACTCGTTCAGAATTTTCCCCGGTGAAATTCCAAAAAACGTCCCGACTTTTTGCCGAAAGATCTCCGGCTCCAGCGTTTCCGTAAGGCCTTTATAGCCACCGGTTTCGAAAATCCACGATCCGGTCGGCAGCACAATCGGTTCTTCCGTTTCGATCAATCTCAACAGCGCCAGCGCCGTCGAAAACAAACAAACTGGTTGCTCCCCGCGCGCCCGTTCCCGGAACGCCGAAAGCTGGAATTTTCCCGATTCATCGATCAACCACCGGTCGGACGACCCGTCACCCAGGACCTCGAACATCGCGACCAAAGAAGATTCCGGCGCGACCGACGGAGATTGCGAAAGAAACCAAGCGTCGGCGATTTCCGGCAAATTCAGGGTTCGCCAGCTCTCCTTGATGGAGGTGCGGTAAAGATCGAAATCCGGAAATTCATGAACGCCACGGACATCCTTGGTCGTCCCCGAAGTCAAAAATCGCCGTGTCACCCGTTTTTCAGAGAAACTCCTTGGCCGAAACGTGGGAAACTTGAACGCGTCCGTGGGCAGCGCCGGAATTTCCAGCCAGCTCCCCAGATCTTTTGGCGTTTTCCCAAGCGACTCGCAGAACCGGCGGTAAGGCACGTTACGCTCAAATTGAAATTCAAATAGCTCCATCGCCGCCTGTTCGAACGAGGCCCACGGATTTCCCGCTCCTCGCATCCAAGCCATCAGCCGCTCTTTTATTGCCCGCTCCCGGTCCACACCCGTTCCTATTCGTGCCAGAGCCACTTGAAAAGCCGTGATCTTGCGAAAGAAGAGGTCAAGGCCTGCTTGACGACTGACCAACAAAGATCATCATACAGTCCGTCCACCGGTATATCTTTTCCTCAGATGCGTCCTGAACCTTTTTCTTTTTCTTCTATGACTCCTAAACTCCTCCCTTGCCTGGCAACGCTTTCGAGTGTGTTGTTCGTTTCTTGCTATCCTCTTCCTGAAGATCGCCAAATCCGCCCACAACGCACTGCGGATGAATCCGTTACCGCACAGAATCAGCAGGCCATCCAGGAACAGCGCAACCGCATGAAGGAACGCGCTGAGCAAACTCCGACTGATATCGGCGATAACCCGCCTTCTCAGGCACCTCGCGAAACCGCTGCGCCAAGCACTCCATCCAAACCGGCGGAACCCAAACGCACCGACTATTCCTTCGCCAACCCGGTCCCCGGAAAAGAAGGATTCGTCTTCAGCCCTTACAACAACAAGGTCGTCGACGTGCGTGACATCCCAAGCGGCACCCTCGTCCAAGATCCGACGTATCCGGCTGCCGAGAAGAAGTATTTCCGCGTTCCGTAATTTTCACGGTTCCCGGTGACCTCACTTTAAGCATGCTGACCGGGTCCGGCGCACTGGACCCGGTCGCTTCATTTTCGATGACTGATTTTTCAAAGGTAACGATTCTCGGCGGCGGGCTGCTCGGTGGCTCTCTGGCCCTAGCGCTACCGCTTTTAGAAAATCCCCCGGCGGTCCGTCTTTGGGCACGCCGATCTGAAACCGTCACCGAAGCCGAAAAACTCGGAATCCCGGGGGTAACCTCGGATTTATCCACCGCCGTGCGCGATGCCGATCTGATCATCCTCGCCGTCCCCGTGGGCGCGATGACGTCCTTGGTCGAAAAATCTCTCGCGGCTGGAGTTTCAACAAACTGCCTTTTCACCGACGTTGGCAGCGTCAAGTCAGCTCCCCACCAAACCGTCGGCACGCTTCTCGCCGATCGCGGCATCCCCTTCATCGGCAGCCACCCCATGGCAGGTTCGGAAAAAAACGGCCTCTCCGCCGCCCGGGCCGATTTGTTTCAAAACGCCGCCTGCTTACTCACTAACGATCAGCAAATCGCGAATCCTCTCGTCGAAGCCCTTGACCGGTTTTGGCGAAGCATCGGTTGCCGGAATTCTTGGATGGACGCTGCGGATCACGATCGCTTGGTCGCACGCATCAGCCACCTCCCTCATATTCTCGCCGCCAGTGGTGCTCGGATCTGTTTGGAACAGCCGGCCGATGGCAAGTTCGGCGGCGGCGGACTTCGGGACACCACCCGCGTCGCAGGCGGAAATCCGGAAATGTGGGCGGAAATCCTGCTTGAAAATCGCTCCGCACTCCTCGCCCCGCTTCGTGAAACTCTTTCCGATCTAAGCGAAATCCTTGCCAGCCTCGAAAAGGGCGACCATGAAATGACCCGTCAATGGCTGGCCACCGCCAAACAGCGACGCGACACCCTCAATCCTCTCCGTTAGTTTTCTCTCCCATGTCGGAATTCCGAGTCAAAGCCATCTCCAAACTGCACGCTGAATTCAGCGTCCCAGGCGACAAAAGCATGTCACACCGCGCCGCCATCCTCGGCGGACTTTCCAACGGCCCGTGCGTGATCAGCAACTTCCTCCCCAGCGAAGATTGCATCAACACGCTCAACGCCATGAAAGCACTCGGTGCCCGTCATGAAGTGCTCGAAGAACTCAAAGACTACGGCCCGACCAAGCTGCGGCTTCACGGACAGTCGATGAAACTCAGCCCGCCAGCCGAACCCATCGACTGCGGCAATTCCGGAACCGGGATGCGCTTGCTCGCCGGCCTGCTCGCCGGTCAATCCTTCACCTCCGAACTTTTCGGCGACGCCTCGCTTTCCTCCCGCCCGATGGGACGGATCACAATCCCTCTCGGACAGATGGGCGCAAACCTGGAAACGCTTGGAAAAAACCCCGGCTGCGCTCCACTCCGAATCCACGGCGCCACGCTCAAACCGATCACTTACGACATGCCCGTCGCCAGCGCTCAGGTCAAAAGCGCCGTCCTGCTCGCTGGACTTTTCACCGAAGGAAAAACCACCGTCATTCAGCCAGCGGAAACGCGCGATCATACCGAGCGCATGCTCGCCTCCTTCCAAGTCAGCACGCGCACCGAAGGAAATGTGATCTCCGTCCACGGCGGACAGATTCCAGAATCATGTGACTTCGAAGTTCCCGGAGATATCTCAAGCGCCGCATTCTGGCTGGTCGCCGCCGCCGCTCTCCCCGGCTCACGCCTATTGATCAAAAACGTCGGATTAAATCCAACACGCACCGCCATCCTCAAAGTGCTCAGCCGAATGGGAGCACACATGATCGACATCGTTCATAACAACCACGGCGAACCGATCGGCAATATCGAGATCCACGGCGCGGAGCTCACCGGCACCACCATTCTCCCGGAAGAAGTTCCCAACCTCATCGACGAAATACCGGTCATCGCCGTCGCAGCAGCATTGGCGAAAGGTCGCACGGTCATCCGCAACGCTCGCGAACTCCGCGTCAAGGAAACCGATCGCATTACCACCGTGGTCGACAACCTCCGAGCGATGGGTGCCGACATCACCGAATTTGACGACGGCATGGAAATTCAAGGCGGCCTTCCTTTGCATGGCGCGGATCTCGACAGCTACGGAGATCACCGGATCGCCATGGCCTTCGCCATCGCAGGACTTTTCGCCGCGGGCGAAACCATCATCCGCAACACCGCCTGCGTGAACACCTCCTATCCGGGTTTCTCTCACCACCTGAGCGCGATTCGCCATGAGCGATCCGACCCAGCCGATTTCATCCTGCCAACCTTGTCGAAAGAGTGAACCTTCACGATCCAGAAACCGGTCGATTCGCCATCGCCATCGACGGTCCCGCCGCTTCAGGAAAGAGCACGCTCGCCCGCGAACTGGCGAAACGGCTCGGTCTTGTCATGGTCAATTCCGGTGCGATGTACCGCGCGGTTACTTGGAAAACCCTTCAGGAAAACCTCCAGCCGGAAGATTCACCCAAGGTGGTGACTCTCCTCCGAAAGATGAACATCACCTGCGGCAGCGATGGCATCGAGTCCACCATCGCCATCGACGGCCAGCTTCTCAACGAAGAACTCCGCAGTGAAAAGGTCAATGCGAACGTCTCCACCATCGCAGCCATCCCCGAAGTTCGGGAAAAACTCGTCGGCTTGCAGCGAGATTACCTTCAACACTCCAGCCTGATCATGGAAGGCCGCGATATCGGCTCAGTGGTGTTTCCCGACACCCCTTTCAAAATCTATGTCACCGCCGCGGAAAACATCCGTGCCGCACGGCGTGTCAAAATCGGCGAAATCGATGCGATCGCCAAACGTGACGCCGCAGACAGCGCTCGCGCGACCGCTCCACTGATCGTCCCGGAAGGAGCGGTGATTCTAGACACCTCGGATCATACGATCGAAAGCGGACTCTCGGCCGCGCTTGATATCTTGAAACAACAAGGCCTCGCCTTGTAGGGATTCTCTGGAATTCGGTTAGACCAATCTATTATGAAGTGGATTTATTGGACGGGATGGATGGCATTCGGTGCGGCTTTCCGCAGTCTCTTTGGCCTCCGAATCGAAGGCCGGGAAAACCTTATCACCGAAGGACCAGTCCTCGTCGCTTCGAATCACCAAAGCTTTCTCGATCCCCCTCTCATCGGAAATCTCTATCAAACGGAAATGACGTTTCTCGCGAGAAAAACGCTTTTCCGCGGATTTGCCAAATGGCTCTACCGCCAATGGAATGCGATCCCGGTGGACCAAGAACGGCCTGACATGGCCAGTCTCAAGACCATCATCAAACGACTCAAAGAAGGTCATCGCGTACTGGTATTTCCCGAAGGAGCAAGAACCCTGGACGGAAGCCTCGGTGAAGCCGCACCCGGAATTGGTCTGATCGCCGTGAAATCCGGAGCGGTGATCCAACCGGTCCGCATTCGTGGTGCGCGGGAAGCGCTCCCTCGAGGATCCGCCCGCATCCGTTTCGCACGCATCACCGTTTCGATCGGGGAACCGATCCGACTGACTCCGGAAGAGCTCAAAAGCGTCAGAGATAAAGACGGCTACGATCAGATCGCCAAGCGAATCATGAATGCCATCGCTTCGCTCTAAGCTCCAAAAAGCGCGGATCCAGATCGGTCTTTCCATCATAAAAAGATACAAAAAAACCACCTCCCGAAACAGGAGGTGGTTTTCGATTTGAATAAATCTAACAAGAATTACAGGGAAGCCTTGATCGAAGCGAACTTGGCTTTCAATTGAGCGAGAGATTTTTCGGTCTTCTCGATCTCGTTTCCAAGCGCGAGGAGTGCGCTCAATTTACCATTGATTCCACCGGACTTGGTGCTTGCTGCGGCGCTCTTGGCTGCTGCTTTACCAGCCTTTGGACCACGCTTGGCAGGAGCTGCTGGAGCGGAACCCGCACCCTTCAACCAGCTAGCGACGGTGAGCTGGGAGATGCCGAACTTCTTGGATGCTGCGCTCTGACCGCCGCGTCCGTTCTCAGCATTGAAGCTGTTTACAAAATCAACAATCTCTTGCTTTTCTTCGCTGGAATAGCGTTTGCCCTTGGTGGTGGCTTTCTTGGTATTAGTGCTCATGACGCTCGGAAAATAATACCAACCTTGATATAGACAAGTTAAACTTCTGAATTTCCTCTAAATATATCTGATTTACGCCGATTTTGACGGCATTTCTTCTGATACAACTTTCAAAATGGCATTCATATCGCTCATATCCATCAATGTGTATGCCGCATGCTCCATGACTTTCGGTCTCGAAACCACACCTCCATAACCGATAAATAGATCAACGTCCGGTGTGGTTTCCAAATCTGAAATACCATCTCCCATCATCACGACTCGCTCCGGCAGCATAGCAGCCTTCCATTCTCGGATAATATCGTTTTTGCCCAGGTTCCGAGTTGTCGGATAGCTCGTTCCGAAACCTGCATAAGTACCATCCTCGCTGAGATATAACGGCACGGCTTCGACATGATCGATGCCGAGCTCCTTGGCCAACGGCTGAATCAGCGGCGCAAAACCTCCCGACAAAATCACTGGCAGCCAGCCATTGGCTTTCAGCAGTTGGATCAACTCCCGCGCATGAGGGGTGATGGTTTCGATATATTGAGCCGCCACCGCTTCGCATGCCGCCCGGTCCGGCTTAATGATCTCCATCCTTAAAGAAAACACCTGATCCAATGGAACTTCACCATTCATCGCCGCATGAGTCAATGCGACCACCTCGGCATAGATTTCAGGCCCGCGAAATCTCGCAAGTTCATCAATCCCCTCAATCGACGACAAAGTCGAATCGCAGTCGAAAAAGATCAGCTTCCCACGACGGCGAGTCGGAGGATGAATGATCAACTCCGATTCTAACGGTACCATTTCGAAAAGCTCCTGCATATCTGCGTTAGAAAGTCGGATACATCCATGGCTCGATGGTTCGCCCAGTCGGTCTTCGCAGTTGGTTCCATGGATGTAGATAAAACGTTCGAATGTATTGGCATTTTCGGCATCCAACCCATCAAGCCGCAAAATACGTGTCAGAATCAGATCATCTGAGGCACTTTCTTCCGCCCGCCAGATGCCAGAGGGCACTCGCGCGCGGAAAATGGTTCCCACCGGCTCCCCTTCACCGATTTTTTCAACAATCCGGAACCGTCCTAACGGCGTGCGAAAACTTCCTTCTTTAAACCCGACACCCTTGGCACCGGTTGATATGGGAAAGCTTTTCAGCAATTGATCACCACCAAACACATCGAGACGCTGATCATCGATGGAGACTTCAAGACGCGTTAGATAACTCATAATGACAAAACAAGAAGAGCATTGTGCCCGCCCATCCCATGGGAAAGCTTGAAAACAGACGATGTCGCCGGGACGGATGATTCCGGTATATGAAATCCTTCCGGCACGTAAAGACCTGTTAGATTGGGAGGAAGCATCCCTCCTTTGAGAAATTCTGCCAGAATGACACTTTCCAGCAATCCACTCGCACCGATGGTATGTCCGATGTAGGGCTTTAAAAGATGAAGCGAGGCCTGCGGGGAAATGGATGACTTCCGAAGCGTCGCGGGATCGGCCATGGCCTGAACTGCCGTCCCAGTTGCATGCGGACAAACTGATTCACAATTGCCTACAACGGAGGTCGCGCGATCAATCAGTTCCGCCGTACGCCCACCATCTTTGGGAATTCCAACGGGATCGCAGGCATCCGAATTACAGCCATAATGCAATAATTTCGGGTAGCGACCGGTTTTTACTTCGATCGCCATGGCGGCGGCTCCCTCCGCTGGGATGAATCCAGCGCTTTCGGGATGATAGGGATTGAGTGAAAACCGGGAGGATAACAAACCGGACGAGGCATAATTATCGAGCAGTAGCGGAACCAGTGGAAGATCCACTGCGACGGCGAGCGCACGCGGCGCTAAACCGGTTTTCACCATCATCATGGCGATTCCCGCCGCGTCGAGACCTGCGGAGCAGCCACTCGCCAAAACGTGGTTTGGCCCGGTAATACCGAACTCAATGCTGATCGCACTCGCGGGTTCGCTGTGAATCGTATTACTCGCAGCCATCAACTTGAACGGCCGCCGACCAGGCCACGGCCCGAGCCAACCTGCCGCATTTCCACGACTGGTTCCTACGATCAGTGCCGCGTCCTTCAAATCCTCCGCCCCCCATCCCGCATCTTCGATCGCCTGACGCGCCGCGTTCAAAGCAGCCATCGTCGCCGGACTCCACATGCGATGATTTAGAATCGAACGATCTTCAATCCATGCGCCAGGCCTCTTGGCATGGGGACTATGCTCTCCCAACAACTCGCTCAGTGGACGAAAAGGGATTCGTTTTTCAAAAATCGCAGTTCGATGCGCCGAAACCCCTGTGCCCAAGGCGGAAAGCGCTCCAAGACCGGTGATGGAAAGTGGTAAGTCGATGGAACGACGTAGCAAGCGGAGGCTTTGCCGCAACCCTAAACTCCGCAAGATATAAAAATCATGTCAAAGGCCTTGGCGAATAATTTCCGATGACTCATGCTTCCGCAGTCGGCCACCACCGGTTCAACGACACCTTTTTGCAATTTTTCATGAGCACCGTTTTGGAAACCATCGATGGCGGCACCCGCTATCTCGAAAAACGTGGAATTGAGGATTCCCGCCGAAACATGCAGATGCTCGTCGCCCATCAACTCGGCTGCACGCGCATGGATCTTTATCTACAGTTCGATCGGCCGATCGAAGAAAAGGATCTTTCCCCCTTACGCGAAGCCCTGAAAAAGCGCGGTGAAGGAGTTCCGCTCCAGCACTTGTTAGGCAGCGTCTATTTTAAAAACCGGGAGTTTAAATCCGACGCACGAGCGTTGATTCCTCGACCGGAGACCGAAGAACTCGCGGAATGGATCCTTTCCTGGGAGCTTCCGGAAACCCAAAACGTCCTTGATATGGGTTGTGGTTCCGGCGTGCTCGGACTGACGCTTGCGGGTGATCGTCCGGCGTGGCAAGTCACTCTCGCCGATATTTCCGCCGATGCGCTCGCCTTGACCGGCGAAAATGCGGAACAGTTAGAGATCGCCAACATCCAGCCGGTCTTGAGCGATCTTTTTTCAAACGTCGATGGCACATTTGATGGCATCGTTGCCAATCTGCCTTATGTCCCCGAAGCGGACCGCTCGACCTTGAGCAAAGAAGTCATGCATGATCCGGCGCTCGCGTTATTCAGCGGGGACGATGGTTTGGATCTGATCCGCCGATTCGTGCCCGAGGCTTTTTCCCGACTCAATCCCGGCGGCTGGCTGGTTTTGGAAATCGGTTACGATCAGGCTTCACAGGTGAGCGAAATTCTTGAAAATTCCGGCTTCTCCCGAATCGAAGTCAAAACTGATCTCTCCGGCATCGACCGTTTCCCGCGCGCCTGGCGCGACTAATCCTCCTCAAATATCAACTTTCACCATCCCTTTTTTCAATGGACAAACTTGTGGTTCACGGCGGCTCCACCCTGCGGGGTTCGATCAATATTTCCGGTTCAAAAAATGCCTCG
The DNA here is from genome assembly GCA_002307065.1 of Akkermansiaceae bacterium UBA1315. Classification (GTDB taxonomy): domain Bacteria; phylum Verrucomicrobiota; class Verrucomicrobiia; order Verrucomicrobiales; family Akkermansiaceae; genus Luteolibacter. The sequence goes on along the minus strand of DBTN01000012.1, from coordinate 7,278 downwards.
CTGCCGATTCTCGCGGCGACGCTTCTGACCGAGGGCGAATGCATCATCCGCCGGGTGCCGGATGTTTCGGATACCAATTACATGGTACAGATCCTCAGCGCACTCGGTTCCGACGTCGAGCGATCCTCAGGCACCGTCCGTATCACCTGTGCCGATATTTCCGATGAAGCTCCCTACGAATTGGTCCGCCGGATGCGCGCATCGATCTGCGTGATGGGGCCGTTACTCGCACGAAAAGGCAGAGCGGTTGTTTCCCTGCCGGGCGGTTGCGTGATCGGTGATCGGCCGATCGACCTGCATTTGCGAGGCTTCGAAGCACTGGGCGCGAAAGTCGAATTCGAAGGTGGAAATATCACCCTCACCGCTCCAGACGGGCTCCGTGGTGCAGAAATTGATCTTCGTGGAACCCATGGACCGACGGTTCTGGGAACGGATAACGTGATGATGGCCGCGACTCTGGCTGAAGGAATCACCATCATCGAATCCGCAGCCGCCGAACCGGAAGTGCTCGATCTCGCAAATTTCCTCAACGCCATGGGCGCGAAAATCACGGGAGCCGGCACACGCCGCATCGTGATCGAAGGGGTAAAAGAATTGCACGGTGTCGAGCACACCGTCATCCCGGATCGGATCGAGGCCGGAACTTTTATGGCCGCCGCCGCCCTTGCCGGAGAAGGCGTCATTCTCCGCCGGGTCAACCGCGAACATCTCAAGGCGATCACCGCCGCGATCGAAGCGTCCGGCCACCGCGTCGAGTTCAACGAAGCCGGTGATAGCTGCACCATCCATCGCAATACCGACACCCGCGGCTGCGATCTGGTAACATCTCCCTACCCCGGCTACCCCACTGACATGCAGGCGCAAATGACCGCGCTGCTTGCGACGACTCCAGGTATCAGTGTGATCAAGGATACGATTTTCCCTCAGCGGTTCATGCACTGCTCCGAGCTCAAGCGCATGGGGGCCGACATCAAAGTGGACAACGGTACCGCCGTCGTCCGTGGCGTCGCCCAGCTTTCCGCCGCCCCGGTGATGGCATCCGATCTTCGCGCCTCGGCCGCCTTGGTGCTGGCCGCACTCAATGCGAAAGGATCCACGGAAATCAGCCGCTTGTATCACATCGACCGCGGCTACGAGCATATCGATGAAAAACTGCTCATGCTCGGCGCAAACGTCGAACGCGTCCGCGTCTAAATCTTCGGAGAGCACACCCGCCCTCGCGTCATCTGAGCCGCCCTCGGCTCAGATGGCTCCGAAATTCAAACCGGTTTCTAAAACCATCTCCGAGTTGACGCATTCGCGTCGCTCAAGAAGCAAGAGAACAGCTTTTAATCAAAGCCCGAGCTCCTTGGTGAGGTAAGTCGCGTCGAAGACGAGAGCGTCTTCGACACAACAAAGCGAGGACCACGATCCCCTCAAAGCGGAAGATCGTAGCTGCGACCACCAACGCCTTCGTACCAGCGGATGTAGGCGAGGTTCACCATCGAAAATCCGCCAGGCGTCGGGTAGTTGCCGGTGAAATACCAGTCTCCGCTCGGCCCTTTGATCGACGCGTGAAGATTTTCAATGCTTTGGAAAATCACTTCCAGTTCACCATTCCACTCGATTTCTTCCGGGTAAACCATGCGGCTCACTTCTGCGGAAATTTCTTCGTCCGTAAATGCGCTGTAGACATCGATCACCCGGTTCTTCCGTTCGCCAATTGGCTTCTGAAGCTCGGCTTTGCAATCGTCATAAACCCGATCCAACAGCGATTGGCGACCGGCCTTGCGATGAAGTGCGACAGCCGCCTGGAATGCGATAAATTTCCCGAGTTCTGACATGTCGATGCCATAACAATCCGGATAACGGATTTGCGGCGCGGTCGAACAAACGACGATCTTCGACGGCTTGGTGCGGGCGAGAATCTTGAGAATCGATTTTTTCAAGGTCGTGCCACGAACGATCGAATCGTCCAAAGCCACCAACAGATCACCCGGTTTCACCACGCCATAAGTGATATCGTAAACGTGTGAAACCAATTGATCGCGGCCTTTTTCCTGCGAAATAAAGGTCCGCATTTTAATGTCTTTATGCGCGACTTTTTCCCCACGTGGCCAGTTACGAAGAATCAGATCATCGACCAAATCGGGTGTCAGGTTTCCATCCTCCACCGCTTTTAAAATCGATGAGCGAACTTCTTGGCGACGGAACAGACGGAGACCGTCCATCAATCCATAATAGGCGGTTTCCGCCGTATTGGGGATGAATGAGAAAACGGTTTTTTCAAAAGCGCTGCCAATGGATTTCACGACCTGCGGGACAAGGGCGGCCCCCATGGCTTTGCGCTCGCGATAAATTTGCGGATCATTTCCTCGGGAGAAATAAATCCGTTCGAAGGAACAAGGCGTGAATTTCTGTGGCGGCGAAAACGTGTGATCGCTCATCGAGCCATCCGACTTGATCGTGATGATCGAACCGGGATCCACCGCTTTAACATCCGCAGCATCCGCTTCGAATACGGTCATCAATGGCACCCGCTCGGAAGCAAAGGCGATCACTTCGTCCGTGATCAGCATGTGACATGGGCGAATCCCGTGGGGATCACGCATCACAAACATGTCTCCATTTCCGACCACCCCACAGATCGAATATCCACCATCCCAAGCGGCGGCGGATTCGGCCACGAGTTTGGGAACATCGAGAGCTTTGGAAATTTGGTCCGGAATTTCCGCACCGGGAATCCCCGCATCGCGAAGCTGACGATAAAGATCCGTGTGCGCCTCATCGAGATGATAGCCGATTTCTTCCAAAACCGTCTGCGTATCCGTTCCGAAAACCGGGTGCTGCCCGCGCTCGATGAGCACTTGGTTCAGCTCGGCGGCATTGGTCATGTTGAAATTCCCCATCACCATCAAGGTGCGCGTCGGCCAATTGCTGCGGCGCAGATAAGGATGGCAACAACCCGCGTCAAAATCGCCGGACGTACCGTAACGAAGGTGACCGATCAGGATTTCTCCGCCGAAATCGAAATTGCTCTTCACGCTTTCCGGATCCTTTTGATCCATCAGGCCTTTGCGCGCCATTTTCGAAAACGACTTGATCTCCTTGCGGAAAATTTCAGCAAGCGCGTCCTTTTCGATGCCCCGGCGGCGGTGAACATACGATTGGCCCATCGGCATATCGAGTTTCACACAGCCAATCCCGGTACCATCTTGGCCACGGTTGTGCTGTTTCTCCATCAGGAGAAACAATTTATTCAGCCCCCAAAGCGAGGTGCCGTATTTGTCGTAGTAGTAAGCCAGAGGCTTGCGAAGTCGCACTGCTGCGATCCCGCATTCGTGTTTGAGGAAATCGCTCATCGTATGTGTTATCGCACCATCATCACTCGCCGGAAACCCGGACTCGAACACCTTCTTGCGGTCCCATCTTACCCAGTATCACGCCGCCATCGCCCGCCGTCAACGCGCTGGCGACATCTTTTTCAGAAACAATCGCGACCCAGCCGATTCCCATATTAAATGTATGGAATCGATCTTCGGCGTCGACGTGTTTCAAAAGTTTTTCAATTCCTGGAAGCTCCCATTTCGGGATTTCCAGATCCGCTCCCATGCCGCGGAAAAGACGCTCAAGATTTTCAGGAAGACCGCCACCGGTAATGTGGGCCATCGCCTTCGGTTTGACGCCGGATTTTTTCAGATCACCGGTCACGTCGTGATAAAGCCGAGTGGGCTTGAGCCATTCGAGAAGCTCGGATTCCGTGACTTCGCCCGGATTTTCCTGCAACACACGGCGCACCAGCGAGAAGCCGTTGGCGTGAATGCTGTCCGAAGCGTAACCGATCAACACATCGCCAACCTCGACAGTCGTCGGATCGATCAAGTCGGATTTCTCCGCAGCGCCAATGCAGAAACCGGAAAGCTCAATGATTCCTTCGGGGACGATTCCAGGCATTTCCGCCGTTTCGCCGCCGGCGAGGATGCAATTGCACGCTTCCAAATAGTCGGCCATGCCGGAGATCAGCCGCGTGATCTTTTCTTCGTCCAGCGCATTGATGCCGATGTAATCGAGGAAAAGCAGCGCGTCACCACCGGTCGTGAGGATATCGTTCACGCTCATCGCGACGAGATCTTTGCCTGCGGTTTCCAAAAGATCGTGCTCCAAAAGCAGCTCGAGTTTCGTGCCGACGCCATCGCATCCGGTGACGATCACCGGATTTTTGTAGTCGCTCAGATCGTAGCACGCCGCGAAAAGCCCGAAAGCTCCCAGCAGTTTGCGCGACTGTTGCGTGCGACCCACGTGAGTTTTGATGTCCCCTACGAGAGCGGCCGCTTTACGCGTATCCACCCCAGCCTGTTGATAAGTGAGCTTGCCCGCCATGTTCCCGGGCGTGTTCTACCAGCCACCCCCCTCGCGTCACGCAGAAAAACCGGCCTGTTTGCTGATCCCTTATTCCGCAAGGGTTCCAGCGGAAAATTACCGGTTTGCGCCGGGTGAAAAAACGCGTCTGACGCATTCGATCTGCCAAAACTCGCCCTCTGAATCGCCGAAGTTCGTTGAATAGACCCGTCGCTTTTTCCGTTCTATGGTAGCTTATGACCGGTCGGCTTTTCCTGATCTCCACGCTTGCCACTGCCCTCGCAACGGCTGCTCCCGCGTGGAAAGGTGAAATTTCCTCTCCCGCCCTCGGCACCCATCCGCCCCTCAAACCGGTCGCCCTCGATTTTCAACTCAGTTGGAAAGGCCTGATCCATTCGGGAAAAGTCCGGATGGAATTCGGCTCGCCGGCATCGCAAAAACCGAACGCCTTTACCATCACTGCAAACGGAGGCAGCCAAGGTGCCGCTGCCGCGATCTATCCGTTCCAGTTCCAGTTCCGATCGGATTTGAATCCCACAAACCTGCGGCCGCGATCTTTCCACGCCGTTGAGACCGACGCGAAAGAAACCGAAACAACCTCCGTCCGCTATCTCAACGATCGCACCGAATCCCACCGGGTCACTCGCGAACTCACCACCGGCAAAGAAACGACCAAAATCGAAACGTTCGCTCACGCGCCCGTTTTTGACATTTTTTCCGCCATGCTGCACATCCGCAGCCAGAAGCTTGCTCCCGGCGATTCGATCACGCTGGTGATCCAGCCGTTCAACAACCCGTATTTGCTGCGCGTCAAATGCATCGGCCGGGAAATCCACAACGAACAAAAAACCATTCGTCTCACCGTCGGCATGCAGAAGATCGACCGCAAAACCGGTGAACTCCGCGCTTACAAAAAACTCAAAAAAGACGCGACGCTTTGGCTGAGCGACGATTCCGATCGAGTCCCGGTTGAAATTCGTGCCGCAGCCTTTATCGGTGATGTGCGCGCGACCTTGGTTCAGCGCCAACTTTTCTAAATCCCTCCTTTTTCTCGCCATGAAATTTCTCGCCCTGCTCTTCGCCTCCGCCCTTTCCGCCAGCGCCTTCCAACTTCCCGCCGCTTCCAGCCAGTGCATCGTCGGGAAAGCCGACGACTGGAACAGCTCGAAAGTCACACTCTCCCTTTACGAAAGAACCGGAGGAAATTGGCAACAAGTCGGGGACTCATGGACCGGACGCCTCGGAAAAAGCGGTCTCGTCTGGGGCCTCGGCCTGCACCCGAATCCTCCCGGAGCGACGTTAAAAAAAGAAGGCGACCTGCGATCGCCTGCCGGTGTTTTTGGATTGGGTGGAGCTTGGGGCTACGACCGCTCGATCCAGAAAAATCCGAAACTCTTCTACCGCCAGGTGACTTCGCGCGATCTCTGGGTCGAAGATCCCGCCTCTCCAAGCTACAACAAAAATATCATTCTCGAACGCGAACCGGCGACCTCCTGGGAAAAAGCCCAACAAATGAGACAAGGCGACTACCCCCACTCCCTGAAACTTTTCATCGCCCACAATGCGCCGCCGAAAGTCATTCCAAACGCCGGTTCCTCGATCTTTTTCCACATCTGGCGCGGAGAAGGATCCCGCCCGACCGCCGGATGCACGACCATGGCGGAAAAACAGCTCCGCAAACTCATCGCCCGCATCGATCCCGACCGCAAACCGATCTACGTCCTACTCCCAAAAGCCGAATACGAGCAACGCCGGGCAGAGTGGAAGCTTCCTTAAGGCAAAATAGGAAACAACGACGTTCCCGCCCGCCCCGAGGTTGGTTCTCATTCAAGCGAAGTCGGTTTCACCAATCATGCGGAAAAAATTGCCGGATTCAGAACTGCGGATTAGTTTCCCGGCGTGGCCAACGTCCCGTCCGCGTCCGACTCTCCGATCCACCTCCAAGGCCAGTTGCTTTTGGCGGATCCGTCGTTGCGTGATGGGACATTTAACCGCTCGGTCATTTTACTCGCGGAGCATTCGCAAAACGATGGCGCGTTCGGTCTGATCCTCAATCAGCCAACCGGTCATGTCGTCGGGGATTTCCTGAAAGGCGAAGACTTCATCGATTTGCGAAAAATACCGGTCCACCAGGGCGGGCCAGTCGCCCGTGAGCAACTCACTTTTTCCGCCTTCTGGTGGGGGAAAAAAGGCCTGCGCTGGGCGATGCGCCTTTCCGCAGAAGCGGCCATCGAACACTCCACCCGATCCGGCACGCTGGTTCGCGCGTTCGTCGGTTACTCCGCTTGGACCGCCGGCCAACTCGAAAACGAACTTCGCCACAGTTCTTGGATCACTGCCCGCCCGGAGGCAAATCTGCTCCGCCACGAACACGACAAAGCCTTATGGGCCGAACTCCTCCGTGACCTTTCCCTTTCCATCGATTGCTCGCCGCAGCTCCGGAAGATCCATTTCTCAACTAATCCGCCCGAACCCTTTCATGTCAGAAATTCCGCTTCAATTCAGCCCGATCGACGAAATTATCGCCGACGTCGCCGCCGGCAAACTGGTGATTGTCGCCGACGATCCATCTCGCGAGAACGAGGCCGATCTGATGGGCGCCGCTGCGCTTTGCACCCCGGAGATGATCAATTTCATGGCCGTCCATGCCCGCGGCCTGATCTGCGCACCGATCACCACCGAACGGGCGGAAGAGCTCGACCTGCCGCAAATGACCCGGCGCAACAAGGAAGGTCAAAAAACCGCTTTCACGATCAGCATCGACGCCACCGACGGCATCACGACCGGTATTTCCGCCGCCGATCGCGCATTGACCTGCCGACTGCTGACCGATCCGACTGCCACCGCCTATTCGTTCGTCAAACCGGGTCACATTTTCCCGATCCAGTCCGTGCCAAATGGCGTGCTCCGTCGCGCCGGCCACACCGAAGCTGCCGTCGA
>DBTN01000007.1:37304-53607 GCA_002307065.1 Akkermansiaceae bacterium UBA1315 | reverse complement strand
CGTTGATGACGTTCATCATCGGAACGGGAAGCACCTTTGCGTTCGGGCCGCCGAGGTATTTATAAAGCGGCACACCGAGTTGAGCGGCAGCAGCTTTTGCGACCGCGAGGGAAACGCCGAGGATCGCGTTGGCACCGAGGTTTTTCTTTGTCGAAGTTCCGTCAAGCGCGAGCATGGCGGCATCGATCGATGCTTGTTCCGTGGCGCAATAGCCAAGGAGAGCTGGAGCGAGCTTCGAGTTGACGTTTTCAACCGCGTTGAGAACGCCTTTGCCAAGATAGCGCTTTTTGTCGCCATCGCGGAGTTCGACCGCTTCGTGCTCGCCGGTGGAGGCGCCCGAAGGAACCGCCGCGCGACCGATCGCGCCGCCTTCAAGATGCACGTCGACTTCGACGGTAGGATTGCCACGGGAATCGATCACTTCGCGACCGCGGATTTCAACAATGGTGGTATAGTCCATAGTAGGTGTGTGTAGGAGATTGGGGTTTTTTGAAAAATTTACGGATTGAAAGGTCGGATCGATTGGATGGTGAGGGTTTCCATCTCTTCGGAAATCGTGTCACGGATTTGAACCGTATCTCCCGGCAACCGATTGACGAGCGCTTTTCCAACTTCAGAGAGGTAAGAAACGTATTTTTTATCCGGTTCCGAGTCCCAAGCGCCCAGAACGGTCATGACGATTTCTTTGCCGTCTTTGTCGGTCAGAGTGACGATCGTTCCGATGTTCACACTGGTCGCGTCGGATCCTTTGAAATCCGTTCCCCGAGCGCGGCCGATGTCTCTTTCAAGTTCGCCCTGGCGGCGCATGAGGACTTTTTGCAAATCCTTTGCCGACTTGTATTCAAAATTCTCGCGCAGGTCACCGTAGGAACGGGCGATCGAAATATCCTTCGTGTTCTGCGGGATGCGGATGCGGATGAGTTCGTCGAGCTCGGCTTTCTTCCGTTCCAGACTTTCCCAGGAAACGAGCAGCGCTTCTTCGCGCTGTTTGCCGCGCTCGCCATTGACGAGTTCGACCATTTCCGGGCGGACCTTGATGATCCGAGCCATCAGAGATTTTTTCTCGAGATCGCCAAAAACCGGGCAATCCAGCAAACGGCGGGAGAAATTCCGCGCTTCATTCACGTCCATGATCGCAACCAGATCGGTCAGAAGCTTTTTGTCCTCGTTAAGGAGCGTCTGCAATCGGGACGTTTTGCGCGGACCATCGGAAAGGTGATCGTTTTCGAGGAGGTTCAAAATCGAAGCTCCGACATCGGCTCCGAAAACTTCGGCGGACGATCCTCGGCGCTCGCGGCAGACCCAGATCAACGCGTCCGGCCCCAAAGCGCGGCGGGCAAGTGCCGAGCGGAGGTGGTTCGTAAGCGCTTCCATTTTCCCATGCTCCAGCAGAATCCGTGCGATTTCCGTCACGCCACGAGCTCCGACACGGTCGAAAACCTGAACGATTTTCCCAACCCATTCTTCACCAAACGCGGAAGGAAACGCTTCGTAAACCGCCCGTTGGCGACCGGAAGGAAGCGCTCCGGCTTCTTCCGCCAACCGGATGGGCTCGGCGGTCAAAATCAGATCGGACAAACGCACCGCGCTCGGATCAAGTTCGAGGGCTTTCGACGTTCCAATCACCTCGTCGCGCGCGGCGACAAGCTGCAACGCATGGCCCAGTTGAACGCGGGCCGCTTTTTTCGCACCTTCGTCAATATCGTTGAGCAAACGCTTGAGTACTTCGGTGTCATTGCCAAACGCGCCAATGTCGGCAGCGATCGCTTCAAGAGCACGAATCATGCCCTTGATGTCCTTGGACGCCTCGAAATCCGCCACCAATGCGTCGGCAGGACTTTGATCTCCGACGCGCAGGACGAGCGATTCGGTGCGCTTTTGTGGGACCACGACCCGGCGGCTTTCACGCAGGCTTTTTTTCGTCGAATCCCACCACTTTTTGAAACCGGCGTCGGAAACGACTCCGCCCGAAATTTCTTTTTCGAGAGCGTCGCCTGTCATGCTGCCGCCATGGCTTTGCAGCAGATGGACGACCAGCTCAACAGGATCGGATTTTGCGAGCGCGCGGAGTTCTTCAAGTTGCTCGATTTTTTTCGCACGGAAGTCGTCGTTGCCAATCCACTCAGTACGTTGGAACGCAAACTGCAGTTCCATCGTTTGGCCCGGAGATTTTTCAAAATCAATCGTTACTTTTTTGCTCGGTAAGTCCCAATCGACCACCTTTCCAGCGCCAAAAGATTTATGAATACAGAAATTTCCGGGAGCCAATTGTGAAAGGCGCTCGCCGACAGGTTTAGGAATGCGGCCGGCCTCAACCAGCTTCGCCACGTCAGGATGCATGTGGCGGAAGATGCGAACCCGTCGCAGAAAACGCAAGGCATTCCCGGCACAAATCCGGGCTTTCCCCTATTTATCTAGGATGCAGGCGCGTCGGATGTGACCTTTGGGACGATTCTCGGACGCGGCGGGCGCACGGGAGTCATGCGACCGTCGAGGGCGTGATCAAGTCCGCGCTTGAGTGCAAAGACCCTTCGTTGCCACTCCTTTGGAACGGCGGAGATGTCGGACAGGTTCACAAATGCGCCTTCGTAGATGGCTTTTCCACTAGGATCGCGAATTTCGATTTTGTAGCCCTCGCCCTCACGGCGCAGGAGCGCAGTGCCCTCGGTGTTGGAAAAAGAGGCCGTTTTTTCTTCGACGTTCACCACCCGCATCGGACTGCCATCACCGGGGAAAATCGCAGCATCCGTCACGTCCCGCGAAAATCCCGGAGGCCGCGCGGGGATTTCGCCAAGCTTCAACTTCGCTTGGATCGGTTGACCGCCCCGGAAAACCGCCAAATTGACTTCGGTGCCCGCCTTGGAAAGCCGCAGCAAAGTCGCCAACTGGGCTTCGTTGACCAATAACTGATCGTCATATTTCCAAACCACGTCGAAAGGCTCCAGCTTCGCGCTTTCCGCAGGACCGCCAGGATCGATGGCCTTTACAACAAATCCTACCCCCACCGGGAGAGAGGGAATCTGGGCGGCGATCGTCGCATCCGGTTTGGTCAGTCTCATGCCGAGCCACCCGGACTCACAGATAGGCAAGGGCCGGGTCACCCGGATTTGAGGTGTGTTTTCCGGAGTCGGCTTCGGTTCAGCAGGAACCGGTACCGGGGTTCCCTCCTGAGCAAAACCGGTCGCCAGCGTGACTGCGGAAACGATGATAGAACGGTAAATACTCATTTTTAAAATGCAGTGACGGGAAACAACAGGAGCTCTTCCCTCGGTTCGGAAACCTGCACAACGATACCGGTTTCTTCATCTCGCAAGGTGTTTTGTTCGACGACTCGGAACCTTACGGCCTCCATCGCGCTGCCGTCGGGATCAGAGACCCAACCTTCATCCGTCATATTCTCTACCCGACCCGATTCACCCATCAGAACGATTTTCTCACCCACGACCGGTTCCGAAATTTCCACTCGATCCGAATTCAGGGACGTGGGCACGGCCATCATCAAAAAAAACGCCGCGGCGATCCCTAAACCACCGAAGAACGCGAGAGTCCGAATTTTCCGATTCCTTCCCTCTTCTTGAAAAACCGGATCCTCTCCGATCAGACGGTCCAACATTTCGTCGATCGACTGCTGACCGGTTTCACTCAGACCGACCGGCATGAGGCGTTTCAGGGCTTGTTCGATGGAATCAGGCGCTGGCATGACGGACCTCCTTCAGACGGCGCAATTCATGCGCGAGTTGTTCCAAAGCGTATCGGTATCTCGATGCGGCGGTATTTGGCGAAATCGCAAGCGTTTCAGAAATTTGGGCAAAGGTCAGCCCGCCCCAGCTTTTCATCACCACGACCTCTCGCAGCTTCGGGCTCAAGGCCTGAACCGCGTCCCGCAAAAGGTCCGCTTCTTCATCTTCTTCCAAAACGGGATCGAGCCATACATCTTGGAAATCATTTAGATAGATGACCGACTCCTCGCGCTTTTTCCGCCGGGTTTCGCTCCGGTGATGATTGAGGCCACAAAAGCGGATGGTCGAAAACGCGAAGGGCAGGTCCGGCGGCAGTCCACCTTTATCCGCTTGGTAATTCCAAAGCCGCAGAACCGCTTCTTGGACCAAGTCCTCCGCATCGTGTTTCGATTGAGCCCAGCCCCGCGCAAAAAGAAGGAGTCGCGGACCGTTTTCGGCCAGCCACTCCTTCCATCTGTTTCGCGTGCTATTCGCCATCCTTCGAGAAAATGCCCGGCAGACCGGTTTTTGTCGGTAAATTTTTCCCGTCAGGCGAATGGGCCGACTGGATCAGTCGATAAATTTGATTTTTCCCGGCATCCGGAACGTACCTGCCGCCATTGCAGCGTGCTGTTCATCGGTGCAAGACGAGTTGATCGGCGCGTCCGGAGCGGCATCGCTTTTTTCGAGATAGCCGTTTGCCGTCAGCCACTTTTCAACTTCCTCACCGCTGATGTCGGGCAGCATGTGTCCGTCAATTTCCACGCAAGGGGAAAGCGGCTGACCGCTCCGCTGCTCCATTTCCCAGCGGAATGCAGGGTTTTTGATGATGTCTTTTTCTTCGTAAGGAAGATCGTACTTCCGCATGATCGCGCGGACGCCCTCGCTCCAGCCGCAGAAGGTTTTAAGATAGGCGGTGATTTTTGGTGATGATGCGCTCATTTCTGCCGGAAAAATAGCCGGGTTTTTCTCCCACCGCAAGCCTTCGCAACGGCAACTCCCCATTCCTTCAATCGGCGAGTTTCAAGTCTTCGGCTTCTTTGAAAAAACGCTCCAGGTCACCGCCGCATTGTTCCAGCAACCGGTGAAACGCCGGAATGTGATGGTGGTAAGTGATCAGCGAGACCAAATGCGCGTTGTTGATGTCTTCTTTTAGCCAACCTTCCAACCCACGACCGCCCCAACGTCTGCGGAGCTCACGGAAATGATCGCGCAAATCCGCAAGAATTTCGCGTTTCCGGCGTCGCATGATTTCTTCGGACAGATCGCTGGCGTACAACGCTTTCAACCGGTCACGAGTGAGATCGATCTTATCAAAAAATTCCCCCCTGCGAATCAGACGCTCTTCGTAGTCAGCCAGTTCGGCTTTCCTCCCAGACTGCCTCAACCAACGGCGAACCCCCTCCTCCGCCACGGCATTGGCAAGAGACTCATTGAATTTCGTATCTCCTTTTCGAAACAACCGCCGATGCGTCAGTTCGTGGAAAATCAGCTCCGCCAGATCGATATCGGAGGAATAAACAAACGTGTTCAGCACCGGATCGTGGAACCATCCCAGCGTCGAGTACGCGTCCACGCCGCCGGTATAGACATCGAATCCTTCCTCACGAAGTTTTGCCGAAAGGGCGAGTGTGTCGCGTTCTCGAAAGAACCCCCGATAGTCGAGTTCTCCAAGCGTCGGATACCACCACTTTTTCGGTTCCAAAGAAAACTCGGGAGCGGCATAAAGGACCCAGACGACATGATCGCGGCCAAGATCGGCATAACGACCATAACTTTCGTCACCTGGCAACCCGAGCTGCTCGCTGGCGAATTGACGGATTTTTTGAACCGCCAGCAATCGGTCGCGCAAAACCGGTCGGGTTGCCCGATTCGCAAGTATCGGCTCAATCGGTCTGCTTTTGCGGAAAATTTCCACCTGCCCGCCGATCGCTTGACGATAAAACTGAACCGTCTGACAACCGGTTAATAGACCGAATGAGATGACAAAAAGCCACGCTGTTAGAAAACGAAATCGCAAGATGCCCGCAGTCTTGCGCAAACCAGCGATTCTGACAAACCGGTAGTTTCCGCAACAAACGGCTCACTCCCTTTCACTCCATTTCAATGAGCGCGGGTGGACGAGGTCGTCCGATCCAAAGCAAGCACCCTCTGGGCGGTGCATTCGTCGATGATCAAGATATCAATACACTTGGTCCTCAGCGCACCGAGCACCGCCGTGACTTTATCTTCACCGCCAGCGACCGCAATGACGGGTTCAATTTTCCGGAGATCGTCAAAGGTCAAACTGATCACCCGACTATCGAATTCAGTGATGACCGGATTGCCATCGATATCAAAATAACGGCATGAGATATCTCCCACGGCTCCTTTCGCGCGGAGTTCGTCGATCATCATCGGATTGAAAAATCCGGCCGTAACCACTGTCGCATCCGATGCGACCTTGCCGATGCCAATCAACGCACGGGTCGCGTTTTTCGCCATTTCAAAACACGACCGAATCCCGCGATCCTCTAGGAGAATTTCCTTCGCTTGAACCGAGGAAACGACCGCAGGCAGAGGCAAATGATAAACGCGAGCACCGAGTTTTTCACCCATGATGCTTGCAAGCCGGATCGGGTTAAACGACTCACCGCTGTTTGCACAACCGATCGCTTGAGCCAACATCGTGCCCTCGATTTTTTTCCCGGACAATGCCAGCGCAACTTCAAGAACCGTGACTCCCCACGCCGTCGCCAACACATCGCCCGGCTGCATCGTTTTCTCTAACAACATCGCTCCGGCCTTCCCGAGCGCCTGATGAATTTCCAACTTACTGGCTCCTGGAGGAACCGGTACGACATACACATCATCCAACTCAAACCGCGAACGCATCGCGTCTGCCAAGGTAAGCCGACTCAATAAATCCGGGCGCAATGAAATGGTGACCAGACCTTCATTTCTCGCTCGAGAAAGAAGATTCGCCACGGCGGGCCGAGAAATATCAAACTGCTTTGCAATTTCTGCCTGGGTTAAGTTGTTGTGATAATACAACCACGCGGCGCTGATCATCGTGTCGATATCCGCACCGGGAGCGCGAAGGTCGTTGTCTGTAGCTGGGTGAGCCATGCGGCAGAATGATTTGCGGTCAAACGCCTCGCGGTCGATCTCTAACTCTGCGGAGTCTTCAGTTTATCTCGCCCGGGAAAAAACACGAGCCAGCACCTTGAGAATCAACGCACAGGAGCAAGCCCCTGCGTCAAGCATCCCCCGGGAACGCTCACCCAAACGTGCCGCGCGACCCAGTTTCGCCACCAAATCCCTCGTTGAATCCCGGCCGCGCTCGGCAGCCGCGACCATTTCCCGCAAAGCGAGGTCGAGATTCGCCCCCCTCGCGATGGCTGCCGTGTAGGCGTCCTGGGCAGGAACCAAGACGTCCATCAACGTCTTATCCCCGACTTTCGCCCCGCCGAGATCCGCAATTTCTTCGGTCGCCCGGCACAGCATCAGCGCGAAGGTTCTCGGATCTGCTAGATCTCGATCGCGGGAAGCGAGACTCATTTGAATGAAAAAGGTTCCATACAAAGGTCCCATCGATCCACCGATATCCGTGAGCAGGGTTTTCCCAATCAAGGCCAATCCCTGAGATATGGAAATCACGTCATCGCCAAGACGTGTTTTGATCAGTTGAAACCCTTTTGTCAGATTCACGCCATGGTCACCATCACCGATCGCTCCATCGATCTCACTTAGCCACATGGTATGTTCTTCAATCGCCTCAACCAATTCGATTACGAGCGCTCGGCCGGAACACGCGGTGGTTGACAGAGTCATCCGGATCTTCTGATTTGAGTGAGCCCCAGACTGTCGCAATCGAGATCGATCAGTTCTTTCAATTCATCGTCCAATTTCATCAGGGTGAAAGTGATCCCCCGCATTTCGAGCGAGGTGAAATAATTCCCGACATACGCTCGGTGAACGGTGATGCCGGCTTCCTCTAAAAGAGCAGCAACCGTATCGTAAGCAATCGCCAGTTCCATCACCGGAGTCCCGCCCAAACCTGAAACAATCACGACCACTTCCATCCCAGCATCGAATGGCAGATCAGGAAGGATTTGTTCAAGCGCAAGGCTGGCGATTTCTTTCGCCGATTTCAGGTTCGTCACCGCCACACCGGGTTCACCATGATGTCCGATGCCGATTTCCATCGTCCCAGCTTTGATCGCAAAATTTTCCTTACCCACGGCGGGTAGAACGCAGGAACTAAGGCCGACGCCGATGCTGCGCGTCTGATCCACCGTCCGCTGAGCCACGGCAATGACTTCATCCAGCGAACCACCGAGTGCGGCTTTCGCGCCACCGGTTTTCCACATCAAAATCTCCCCCGCTACCCCGCGGCGTTTGTTTCGTTGATCGTTGGGTGCGGAGGCAACGTCGTCATTGGCCACCACGGTCTTCACCGGAATTCCGTCCAGTTCCGCGAGTTGACATGCCATTTTCACATTCAGTTGATCACCCGCATAATTGCCGAATAAGCACGCCACGCCCTTGCCGCCGTCCGCCTCTCGGAACGCATCGAAAAACGCCTTCGCGGTTGGAGATGAAAAAATCTCACCCACCGCGACCGCGTCTAACAATTGATGGCCGACATATCCTAAAAACGCCGGTTCATGACCCGAGCCGCCACCGGACACGACCCCGACTTTTCCACGAATCGGTGCCGATGGAAATTTCAACACGCGCGGATTTTCCGTCTTCGCGAAATAATTCGGATACGCTTTGAGGTACCCGGAAATCGCGTCCTCGACGACGTGGAATGGATCATTGATGATACGTTGCATCACCTGGGAACTTAATCCTCAAAATCGATTGCAAAAGCCATTACGCATTCACCTTCTGCGATTTTGTTTTCAGAGATCATAAGTTGGCAATCAGGATGCACCCGTTTCATTAAATGGAAGCCGCCCCTTTTCGATCCTGAGGACCACCGGTCGAACGGCCCGCAAAAATCGACGATAGAATCTCTTTTATCATGGACCATCCTCCAGCAGGAAGAACGCCGAATTCGACAGAATTATCGCATTTGCGAGTCAATCGCACTCTCCGATGCACTGACCTCAACGAACGATCGCTTGATGCGCTCGATCCAACGGGAAAAAACCGGCGGGGTAAAACTGACGTGACATCCTCCGCTCGTGACCGAAGGTTCGGACATGCGGATTCCCATTTCCCTCGCGATGCTTCTTACCGCCTTCTCACTTCAGGCAGCGGAACTCAATCAACTCAGCCCTCAGGAGAAATCCGCCGGCTGGAAGCTGCTTTTTAACGGAAAGGATCTGAATGGCTGGCGGCTCTACGGCAAGCAGGACAAACCCGGTCCAGGCTGGAAAATCGAAGACGGAGTCCTGAGAAAAGCCGACAAGGTCAACGGCGGCAACATCATCACCAAAGAAACCTTCGAAAACTTCGAGTTTTCCTGGGAATGGAAAATCGCCCCAGGTGGCAACAACGGCATCAAATATCTGGTGACGGAAGATCGCCCTTCCGCTCCCGGCCCGGAATACCAAATGATCGATGACGAAAACCATCCCGACGGACGAAGGGGGCCGCTTCATCAGACCGGGTCGTTCTACGACGTCCTCCCGCCGATCGAAGGAAAATCCCTCAAACCGGTCGACGAATGGAATGAATCCAAACTGGTGATCCGCGGAAACCACGTCGAACATTGGCTCAACGGCATCAAGGTTCTCGAATACGAACTCGGCAGCGATTCGATCAGTGAATTCATTTCCCGCAGCAAATTCAAAGATGCCGCAGGTTTTGGCGAAAAAATCAAGGGTCACCTCATGCTGACCGATCACCTGGACGAATGCAGCTACCGGAATTTAAAGATCCGCGAACTGAAACCCTGAATGCAGCAGGCTTTTCCCCTTCCCTAGTTTCCATCGTTCACCTAAACCCCCGCGCGACATGAGTAAAACCGTTCTTTTATTTTCCGGTCAAGGAGCCCAAAAAACAGGCATGGCCAAAGACTGGGTGGAATCTTCCGCCACCGCCCGCAACCTCGCCGTTCAAGCCGATAAAACCTTGGGATATTCCCTGTCAGACATCATGTTTGATGGGCCGGATGAAGAACTGACAAAGACTTCCAACTGCCAGCCCGCACTTTATCTCCACGGTCTGATCGCATTGGCCTTGATTCGGGAGCGCGTGCCGAATTTCGAACCGGTCGCCGCCGCAGGCCTTTCGCTTGGCGAATTCACCGCCCACGCCGCGGCCGGAACCTTCTCGTTCGAAGACGGCCTGCGTTTGGTCGCTCGCCGAGGCGCTTTCATGGAAGAAGCATGCAACGCGACTCAAGGATCGATGGCCGCGCTGATCGGCGGTGAGGAAGACCAAGTGCGCGCGCTCGCCGCTGCGGCCGATGTCGATGTTGCCAACCTCAATGCGCCCGGCCAGATCGTGCTTTCCGGATCGGTCGCAGGCATCGATTCCGCGATCGCCCAAGCAAAAGATTTCGGCATCCGCCGCGCGATCAAACTCAACGTCGCCGGGGCCTACCATTCTCGCTTGATGCAAAGCGCTCAGGAAAAGCTCGCGGCTGAGCTTTCCGAAGTTTCGATCCAATCGCCCACTCTGCCGGTGGTTGCCAACTTCACCGCCGGTCTGGTTTCCGATCCTGCGGAAATCCGTCGCACCCTCGAAAATCAGGTGACCGGTTCGGTTCGCTGGACGGAATCGATCCGCACTTTGATCGAAATGGGGCACCGAAATTTCCTCGAATTGGGTCCAGGAAAGGTCATTGCCGGCCTGGTTTCGAAAATCGACAAAGAGGCGACCGTCCTTTCCGTCGAAGATCTTCCGTCGTTGGAGGCTGCTATTGAGGCACTTTCCTAACACTCCGTCGGCTCGGACAAAAAAATTTCGCAATTGCTAAAAAAAGGTATTGCACGCCGGGTGGTCGGACCATAGCGTCCGCGCCTCCCGAACGGGGATGGAGCGGTAGCTCAGTTGGTTAGAGCGCCAGCCTGTCACGTTGGAGGTCGCGGGTTCGAGCCCCGTCCGCTCCGCCATCCCGTTTGTATAACCCCGCCTGAAAAGGCGGGGTTTTTCTTTCCCAGCCTTTCACTTTTCTCTACAGCCTGTCTTCTCTTGCCACTCGGCCTACTTTTTCAGATTCTTATTTTATGCCTACCGTTGCCATTGTCGGACGCCCGAACGTCGGAAAATCCGCGCTCTTCAATCGCCTCGCCGGGCGAAAGATTGCGATCGTCCATGACCAACCCGGCGTCACCCGCGACCGCATCGCGGCTCCTTCGAAATCCACCGTCACTCCGTGCACGCTGATCGATACCGGTGGTATCGGTGCGAATATCGACGACGGTTTCGGCGATCAAGTGACGATCGAAGCGGACATCGCGATGGAAACGGCGGATTTGATCCTTTTTGTCGTTGATGCCCACGACGGCCTCACGGCGATCGACCAAGCGCTTGCCCAGAAGCTCCGCAAAGCCAAACCCCCAGTGCTGCTCGTCCTCAACAAGGTCGACGATCCCAAACACGAATCGGCTTTCTCCGATTTCACCCGCCTCGGATTCAGTTCCAGCGTTTTTGTCTCCGCCGAACACGGCAGAAATTTCGGCCAGCTCTGCGATGAAATCGACGCCGTCATCGCTCCGCTCGTTTCCGAAACTGAAGCCATCGCCGAAGTCGCGGAAAAAGTCGGCATCAAGCTCGCCATCGTCGGCAAACCGAACGCCGGCAAATCCTCGCTGGTGAACGCCATCCTGCAGGATGAACGCACGATCGTTTCCGGCATCGCCGGCACCACCCGCGACGCGGTCGACCTTCCCTATTCGTTCCAAAACGAAAATTTCACCCTGATCGACACCGCCGGTTTGCGTCCCCGTGGCAAGCGCGACAACTCGGTCGAGGTCTTTTCCGCGATGCGCACCGAAAAGGCGATCCGCCGCAGCGACCTTTGCGTCCTGGTGATCGACCTCGCCGAAGGCATCACCGCTCAAGACCGGAAAATCGCCCAACTGATCATGGAGGAAAAAAAACCCTGCCTGATCGTTCTGAACAAATTCGACCTCTATCACCCAGGTGCCAACAAAACCGCCCGGTTGGAAGAAGCGACCGCGCACGTCCGCAGCGAACTGTTTTTCCTCAACTACGCTCCCTTCGTCGCCTGTTCGGCGAAAAATGCGACCGGCGTCGATCACGTCCTCAAAGAAGCGCTCAAAATTCGCAAGGGAGCCCAAAACATTCCCGGAACCGGTCAGCTCAATCGCATTCTCCACACCGCGTTCGAAACCACACCGCCGCCGATCGATAACAAACTGAGACGCCGCCTCAAACTCTACTACGCCACTGCGGCGATGGATGAGAAATACAGCGTCATCCCAGTTCCGACGATCGTCCTTTTCGTCAACGACAAACGATTGATGGCGACCAGCTACGAATCGTATCTGGTCAACCGGTTCCGCGCCGCCCACCCGGCTCCTGGCATTCCCGTCATCCTGTCGGTCCGCTCACGGTCCCGTCGTGAATGGGAACCCCGCCAGAAACCGCAGGGCCACTGATCCGCCGAAAAAGCCCGCTCCGACGGGCGCAAAATCCGTCACCCTGGCTCTTCAACTGCTTTCAAACGCCGTTTCCGCCATTCAAGCCGCCCCATTTCGATGATTCGCGCCTTCGTCATTTCCCTGATCCTCGCGACTGCCGCCATCGCCGCCGCGCCCCGCACTTGGAAAAGCGCCGATGGCAGCCAATCGTTTCAGGGAGCATTCGTCGAACGTGCGGGAAATCAGATCACTTTTTTGCGCAGCGATGGGCAAAAAATGAGCTTGGATCTGGCGAAACTGCACCTCGATGACCAGTTGTGGATTCAGAACCACCACCCGGCGAAAAACCCATCCGCCGATGACGCTCCAGATCCTGCAGCGATTTTCGACAACCTGAAATTTGGCGACAGCCGCGAAACCGTGCAGGATAAATTGCGCGTCAGCAAAGTCGTCGAACCGATCGCCCGAGAAACGGTTTTTGGCTCAAGCGGCCCCAAAGGCATCTATCGCACCCGCCATCAAATCGGCGGCCTCCAAGCGCAGATCTCCTTCGACTGGACGGACGATGGATCGCTTCGCGAAATCACCCTTCAGACCGAAAGTGTCACGTCATCAGCGCCTCAGTCCGATCTTTCTCCAGCATGGGGCGAACTGATTGAACTTCTGACCACCCTTCACGGCAAACCGCTTCAAGCCGGAGCTTTCCCCAATCTCGCGAACCTCCCGCCAGGAACCCTTCTCGGCTCCCACCGCTGGAATCTGGAAAACCAGGGCACCGCGCTGTTGGGCGTGGCACGCCAAACTGATACCTACACGGTCGTCGTCCGTTTCACGCAGGGCGCTCCCAAGCGAGTCGTCACTTCGCCTTGAAATCGTCCCGTGATCGGGGAGACTTCGCGTCCATGGCCGAGCCCGATTTGTTTTCCCTGCCAAAACCCACCACGCCTGAAAAGCGCGTGAAGGAATTGCGCGCCGAACTGGAACGCCACAACCGGTTATACTACAACAACGCTCAGCCGGAAATCTCGGACGCGGAATACGACAAACTTTTCCGCGAACTCGAAACCCTCGAAGCGAAATATCCCGAATTCCATGACCCGGATTCGCCCACCCTGCGCGTCGGCGGCGATGCCATCAGCAGCTTTCAGCAAATCCAGCACACCGTCCCGATGCTCAGCATCGACGATGTTTTCGAACTGAAAGACGCAGAAATCCCTCAAGCCGAACTCATCGCCTTTTACCAACGCCTTCGGAAAAACCTCGGCCGCGAAGAGGTCGCCGTCACCATCGAACCGAAAATCGATGGGGTCGCCGTTTCGCTCCGCTACGAAAATGGCAAGCTCGCCTACGCGGCCACGCGCGGCGACGGCGCCACCGGTGACGACATCACCCACAACGTCCGCACGATTCGAAACGTGCCACTGGAGTTAAAACTTTCGCCGACGCATCATCCGACTCCCCTCGTTGACTTGGAGTCGATCCTTCCTTACACTTCGAATCATGAAAGGGACGAAACCACTGGCAACCCTCTCAGAGCGTCTTCGCGAAGCCCGCAAGAAAGCCTCCGAGAAAAGCTCGAAATTGAGCTCGCGGGAAGTCATGGATCAGATGTTCAAAAACGGATCCGACAGGAAACCGAATCCATTCTTGAATGGGGAATGGAAACTGGTCGGATCCTCGATCCAGACCGAATATTTGAACTCGTCAAAGAGTGGCAAAAACTAGGCGGCCAATCCGAACATACCGTTTTTTACATCAAGGATCTGGACCGGGTGATTAAGTTCACCATTCCTCCGAATTTTGGCGCCCAAGGTAGCTTGGAGTATTTGCGCAACATCACCGCTTCGAATCGGCTTTTTGAAGACGATATTTGGTTCCACGGAATCATTCGAACCGAAGCAGGATTGATCTTCACGACTTCTCAACCTTACGTTCACGGAACCGCGCCAAGCATCCAAGAAGTGACCGACTGGTTTGTTGAAAACGGTTACCGATCCTCGGGTTACAACCGTTGGTTCGATGAGAAAACCGGTGTGGAAATTGCCGACGCGCATGTCGGAAATCTAATCAAAACTGAAAACGGCGAGTTGGTCCCCATCGACTTACAGATTTTATCGACTGGCACGATTCTGCTGCCGATGGAAATTCCCACCGTTCTCGAAATCCGTGGCGAAATTTTCATGCCGAATCTCGCGTTCGCCGCAATGAATGCCGAGCGCGACGAAGCGGGCCTACCCACCTTTGCGAATCCTCGAAATGCCACTGCGGGAACGCTCAAGCAGCTCGATCCGAAGATTGCCGCCAAACGGCCGCTGAAATTTATCGCTCACGGACTCGGTGCCTATGACGGTCCGCCACTCGCCACGGAATACGATTTCCGAAATCTGTTAGAGTCTGTCGGCATCCCACCAAACGAACCGTCCATCACGGCGGAAAATCTAACAGAATTGCTCGCCGCCGTCGCCGAGATCGATCAAATCCGTCACGATTTCGATTACGGGACCGATGGGGCAGTCGTCAAAGTTCTCGATCGCTCGGAACGCGAAAAACTCGGCACGACCTCACGCGCACCGCGCTGGGCCGCAGCCTACAAATTTCTGCCCGAACAAGCCGAAACCACGATCCGTGACATCCGGATTCAAGTCGGCCGCACCGGCGTGTTAACCCCCGTCGCCGAACTCGAACCGGTCTTCATCTCCGGCTCCACCGTCGCACGAGCCACCCTGCACAATCAGGACGAAATCGACCGGAAGGACATTCGCATCGACTCGCGGGTCATCATTGAAAAAGCGGGCGAAATCATTCCGGCGGTGGTCCGCGTGATCTCGCATCCGCCACACTCAAAAACCTATAATATTTTCGCTGCGGTCGATGGAAAATGCCCCTCATGTCAGGGTCCCATTTCCCAAGAAGAAGGGTTCGTCGCCTGGCGCTGCACGAATTTCGAGTGCCCCGCGCAAGCCGTCACCCGCATTTCACATTTCGCCTCCCGCAAGGCACTCGATCTCGATGGCCTCGGCGAAACGGTTGCGGAAGCTCTCGTCCGCCACGGCCATTGCAAGACAGCCCTCGACCTGTTTAGCCTGACCGAAGAAGTCCTTGGCCCGCTCAATCTCGGCACCGAAGAATCCCCAAGACGCTTCGGCGAAAAAAATGCGGTGAAGGTGCTGACCGCTCTCCAGGCGGCCAAACACAAACCGCTCAACCGCTGGCTCTATGCCATGGGAATCCGCCAGCTCGGCGAATCCGCCGCAAAGGAGCTTTCCCGACTGCACGAACGCCTCACGCAAATCCCAGACTCTCCAATTCTTCGCGAACTGCTGAAAGATCCGCGACCGACCGCGAAAAAACAAAATGCCTTCCTCGCCCAATACGCGATCTCCGGCGATGTCGGCCCCGCCGTCGCAGAATCGGTCACTGCATTTTTCGACTCGAAAACCGGTAAGCATGTGCTCGAACGATTGCTTTCCCTCGGCATTGATCCGGTTTCCGACAACTACCTGCCCAAGCTCGATGAAGCGGATCTTTCGCAACTTCCGCTCGCCGGGAAAACCTTCGTGATCACCGGAACACTCAGTAGGGATCGTGATGAATTTAAGACGCTCATCGAGTCCAAAGGGGGAAAAGTCACCGGTTCCGTTTCCGCAAAAACCTCTTACGTCCTCGCCGGCGAAGGCGGTGGATCAAAACGTGACAAAGCTGAAAAACTCGGTGTTCCACTTTTGACGGAAGACGAATTCCAGCAACTTCTCGCCAACTGAATCTTCACCTCCCAATCCATAGCGCCGTCTTCGAAAACCTCCTGCAAGGTATCCGCATCCACCCTGCATGAAGCGATCCTTCAGAACGCAATCCATCCCGATTTCCAACCTAGGGTTCCACCCTAGGCTGATATGAAATGTCCCGTTGGGACAAACCCGTTTCCCATCGCCAGAAATCCAACATCCATCTCAATTCCATCATTCATCTCGATTCCGCCACGTTCCCACGCCGTCACGTCCGTATCGAATCCCGTCCTGAAAGGACGAATCATACCAG
>DBTN01000007.1:36798-37038 GCA_002307065.1 Akkermansiaceae bacterium UBA1315 | reverse complement strand
AAACCCCGGGAAAAACCACCACATCCTTCGTGTCCTGTAGGGACACCTCATGCGGGTGCAACGCGTTCAGCAAATACGACAGCTCTACTTCCGCGACGCCCCACTCCGCATGAAGCGTTCCTTCAGAACGCAATCCATCCCGATTTCCAACCTAGGGTTTCACCCTAGGCTGATATGAAATGTCCCGTTGGGACAAAACGGTTCTATCGAATCCGGTCCTGAAAGGACGAATCATACCAG
>DBTN01000007.1:18038-36508 GCA_002307065.1 Akkermansiaceae bacterium UBA1315 | reverse complement strand
AAACCCCGGGAAAAACCACCACATCATTCGTGTCCTGTAAGGACACCTCATGCGGGTGCAACGCGTTCGGCAAATACGACAGCTCCACTTCCGCGACGCCCCCCCGCATGAAGCGTTCCTTCAGAACGCAATCCACACCGATTCCTTAAAAATCGATGCTGGCTCCGATTGACACACCGTTTTCCTTGCTCCTTGGAAAACCACAGCGCACCTTTGCCCCGTGGCCGACGAGGAGAACGACAATCCCATGAACGAGTTGATGCGGGCGTTGGCTGCTGCCGACGGCTCAGCGCTGCTTTCCGCCGCCGAGGATATTCACTACGCCGACCTTGCGGCGCTTTACGAAAACCTCAACGACGAAGCTCGCGATTTCCTGCTCAAGACCATCGGCCCGGAACTCGCGACCGATCTCGTCGCCGAGCTCCCCTACCCGTTGATCGAGGGAGCGCTTGATCATTTCAAACCTGCACAACTCCGGGTTCTGTTAGGAAATCTTTCGGACGATGACCGGGTGGACGTTTTCCAAGTCGTCAGCGAGGAAGCCCAAGTTCGGTTTTTCAGCTTGTTGGGCCCCCGCGACAAGGAACTGACCCGGAATCTTCTCAAATACGAAGAAGACACCGCCGGTGGCCGGATGACCACTCACGTCGGCAGGATCACCGCTGACATGACGGTGAAACAAGCGATCGCCGTCCTGCGCCGCGATCGTGAAGACGCAGAGACCCTTTCCCGGATTTTTGTCGTCGATGCCCAAGGCCGCTTGGTCGGTAAAGTTCGGCTTCGTGACCTCGCGTTTAACACTTGGGACACGCCGATCCGGGACATCATGGCGGAGGCAACCGAATACACACTCGCCAGCACGGACCAGGAAGAAGCCGCGCGCATTCTTTCGAGATATGACTTGGTCGTCCTGCCGGTGGTCGATGAATTTCATCATCTGCTCGGAGTCATCACCTATGACGACGCTCTGGAAATCCTTCAGGAAGAATCGACCGAAGATATCGAAAAACTCGCCGCGATCAGCGGTGAGCAGTCGGAGGTTTCCTATATCAACACCAGCGCCACGCTTCATTATCGCCGCCGTGTCGCATGGTTGATCGGACTGGCTTTTGTTTCGATCGCATCCGGATATGTCATGTTCCGGTTTGAGTCGGTGCTGGCCAAAGCCGGAGTGCTTGCACTTTTCCTGCCGATGGTCGTCGCCGCTGGCGGAAATTCCGGCGGCCAAGCCGCGACCATGGTCATTCGCGCCATGGCCCTTGGCGAAATCAAAGCGGGTAACGCTCTCCGGATCGCTTGGAAAGAAGCGCGGACCGGCCTATATCTCGGCCTTTCTTTAGGCATCACGATCGCGGCGTTTATCGGCTTCATCCTTCCACGGATGAAACAAAACACCGGCGCGAATTTCGATTTCATCCATCTCGCCGCCGCCGTCGCCGTGGCCATCACCGTTCAAGTTCTTTCCGCCACCGTGCTCGGCGCGATGCTGCCGATCGCCGCCCGCGCCATCCGTCTTGACCCTGCCGTCGTTTCCTCTCCCTCGCTCGCCTCCACCGTCGATGTTTCGGGAATGTTGATCTATTTCACCATCGCCGGTTCGATCCTCAATCTTTAGAATCGGTCATCTGGCGACGCCAGAAATCCAGACGTTCCTTGATTCGTTTTTCCAGCCCTTGCTCACCCGGTTGATAGTAGGTTTTCCCTTCGGGAAGATAGGCCTGCGGCACATAGGCACCTTGGTAATCGTGGGAATAAAGATATCGCATCGCCTCATCACTTTCACCCGACGCGGCGGCGATTTTTTTGCGGGTCTTCGTTCGTAAATGGGGCGGAACGGCCAGCGTCCGGCCGTTTTCCACATCCGCCATCGCACGGCCCAAGGCGGCATAAGCCGTGTTGGATTTCGGAGCGGTTGCGAGATATACCGTCGCATGCGCAAGCGGGATCCGCCCTTCAGGCATCCCCACGAATTCCAACGCGCCATGCGCATCAAGTGCGACCCGCAACGCATTCGAATCCGCCAAACCGATGTCCTCGGAAGCCGCGATCACCAGACGCCGTGAAATAAAGCGTGGATCTTCTCCCGCGTGAATCATCTTCGCCAACCAATACAACGCCGCATCTGGATCGGAGCCCCGGATGGATTTGATAAAAGCCGACGCCGTATCATAATGGGCGTCGCCATCCATGTCGTATACAATCGCCTTTCGCTGAATGGATTCCTCGGCGACTTCAAGGGTCAGATGGACTTTTCCGTCATCACCCTCAGGGGTGGTAAGTGCGGCGAGTTCGAGAGCGGTGAGAGCCTTTCTCACATCGCCGTCCGATTTTTCCGCAAGATGCCTCAGACCCGCCGGGTCGGCAGAAATGGCATAACTTCCCAAACCCCGCTCCTCGTCGGCAAGTGCGCGTTGCAAAACACCCATCACCTCCTCAACCGGAACCGGTTCCAACTGGAAAATTTGCGACCGTGAAACCAACGGCGAATTCACATGGAAATACGGATTGTGAGTGGTCGCGCCGATGAAGCGCACAACTCCGCGTTCAATGTGAGGCAACAGAACATCCTGCTGCGATTTGTTGAACCGATGGATCTCATCAATGAAAAGAATCGTCGTTTCACCGCGCAGCTCCCGCCAGGTCCGCGCCTGATCAATCTTTGCCCGGATTTCCGCGACGTTCGATTCCACGCCATTCAGCGATTCAAATCGCGACCCGGTCGTGCGGGCGATTACGCTGGCCAGAGTCGTTTTCCCCGTTCCTGGTGGACCGTAAAAAATCAGCGAGGTAAACCGGTCGGACTCGATTGCCCGCCGCAGCAATTTCCCCTCCGCCAAAATATGCCGCTGTCCCGCCACCTCGTCCAGCGACCGCGGCCGCATCCTCGCCGCCAGCGGCTCTTCGGGCGTCGGTTTATCAGGCAAGGCCGCAGGTGTGGAAAAAAGATCAGACACAATGAACGCCCCAACGATTCCACCTCTTCCGCCCTCACGCCAGCGGATAAAGGAATTTATCGACTCAATCATACGCCCACCCAGATCGGATTTTCTACCAAAAGGCGCCCTGCGGACCGCGATGACCGGATCGCCAAACCAAGCTCCGACCCGTTTACCTGCTGGAATGGAGAAGTCAGGTCTTGCGGCTTTCAAAGTTCCGTGTTTGAGCCTAAGCTCTCTGCGATGACAAAACTCGCGCTGCTTTTCAGCTTCTTCGCCATCCTCTGCGCCAGAGCCCAAGACGCTCCGGTCGTGGAAATACCGGTCGCCCCACCGGTGCAGGACAGCGGCGTGCCGGACGACGCGACACGGGTTTCCGTTTTAGGTTATCACGATTTTTCGGAATCTCTGCCGGAAACCGCGATGCGCATTCGCACCTCAAAATTCCGCCAGCAGATGGAAACCATTCGTCAGATGGGATTCACCGTCATCTCTCTCGAAGATTTCATCGAATGGAAAAAAGGCGAAAAACAGCTCCCCGAACGCTGCATTTTACTGACCTTCGACGACGGCTGGAAATCGGTCTATACCGATGCATTTCCCATCCTCAAAGAGTTTGGTTACCCCTATACCCTTTATCTCTACAAAAATTATGTCGATGGCGGTGGCAAAGCGCTGACCATTCCGATGATCGAGGAAATGATCAAAGCCGGAGCAAGCATCGGCAGCCACTCGGTGAGCCACCCTTATCCCGCGACGGTCAAAGCCCAACGCCAAAAAGGTGAGCGCGAATTCGACGCTTTTCTGCGCAAAGAAATCGGAGAATCCAAACGTTTCCTCGAATCGAAATTCCCCGTTCCCGTCACAACATTCGCCTATCCTGGCGGGTTTTTTACCCAGGAAATGCTGACCCTCGCGGACGAGTTCCGCTACACTCATCTCTTCACCGTTCAGCCCGGGAAAGTGAAGCGATCCTTGCCGAACAACACGCTCCCTCGCTACATGATCTTGGGAAATTATGACCGGATTTTCGAATTTGCCACGACCTTCCAAGAAAGTGGCGGAGTTGGCGCGGTCACCGGAGGAATCACCGCCAACGGATCGGGGCCGACGATTCCGACCACCCCTTTCCCGGTGAAGCCGGATCCCGGTGTGATCATCAATTCTCGCCTGCCGGAAATTTCCGCGGATCTGTCCGATGTCGAAAATCTCGATCCCGCCACCCTGGTCATGAAAGTCGCCGGGTTTGGTGAGGTGCCAGCGCAATTTGATCCCGTCACGAAGCGCTTCTCCTGGCAAATCAACCGCCGCCTTCGCCAAAACAGTTGCCAAGTCCTCGTCACTTGGAAGGATTCGGCCGGTCAGCCGCCCGCCAAGCCGCTCCGCTGGTCTTTCCAAATCGATCGTGAATCCGCGTATCTTCCCGACGGCGATTAAGATTCCTTGATTCCCGATTCTTCCATCTTTCCAATTCCCTTATGTTCTCCTCACTTTCCGACAGTCTCGACAAAACGTTCCGCAATCTCCGCGGCGTAGGCCGACTTTCCGAGAAAAACGTCGCCGACGCCTTGCGCGAAGTTCGGATCGCACTTCTTGAGGCTGACGTCGAATTCGGCGTCGCCAAAGATTTCATCGGCAAAGTCAGCGCGAAATCGATGGGAGAAGACGTTCTCAAATCGATCAAGCCGGGTGAACAAATCATCAAGATATTTTCCGACGAACTTTCCGCATTGCTCGGCGGAGACCAAGCGCCCCTCGATCTGAATCCGCCAGCCCGGATCCTCATTTGCGGACTCAACGGCGCGGGTAAAACAACGACTTCTGCCAAACTTGCGCGCCGCCTGAAAAAAGAAGGACGTCGCCCATTGCTCATCGCTTGCGACCTTTATCGCCCAGCCGCCATCGATCAGCTCGCAACGCTCGCCAAACAAATCGACGTACCGGTTTACACTCCTGCCGCAGGCGAAACCGATGTCATCAAGGTCGCCAAAGACGCCTTGGTCTGGGCCGAACAACAAAACGGAACCGTGCTGATTTTCGACACGGCCGGCCGCCAGGAAATCGATGAAAAGTTGATCGTCGAACTGAAACGCCTGCACGATTTTGTCAATCCGAAGGAAACGTTGCTCGTCGCCGATGCGGCAACCGGTCAACAGGCGGTCTCCGTCGCCCAGCATTTCGACGAAGCCGTCGGCATCACCGGGATCATCTTGACCAAACTCGACGGCGACGCGCGAGGCGGCGCCGCCCTTTCGATGCGTGCGGTCACCGGCAAACCCATCAAATTCGCCGGTGAAGGAGAAAAGCTCGATCAACTTTTCGAATTCCATCCCGATCGCATGGCCGATCGAATCCTTGGCAAAGGCGACATCGTCAGCATGGTCGAGCAGGTCGCCGACAAGGTAAACGAGGAAGATGCAATGCGTTCGATGAAACGCATGCAGGCGGGGAAATTCGATTTCACCGATTTCCTTGATCAAATGAAGATGATCCAAAACCTCGGTCCGCTTGAAGGGCTACTCGGCATGATGCCCGGTTTTAACAAGATCAAAAAACAACTTCCCGCAGGCGCCTTTGATACCAAAAAAATCAAACGTACCGAAGCGATCGTCCTCTCGATGACACTCAAAGAACGCTCGCACCCCGAAATCATCAAAGGCAGTCGCCGCCAACGCATCGCCGCTGGCTCCGGCACGACGGTGATGGAGGTGAATCAGCTCCTCAAACAATTTGGCGAGATGCGCAAGATGATGAAATCGCCCGGCAAAATGGGCGCGATGATGAAACAAATGGGCGCGATGGGCGGCGGAGCAGGCGGCGGCCTCGGTGGGATGGGCGGCATGGGAGATATCATGAAAAAACTCGGCGGCGGAAAATTCCCCGGCGGAAAATCTCCATTCTAAAATTCTTCTTTTCTCTTCCATGTTCGATGTTGGGCTTTCGATGTTCGCTCTTCAAAGCCCCATCTATGTCTGCGGTCCCACGGCGTCGGGAAAATCCGCGCTCGCCCTCGATCTCGCAAACCGGTTGCCGGGTGAAATCGTCAATGCCGACGCCTTTCAACTTTACCGCGGAATCGAGATCCTCAGCGCCGCTCCCAGTTCCGAGGAACGGGAAAAAGCACCGCATCACCTCTATGGAGTGCTTTCACCGACCGATCCGAATGACGCGCAAAGTTACGTTCGTCTTGTCCAACCGATCATCGCTGAAATCCAGCAACGGGGGCTAACTCCGATTATCACCGGCGGATCGGGTTTGTATTTAAAATTTCTCACCCACGGCGCCTCTCCTCTACCCACCGGTGATGCGACCCTCCGTGCGGAAATGGATGCCAGGCCGCTCGAAGACCTCGTCGCCGAACTCACCGCGCTCGACCCCGTCGAAGCTTCACGCACACATCTCAAAAACCGCCGTTACGTTTCTCGCGCCTTGGAAATCTGCCTCCTCAGCGGAGAAAAAGCATCCACTCTCCGCGATCAGTGGCAGTCCGCCAGCGAACAACGTGAAGATCAGCTCAACGGTCTGATCATCCAGAGAACCCGCCCAGACCTTCACGCCCGCATCGCCACCCGCACCCGCACGATGCTGGAACACGGCGCAATCGAAGAAGTGGAAAAGCTGTTAGACGTCTCTAACACTTTTGAAAAAGCGATCGGCTTCCGCGAAATACGCGCCTTCATCGCAGGGGAAATCGACCGGACCACCTGCGAAGAACGAATCAACGCCGCGACCCGCCAATACGCCAAACGTCAGGAGACCTGGTTCCGCCGCGAAAAGTGGCTCAAACCGGTGATTCTCTCCTAACGATCACGCGTTCGCTTTTCTCGTCATGAACGCGCCGACGAGTTTCGCGACGTGCTTCGCAAGAAAATCGGCCTCCAGATTGACCCGCCGATCCACTTTCAGTTCCGGCAAATGCGTTTCTTTAAACGTATGTGGCGTGATCCAGAATCGTGCTCGGTTGCCAGCAAGCTCAGCGATCGTCAGAGAAATCCCATCGACACAAAGCGAACCTTTATCGATGCAAAAATCTTCGATCGCTTCCGGCAACTCGATCTCCAAAACATGATCCTGCCCCCGTTGCTCCAATGAAACAACCCGGCCGGTTCCATCGATATGGCCCTGAACAAAATGTCCGCCAAACCGGTCGCTCGCGCGCATCGCGCGCTCAAGATTGACACGATCCCCAACCACAAAATCTCCCAGCGACGTGACGATTAAAGTCTGCTCTAACAGATCAAACGACGCGCCTTGCGGATCGATTTCCGCAACCGTGAGGCAACAACCGTTCACCGCGACCGATTCACCGAGGGTCAATTCCGAGGCAAAAGGAAGATCGATTTCCAATCGTGCTTGATCGCCCATCCGCACCATCAAGCGGACCGATCCAGTAGTTTCAACAAGGCCTGTGAACATATCTTTAATCTTGATGCGGCTTAGTATCCTTTTCGCGGCTTCTCACCGATCTCCCCAGCAAGTGCGCGGCGATCGGTAGCGTGATAAACAAAAAGGCGATCGCGGCGATCATTTTCACCCACGCGGATGTCGTTCCCAACGCCAGCGCCGCCGCCACACCCGTAAAGCCCAGACCGAACGTACTCGCTTTGGTCGCGGCGTGAATGCGCGAATAAAAGTCCGTAAAACGGAACACACCCAGCGCGGCGACCAGCGAAAAGAAGCCGCCGATCAGTAAAAATATCGAGGTAAGAACGCTGATCATTGAGTGTCGGTAGGTTCGTCGGATTCACGTTGCAGGTGACGCGCCAAGGCGACGGTTCCAAAAAATGCGATCACCGCGAAAATCAAAACCACGTCCAAAACCGATTCGTCGCCGGTCCGGATCGCATGCGAAATCATCAGTACGGCGACCAACAATCCCAGCAAATCGATCGCCACCATCCGATCCGCGGCACTGGGCCCGATCGCCATCCGCCAGATACAAAGCGCCATCGAGACAAAGAGCATGACCTCGAAGAGAGTGAGAATAAGATCGGGAATCATGAGGGAAGGTAGTTTGGTTTTCCCAAAGCTTGGCGGACCAGGGTTTCCAATTCGTTTTTCGTTTGCTCAGGATCTTGAAGATAAAGCGCGTGGACCAGCAGGATATCGGAATCATCCACAAGATCCAATGAAAGCGTGCCGGGAGTCATGGAAATCAAGCAGGCCGCTTCCCAACGCTGAATCGGATCGTAGCCTTTCAAGCTGACTTCGACAAAACCAGGCACAAAAGCAGGAACGGGACGCAACGCGTCGATCGCGACCCGGATATTGGACACCGTCATTTCGCGCAGATAGATGGGCAAAAAACGGAGCAGATTGGGAAGCCGGAAAAGAGTGCGTTTCCAAAGATTTTTCACGGGGCCACAGGGGTCAGGAGTTGTCGGGCGGCGATATCCGCGAGTTCAAAAAGATACGCCGGGAACAGACTGATCGCCACGGTTCCCACCGCGAGGATCACCATCGGAATCACATGACTGACAGACACCGGTCGCATCGGCGCGGCATCTTCCGGACGATCTTTCCAAAACGCCTCGGCCCAGATTTTTGTCATCGAAAAAAGTGTCAGTATGCCCACCGCCAGCGCAATCCCGGCGGCGAACCACGCATTGACGTTGAGGATTTCTTTCACCAACGCCAACTTTGCCCAGAATCCGGAGAACGGCGGAATTCCGCCAAGCGACAAGGCGGGAATCAAAAACAGAATCGCCAGCCATGGAGCATTTCGATAAAGACCCCCAGTCTTTTTCAAGTCTTCGCCACCGCCGATCCGGTCAATCACCGACGCGACAAAGAACAAGTTTGTTTTCACCAAAATATGGTGAATCACATAAAAAATCGCCGCTGCGAATGCGCCCGCAGTGCCAAGCGCCAATCCGAACGTCATGTAGCCGATCTGGCTGATGATATGAAAGGAAAGGATTTTGCGGGTGTGAAATTGACTCGCGGCACCAAACACCCCGATCACCATCGTCAGCAAAGAAATCCACCAGAGAATCGGTAAAATGAATCCCTGCTCCGTCGCAAACGTCGGCCCGAAGGTCCGGATCAGCGCATAAACGCCGACCTTTGTCAGCAACCCGGCAAATACGGCGGATATCGTATGTCGCGGGGTGTGATACGAAGACGGAAGCCACGCATAAAGCGGAAACACCCCCGCTTTCACCGCGAAAGCAAGCAACAGAAACACGGCAGATAACCGGATGCCCGTCGCCGATCCTTTTCCTTCGGAAATCCTTAAAGCGATATCGGCAAAGTTAAGCGTCCCCAAAGTCGCATAAAGCAAACCGGCTCCGAGCAAAAAGACCAGCGAAGCGACAATGTTAAGCACGACATATTTCACCGCGCCCTCGATCTGAGCCTTGCCACCGCCTAATGCCAACAGCACGAACGACGACAGCAGCATCACCTCGAACCAAACATAAAGATTGAAAAGGTCGTTGGTGAGAAACGACCCGCACACTCCAAAAAGCAAAAACTGATAGAGAGGATGATAACCACGTCGCTCATCGCTCGCAGGGATTTCCGCGAGTCCATGGATCGCGCCACAAAGCCCGACGATTCCTGTGATCGCGACCATCAGCGCCGAGAGCATATCCGCTTGCAGTCGGATACCCACGGGCGCCGCCCACCCGCCGACGTCCAGAATCACCGGCCCACCGGTTTTGACCGCAGCGACCAAAGCACAGCCCACCGCCGCTAACAAACCGGTCGCAGCGACAGCCACAACCCTTTGAGCCCTTGGCCGGCCAAGCAACAGGATTTGCAAAAACGCCGCCCCCATCGGGACGAGCAAACAGAGATATAAGGGAAATTCAGTCATCTGGCTCAGGAGTCCGTCTCTTTTAACCGATCGAGGTCATCAGTCTTCAGGCCATGATAGGCCTTTTTTAGGAGAACAATGGCAAATGCGATCACGCCGAAACCGATCACGATTGCTGTTAGAATCAACGCCTGCGGCAAAGGATCAGGATGCCCTTCAAGCGGGCGCGTCGCTCCGTCGGGAACAATCGGCGAAAATCCGGGCCCCAATCCGGGCACGACCAAAATCACCAAATTCGCCGCCTGGCTTATAAAAAGAATACCGATCAGCAGGCGGGTAAAATTCCGCCGCAGCATCAGATAAAACCCGCAAGTGAACAGAAAACCGGTCAGAAGAATAAGGATTGTTTCCATAGGATCACTCAGTGGTGGGTGGCTTCTTTCAGCGTCTCCCCACGGATCAGGCGGGTCAGGATCAACAAACATACGCCGGCCACGACAAGATAAACTCCGATATCAAAAAGAAATGGCGTGCCGAATTTGGTCTTACCGACAATCGGCAGCCACAGCGATCCGATCCAGACGCCTTCCATAAACGTCCGCTGTAAAAAGACCGCCGGCAACGTGCTAACCAACGCCGTAATGATACCGGCGGCCATATACAAGAACGGTTGCCGCCCAGCATCTGGCGGACGATCCGCCGAGGCCAGTCGCCTCAAGACCAGCCCTGCCCCGGCGACCAATCCGCCGATAAATCCCCCACCGGGCTCGTTGTGCCCACGGAACAACAAAACGATCGACATAAAAATCAGGAGAGGCGTCATCCAACTGACCGCCGTCCTGAAAAGCGGAGTGGCAATCGCTAGCTCAGCTTGAACATTGCGTCGCCCTGACCCTAACAGAAGTCCCGCGACACCGATGGCGGCGATCGCCAACACGCAGATTTCCCCCATCGTATCGAGCGCTCGGAAATCGACGAGGATCACGTTGACCACGTTTTTCCCGTTCGCCTCAGGCAAACTTCGGGTCGCCATCTCGGCAGAAATCCGTTCCGCATCCGGTATGGTCGCTCCCCGCACCGCCAACAACGCGATCGTCAACGCGACCCCTGCGGTCAGCGCGATGCCCAGATCCGTCGCCCGTCGGCGAGTCGAAGAATAGGCTTGGATAGGCGGCAGCTGGCGCATCACCAGCGCGAACAGAACCAGCGTGAGTGTCTCCACCAACACCTGCGTCAGTGCTAAATCGGGCGCGCCGAACAACGCGAAAAGCAGAGCCACTCCATAACCAATGCCGCCCATCGCCAGCACCGCCATCACCGTGCTCCGCGAACGGATCGCCGCGATTCCCGCCATGACCATCAACAAGGAGATTCCAACCGGAACGAACCGCACCGGCCCGCTCTGCGGCATCCCGGCAAAACCGGTGCTAACCAACGAAGCGGTGATCAGCGACGAAAGACAAATCAGCACCACCACCAGGTAGAGACGCAGATTTCCATGCTGAAAGAACCGCGTGCTCATCCCTGCACCCTCGATCAGTCGAGCGAGGCCCCAGTCGAAAATATCCGAAGACTTCTTCGGGATCTTTTGCAACACCAACCCCACCATCGCACGAACCCGGTCCCGGAAAATGTAAAGCACAACCCCGACGACAACCGTCACCGCGCTGATCACCAGCAGCAAACTGAATCCGTGCCACAATTTCAAATCCGAATCGACCGGTTGAGACACGATGTCCCGCACTGCCGCGTTGATCAAACCTTCTCCTAACAACCATGGAAAAAGCCCGATCAAAGCCCCCGCCAACGCAAGGATCAACGGCCCGATCAACAGCGACGGCTTGCGTGCTTTGGGGTTGATATCGGGCAACTCCCCACGATTACGAAACGGAGAAATCCCCACTTTGAGAGCGACCGTCACATTGATCGCGTTCGCGGCAAAACCCAGACACGTGATCAGCAGCGAATAATGTCCCGCGTGAATCTCCGCCTCATAAAGCAGTTCCTTGCCGATAAATCCAACGAAAGGAGGCAATCCAGACATCGAAAACGCCGCCAGCGCGGCGGCGATCCCCAGCAACGGCATCCGTTTCCCCAATCCTTGAAGGAGCGTGACGTTGCGCGTGCCGGTCGCTTTATCCACCACTCCTGCGATCATGAAAAGCGGCGCTTTGTAGAGCGCGTGGACGACCAAAAAAACCATCGCCGCCTTGACTGCCAAATCCGTTCCGATCCCCAGGAGCATCACCAGCGTCCCGAGCGCGCTCATGGTCGAGTAGGCGAGCAGCTTCTTCAAATCCGTCTGCGCCAAGGCCAAAATCCCCCCGAGCAACATCGTCACCCCGCCAATCACCGTCAGCGTGTCATGCCAAATCGGCACTCCGCCGAGGATCGGATAAAACTTCGCCAGCAGGAATACCCCCGCCTTCACCATCGTCGCCGAGTGCAGATAGGCACTTACCGGCGTCGGAGCCGCCATCGCATCCGGTAGCCAAAAATGAAAAGGGATCTGGGCGGATTTGGTGAATGCGCCAAGAATCACCAACACAAAAATCCCCAGATACATCGGGCTCGACCGAATCAGATCACCCTTTGTTTGCAGCTCCGCCAGACTGTAGGTGCCGCCCACCGAACCCAAAATCAAAATGCCCGCCAATAGCGCCAAACCGCCTGTCCCGGTCACCAACAACGCCCTCAGCGCCGCTTTCCTCGCCGCCAGTTCGCTATGGGAGAGACCGATCAGCAGATAACTCGCCAAACTCGTCAGCTCCCAAAAGATAAACAAAACCAGCAAGTGATCCGCTGAGGCGACTCCAAGCATGGCCAACATAAACAACTGCACGAACGCGAAAAACGGCGCAGCTTGAGGAGAGCCTTTTAAATATCCCCCGCCATAGATCAGAATCAGAGCCCCGATTCCCGTGATCAGCATCGACAACAGCAAGCCCGGACCATCCAGCCGAAAATCCAATGAAATCCCCATCTGTGGCACCCACTCGGCGGTCCACGTCGGCAGAACTTCGTTCGCGACATTTTTCGTCTGCGTCAACAACCAGCAAAAAATCCCGATGGGTGCGATCGCCGAAAGCCATCCCGCCCAAACCGCGTGGCGCTTGGCCAACAACGGCCAGACCATCGCTCCGGCAATAATCGCAACCATCCCCATCAGGTACCACTCCATGCTGGATGTCATCGCAGGAGCTATAAGAATCCCGTGAAACCCGGTCAAGGCGCATCGGGATAAGATCTACGGCGATCATCGTGAATCCCACCGTTTCAAAACGTTGAATCATTTGATCTCGAAACTTTTTCTAAAAACCGCCTCTGCATTTCACGGAAGTATCAACCCATCTCCGACCAGATAGAGACCGATTGCTAAAATGTTTTCGTCAGCGAAATCGACCAGTTTCGGCCCGGAGCAGTCGTCCGATCCGAGGAGGTGTCCCCTCCCAAGTGACCGCCACCGCGGCGGACCGAACCCCACGACCAATACTTCCGATCGAAAATATTGTTGACCCCCGCGTGGATGGTCAGCGTTTCCTGGGGCCGCCAATAGATTGCGAAATCCATCGTGCCCCAAGCGGGAGGCCGGTAAAATTCTCCCTGATTGGTTTCATCATCCACCCGCGTCACTTCGTCCGTGTAGATTCCGGTGAGCCGAGCTCCGAACCGCCCCTCCGGGTCATCGTAGCCCAAATACGCCACGGTTTTCCAGGGTTCGATGGAATTGATCCAAGCATCTTTCTCACGATCAATCCCGACGCTCTTACCGGTACTGAGTCCCACTTCCCAACCAATCGCCGGAGAGATAAATCGCTCAAGTTTGAGACTTCCTGCCATCTCAAATCCATAGATATCGGTCTTCCCTCGGTTCACCGTGGTGACGATCTCTCTTCCCTCGTCATCTCTTTCTCCCGTGTAAAATCCACCATCGATGTAATCCGTGTAACGGGTGTAAAACCCCGAGACCTGAAAACGTCCAAGATCTCCCTCGCCTTTGAGACCGACTTCAAACGCATCGCTCGTTTCCTCCTTCAAATCCGGATTCGGAACGGTGAGCGTACCGGTTGCCCCCTCCGCGCCACTGGTCGGATGGGCGAAAATCATCGAAAGCTCCTCGCCATTGGGATTCCTCACACCCCGCGAATAACTTCCATACCACTGGAGCCAATCCGTCGGCTTCCAGGCGATATTTAAACGGGGAGCGAGGGACAGATTTTCATATTCTTCCGGCGTTTCGATCACCGTGTATTGCCCCAAGCTCGCCAAACGATCCAGATATGCCTGATTCGGATCGGGTGAAACCTGCTGATAATCCACTCGCAACCCCGCTGTCACCGACCAGTTTTTCAAAAGGGTGATTTCATCCTGCACATACAAACCCGCCCGGGTCGTATCCGTGGGAGCATACGAAATCTTGTCCTCCGACACCCCGTTTTCAATCCGTTCGAAGCGATTTTCACCCTGCTCGAACGATGAATCGAATCCAATCACCAGCCGGTTCGACAGGGTATTGGCGTCCCCCCACTCTTTGCGACTCAACAAGGATAAACCTACAATATCCGTATCAAACTGGATCGTCTGTTCCCGAAGTCTTTGATAAGATCCGAAAGGCGTAGAGATCGGCTCCGTCGCGGATTCATTATCACTCGTACTCCTCGCGTGCTGCGTGTAAAGATGAGCCTCCAGCCGATCAATCCATTTCGCATTCGCGTCGTAGTCCCAATACAAAGACCCGCGCAATCGCTCCAAAGTCTGCTTATTCCGGACATAACCATCAAAAACGGAAAAGTCCGACTCGGTGGCGCTGATGGCGTCGATATCCGTTCGTCTTTCAAATGCCTCAAAAGCCACTCGAAACGCATGGGCTCCGATCACGTGATCCATCTTGAGCAGAAGGGAGTTCGATTCAAAATCCACTGGATTCGGCTCCAGCTTTCCGTTGTTCTCCGTTTCTTCGCCCTGGCGGTTGGCAAACAACAACAAGCCGGAAGTATTTCCCACCCGGAAAGCACCACCCGTTTGTAATGCGACACTCTGATTGACCGAGAAATACTGACTCCTCAAGAGTCCACCGGTGCTATTTCCTGACAAAAGATCTTCAGGATCAGGAGTGGTAAAAGAAACCACGCCACCCATGGCGTCGCTCCCGTAAAGCGCGCTCGCTCCGCCCTTTAGAACCTCCACCATCTCAAACATCGCCGGATCATAATAATCGCGCCCGATCCCACCCGCCCCAGCGTCGTCCGATTGATCGAACGAAGTCGAAACATATTGGGGAGGCTGTCTTACCCCGTCCAATTCGATCGCGATCCGATTTCCCTCCGCTCCGCGGATATTGATGCTGCCGTAGCCGCTCTGCCCGTAGCCGTAAGCACCATCGCTGCTCGTAAAATCAAACGGCAACGAAACGGTCGGATCATATTTGGCAAAACCCGCAAGATCCTGTGAACCGAGCTTCAACAATTCCTCGGCGTCTGTTTTTAAAACCGTTCCGCTGGAATCAATCCAAGACTTTTTCGTCCGTGTCGCAACGACGACCATATCCTCCAGCTCTTCACTGGCGGACTCCTCGGCATCGGCCTGTTTTTCCTTTTGGTTTGGGTCTTCTTCGGCGCTGGAAACTCCCGCTCCCAAAAGAAGCAGAACCGCCGCGGAACCGATGGCTCGCTTTTTTAAAATCATATCTTTAACTTTTCCGATGATTGTCTCTCCCCCTCAACGCTTCCTTCTAACAAGGAGCAATCCAGCGCCCAGACAAGTCATCAACACACCAGTCGGTTCCGGAACCAACACAGCGGTAAAAGTGCCTCCGATATCAATTTGCGCTTCAATGGTCGAGCCATGAGCCTCGATCGGAGCATAGATACTGATTCGAGTGATCTCCTCGGCATAGCCTGACAAATCCCATTGGTAATTGAAAGAATAGTAGGTTCCCGGATTGCTCGTAGTTCCCGAGACCGTGTCCGTTCCCGCCAATGAATAATCCGCCGAAATGATCGCGATCAAGGTATCCCCGCTGTAAAGACTTAACTGCGGCCCTCCATCGAATCCCAGGCTGGTAGTCACATCCGTTGGCGTCATGGCGACTCGCTGGAACACCACATTTTGAATATCCGTAAAACCGGTACTCGTATCCTGAATACTTGTCGTCGCCTCCAATCCAAAATTCCCCTGGTAGGAATAATATCCGGTGCTCGCCTTGTATCCTGGGAGGACCGGCGCGATGGTACCAACTCCTTCGGTGGTAAGATTCGAGGTATTCGCACCGCTCAGGTATCCCCCGGCCGCAACATTTCCCGCCGAGTCCTGCATGGCTTCCCAATAGACGGTCTCCTGAAGCCCTCCCAAGTCATAATCACTTAAAAGAACCGCACCAAAGGTCGGGGCCATGCTTAGCATAAATGCGGAGAAACCCCATGGTATCACACTCCGAAAGATCATTTTCATCGATTTCTTGATTTCTATTGGAAAAGCTTTTTAGGAAAACGAAGCACCCACCCTAGGTGCTCCTTTAAAATCTTCAGCGACGCCGGCGAATGAAGAACGAACCGAGACCCAGACTTAACAATGCCAAGCCACTCGGCTCCGGAATGACTTGTACGAAGTCGCTCCCAATATCGATCTGTGCCTCGGTCGTGGACGAATGAATGATAATTGGCGCGGTGATCGTGATACTGGTAATCGTCTCCTCGATTCCCGAAAGATCCCATTGATAAGTAAACGCGTAATACGTCCCGGCAAACACGCTCGAATCATCATAAACACCTTCACCCACATAGGAGAAGCTCGCAGGAAGAGTGACGGTTACCGTTTGGGAAAATGCATCGACATAACTGTAAGACAGCGTCGCCCCGCCGCCGTACACCAAATTGTCATACGCGCTGAGAGGCTCTTCATCTGTCCCAGGATTCGCCATCGAAACCCTTTGGAACACGACGTTTTGGATATCGGAAAATTCAGCATTTTGAATACTCGTGGTGGCGGTCATTCCGTAATCGCCTCGCCACGAATAATAGCCGGCTGACCCGCGGTAACCTGGAGAAATCGGAGCAGCGCTACCCACCCCGCTCGTCGCGTCCGAAGGCACATCGGTCGCAATTCCCGAGACTGCTTTGAGACTACCCGATTCCCAAGAGGCAGTTTGTTGAGATGCCGTACCAAAGTCGATATCGTTGAGCAGAGACGCTCCCCAACTTTGGCAGGAAATACAGAGAGTGACGAGACTCAGAGACGCAGGAAGTTTCATGATCGTTTTTGATTCTTCTGGAGCCGTGCTTTCCGCGAAGCACGCACAGACCAGTCGAGAACCACGCTATTCCTCACCCCATTCTTCGCTCCCGGTGACTTGCCAATTTTTGATGTTTTTTGACCAATCTCCCGGTTTGACGACAATTTAGCGTCACTGGATGACAACCCAGCGCTAATCGAACGCTTTTTATTGCGAACAAATCTCAACAATGATTCATTCCGCCGACTCGTCTTTCGGCCAATGAAACATGCTTCCCACACCACCCATCTCTACGGAGACCTGTCGGAAACAGGTGCGCGGGTGCTTGCGATGGATGAGCAATCGGATTCCCCGATCGACTGGAAGGACATTTTCACTCCAGGCCACGGACATCTGATTCTCAATCTCGGCGGTTATGGCGTCGTCTTCGGCGATCAAATACGGCTCAGCATCTCGCCCGGAATCGCCGCGATTTGCCGCGTTGCGGCAGACGAAAAAATTTATGCCAGTCGTTTACCCGGAAGCGGGCGTCACCGGTTTCTTGTGCTTTCCACGACTCAATCCTGGATCGCGGAACATTTCGGTTCGGCAGCGAGTTCGATCCACCCCCTTTTGCGAAACGAGACGGATTCAAAATTTTCGCAACTCGATCAACTCGGACAATCACGCTCAATGTCGCTCGCCGAAAGGGATCTGGCCGAAGCGTTGATCCGGCCACCGGTTTCCCGAGCCTTACGTCCGATGTGGTTTCGCGGAAAGCTCCTGGAATGCTTCAGCCTTTTTGGATCAGAACCTCTGAACCGCAGCGGCGGAACCACTCGAAACGATGAAATCATGCGCCGTATTGATGAAGCGACGCTTTGGCTCCGGGAGCATTTTAATGAAGACCTCGATTTGAAACTCAT
The DNA here is from genome assembly GCA_002307065.1 of Akkermansiaceae bacterium UBA1315. GTDB lineage: Bacteria > Verrucomicrobiota > Verrucomicrobiia > Verrucomicrobiales > Akkermansiaceae > Luteolibacter. The sequence continues at coordinate 18,676 of DBTN01000007.1, read as the reverse complement.
TTCCCGCCACGTCGGCTGCGCACCCCATTACCTCAGTCGCCTGTTTCGCCTCCACACGGGGAAAACGTTGAGCCAAAAACTCCGGCAAATCCGTATCGATCAAGCGGCAGACCTGCTCCACGACGGTAAAAGCAACGTCACCGAGGCCGCATTGGAAGTCGGCTACAGCAGTCTCAGTCATTTCAGCAAAGCCTTCCTCGCCGAAAAAGGCGTCCTTCCTTCCAATTTCCGCGGAAGCTAAAACATGGAACATTTTCCCCTAACTTCTCGAAACCGGTTATCCCACGTCATTAAACTTGGCGGGAAATCGGCATTTCCACACAGTCGCCGCGCCATGACAAAATTCCGCCCATGCATCGATCTTCACAACGGACAGGTGAAACAAATTGTCGGCGGAAGTCTGCGCGATGATGGACCCGGCCCTTTGGAAAATTTCGTATCGGATCGTCCGTCGGCCTGGTTTGCGGAAAAATTTCGCGATGACCAGCTGACAGGTGGACACGTCATCAAATTGGGCCCCGGAAATGACGAAGCCGCCCGCGCCGCCCTCGCCGCCTGGCCCGCCGGTTTACAGATCGGCGGCGGGATTGTCGTAGAAAACGCTTCACATTGGCTCGACGCCGGCGCGAGCCACGTCC
>DBTN01000007.1:0-17874 GCA_002307065.1 Akkermansiaceae bacterium UBA1315 | reverse complement strand
CGCCGGCGCCCCCCCCCGCCGCCGGGCCCGCGGGTTTACAGAGCGGCGGGGGGATTGTCGTAGAAACCGCTTCACACGGGCTCGCCGCCGGCGCGAGCCACGTCATCGTGACATCCGCCCTTTTCGACCGGACGGGAAAATTCCTCCCAGAAGTTCTCTACGCTCTGGTGAAATCCATCGGTCGCAAAAAACTCGTCATCGATCTCTCCTGCCGCAGAAATTCCGACGGCTGGACGGTCGCGATGAATCGCTGGCAAACCCCAACCGATCTCCAAGTCACCCACGAAATTCTTGATCGACTGGCACCGTACTGCGCCGAGTTTTTAATCCATGCCGCTGATGTTGAAGGACTTTGCCGAGGGATCGATACCGATTTGGTCGAACGGTTAGGAACCTGGGGAAAAATACCGATCACCTACGCTGGAGGGGCGGCAAGCCTCGAAGATGTCGAAAAAGTCCAGGATCACGGCCAAGGAAAAATCGATGTCACCGTCGGCAGCGCGCTCGATCTCTTCGGCGGAAATGGCGTTCGTTACAACGATCTGGTCGCGTGGAACCAACGTGTTTCGTGACTTGTTGGGAAAGCGGTTGCAGCCTCCGCCCACCCTGTCTTAGCCTTTCGCCGTGCCGCCCTTGGATCACCAATCATTTACCGAAAATATGAGAGTGAATCGTGATTTCCTCCGATCCACCTTTCGGTCGATGCTGCGAGCCCGCATCCTCGAAAATAAACTCTCCAGCCTTTATAAAGCGGGAAAAATCGTCGGTGGCGTTTACCTCGGCAAAGGCCAGGAAGCCGTCAGCGCCTCCTTGGGAACCTCGCTGATTCAGGGAAAAGACGTCTTCGCCCCGCTGATCCGCGATCAGGCAGGCCGCACCGCGTTCGGCGAACCCTTGATCGATTGCACCCGCACTTATCTCGGCTCGGTCGAAGGTCCGATGCGAGGTCGGGACGGGAATATCCACCGCGGTCGCCCCCTTGCCGGAATGCCGGCGATGATTTCCCACCTTGGCGCCCAAGTGCCTGTCGTGGCAGGCATGCTTTTCGCGAAGCGGCTTCAAGGGAAATTGCAAGGCGTCGTCGGCGCAACGTGCATCGGTGACGGCGCCACATCCACCGGAGCCTTCCACGAAGGGCTAAATCTGGCGGCAATTGAAAATTTACCCATGGTCGTGGTCGTCGCGAACAACCAGTTCGCCTACTCCACCCCCAACAGCCGCCAGTTCGCCTGCGCGGACTTGGTCGATCGGGCGAAAGGTTACGGCATCGGCGGCCATTCGGTGGACGGCACGGACCTTCTCGAATGCGCCGAAGTCATCGGCCGCGCCGTTCGTCTCGCCCGCGAAGGCGATGGGCCGCAGCTTGTCGTCGCCCATCTGCTCCGGCTTTCCGGACACGGTGAGCACGACGACGGCTCGTATGTCCCCGCCGGTTTGCGAAGCGGTCATCACGGCCGCGACTGCATGGAGGTCGCAATCGCCCAATTGATCGAAACCGGTGCCTCGACCCAGGAAGAAATCACCGGTTGGCACGACGAAATCGCCGAAGAAGTCCAACGCGCCGTCGCCCAAGCCCAGCAAGAAGAAGCTCCCGATCCGTATCGGGAAGACTGGACTGCTCTTTCCACCCGTTTCCCTTCTGCCCAGTGAGTGTGACTTATATTGATGCCATTCGTGAGGCTCAGGAAAAACTCCTGCGCGAGGATGACCGCGTGTTCCTCTACGGTCAGGACATCGCCACCTTTGGCGGTGCTTTTAAAGCGACCAAAGGTCTTGCCGAAGCGTTCCCAAACCGGGTGTTCGACGCGCCGATTTCCGAAGACGCGATGATGGGCCTTGCCGTCGGTGCCGCCATCGAAGGCATGCGACCGATTGTGGAAATGCAGTTCGCAGACTTTTCTTCGATCGCTTTCAATCAAATCGTCAATCAAGCCGCGACGCATTTCTATCGAACCGGCGTTCCGATTCCGATCACCGTGCGCCTGCCCTCCGGCGGCACTCCCGGTTCAGGCCCCTTTCACAGCCAGAGCATGGAAGGCATTTACGCTCAATACCCGGGATTGGTCGTACTAACACCAGCGACCGTTTCGGATGCGTATCACATGCTGCTCGACGGCGTCGCGCTCGACGATCCGGTCATCTATTGTGAGCACAAATTTCTCTACCGCTGGCTAAAGGCAAAATCGATCAACGGTGACCACCTTCCGATCGGCCAAGCACGCATCACCCGTCCCGGAAAACACGCAACCGTCGTCGCCTACAGCGCGATGGTTCACGAAGCGGTGCGCGCCGCGGACCGCTTGGCGCAAGATGGGTGGGAAATCGAAGTGGTCGATCTCCGCTCGGTGAAACCCCTCGATATGGACACCGTCCTCGCCTCCGTCGCGCGAACCGGTCGGCTGCTTGCGGTCGGCGAAGCGTTTCCTTGGGGAGGCGTCACCGCCGAAGTCGTCTCCCGCGTTTCCGAAGAAGGATTTCACCTGCTCGACGCCCCCCCTCAACGCCTCAACGCACGCGACACACCGGTGCCCTATCATCCGAAGCTCTGGGCCGCCCACCGGCCGACTCCGGAATCGATCTGCGACGCGCTCCGCAAACTGCTTTCTTTCTAACAGGAACACCCAAAGCCCACATCATGCCCACCGTTCCCATCCTCATGCCTCAACTCGGCGAATCGATCGCCGAAGCCACCGTCGTCCGTCTGCATTTCGCCGTCGGAGATACGGTCCGTGCCGATCAAGAAGTCATCGAGGTGGAAACGAACAAGGCCGTCATGGGTGTAACGACCCTCTGCGACGGCATCATTTCCGAGTTACGGGCCGTAGAGGGAGTTTCGTATTCGGTCGGGACTTTACTGGGTCTGCTCGACGTCACCGATGAAGAAGTCGCCCGAACCGGTGTCGACACCTTGGAATCGCAGGACGCGAAACGCACCGCCGCCAGCCAAGACACGAATCAGCCCGAGGCAAATCTGCATTTCGCTTTGGATGATGACGATTACGAAGAAGCGCCACTCGTTGTGCCGAGCGTCAAAGGGCTGCCGGTTCCCACCGGAGTGATGGGAGCTCACTACATTTCCCCACGCATGCGGGCTCGCATGGACGACATGGGTCTGCGCGAAGCGGACATTTCCGCGGTGGTCGGAACCGGGGCTGGTGGCCGCGTCACGGTGGAAGATCTCGAACGTTTCCTCGACTATCTCGAAGCCTGGCCAAGCACCAACGCTTCGCCGATGCGGCTCGCCGTGGCCGATGCGATGCGCCGCAGTTGGACCCGTCCGCTGGCGACCGTCGGTTTACCGGTTCTGCTAGATCGCGTGCTCGATCACCGCCGGGTCCAATCTCCAAAACCTGGCCTCACGCTTTATTTGCTCCGGGCCTTCGCCATTGCCCTTGCCGAGCAACCGACCACTGCCGGCTATCTCATCGGTGAAAAAGTCGTTCATCCCCGCTCTTTCGACATCGGCGTCGCCGTCCAAGTCGAGGACGGAGTCGTCGTACCAGTCGTCCGGCGCGTGGATCAACTCAAACTCAGCGAACTCGTCGCCGCTTACGACGATCTCGTCAGCCGCGCCCGTCGCCGTCGCCTTACCGAGGCTGACACCAGCGGCGGAATCGCCACCGTCACCAACTTCGGGACGTTCGGCCTCACCATGGGCACCCCGATCCCGCTGCCCAATGAGACGCTCATTCTGGGCATCGGCGCAGGTGTGAAAAAACCGGTTTGGAGTGCCCAAGTGGAAGCCTTTCTCCCTGCCACCCAAGCGGATCTTCTGCTGACCTTCGACCATCGGGTGGTCGATGGTGGCGGTGCCGGTTTCCTTCTCAAAAGGGTCTCGGAACTGCTGCAGAAACCCGAGACGCTTTGAACGGTCCATTTGTCCTCCCCCCTTTCCTCACCTCCAAGCTCGTGGATATTCCTGACAAAATCGGTAAGATCGACATCCCGAAAAAGGCGATCTACCGCCTTTCGATCTACTACCGTTGTCTCCAAAAGCTGCGTGATAACAGCGTCGACACCGTATCCTCCACCACCCTCGCCCGAGCCGCTGGCGTGAAACCCGCTCAGCTCCGCAAAGATCTCGCCTATTTCGGCCAATTCGGCACCCGTGGCCTCGGTTATCCGGTGGACATCCTTTCAACGACGATCCGCGAAACCCTTGGCCGCGAGCATTTGCAACCGGTCATCCTGGTGGGCGCCGGAAACCTCGGCTCCGCTTTGCTTCGATATCAAGGATTCGGCCGTGAAGGTTTCGAAGTCATCGCGGCGTTCGATTCCAATCCCGAAGGAGCCCGGGCGCGCGGCGTCCAAATTCCCGTTCTCCCCAACGAGCGACTGGAAACGTTCATCACCGAAAATTTCGTAAAACTCGCCATCCTTTGTGTCCCGGTCGAATTCGCCCAATCCGTTGCCAACCGATTGGTCGCCGCCGGAATCCAAGGGATCCTCAACTTCTCCCCCATTGTCCTCGAAGTCGCCACCGACGTCACCGTCAACAACGTCGATCTCGCCCTCGAACTCGAGCACCTCGGGTACTTCATCCGTTGAAATGACCAATCCTTCCGGAAAATTTTCCCAAGATTCTCAGAGTTCGCACGTCTTTGCCAAGAGTCCGGAACCGAGCGGTTCTGAAAATGCCATGGCCGAGCCGACCGAAAACTTCATCGAGGACGCCTTGGCCGATTATGAATCTTCACTCATCGGCTATGCAAACACCATCCTTCACGACCCCGATCGCGCACGCGACGTCGTTCAGGAAACGTTCATCAAGCTCTGCCAGCAGGACCTTTCCCAAATCCGCCATAGCGTCAAAACCTGGCTTTTCACCGTCTGTCGCAATCGCGCGCTCGACATCCTTCGGAAAGAAAACCGCGTCCAGCCCTTGCAAGACTATCAGTGGGATCACCTCGAGGGAACCGGACAGCAACCTGACGAGGCCGCCGAATCCCAGGAACGCGACGCGCAAATCCGCCACACGTTGGGGCGACTCTCGGAAAATCAACGCGAAGTCATCCTGCTCAAGTTCCAGCAAGGTCTCACCTATCAGGAGATCACGGAAATCACCGGCCTCACGTCCGGAAACATCGGATTCCTTATCCACACCGGCCTCAAACGACTTCGAGACCTGCTGCCGCCCGAAATCCTTCGGCGCTAATCTCACCTTTTTCCTCTCATGAACCTTCACCCCGAAGATCCACGCCTCACGGCCTACCTGCTCGATGAGCTCTCTCCCGGAGAAGAAGCCATGATCGAACAGGCTGCTCGCCAGGATCCATCCATCTACAACGCCCTCGTCCAAACGGAGGAAATCCGTGACCTGTTGAGCACCGCTTTAATCCTCCCTCCCGACAGCCTTCTCCCGGATCAACGGCAAGCGATTTTCGACCAACTCAAAATTTTCCAACAGCTCAACCCGGTCCCGGTCCCACCAGTCGAACCGGCAGTTGCGCAGGTCGAACCGGTCGAGCCCACGCTTCACGAACATCCACGAACTGAGGCCGCCACCATCGAGAACACGATCAATCTGCCAGCGGCAAAACCCGTGCCGACACGATCTTGGAAAATACCACTCGCCATCGCCGCCGTCCTCGGCGTCGGGGTCTTTGTGATTTTCCAAATCCCGTTGTCCGAAGACGCACCCGTCGCAAAAAACGATTCCGAATCCGCACCTCAAGAATGGAAAGTCGTGCCTCTACCGGTCACGCTGGCACTCCCGGCACCCGGTCCGCCGGGACCCGCGATTGCTCGGCGGATGAACGGGCGAACCTTAAAAGCGGCATCTCCCTCGGCCGCCCCGCAAGTGGCGCAAGTCGACGAAATCCTGAAACGTTCGCCGATTCCTTCCGCCGCTGAGTTGCCTCCGATTTCACCTCGCGAATCAGTTCTTGCTGCGGAATTTCCAAGCCTTCCACTGCCGGTCCAGTCCGGCACGGCCAGCCTCGGCTGGATCGCCCAATCGATCCGTGGCGAAGGAAAACTTCCGGCACCCGATGCGGTTCGGATTGAAGAGATCCTCAACAGCTTTCCGATCAAACCCATCGGCACGGCGGCGATTTCCCGAGGTGTGACCCTTTCCACCGAAACCCTGCCCTGCCCTTGGAAACCCTCGGCGACCCTGCTGATCGTTTCGCTTCGCGGGGCCGTGAATGACGACCGCGAAGTGGAAACGTATTTCCAGGCGAATCCGGAATCCGTTATCCGCTACCGGTTGATCGGCTTCGCACCCGTTGCCGGTGCCGAACCGCAAAATTTGCCACGCAACGTCGCGGCAAAATCGCTCACAACACTCGCAATCGAGATCGAACCGAAAGGCGCAGCTACGGATTTCGGAACGATCCAATGGTCGGTCAATGGCGAACCCGCGGCACCGATTTCACTAATCCGTAAAACCGATGCCGAACCCTCGGATGACTCACGTTTCGCCGCATTGCTCTGCACCTACGGACAGTGGCTTTCGGGCGATCAATCCGGCATCATCGATGCGGAAATTCTAGCCGCCCTCGCCCGCGAAATCTCATCGACGGAGCTTGCGCCGGAGCGCCACGACCTGCTGACGCTCATCGACCAATCGCTCAACCTCTGAGAGGCTTATTTCGGAATTTCGTTCAGCGTGTACCAAGCTTCCGGATGAAGAAGCTGGCCGTTTTCGGAAGACCGAACGTTTTTAGCATCCAAGTAGTGAACATTGCCTTGGACCAAACCGGTCACTTTCAAACGGACCGTCAAACCGTCTTCTGAAACCGTGGCGGCTTCGACCTTCGGCACACTCTCATCCACTTCCGGACTGCCATACGCGGACTGATAAATGTAGGTCCACGATTTCATCGAGTAACTTTGCGGATCACCCGCGATCTTCGAATCCACCGGTTTGGTGAATGTCAGCTCAAAACCATCTGGCTTGGCTTTCATTTCCTTGATTTCGAATGGGATCTTTCCATTCCAGCGAACGCGCTCAAACGTGAACGCCTTTGATCCACGGCTTCCCCAGCCACGGTTGCTGCCGCCGACAAAAAGTGTTCCTTCCTCTTGATCGAGCGTGACCGGGATCAGGCCGGCCTCGAAGCCTTCGAGGAAATGAAACACCGCGCCTTGATAAAGACCGTTCACTTTTTCCAGACAAACACGCTGGACCTGCGAGTGCGTCTGCTCACCTACGTAAAGCTGCTTTTCAAAAGGTCCGAATTTTCCATTCGAAAGATCCGCCACAATCCCGCTGGGGGACTGGCCAACCTTCGCATGGGGAAAAATCACTGCCGGCGGAACAAATTGAGGGATGCGTTTCCGCTCGATCATGATCCGGCTTTTGTCATTCGGATCGACCGGCCGTGGTCCGATCGCATCGGTATCCGCGTAGTATTTATTGCCACTCGGATTTCCTTGGAAAGAGCCAGGCTTGAGCCACTTCAGCGAAGAAGAGCCGTTCCAGGGTCCTTGATTGTCCGTGAAAAAGAGGTCGCCTTCGGCATTGTAACCGATGCCACCCGGCGACCGCAGACCGGAAGCCGAAGGAATCACTTCACCACTCGGCGTCACCCGCATCGCCCAGCCACGAAATTGGGACTCGGCGACCATCGAACCGGTCAAACACAGCGCGACCCAAATGTCTCCATTTTTGTCCGGTGGTGAACCAAACGCGTATTCATGATAGTCTCCCTTGATTCCCCAACCGGAGCCCAAGGTTTCAAAAACATCCGCCAGCCCGTCGTTATCCGTGTCAACCAGACGCGTCACTTCGGGGCGCTGAGTCAGAATCAGTGCGCCGTCCTTGTAAAACATTCCCAGCGGCTCGTGAAGATTGTGCGCGAACCGGTTCCATTTCACCTTGGAAAGATCCGAGCCATACGCCCCTTCACAAATCCAGACATCACCGCGACGGGTGGCTACCGCCACCTTCTGATCCGGCATCAGCGCGATCGAGCTGACTTCCATCACCTCGTTCGGAGGAAGCGGGATTTCCTCACGAATATAATAATCGGATTGAGCGGGCGGTGCGGCGGACACCGATGTGATGCCAGCTAAGATAACAAAAAGAGATTTCATGAAAGATAGATAAGTTTTTTTACCACTGATACTTCAGCGAAATTTTGCTAGTGCCCGGTTGAATCGAGAGCGGCAACACAAGTTGTTTTCCACTGTCGCGAAGAACCGGTTGAGCGGCAACATCGGCTTCAATCACCAAGGTTGTGTTGTCTCCGACGACATACGAGCCGGTGGAGCTTCCAGCCATGACCTTACCCTGCGCCAACAGCATCGAAACCTCGAGCGGGCTGGAACCTGGATTGGTGAAAGTGATCGTCCGGTTCAGCGCAAGCTTCTGTCCGCCTTCGCCGAACTCCGGAATGGATTCATCCGTCACTTCAACTTCACCGAGATGATAAAGAAACGTCGGCTGCTGGGCCTTGTTCAATCGATAGCCACGGAAGTGGAATGGAACACCCGCTTCCTGAGGCATTTTCGGCCAACTTGCATCGGGAGCCGAAAGTTTCGCGTAGCCAGGAACATTTCCCAATCGCACCACGTTTTCACCGGATGGCTTTTGATTTCCTTGCCCACGGTCGGTCCAGTGTTTTCCACCATCGATGAAAGCACCGGTCCAGATCAGCGAGACGTTCAAATTGTCCGCACTGAAAGCAAGGTTCACGCCGCCATCGTAGCCAACGCCGATCGCTCGCGGTGAAACGTCTTCGATGAAATTCCGATACATCACGGCTTCACCCGGGTTCGGAGTGATCGGTATCCGAGGAGTGACTTTTCCCTGACTTGTCGGTTTCTCGGAAAGCGCGACCCAGTTCTTCGTCCCATCTTTGCGGAACCGCAGGAAAATCCCTTCCTCACCCGTGGCCTCGAAGTAATCGATGCGGATCTTATGATCGCCTTGAGTCAGAGGAATGGTTTTGGTCCGGGAACGGTCAGCCGCCAAGGGCCCAATGCCATCCACTCTCAAAATTTCCTGACCTTCGATATAAACCGCCGCGCCGTCATCGACTTGGAGTTCAAAAACGTAGTTGCCCGCTTCAGGAATCGTCAATTCTCCGTCCCAGACGATGCCGTAGTTGTTTTTCCGGTCCGACTGAGATGCGCTGATTCGGCCCGTGTGCTCTTCCTCGATCGACTTCGCTTGCAGCGCTTGGAAGTCCGGCAATTTCTGCCACTCGCCATGATAGACACGGGAGATGAGATGTTTGATCGCTGGCTTGGTCTCCGGCAGAGGATGAAGTTTATCAAGTTCCTCGCCCGTCCAGGCCGTTTCACGCTTGGAAAAAGCCGATCGGATGGCCGCGACTTCGCCCGGGCTGACCGCCGCTTGCTTATTCCCCCAGCTCGATCTGACGTAGGTCAGGATGCCGGCGATTTGTTCATCCTTTAACACCGCGCCTTGCGGAGGCATTTCCAAATTGAACGTCTTGTCGCCGACCGTTACCGGGCCGTGCAATCCATGAAGCACCACTTTGATCGCCCGTGAAGGATCGCCGACGACCCATGGACTTTCGGCGAGCGGAGGAAACGTTCCGTTAGAAGCGCCCAATCCGTCCGGCGCATGGCACGCGGCACAATAAGTGTTATAGTCTGTCTTTCCGTCGCCGAGCGCCAAACCGGCTCCCGCGAGGAGAAGTATCAATGGTTGAATCGTCATGAGGTGTTGCTGGAAGTAATCGCGAAGTTTTCCTAAAAATTCCTTTCTTCAAAAGCGATCACGCTGATCGCATCCGCCGTCGGGAAAATGTTTGGAACCGGCATCATCACCTTATCAGTGACGACGCGCTTGGTGACCCATGGGAGCACCTTGCGGAATTCGCCACCATCAAACGTGATCCACGCCGATGATCTTTCATCGATCTTTTCCGAAGTGAAAGGAATCCCGCTACCCTCGAACATCGAGGCCGTCCATTCGCCGTCCGAGGCAGCAGAAAGGACAAGAGATAACAGCAGAATCTTCGGCTTCATAATCAAAAAAGGACTCACACTCGCTGGCAAATCATTCATCTTCGTTCATCACCGGTCCATCAAAAAGAATTCCCAAAAACATAACTTTTCAGGGAAACAACGACGGCTTGATGAAGGTGACGATGACCGGTTTTCCAAAAGACTGGGACCGGTGCTGGGTTTCGAAATGATTTGGCGGCACTACGTGGGATTCACGGACGCTAGCGCTTGTCGATGCGTCCGTATATCGTCCAGCGGACATTTTTTCTCTTTTTTCGGCCATCCTCGCGAATTCTTGATGAAACGATATCACCCCTTGCTGGCCGCTCGGAAAGAGCAACCGGCACCCCAAGGTTTTCATCATCTTTTCCACAATTGATACTTGCTCGTTCCGGGGCGATTGCCTAGTCAGGCACATGTCTTATTTCCCTAGCATTCCTCAGGTCCGCTACGAAGGCCCTTCTTCAAAAAACCCGTTTGCTTTCAAGCATTACAATCCGGACGAACTGATCGAAGGAAAGTCGATGCGCGATCACCTTCGTTTCGCCGCAGCCTATTGGCACGTAATGCGGAACGACCTTTCCGATCCTTTCGGTGGCGGAACGGCTCTGATGCCTTGGGATGACCGCTCGGATTCGGTGGAAAACGCCATCAAACGCGCCGACGTCTTTTTCGAGTTCCTCGATAAGATGGACATCGACTACTACTGCTTCCACGACCGTGACATTTCTCCGGAACTGAACAACTTGGCGAAATCCACCGCCGCTCTTGACAAGGTCACCGACCACCTCCTCACGCTGCAGAAAGCACACAGCAAAAAACTCCTCTGGGGAACCGCCTGCCTCTTCTCCCATCCACGCTACGCCCAAGGCGCTGGCACCTCGCCAAGCGCAGAGGTGTTCGCCTACGGTGCGGCCCAAGTCAAAGCCGCGCTCGACGCGACCTTGAAACTCGGCGGAGAAGGTTACGTTTTCTGGGGCGGCCGTGAAGGTTACGCCACCCTTCTCAACACCGACATGAAACGCGAGCTGGATCACCTCGCCGCGCTTCTGCACCTCGCCGTCGATTACGCGAAAAAAATCGGCTTCACCGGTCAATTCTACATCGAACCAAAACCGCGCGAACCTTCCACTCACCAATACGATTCCGACGCGGCGGCCTGCTTGAACTTCCTCCGCGAATACGGTCTCAAGGATCACCTCAAACTGAACCTTGAAACCAACCATGCGACCCTCGCCGGTCACACCATGCTTCACGAAATGACCGTCGCCGCCAACGCGGACGCACTCGGATCGATCGACGCAAACCAAGGCGATGAGCTCATCGGCTGGGACACCGACCAATTCCCAACGGATCTTTACCTCACCACCTCGGTGATGCTCAAGGTTCTGGAAACCGGCGGTTTCACCACCGGTGGTCTGAACTTCGACGCGAAACGCCGCCGTGAATCCCACGAGCCGGAAGATCTGTTCCACGCCCACATCGGTGGTATGGACGCCTTCGCCCGTGGTCTCAAAGCCGCTGCCGGAATCCGCGCAGACGGTCGCTTGGAAGAATTCGTCACCAAACGCTACGCGTCTTGGAACGAAGGCATCGGCGCGAAGATCGAAAGCAAGGCCGTCGGACTTGAGGAAATCTCCAAACACGTCCTCAGCCAGCCAGAGCCGACCCTCACTTCCGGTCGTCAGGAAATGCTGGAAAACCTGATCAACGAATTCATCTAATCGGTTTCCCTGGAAATTCGAGCCGCGCGTCTGGAAAATTTCCCGGGCGCGCGGTTTTTCATTACCGGGCTTTCGGTTTTCTCAGCAGACCTTTCCGGAACTGCATTGGCGTGATGCCAAGAAATTTCCGAAACTGCCGACGAAATTGGCGCTCGTTCAGTGAAGAAAGCGCCGCCAGATCGGAAATGCTGAGTTTTTCCGCAAAGTCCGCCTGGATCTTTTGGACGGCCTTGCTGACCCGCAGATTCGCATAAAACGCACCCCGTTTTTCCTCCATGCTTTGGGTCGTCCCCATCACGCCGACGATTTTCCCCTCGCGATCATACAACGGAAATTTGTTCGCCGCATACCAATCGAAGATCCGATTTTCATCAAATAGCACTTCGACTCGATCCATCAGCGGTTGCCCGTTTTTCATGACCCACTGGTCATCTTGGATGAAACCCTCGGCGATGTGGAGCGGGAAAAAATCGTGATCTCCTTTTCCAAGGATCTGCTCTTCCGATTCCAGGCCGAAGCGCTTCACCATCACCTTGCTCGCGGCGATGATTTTGCTGTCTTCGTTTTTAGCGAAAAAACAGACGTTCGAGATATGCTCGAGCAGCGAGATAAATTGCTGGCAAGGATCGAAAGAAGATTTCTGACTCCCCGAGTTCCCTCCTGAATTCTGCGCGTTCGTCACGGATCGGTTTTCGCTTAATTTCATCTGCCTGCGTTCTCAAAATCCTCATCGGCGGCAGGATATTTAAATTTCTCAAGACAACGCGCGCTACCGCCCCCGGTTTCTTTGATCAGACCGTTCGGAATTCTGGCGCATGCCTCGATCCATGTCGAACGAACTTTGGCGAGTGAGTCAAACGTCGGTCAAAAGTCCGGAAGTCCTAGGGAAAGGTGGAAAATCCCGCGACCGGTCTTAGGGTGCCCGCTCATGGGATTCCCCAAAATCGATTTTAGAAAATCAGCGGTGCGAAAATGCGTCGCTTGGATCGTCGTGATCATGGGGGCCACAACGGTCGCCTACCCTTTTGGGAAAAAATGGATCCAGGAAAAAATCGAATCAGAACTGAGTCAACAGCTTGAGAAAAAACAGCTCACCGCGAACTGGAAATCCTCGTCTTGGAACCCGTGGAGCGGCCTAAAACTGACGGATCTGGAAATTCGAAACTCGTCCGACGAACATCAACTGCTCGCGAAATTGGACAATCTTCGCCTCCATTTTCCGCTCCGTCAGTTTTTGGGGACCGAACGGTTTGCTCAGATTCAAATCCGCGACGCCTCGGTCACTCTGTCCGATGTTTCCGGATCATTGGATTTTCGGAACGTGTCACTCGAGAGCGAAGTCCGCTCCGGAATTTTCACCCTCGAAACCGTCAGCGCACGCCACCAGGATCTCGCCGCTGAGCTCAGCGGCACCGTCACCACCTCGCCTTCGAAAGATCCACCAAAGCCCCTCACGCTCGATCTTCGGTTGGTCCGCATCACTCTGGCGGCCCTGGATTTCAGCGATTCCCGCAAACCGTTCACCGTGACCGGTTCGTTCGAAGTGGATGCCGCCCAACCCAGCATTCCGTGGAAAGCGAAACTCCAAGGTTCCGGAAAGATGCTGGTGTGGAAAGGCATCCGCCTCACCCAAGCGATCGCGGAAGCGGAACTTTCATCGAACGGTTCCCAAATCGATGCTCAACTCGCCAGTTCGAGCGCAAGCGTGGTCGGCAAACTGACCCGCGCCGACTGGAAAAATTCGCCTTTCGTCCTCCAAGGTACGCTCAAGGATTCTTCCGGAAATCCCAGCGGGTTTGACGGAACTTATAAAAACCGGTTGCTCGAAATCCAGCAACTGAAAGGTTCCGCCAATCTTTGGGAAGTCGCTCACGATTTTCCGATGATAGCAGAGCATTTGCCCAAAGCGGTGACCTTTCCGACGTTTCCTCCGATGGAAATCCACAACATCCGTTCAGATCCGGAAACCGGTTGGTCCATCGAATCGGCGAAAACGGTCGGAACCGGTACGATGGAAATCGCGAGAGACGACCAGAACATCGCGGTTCGCGAACTCTCCGGCGGCGTTTCTTATCAGGAAAAAACCTGGAAACTGGAAGACGTGAAAGCCGAGGTCTTCAGCGGCAACCTCGCCGTCAGCGGTCATTTTTCCGACGGAGCATTTCGGCAATCCGACGTTTCCGCCGAGCAGATCAAATTGTCCGAAATCAAGCAAGCGATGGGAAAAAAGAATCCTCACCGCAACCCGGGCGTCTTGGCGTTTTCTTATCAAGGGTCCATCGACGTTCGCGGTCGTAAACTCGTCGGCAAAGGTTCGATGAGTCTGGAAAATGCGCCAGTGATTGAAGTTCCGCTCCTCGATCCGGTTTACGATATTTTCGCGGCGATCCTTCCTGGAATCGAGCGTGCGCCCGAAGGCCGTTTCGAGGCGGATTTCACCGGCAAGTCCCAGACGCTCCAAGTCGATTCGTTTACCGCAACCGGTGGATCGTTGACGGTCGACGCCGAGGGCGACCTCAATCTTAAAACCGGCAAAGTCCAAGGAACCGCACGCGGAAAACTCGGAGGGTTGCCCGGCATCTTGACCCGTCCGCTCAGTCGCCTACTGGAGATGGAAGTCACCGGATCCTATGACAACATCAACGCCGAACCGCTCAATCCGGCCAAGATCTTTTCAAATGCGGCGACCGGTGCCTTCGACGCCATCGGAGATGCATTGAAACAAACCCAAGACAAGATCGAAGAAAAACCGGCGGATCGGGACGACTCAGAAAAGACGCTGCCAAGACGTCGGTAAAAGAAATCTGGCTCGGATCGGCTCACGTGCCGGAAGCATCCGATCCTCATCCTACAGAGTGCCGTCGACCGGACTCGAACCGGTACGAACTTGCGTTCAACGGATTTTAAGTCCGTGGCGTCTACCATTCCGCCACGACGGCATTTTGGGAACTCCATCTGGAATTCTTAAATCGGGGCACGGCTTTGTATCGACCGGCCCGGCACGCTGGCAAGGCGATTCGACTTTTCCTTCACATCACCAACAACCCATCGCCGCAGACAGTGTCAGAACGGAAGTCTCTCCCGGACGCACCCGTTTTTTCCCAACTTGAGCATCCGGAAAAACGGCTTCAAGACACGGTGCGAGGGAAGAATCCCGTTCCGAGCCGCGAAGAAAAGCCCGTTCCGAAATGGCAATCCAGCCATCGGATTTCTTGCCGCCCCACGGGTCGAGATAAGTCACCCGAAAGGCGCGATCGTGTTTTCCAAGTTTTTTCGGCAACGCGATGACGGTTACGAAATGTCCATCGATGATGGTCCAGCTGCGTTCTCCGGCGGAATTTTCGCGATCCGCGAAACGTCGGATGCTGATCACCGGTGGCAACCCTTTCGAAAGCGAACGGTTCAAGCGCTGGTGGACCCGTCGGAGCAATTTTTCCTGAGTCTCGTTTCCATCGAGAAAAAGCACTTCATAGTTCAATCGGGGAAGACTTTGCGCCGCCGCCATCTCATTGGCCATATCCGTCAGGTCCGCAATGTTCACGCCAGACCTCGACCACCTGCTGCGGCCCCCGAGGTGCGGCGAAGGCCGCATGCCCTGAACGCGAATCATCGATGTCATGCGAGCCTTGTCAGTATCGCCTGGCAACGCGTTCCCCGCCCGTTGCCATCTTTCGCTGCCATAACGAAATGCCGAGAGAAGCGAAGCCGGGCCACATGCATTTCCAGCGACCACGAGCTGGTTTGCTGGCGCGGCATTCGAATTCGGTGCGTAACGAAAATCGTCCGCAAACAGATGCTGGGAGAAAAGAGCGATGACGGAAATCATCCGCACGCCCCATGGGGGAATGGTCAACACGCAAAGAAATTGCCGGAACCCTTCGATTTTGACCAATCGAAATCGCAACAAACCGGTCCCCAAGCCGCCGGATGGACCAATTTCCAGAAGTTCGCGCCCCGGCAGATGGGATTTTGCTTTTCGGAAGCCGGGAACTGCCCGCAAATCCCTGCGGAGCAAATCCGCGAGATTATGAATCAGCCTTCCAGTAGCCATTCGGCATCCCACCCTCGCGTCGCCGGTGCCGCTTTGGCAGCGCTCGGCATTGTATTCGGCGACATCGGGACGAGTCCGCTTTATGCGTTTCGCGAATGTTTCCACGGTTCCCACGCCGCCCCGATCGATCCGAGAAACCTGACCGGCGCCGCATCGCTGATCGTCTGGTCGCTGCTGTTGGTCGTTTCGGTCAAATATCTTTTCATCATCCTGCGGCTCGATAACCGGGGCGAAGGAGGCATTTTATCGCTGTCGGCCTTGATCCGCTCCGCAGCAAAACGCCTCGGCGGAACGGATCCTCGCGCGGTGTTGCTGCTCGGGCTCGCCGGTTCAGCCTTGATCTACGCCGATGGAATGCTCACGCCCGCCATCTCGGTGCTCAGTGCGGTCGAGGGCCTTTCGGTGGCGAAACCGGTTCTCCATCACTGGGTCGTGCCGATTTCGGTGCTTATCCTGATTGGTGTATTCGCCCTGCAACGCCAAGGAACCAAAACCGTGGGACGTCTTTTCGGTCCGGTGGTTCTTTTGTGGTTCACCGTTTTGGGAATTCTGGGAATTCGAGGGTTGATCGGCCATCCGGAAATTCTGATTTCGCTCAGTCCGATGGAAGGCGTGCTGTTCCTGATTCGTGAGTGGAAGCACGCGTTTCCTTTGTTGGCAGCGGTTTTCCTGGCAGTCACGGGGGGCGAGGCGCTGTATGCCGACCTCGGACATTTTGGTGCGCGGCCGATACGGGTGGCATGGTTCGCAGTGGTTTTGCCCGCTCTGGTTTTAAATTACCTCGGCCAAGCGGCGCTGCTCACCGTCGATCCATCGGCCATTCGCAATCCGTTTTTCCTGATGGCTCCGGAATCGCTCCGATTTCCGCTGACGCTTTTGGCAACTGCCGCCGCCGTCATCGCCAGCCAGGCACTCATTTCCGGTGCCTTTTCCCTCACCACTCAAGCGGTTCAGCTCGGGTGTCTTCCACGTTTCCGAATCTTGCACACGTCGGAAGAAGCGGTCGGCCAGGTGTTCGTACCAGCGGTCAATCGGGTCCTGGCATTGGCCTGCATTCTATTGGTGATCACCTTCAAAACCTCATCCGCGCTGGCAGGTGCCTATGGAATCGCGATCGCGCTGACCATGACCATTACCTCGCTGCTGTTCTTCTCCGCCGCCCGAGCCGTTTGGGGATGGTCCACTTTAAAAGCGGGAACAGTCACCGGTATTTTCCTCGCGGTCGATGGCGCTTTCCTCGCTGCAAATTCGTTGAAAATCATCCACGGCGGCTGGCTTCCGCTGCTGATTGCCTCCGCCATCATGGGCTTGATGCTGACGTGGATTTGGGGTCGCCAGCGGCTGTACGCGCGGATCATGCGTGACGCGCTACCGGTCGAGGCACTTTTGCGCGATCTGACGAAAGGCTCGGTCCACCGCGTTTCCGGCACCGCCGTTTACATGAGCGGCGGCGGCGATGTAGTCCCCGGCGCACTCCTTCATAACCTGAAACACAATCAGGTGCTTCACGAGCGGGTGATCCTCCTGCATGTCATGACCCTCGATCAGCCTCACGCCAATCCGGACGAATCGCTGGAACACCTGGATCTCGGCGAGGGAATGCACCGCGTGACATTAAAATTCGGCTTCGCGGAAACCCCGGACGTTCCTTTCGCGCTGAAAACCCGTCTGCCCGAATCCGCTCGTTTCCAACCCGGCAAAGCGACATTTTTCCTCGGTCGGGAAAGTTACGCCATCGGGAAAAACGCCAGCTTCCTCGATCGGTTGCGCCTTTCCACCTTCGCAACCATGACTCGCAACGCCTCCCCCGCCACCGCCTACTTCCACCTCCCACCCGGTCGCGTCGTCGAACTCGGTGCACACCTGACCCTCTGAGACGGAAACGGACGCTCCCAGTGATGGGGCCCCTGTCGGAGGACAGGGGCCCCATCAACCTCGCCACGCAGCGTGCTGTGACGGATCGACTGTTCGTTTCTATCTTTACCATCCGCTCGTGGTGGCGGGGCAAAACGGGCATCCCGAAGCAGTATCACAGTAAGCGCTCCACCGAGCACCGGTTCCCTACGGATTTGTAGATGTCATAGATTGGCAGTCTATGACCTTTGCCAATTCTGACAGCCCATCCGCCTTGATCCGTTCGGATCGCAGCGGCCGTCTTCTCATCCGCGCCGAGCA
>DBTN01000049.1 GCA_002307065.1 Akkermansiaceae bacterium UBA1315 | reverse complement strand
GGTATTTTTTCGGGAAAGTCCCGCCATCCACCCATCCGTTCACGGAGGCATCGGTGAGTTACCGGTCGTCTGCGGTGACGTTTTCGTTTGGGTGAGGAGTTATGGGTCACGGGTCACGGGCTTTTTGGTGTTCTGCTCGTCGCGCAAGCCGCCGATGAAGAGCATGATGGCGGCGATGCAGATGCAGGAATCCGCCACGTTGAAGGTCGGCCACCAACCGCCGCTGGACGGGACGATCCGATCGTAAAGCGGAAGTTTTACGGCGAGGAAATCGACCACATAACCGGCGGAAAGACGTTGCCAAAATGTCGCGTCGGCGAGTTCGGTGAGAAGGAAACCCTGCACCAACCGGTCGGTGAGATTTCCGAAAATTCCACAAAGCAACAAGGCGACGGCAACCTTGGAAATCGGGTGATTAAAGACGCCTTTTTTCCAGAAAATGCGGATCAGGGTCAAGGCGATGATCGGTACGCACAGAAACACCACCGGCGCCCATGCCGTTCCATTTCCAAAACCAAAAGCGACGCCTTGGTTGTGAACGCGGATGAGATGAAAAACATTTTCGCTGACCACGACCTTCGCAGATGGATCGATCCACGGCGGCGGAAACTTCCCAACGGTCCAGAATTTCGTAATCTGATCGATGACGTAAAGCGGGAGGGTGAGGAAGAGCAGGAGTTTGGTGAAGAATGTCATGGGTCAGTAGTCATGGGTTTTTCTTTACTCATGACTCATGACCTTTGACTCATGACATCCTTACACCGTTCGCAGAGACCGCTTTCGAGAACCGGTTCGTGCTTGCGGCAGCGAGGGCAAAGCGGGAGATCGGTTTTGCGGGCGGTGGCGCTGAGTTCCTCGCCCGTCACGGCTTTGAGTTCGGCGACGATGAAAAATTCCGTCGCGAATTCGCGGTCGTTCAACAGATCGAGCAACGGCTCGCCGACAGGCACGGTGAGCGTGACATTCGCTTCGTTGTTGCGAGTGAATTCCTTCGCCTGGATGCGTGCTTCGATCGCGGTCTGGATGGTCGCTTTGAGGGCGAAGAGCCGTTCGACTTGTTGGCACGTTTCGCTTGGAGCGAAGCGAGGATCGGCTTCGGGGAAATCCTGTTCGTGGATCGTACCGGTGGTAAACGTCGCGTGTTCCCAGGCTTCGTCGGCGGTGTAGGCGAGGATCGGCGCGAGCAGTTTGGTGATGCTGGTGAAGACCTCGTACATCGCGGTTTGCGAAGCGCGGCGGCGTGGGGAGTCGACGGCGTCGCAGTACATCCGGTCCTTCGTTGCATCGATATAGATGGCGGAAAGGTCGGTGGTGCAGAACTGGTTGAGCGAGTTGAAAACCTTGCGGAATTCGTAATTTTCGAAAGCCGTGCGGCATTCGGCGACGACGATGTGCAGGCGTTCTAAGATCCACTTGTCGAGCAACGGCAACGTCGCCGGTTCAAACCGGTTGTTGTCGATGACGTGATCGGTTTTTGGATCAAATCCGTCGAGATTTCCTAACAGAATCCGCAGCGTGTTGCGCAGGCGGCGATACGGTTCGGCGACCTGTTTGAAGAGGTCTTCGCCAAACGGGACTTCGTTTTGCCAATCGACGCTGCTGACCCAAAGGCGGACGATGTCGGCGCCGTACTGGTTGTAGAAATACGAGGCGTCCGTCGGTTTCCCGGCTTTTGCGGCATCGGATTTCGAAATCTTTTTCTTGTCCTTATCGACGACAAATCCGTGGGTCATCACCGATTTGTAAGGAGCGATTCCGCGGTAGCCGACGCTGAGCATCAGTGAGCTTTGGAACCAACCGCGGTGCTGGTCGGTCGCTTCGAGGTAAAGATCAGCGGGCGCGTGAAGTTGCGGATGCGCGTCGAGAACGGCGACGTGCGAGCAACCGGAGTCGATCCAGACGTCGAGCGTGTCGCGGCATTTTTTCACCCCGGCTGGCAGGCCGAGGAGTTCGGCGAGTTCGGCGTCGGATTTTTCGAACCAGAGATTTGTGCCTTCTTTTTCAACAAGGTCAGCGACCTTGTGGGCGAGCTCGGCGGAGTAAATCGCCTTACCGGTTTCGTCGAAGAAAACCGGTAGAGGCACGCCCCAGGTGCGTTGGCGCGAGATGCACCAATCCGGGCGGGCTTCGACGGTTCCGTAAATGCGATTGCGGCCCCAGGCGGGCAGCCATTCGACTTTGTCGATTTGTTCCAGCGCTTGGCCACGAAGCGTGTCGAGCGAGATGAAAAACTGTTCGACGGCGCGGAAGATGATCGGTGTTTTCGAGCGCCAGCAATATGGATAGGAGTGCTGGTAAACTTCGCGGCCGAGCAGCGTTTTTCCTTCGGCGAGGATTTCGATGATGCGGTCGTTCGATTTGAAAACATGCTTGCCGACGAGTTCCGCGAGGCCGACTTCGTCAGTGAAATTTCCTTCGTCATCGACTGGTGAAAGCACGGCCAATCCGTTCTGTTGGCCGGCGACGTAGTCGTCCGCGCCGTGACCGGGAGCGATGTGAACCGCGCCGGTACCGGTTTCGGTGGTGACGAAATTCGCGAGGATCACTTTCGAAGTACGATCGAGGAAAGGATGCTGGGCGAGGCTTCCTTCGAGCTCCTTGCCTTTGATTTCCTGCAGCGTTTCGACGAGCGCGTAACCGGTTTTTTCGGTGAAGGATTCGACCAATTCGCGGACGAGGATCAGCGTGTCATCGCGGTCGGCGATTTCGTTGCGGAATTTTCCGACGACGTAGGTGAACTCCGGATGGACGGCGATGCCGAGGTTGGCGGGAAGCGTCCAAGGGGTGGTGGTCCAAATGACGATGGCGGCGGTTTGAAGAACGGACTCAAGTCCATGGTCCAATTTCACCAATGGAAATTTCACGAAGATCGCCGGGCTTTCCTTGTCGTGATATTCGACTTCGGCTTCGGCGAGAGCGGTTTGAGCGCCGTAGGACCACTGAACCGGTTTCTTCGATTGATAGACCGAGCCGTTTTCGACCAGCTTCGCGAAAACACGGAGGATGTTCGCCTCGTAGGCCGGATCCATGGTGAGATACGGATTTTCCCAATCGCCGAAAACCCCGAGCCGACGGAACGAGCCGCGCTGGATATCGATGAATTTTTTCGCAAATTCCGTGCAGCGGCGACGGATTTCACCCGGTTCCAAACCGGTCGCTTCTTTCACCACTTTGAACTCGATCGGCAAGCCGTGGCAGTCCCAACCGGGAACGAAGGGCGTGGTGAAACCGGCCATGGTTTTTGATTTTACGACCAGATCCTTGAGCACCTTGTTCAGTGCGGTGCCCATGTGGACGTCGCCGTTCGCGAATGGCGGGCCGTCGTGAAGGATGAATTCCGGGGCGTTTTGAGCGCGGCGGCGGGCGATAATTTTTTCGTAGAGTTCGCTGGATTCCCAACGCTCGAGGCGTTTTGGTTCGTTTTGCACGAGATCTCCCCGCATCGGGAAAGTCGTCTGCGGGAGGGTTAACGTGTCTTTGTAATTCGGGGCGGCACTCATGACGGGGCGCGGACGCTAGCAACGGCAAGGGGAGGGGTCAACCACGGGGATGGCGGGGGAGGCGTTGACCTGAGAACGGATGAGGCCCTTGGAGGCCAAAGACTCCCTCGGCACTCGCATCTGCAAAAAGAGATTGCTCGTTTGGTCGGAAAGGAGTATGGATTTTTCCAGATCGCCCGTGTGGCTTTCGATTTCCCCCAAGCTCCCCCTCAATGAATCCACCGGATTCCAGACTTT
>DBTN01000044.1:13975-14287 GCA_002307065.1 Akkermansiaceae bacterium UBA1315 | reverse complement strand
AAGTTTTCCACTCGTTGAAAAAAGTTCTCCACGACATGGGCCTTTCCACCGCAGTGGGTGACGAAGGTGGTTTCGCACCGACGCTGAAGAGCGCCGAGCACGCGATGCAGGTGCTTTGCCAAGCGATCGAAGCCGCCGGTTACAAAGTGGGCGAAGACATTTCGTTCGCGCTCGACGTCGCTTCCTCCGAGTTCTTCGACGCGAAGAAAAACGCTTACGTTTTCAAAAAGTCCGACAAATCGGAAAAGTCCGCCGAAGAGCTCGTCGCGTTCTACGCCGATCTCCAGAAGCGTTACCCGATCATCTCGATCG
>DBTN01000044.1:0-13713 GCA_002307065.1 Akkermansiaceae bacterium UBA1315 | reverse complement strand
TCGAAGACGGCTGCGCCGAAAACGATTGGGACGGCTGGAAAATCCTCACCGACAAAATCGGTAAGACCACCCAGCTCGTGGGTGACGACCTTTTTGTCACCAACGTCGATTTCCTCGCCAAAGGCATCAAGCAAGGGGTTGCCAACTCGATCCTCGTCAAGGTCAACCAAATCGGTTCCCTCACGGAAACCTTCGATGCGGTCGAACTCGCCAAGGAAAACTCGTACACCGCCGTGCTCAGCCACCGGTCGGGCGAGACCGAGGACAGCACGATCGCTGACCTTGCGGTTGCGACCAACTGCGGCCAGATCAAGACCGGTTCCATGAGCCGCTCCGACCGTATTGCAAAATACAACCAGCTCCTCCGCATCGAAGAAGAGCTCGGAGAAGATGCGGTCTTCGGCATCAAGAAGCTCAAGGTTCTTGGCTGATACCGGTTCCAACTCACAAATCGGCGGCATTCCGAAAGGGATGCCGTCTTTTTTTGGCTCGTTTTTTGGAGAAATGGTGTTTCTTCGATCTATGGAGCTTCTGGAACGGATCACCATCGAACCCGGGAAATGCGGCGGACGACCCTGCATTCGTGGCAAACGAATTCGTGTAACGGACGTTTTAGAGCTTTTGGCTTACGGGGCTTCACGAGAGGAAATTCTGGAAGATTACGATTTTCTTGAGGACGATGACATCACGGCTGCGCTTCTTTACGCGGCCCGGCAAAACGATCATCTAGTGCTTAAAGTTGCGTCGTGAAATTTTTGGTGGATAACAATCTGCCAGTCGCGCTTGCAAGATGGATCGCGACTCAAGGGGCCGATGTGAAGCATATCCGCACCTTGAATTGGTCAGAAAAAGACGACTATTATTTGTGGCAATTTGCGATCCGCGAAAACCGGATTCTCATCAGTAAAGATCAGGATTTTCTAAATTTGTCAGCAGTGTGGGTGATCGCGGACGGCTGTTATGGTGCCGTTTTGGAAATTTCCGAAAAACTCACTTGATCGCTTATTTTAGTGAGTCTTGGCCTCGGATTATGGACGCTTTTGAAACCGGTCAAAAGGTCGTTGAACTCGAGTAGTATCCCTGGGCTTCCAGCGGTGGTAGGCAGATTTTCGGGGTATTGTTCCGGCGTTATAAAAACCTCGCATTGACCTTGTCTGTCAGTCGGGTAGAACCTCCGCCCCGCCGAAGTGCGGATTGTTCCCATGGACTACACAGCGAAAATCGCCCGTAATGTTGCCTCGATCCCGCGTTCCGGGATCCGCGACTTCTTCGAGCTCGTCCAAGGCCGGGAGGGAGTCATTTCCCTCGGCGTTGGTGAGCCGGATTTTGTCACTCCTTGGCACATTCGCGAGGCGGCCATCTACTCGCTGGAAAAGGGGCAAACGACTTACACGTCAAACCTCGGCCTGCTTTCCCTGCGAAAATCGATCTCGAAATATGTAAACGACTTTTTCCACGTCGATTACGATCCGGCGACGGAAGTGCTGGTGACGGTCGGCGTTTCCGAAGCGATCGACATCGCATTGCGCGCGTTGCTCAATCCGGGCGACGAGGTGGTTTTCCACGAACCGTGTTACGTTTCCTACAGCCCGAGCATCATCATGGCGCACGGAAAGGCAATCTCGGTCGAGACGACCAAGGAGGATGGCTTCTCCCTCAAGCCGAAAAAACTGGCCGAAGTCATCACGCCCCGGACTCGCATCATCTTTCTCAATTTCCCGACCAATCCAACCGGTGCGGTCGCATCGCGCGAGGATCTGGAAGGCATCGCGAAATTGGCGATCGAACACGATCTGATCGTGATGACCGATGAAATCTACAGCGAACTTCGTTATGATGACGAAGAGCACCTTTCCATCGCGTCGCTTCCAGGCATGAAGGAGCGGACGATTCTGCTGCACGGATTTTCAAAAGCGTTCGCCATGACCGGTTTCCGGCTGGGTTACGCTTGTGCGCCGCAGCCGATCATCGAGGCGATGATGAAAATCCATCAATATGCGATGCTGTGCGCTCCGATCATGAGTCAGAACGCCGCAATCGAAGCGTTGGAAAATGGAAAGCCGGCGATGATTGAAATGCGCAACAGCTATCACCAACGCCGCGATTTCCTGGTGAAGCGCTTGAACGAAATCGGGCTCGACTGCCATATGCCGGGCGGGGCGTTTTACGTCTTTCCGGACATCCGCAAAAGCGGTCTTTCGAGCAAGGAATTCGCGACACGTCTGTTGGAAGAAGAAAACGTCGCGTGTGTGCCGGGCAGTGCTTTCGGTCCATCCGGTGAAGGTTTCCTTCGTTGTTGTTATGCGACGGCGTTTGAAGATATCCGCACGGCGATGGACAAGATGGAACGTTTTGTCGGTCGGTTATGAGTTTCTAACAGATCTGAATCATGGCTACGAACGAGGCATCGCATGATACTGAGTCACTGACCCTTGCTCATGTCGTCCCGTTCGTAGGCTTCATGATTTTCATGATCGTGCTACAAGTCGTCGGCGGATTGATCGAGTGGAAACATCCGAACGCCCCGTGGTGGCGGCAGGATCCCGCGCAATTTGTCTATCCGATCCAGACCTTGGTGACCGCCGGTTTACTGGCGTACTATTGGAAATATTTCACCTTCAATTGGTCGCTGAAATGGAGTCTGATCGGTGTCATCTTCGGGGCGGTGGGAATCGGGTTTTGGCTTTTGCCCACGACATTGTACGATTACTGGGGACTGACCGGTAAGACGGAGGGGCTTCTCAAAACGCTCGGCGTCGCGGAGCGGAAAGAGGGTTTTAATCCCGGGATTTTTGAACAGCCCGTGGCTTATTGGACATCGCTGATCCTCCGGTTTTTCCGCGCTGCGGTGATCGTCGCGTTGGTTGAGGAAATTTTCTGGCGCGGATTTCTGATGCGGTTTGTATGCGATTGGGAAGGGAACTACTGGAAGCAGCCTTTTGGTCGCGCGCACTGGAAATCCTTTCTCATCGTAACCGGTTTGTTCATGTTCGCCCACGCTCCCATCGATTGGGCGGGCGCGCTGATCTATGGCAGTCTGACGTATCTTCTGTGTGTCTGGAGCAAAAGCTTGGGCGCGTGTGTCATCATGCATGCGGTGGCGAATTTACTGATGGGAATTTATGCCATGGCCTACGGAAAGTACGGTTTGTGGTAAAAATCGATTCCTTTGGTTTGATCCACTCAGAGAGAGCTTCAAGGTCCTTTTCGATTTGGCAAAAACTTCTAACGGGAGGATCTGCGGTGAAGAGGAGCGGATTGAGATTAGGGCGACTTTTCCTCGTCTCAAATGACTGAAAATCGCCGGTCATCTGTAGGACCGGGTCGATTGGAAATAAAATGTCACGAAAAGTGAAGGAATGAAGATTTTCCCCTTGTCAAAAATCCCCCCCTTCCTCATACATCGCGCCCCGCGAAAGCGGAATGGGTAGATGCCCGAGTGGCTAAAGGGGGCAGACTGTAAATCTGCTAGCGAAAGCTTACGTTGGTTCGAATCCATCTCTACCCACCATCCCGGATTTCTTGAATCAACAAGGAGTCCGGGACTTTTTTTGTCTTTTCCTCGGGTCTGGCCCACGCTCCGAAGATTCAATTCGGAATCTCGTTTCGTATCGTTCAGCTTTGCGCTTTCTTGATGGGGTGGCGAGGCGGAAAGTAAGGCAATTTCTTCGCCAGAAAATGATGGAAGTTTCATCAAGAGATCTGCTTTCTGTTGGCATCCTATCGCTACCCATTTTTGCGTCGTGGTGAGATGACGCATGGTGGTGATGGCTGGCATCCGGGTTTTTGAAGCTTTCGTTTTCTTGACCCTTTGCTTCAAACGAGATAACGAAATTAAAGCTTTTAATGAACCCGAGTGGCTTCCCCATTCATTAGAAATGATCCTCCCTCACGCAGTCATGTTCCCATCGATATTCAAACCATTGATGATCACGGTTTTCGCGACCGTCTCTATTCAGGCCGACGAGACGGACACTTCGTCTCAAACCGGGATTTCTCATCAGATCGCCGACGGTAGCAGGGCGATTGCGGCTCCGGTTGCCAAACCGTTGGAGTTTTCAGTTAAAAAGACGTCGACGGTAAGAATGGAGGTGCAAGAACCTTCGGAGATTCCTGGCCTGCCTGCGGTCAATGGGACCATCACCGCCACCGTTCAAATGGTGGAAGATCCCGGATTGGTCGATCCTCCGCTTTTGCCAGATCCTGCGAAGGGGACTGATCGCGCCGTTCAAAATCGACTGGCCGATCGTCAAGGCGAACTACCGCAAACGCAGATCATTCTGGTTTCCGCGACCGTTTATGGGCACGAGAAGACGTTCCTGCGCTGGTGTCTGCCGGGTCCAGAGCAAAAGGAAATGGGAGCCTGGAGCAACCTTGACTTCAATCATTTTGGCGGGTTTTCAACGTATCAGGTCAAAGGAAGTGACGGGAAGATTCGTGAGTATGTGCTTTTGTTAGCTCTGGGAAATGAAGAAGGTCAACCGCCGGACGCAATTCCCGCACTTCCGGATTTTCTTACTGCGGGTCCCGGGTTTGTGGTGACGGAAGGTGATACCTCGGATCGTGATGGCATGCATGTCATTGAGGGAATGCACGATCTCTACCGGGTCGAAGGCGAGCGGATGAAAATCGCGTATCTTTCGAGAATCAAGGCTCAGGAGGAAAGGAAGGCGGAATGGCTCGCGAATCCGAAGGCACCTGAAGATGTGGTGATTCAATTCTGGAAACGGAAACAGTCCCTTGCAAAAGCGGCGCAAGCTCAACCTGGAATCACGACGCCATGAACGGCAAAAACGTTCTGAAGCCATGGGCCCGAGCCGTTCGTGCGGTCGTGGCGTTTTTGTTGTTCACGGCGACGGCTGTGGCTGATCCAGCGCCGCAGCAACAAATGACGTTCACCAAAGGCACGGGGAACACCTGGAATTCAGAGTGGGTGGGCGTTGCCAACCGGTCCTATTTTTATCAGTGGTCCCTCGATTTGGTGACGTGGAACTACGCACCATTCATGGAATTTGGTGAGGGAATTCACAGTTATGGAATTGCTACCAGCCATGATAAGTTTTTCGTAAGACTCAAATATACGGATAATCTTTCGATTACGACGTTGGATGAAGCGATGGTCGCAGATTTCGACGGTGACGGGATTTCTAACAGCGATGAGGTTGAAATTCACGGCACCGACCCATTCGAATGGAATACCGCAGCACCGGTTTTTAGTCCCGCCAGCCGGGATTCGTCGGTTCGATTTTCGGTGACGGTGACGTGTGTCACGCCTGGTGCATCCATTCACTACACTTTGGATGGAAGTGAACCCACGGAGACAAGTTCTTTGGTGATTTCAGGAGAATCGGTTTGGGTGAGCAAAAGCTCGGTGCTGAAAGCCAAGGCCTGGTCAAATGGGAAGTCGAGCCCGATGGCTGTCGGCGATTATCACATCACTGGAGATTTTTCGATTACCGGAACTCATGGGCTTGGGGTTGATGTCACTGGCAAGGTTTTCGCTTGGGGCATTGGTGATCACGGAAGGTTGGGCAATGGTTCGACATCGAGTGTGGCGATTTCATATCCCGTGGGAGTTAGGAAATCGGCATCGCTGGAGTTTCTGGATGGCGTCCAAGTTTCAGGTGGAAAGTCTCATAGTTTGGTCTTGGATTCCTCAGGAAATCCTTGGGCTTTCGGGCAGAATGCGACCGGTCAGGTCGGCAACAACACCCGGATCGATCAGGCATACGCGGTGCGGGTGATGAAAAGCGCCACCGCCAATGACTTCCTGACTGCCTGCACTCAGGTGGCCGCTGGAGATGGGTTTTCCTTGGCGCTCGGTTCCAATGGAAATGTGTATTCCTGGGGCGATAAAACCCATGGAAAACTCGGCGAAGGTTCCACGACGGGTGATTCGATTTTTGCGACTTCAGTCCTTACCGAAGAGACGTCCTTTCCGCTTCTTTCCGGAGTCAGACAGGTCGCTGCGGGAAGCACCTTCGGATTAGCCAGGCAGGCAAACGTTTTCGAAGATCCTTCGGCAACAGGAGGGGTGTGGGCGTGGGGCCTGAATTCGAACGGCCAGTTGGGAACCGGTTCGACGGAAACAAAAACTCGCGCCACCAAGGTCAAGCTCGACGCGACAAACGATTTGACGGATGTGGTCGACCTATCCGCAGGCAAACAGCACAGCGCTGTGGTGAGGCGCCGGGAAGGGATCGATCCCATCGACGGCGAGGTCTGGTGTTTCGGTTCGCAAGATGATGGGCGATTGGGCAACGGAATCGTGGCGGTCGGTAACCGAACGTTCCCGGTACCGGTGCTCAAAGCCGAAGGGGATCCGCTCAGCAGGATCAAAAAGGTAAGCGCGGGTCCAAGACATACCTTGGCCTTGGGTGAAGATGGAACTGTCTGGGCTTGGGGTTTTAATGGAAGTGGAGAATTAGGCGATGGAACCACCCTGACCCGTGCATACGCGACTCAGGTCAAAAATCCTCAGGGCACTGGCAATCTTGAGAACATCGTAAACATCTTTGCCGGGGGTGAATCGAGTAAAGGCTGCAGCTTTGCGGTCTCATCGGACGGCACCCTTTATGCGTGGGGTTTCAATCAGGAGGGGCAACTCGGCCTCGGATCGTCGTCGGTTGCGCCAATCCTGTTTCCGCATTCGGTTCCGAGGATCTCCCTGACGGATGGGAATCACATTCCGCAAATCAAACTCGGTGTGAACCAAATCGACCCGACGGATGCATCTCAAGTCCGCCTCGTCGCCTCAGTATATGATATCGATGGCTACAGCGATATCGTGCAGGTCGATTTTTATCAGGGCGAAACCTTGCTGGAATCGAAAACAGACGGTCCATTCATCCACGAGTTTCTCAATTCGGGGAACGGGCTTTACCAAGGACTCAAGGCGCGGGTGGTCGATGCGGCGGGTGCTGTCAATTGGTCGGCTCCCGTGTCATTCAATATCCCCGTTCTCGCGTCGCAGGCGATGGCTCCACCCATTCCTGATTGGGATTTGGATGGAATCCCGGACAGCATCGACGATGGCGGAACAGGAGATTGGTCGATGGCGACGATCAATGATTTGCTACTTGCGAGCCAAGATGGGAAAGTTGTCGCAGGGAGTTTGGCGACAGGTCTCATAGGGCGCTGGGATTGCGAGGAAATTTCTCCTTATTCAACGGGGCAGTGTCTCCCTGATCAGACCGGAAACTCAAAACATCTGGGTTTTCCAACGGGGAGCATGAGCATCAATCCAAATGGAATGGCGGGAAATTCAATAACTTTTGGCGAGCCGAATGGCCGGCTGCATGGGCCGTCCTCATTATTTAGCGGGAGATCCGCCTTTACAGCGGTGACTTGGATAAAGACTAGTAAAGATGCGATGGTTAATCGTTCGACCCAGACTACTTATCTTTTTGGTCTGAATACGACCAGCACGTTCCAAAATTTTAATGGGTTACTTGTTGGTATCCATCCGTCCCTCGAGGATTCTAAACAGCTCAGATTCACATTTTATCAAAATTCATCTTATTATACCAGGGATAGGCGCGAGATTCCGGCAAGCAAAAAGCTTGATTCTGGAGACTGGAGATGTGTTGTGCTTGTTTTGCAAAATGGTAATTTTAGAATATATGTCGATGGCGTTTTGATAGGAGATCCGGTCGCTTCACACCTATCTGCATGGACTGGTGGGCCTGTAAGTTCGCCTGGATACTTTTCTTTTGGGCGGCACCCCATGGTCTCTACTGATACCCATTTCCAAGGGGATATGGACCGCTTGAAATTTTACTCAAGGGCGCTTTCTTCGGATGAAATTGTTGCATTGTACCAACAAGATTCCGACGGTGACGGACTGTGGGATGTCACCGAAGCCAAGGCGCGGGATCAGCAGATTCTAGCGACAGTTTCTCCGCTCCAGTGGCAGTCCGCCAATACCGACAGTGACAAAGATGGCCTCGCCGACCTTATCGAACAGAGTATCGGTTCGGATTTGATCAACCCCGATACGGATGGCGATCTGCTGCCAGACGGATTTGAGTATGACGCAACCTGCCTTGATCCGTTGGTGGCGGAAACATACGTTGTTGGTGGAGAAACGAAAGAGGCGAAAGACGGTGATCCCGACAACGACGGACTCACGAATCTTAATGAGTACATCCACGGAACCGATCCTTGTGTCGCGGATTCAGATAACGATACGATCGATGATAACGTGGAAGTCGAAGCAGGAAGCGATCCAAACGATCTGACCGATAAGCCTTTTAACCCAGCGGATTACACCGGTCCTCCGCTTGATGATTCGAATATGGAACCCATGGGGGTTCTGGATGGGGGAGGGTTTTTGGGTCAGGATGGCAGCGCCTATTATATTGAAGGGGAATTCGGAGATGATTCAGTTTCCCATTCGGAAAGATGGCAGCTCAACATCGGATCGAAGCGTATTGTCAATGCGACCTTCGGTGAAATGGATGACTTCAACATGAATCTGGACGGGACGTCGATTTATGAACTTACCATTCTTCATGTTAGTGGTAATGAGGAAGAGCCTGATTATGATTATAAACTTACGATCAATCAGAATCCCGGGTTTATCCTTGTGGATTTAGATGGGCTACAAGGTACTTACGAAATGGATTCCGAAGAGGAATTCTATTGGATTTATAAAACAGCCTATCTGATTCCCACGATGTCCCAGAGTTACTCGGGGAGTTTTTCGGGTGGGGATGCGGTGGGGCCGCGCTATCGCAAGGTGGCGTTGAATGGGCGTCCGATTCCGGACGAAAAGCCGGAGCAGGAAGAGGAAACGGCGGTTCATGCGGAAGAGACTTATGTGGATGCGTATGACCTGAGTTTGCATCATGACACGTCGTTTGTGTATGTGCCGCTTGCCGCATCCGATCTGATTTTGGAAGCGAATGCTTCCGCGCGGGAGACGACGTGGTCGGATCGGGGAGGGCTTCGGCCAAACGAAGAACTGACTTCACCTTTTGGGGTCGGTTGGTCGTCGAATCTTTGTTCCTACGTCGAAATCGCGCAAACTCTGGAACAGAATCCCACGGATCCGATCTCGGTGAACGTGGTGGATGAAGGCGGCCGCAGCCAACGGTTCTCAACCCTCGACAAGGTCACCTTCCAACCGTGGCCTTCTTCACGAGTCGATAAAAAAACCTTCCTCAATACCCTGAAGCTGGAGGGTGGCAATCTCGTGTTGAGGAAAAAATACGGCAACGTCCTGACGTATGCGCCATGCGACGCTTGGTTCATGTATTCAACGGACCGGGTCGAGGGTAGCAATGCGGTGCGCAAGCACGTTTATTACCGCCTGGTCAGCGTGAAGGACAAATACGGAAATGAGATCACTTATGATTATGGAACTTCCAACGTATCTCTGATTCCGGAGGTGATCCGGTCGGTGAATCAACCTGCTCAGCAGTTGGTGATTGCACGAAGCGCGGATGGCCGCCGGATTCTTTCAATCACCGATCCTCGCGAAAATACCATTCATTTCAACTACACGGCGGATCGCCATATCGCGGTCGTCAGCGACGTCACCGCATACACGACTCTGGATTCGGTGACTTATCCAGATGGCACCAGCCAAGCTTATACTTATGATGCAGTCATGGATGGAGAAGTGGCCAATAACAAGGCGACGAACCATTTCCACTGCAATTTAAAAACCGTTACCGATAAGCGCGGGAATACGCATACCTTTAACTATCGCTTTGACCGAACGAAATCGGCGTATTCGGAAAGCGGTGGGCTGACGATTTTTGCGGCCCCGATCGAGGATCTTCCGGCGGATGTGATTGCGGATGCGGAAAGGCAGCTCTCCGATATGAATGGCGGGGGCTCGGATCCGAATGGGTTCCGGCTGCAATATGGAATTCCTCGGTTGGTCGAGAGTGTGCAATTGCCTGAAAACAACGGCACCAGTGTTTTTGCAAAAACCGGTGACACCCATACCCGGTATGGTCCGCAATTTAGCGCTGCGTCGGGCACGATCGTCACGGATGTGACGGGAAATCAAACGCACTATGATTTTGGCGGAGTCCACGGGGAGATCGTCGATGTGGATGGATCAACGTCCGGGTTTTCATCTTCGGTTTCCGTCGAGTGGATGATTTATTACACCACACTCAGCGTGCATCACGGAGGACTGCCCGGTTCGGCGGAGCACCTGGGTTCGGAGAGTTTCGAATTTGACCTCGCCTCGGGATTGAGCCTGAAAAAAATGACAGACTTCCGTGGCAACGTCACGGAGTGGAACTTTGGGGAAAATTTGCCTGCGGGCACTTCCACGATCAAGTTGGCCTCGCAGCCGACGTTCATGACCAAGTGGGCGGATCCGATTTGGAAGAAAGATGCTTTAGGCCGGGTTGAAAATTACGCTTACGGGGCTCACCGGGTGATGACCACCTCGATTGACGTTCACGGAACGACGACCCACACCGAGGTGGACGAGCTAGGGCGGCGTCGATCCTTGACCGTCACCGATCCGGTGAACGGAGTTCTAAAACAAGAAGAATACTCTTACGACGATCTCGCTTGGCCCGGGTTCATGACTTCGAAGGCGGTCAAAGCGTTTTCGAGGCACTCGGGAGATAGCTGGGTGCAGGAGCTCGACACGGAATATGTCCCGGACACTTATGGCCGAGTCTGGAAGGAAACGGTTGATCCGGGTGGGCTTCAGCTCACCACGATTCACACTTATGATGTGAACAACAACCGGTTGTCCACGACCGATCCAAAGGGCAATACGACCCGATTTTACTACGACAAGCTGAACCGGATTTACCAAACTGATTTCCCGGCGACTTTCACGGAAGCTGGGCTGGTGGAGTCTTCGGTTTTCACCCGATTTGATGCCAACGGATCGAAGGCCGTGCAGATCGATGAAAAAGGCAACTGGACGATCTTCCAGCGCGATGCGTTGAACCGAGTGACCGCGGTGATTCGGGATATGGACGGCAGCGGCCGCCCCGCAGCGGACGCCAATCATCTCATCAACCCATCCGATCTGCACCAGGCAGCCGTTGCCGGAGCTGCGGACATCATCCATCGCACGGAATACAACGGAGCAGGTTACCCCATCCGGAAAACAGATCCCCGGGGCAGTGTGTCGATGACCTTCGTGGATGCTTTGCAGCGGCCCATCCATCAGTTCTCGGGGCTTCCTTCCGGACAAGCCTACGATCTCGCGGCGGTCACCGCCCTTGCGGCTTCATCGCGGGAAATTTCCCACACCGAGCTTTCCTATGATCACTCGGTGGCCATCGGGGGCGTGACTTATCCGACGTCGCCCGGGGCCAGCGGATTTAGCGCTGAGGGATTTAAACCCACGATCATGACCCGACACAACGGGGTCAGGGAAAACGTTTCCGGGGACGATACCACCACCGTGATCCGTGCCGTTTATGACGAAGTCTTCCGTCCGATTGCGACCGAGGAAGTTTATGGCAGCAATCCGAATGATCGGAAAATCACCACCCACACCTATCCGGACGTAACCGGTGACAGAGAGCCACTTTACAGTTCGATCACCGATGCCTTGGGCAAAGTCACCCAAACCGAAACGGACGGATTGGGTCGCGCGATCAAGGTGATCGAGGCCCTCGGCACCGACAGAGAAGGAACGAGTGAGACACACTACACCAGCACAGGACTTGCCTGGCGGACGATCGATGATCTTTCCCGGGTCACCGAGACACGGTTTGACGGGGCAGGCAGGCCCACTCACCTTTACCAGCCCGATCCAGACGTAGGTTTCCAAACGCTTCATTCGCCGGTCACCGAAACCGTTTACGACCCGAACGGAAATCCGATAGCGACCATCGATCCGCGAGGCAATCGCACCGACGTTTCCTTTGATCCGCGGAATCGACCTTGGCAAACCCTGCAACCCGCAGTGACCGACGCCACGGATCCGGCCAACCCCGTGGCAAACGTCCGACCCACGACCACCACTTATTACGATCTTGCCGGAAACGTTACTGCTGTCACCGATCCCCGAGGTTCGACCCAGCGCACCTTTTACGATCTTGCGGATCGGGTGATCGCCACTCGCAGCAATCCGCAGACCGGTGCCCCTTCGGCGGTGCTCGAAACACCGGGAACTCATGACATCACGACCCGCCAAACTCTCGATCCGGTCGGACTGGTGCTTGCTGCAACCGATGGGAACGGTCATATCACGCGCAATTCCTATGATCGGCTGGGACGATTGAAAGCCACCGCCACCGATCCCGCAGATGGCGACCCCGTCGATCCAAATGCCAGTGGCTTCCAACCGGCGGACTATCGAAATACCACGACCCCTGATGTAATCCTCACCAACGAATACGATGATGCGGGGAACCTGATCAAAGTAACCGATGGCAAAGGACAAATAACCGGTTTCACGTATGATGGTTTGGCACGCAAGACCCGCACCGTCTGGGACCCGGCGGGCACCAATCCGCGAACGGAGCAGTCCTTTTTTAATGCTCTGGTTCAAACCGGTCGGCTGGACCCATCGGGCAGAGAGACGGCTTACTTTTACGATGCCCGTCATCGCCTGAGAGATGTCGTTTACGCGCCTGTTGGAGCGACCAGCAGTCATCCGGATAACCGACACCTCATCCACGATTTGATGGGCAGGCTGATCATGGTCAGTTATCCCAACGATCCCGGTTCCATCCGGGCGATCGATCAAGAATTCGATGCGTTGGATCGATTGACCCATGAAACTTCGGCAGGGATCACCCATGCTTACGAATACGACTCCTCTGGCAACCGTCTGAAAACGATCTACGGGGCGACCGGTCGCGCGTTGATTTCCACCTACGATCCGCTCAACCGTCTGGAAACCTGCGAAGAACGCGACGCGGTGGAAACCCCTTCGGGACGTTTCACCGGTTATTCCTACGATCTCAACGGCAAGATCACGCGCAAGGAATTGCCGAACGGAAATCACACGGATACGGCATTTGATTTCCTAAGTCGCACCTTGTGGATCGAGGATAGAAATGCATCCGACGTGCTGATTTCGGCGTTTGACTATTCGCAGGCCGTTGGTTCGTGGCCGTCGAGTCATGACGCGGTGGGGAATGTCTTGCGAGCCGCCGAGACCTACTCGCAGCCAGGGATGAGCCACCGGGTGGTGGAAAATGTTTATGACCGAACTTACCGGTTGTTAGAAGAAACGACGACTCGTGCCGGCCAAGCAGCGACGGTTCATCTCTATTCTTACGACAAAGCGAACAACCGCTCGAGCCTGACAAAAGGCGGAGTCACCACCGAATACACCTACGGCGATGGGACCAATGGTTACCACTCGAACCAGTTGATCTCCTATGGTCCGCAAGGCTCGACGGCCACCAGCGCTTATACTTACGATGCCAATGGCAACCGGTCCACGCACTTTCACGACGGGATCACGGAAACTTATTTCTGGGATTTTGAAAACCGGTTGACCGGTCTGGAAAAGCCGGGAACAGGGAGTTACTCGTACATTTACGATCATCGCACCCGGCGAGTCGTCCGCGATGAAAGTGGGGCTGGTGGCGATGAGGCGATCTTAAGTTTCAGCGGAGGAACTTCGGTTCAGGAATGGAGCAACAGCCTGCTAGTGAGCGAACAGATTCGCGGCAGCGACTGGGGGGGAGGAGTCGGCGGGGTTCTATACACGATCCGCAACAACCAACGCAGTTATAACAGCTACAATTCACGGGGCGATGTCGT
>DBTN01000036.1 GCA_002307065.1 Akkermansiaceae bacterium UBA1315 | reverse complement strand
AGCAATTGGAGCCGGGCTCTTTTTTATACCCATGTCTCGTAACCCATGACCCATGACCCATCACTCTTCCTCCTTGCGGGATGCGTCCTAAAACGTCAGTCTATCGCATGAGCAATTTTGAATCCAATGTTCGTGAGGCATTGGCCAATCCTCAAAATCAGGGGGAAATCGCGGATGCGGACGCCGTTGGGACGGTGGGATCGCCCGAATGTGGTGATATGATGCGGATGTGGCTAAAATTTACCGAAAAAGACGGTAAAAAAGTCATCGATCGCGCCTCCTTTCAAGCCTTCGGCTGTCAAACCGCCATCGCGGTAGCCTCCATGGCGACTCAACTTCTGAAAGGAAAAACCGAAGAGGAAGCTCGCCATCTTTCCGCTCAAGATCTTTCTGGTGATCTCGGAGCTCTGCCGCCGATGAAAATTCATTGTGGTCAGCTCGTCGAGGGAGCCCTTAAAAATGCACTCGACTCG
Organism: Akkermansiaceae bacterium UBA1315; assembly: GCA_002307065.1. Taxonomy (GTDB): domain Bacteria; phylum Verrucomicrobiota; class Verrucomicrobiia; order Verrucomicrobiales; family Akkermansiaceae; genus Luteolibacter. The sequence continues at coordinate 33,642 of DBTN01000036.1, read as the reverse complement.
AATTCGTTGGCCGCTGCCTCCGTTGATTCGTCTCTTGCTCCCACTCTTTCCTCCGCCATTCACCAACCGGTGACGGGAAAAATCCGGATTGTTCCGTTGGACTGATTTCGCTCTCGCTCTTCGCCGAATCAACTGATTTTAAGTCTTATAGTGATTCAACCCAAGTTTCCGTGCTCGAACTACAAGACGTTTGTTTCACGATCCGCAAAGACGGGACTGACATCCATTTGGTGGATCAGATCTCGCTTAAAGTTCCGCCGGGTCACTTTATGGCGATTGTGGGGCCTTCGGGTTGCGGAAAAACCACTCTGCTAAAAACCATCGCTGGCCTCAATCCGGAATCCGCCGGTTCTTTGGTGTGGGAAGGAAGAAATCTTTCAAAAGATGCCGATTTCGACCCATCGGAAATCGGCTATGTCCCGCAATTCTCGATCGCGTATGACCCCCTGACGGTGGACGAATCGATCGAAGCGGCAACCCGGCTGCGGGTGAAATGCCGAAATCACCAAGAACTCGATCAACGAATTGACCGCGTCATTGATGAAACCGGTTTGGGCGCGATCAGCGACCGGTTGGTAAAAGTTCTCTCGGGCGGCCAAAAACGTCGACTCGGTTTAGCGATGGAGTTGGTGTCTGATCCGAAAATTCTTCTTTGTGACGAAGTCACCTCTGGCCTGGACCCACGGTCTGAGCGGGAAATCGTCCATCTTCTCCATGATTTGTCGCGGAAAAAGGGCCGGATCGTTCTTTCGGTGACCCACTCCCTCGCTCATCTCGAACTGTATGATTCGATCTTGGTGCTACACGAGGGGCGTGTTGCTTTCCACGGCCCGCCGGAAAAATTAAACCATTACTTTTCCGTCAAAGATACCGAGGAAATTTATCCTCAACTCGCGAAACAGGCGTCGGAAAACTGGCTCAGTTCGTGGCGGAAACATGGCGATGTTTACCAGAAGATGATCGATCGGAATCGCGAGTGTCTGATCGCTGATGGAAGTCTCCTTCTTGCGGACCCAATCTCCGCGACGGATTCGACCGATTTGGCAGACTCCGCTCCGGGGTTGCCTGGATTTCTCAGCCAATTCGCCACGCTTCTTTCTCGGCGTTGGCGGATTTTTTTCCGCGATCGTGGGCAAGTCTTGCTGCAACTGGCGATTCTCCTGTGCTTCCCCATTCTCATCACGCTGTTTAGCGATAAGGCATCGGGAAATATCCGAAAATTCTCCGATACCCGTCAGTCGGATTTCGTCGCGGAAATTCAAGAGCAGCAGAGCGTGCGCGGTGATCAGGCGAAAATCGGCTCGGCGATTTCAGGAATCATCATGTTCCAAGTCATCCTGCTGTCCCTGATGGGTTCGAACAATTCCGCTCGCGAAATTGCCGGGGAGCGACCGATTTACGAAAAGGAAAAATTTGGAGGGCTGAGGCCTTCCGCGTATCTGGCTTCCAAAGTGGCGTTTCTTTCCTGTTTGGTGATTTGCCAATCGCTGTGGATGGCATTTTTCGTGAACTTTTTTGGCCCTTTCCGCGGTGATTTTGTGCAGCACGCCGGATTTTTGCTGCTGATCAATGCAGCCATGACGGCCATCTGTCTGGCGATTTCCTCGTGGATGCGGACCGCCGAACAGGCGTCGCTGATGTCGATCTATCTCGTTGGATTTCAGTTGCCTTTATCGGGTGCGGTGTTGGCGTTGCCGGAAAAAATCGAAGCCTTCACCCGGCCTTTTGTCTCCGCCTATTGGGCTTGGTCGGGATCGGTGGAGGCGTTGCAAACCCAGGTTCATGACGCGGTGAAATCGGTGATCGACACCTCGTTGTCTTCCCAGAATTCCTGTCTTTATACCCTCGGTGCTCACGTCGCGGTTGGATTAATCGCCGCATGGGCAGGCGCTCGCCGATCTCAATGGGAATCGTGAAACTTCACCCTCGATTCCACCAAATTTCCGGCTAAGATTTGAGAATCTCGTAAAACCCACGACTGCTAAAAACCATGGCCCGACGCGCAAGTTCCAGTCTTCATCCGGGAGTGATCCTCGGAATCATTGCGGTGATCGTCATCGCAGTGATTGCCAGCCGATCGTTTCTCGGGAAAAAAACACCGTCATTTGGAGATCTCGCACCGCTTCAGGTCGAGGAACTGCTCGAAAACGGAAACAGTTTGCGCGGCAATGAATATGTCATTGAGGGCAAGATTGATGAAAAACTCCGGTGGACACCTCATCGTGGCCAGGTTGTCAGCGTCCGAGTTTCTTCCGGTGGCGGAGATGAGTTGATCGGGGTCGAAATCCCTCCGGAATTCGATAAACTCAACATCGAACGAGAACAGAAATACGCCTTCCGCGTCAAATTCCGGCAAGGTGGCATCCCGGTCGCGACTGGTGTGAATCGTCTCTAACAGAATCTCTCCGATGAAATTTCTTCGTCCTTTTCCATTCCTCATCTTCAGCCTCGGCCACGCTCAAGTTTATACTCCACCGCCCGCTCAACCTGCGCCCGTTCCTGCCTCCGAAGCCGCACCGGCACCCGCAGCGTCGTCTGCCAAAAGCCCCCTTGGGCAGGAAATTCCGATGTTGGATCCGGCTGCGGAGACCATCACCGTGGGTGGAGTGCCGATCCCGCTTGGCGATAACCGGATTCTCAAAGCCCGCTTTGAAAAATATTTGAACCAGCCGCCTGAGAGCGACGAGGCTGCAGAAGAATATCGGAAAACCCTTCAGGAAATTCTCGCGACCATCTCTCCTTTCCGCAGTGGCGGGCCCGACCTCTACAGCGCTTTTAAAATGTTACCCGCCGCTTCGAGTTATCCGGGCGATGCGAATATCTGTGGTTCGCTTGCGGAGTCGATTTATATGGCAATGCTGTCCCGGCAAGATGTCAACGCTCTGTCGAAGTTAAACCAATCCATCGAAGAGGAGAAGAACCGGTTGATTCGAGAAAACGACTGGTCCGCGCGACATGCACCCCGGGACGCCCGCTTGAATCCGGAGGAAAAAAAAACAGCAGAGAAGGAGGGGACCGCAGGAGCGACGACCGGAACGGCGAAACCCGAGGGATCGGGGAGTCAATCGCTTCAATATCAAGATAAGCTTCGTCGCATTGGTGAAATCGAAGTTTTAAAAAAAGCGAACATCGTCAAAACCGAAGCGCAAACCGTTCAGACCAAAGCGCAATATCAAGTCAGTATGGTGCAATGGTTCGCGCAGCGGAGATATGAACATGTGTTGATGGCCGCGCGGTTTTACAACCAGATATGGAAAGACGGAGACTCGAAGTTATATGTGAAAGAAGGCTCGGATGTGGCGAAGCTTTTTTCGGAATCGGTAGGCGTCAGTCCGACGGTTGCGTCATTGGATTCGCTTTCGAACGAAGCGATTCGCGAAGTGGATCAATATATCCAAGCCTTCGACTTATTGCTCTCGCGCGATGAACTGCATTCCGCTTCCCAACGGTTGATGGAAGCATACGCGCTGGGGGAATATCTCGCCCCGGTGGCGACCTTGCCTTTGGAAAAAAAGCGTCGGATTTCGCTGTATGTGAGAGATCTGCATGAGCTTTATGGAACCCTTCAAGCTCGGGATTATACAAAAACTTTGGTGCTGGCGAACCGGTTGAAGGAAAGCGCCAAGGACTTCCCTTCCTCGAAAGTCGACAGCGCGATCGCCGCTTACACACTCGCCTCTGACTTGGCGATCGAGGAGGCCAAAGGTCATCTGCTGGCAAAAGAAAATGAGAAAGCCGCTGAAAAAATCAAATCTGCTACGGAAATCTGGCCGACGAATCCGAAGCTGATGGAGTTTCGAAATTTAGTGAATCGCTCAGGTGGGGTCGCGACCGCGCGCAACGATTTCGACCGGTTGTTAAGTGAAAAAAATTATCGGGAAATCGCGCGTCGTCAGTATGAAATTGCTCCTTCGATTCAAGGCGATGCGGTTCGTGAAGACGCCTTCAAGCAAATCATGACCAGCTTGACACAGATCGAGACCGCACTGGGCAAAGCGGCGGAGTTCAGCAAAGTTGGACAAAATTACGCGGCCTGGGAGCAGCTCGCGGAACTGCGTGAACAATTTCCGGACGATCCCAAATTGGGGCGCGAATTGGAGCTGCTTGCGCCAAAGGTTGCGGATTTCACCAAAGCGCTCGACCGCGCGCGGCAGTTTGAAAACCGGACGCCGAAACAAACCGGTTCCGCCTTGGCGTGGTATTTAAAAGCTCGTGCGATTTACCCGCAAAGCGGATTGGCTGAAACTGGCATCCAGCGTCAGCTCGATGACATTCTCCCGGACGATGCTGCCCCTTCAGCGAACTGAAACCGGCGAAGAGCTCAACGACGCTGAAATCTCATCAACCGGTCGTTCGCCGTGAGATAAACGGATTTTCCATCGGGGCCGCCAAACGCGACATTCGCAGTGGGTTGGCCGGTGAGCGCGCGCCCCAGCAGTTTTCCTTCCGGAGAAAGGATGAGTAATCCGCCAGGTCCCGTGCACCAGAGATTTCCCGCCGCGTCGACTTTCAGGCCGTCCGGCGCTCCCTTTCCATCAAGCTCCGAGGTGTCGAAGAAAAGTTTGCCGGGGCCGGTCGCGCCGCCGTCCTCGCCGATGGAGAATGCGTAAACATGTGGTGCCGGGCCGTGTGAATTCGCAACATACAGTGTCTTTTCGTCCGGTGAAAACGCGAGTCCGTTTGGCCGATCAAGGTCGCGGGTGATGAGAGTGACCTTACCCGTCGGATCGACGCGAAAGACGCCGCAGAAATCGAGTTCGCGGTTCGGATCGTTTTCACCTTTTGGCAAACCGTAGATCGGGTCGGTGAAATAGATGGCACCACTTGAGTGAACGACGACGTCATTCGGGCTGTTCAATCGTTTCCCGTCAAACCGGTCGGCCACGGTCATTTTTCCGCCGCCCGGGGTGAGGACGGAAATGCGTCGATCACCGTGTTCCGCGAGAATCAGACGTCCTTGTGGATCGAAAGTCAGCCCATTTGATCCCGGTTCTCTTCCGTATCCGGCGAGACCGGTGAAACCCGCGGGCTTGAGGTAAACGCGGAGGCCTTTTTCGGGATGCCATGCGTTGATGACATTGTTCGGAATGTCCGAAAAAAGCAGCTCGCCGTTTTTTTCGTCCCAAACCGGTCCTTCCGACCAGCGGAAACCGGTTGCCAAGGTTTCGATTTCCGTGCCGGGGGCGATCAGCGCGTCGAGCGCAGGATCCTTGCGTTCGATCGAGGGTTCTTGGGAATACGCGAAAGACGTGAGAGCGAGAAAAAGAGCGGCGTGGTTTTTCAGGATCATCCGTGAGGCTGGAAAATCCGGTGCCGTTTGGCAAGTTATGCGTTTTTGACCAACCAGGAACGTTTCGCAGGGGTGATGTGAGGAGGTTTTAAATACATCGGTTGCGGCGGCGCGGCGGCCCATTTTTCCCGGATTTCGACACTCGCTTCAGACCAAGCGCGCCACAGTCCGCTGGCGGTGGGGAATTCCTGGCGAACGAATTCCCGCACTCCGGCAGGCAGCGGAAACCGGTCGGGAGCTTCAAACGAAATGACGGATTTCCCGGCGGAAAGCGCGGTGGTCACGATTTTTTCCAACCCGCTTTCATCGGTAAGTTCCGGATCATGAAGGAGCTGGAAATTTTCCACTGCCGAGTGCCAAAAACTGCCGCGTCGAGCGTCTCCGATGACCAGAAAAGCGGCGCCTTCATCTGCCGCTGGGACGGCGAGGACCGATGGCACGGAAACCGCCGGACAGCCTGCGGCGATGGCGACGCCTTGGGCCGCAGCGATTCCGACCCGAGTTCCGCTGTAGCTCCCTGGCCCGCTTCCTGCTAGCACAAGACGGATGTCACCAAGCGGGTGTTTTTTCAGCAGTTCCCCCAACGGCCCAAAAAGGACGGCGTTGTGGCTGCGATCACTCGTGAACGCCTGTTCTTCCATCCCGTTTTGGGGCCCGGCGATGGCGAGAGTGGCCATCGGCGTGGAGGTTTCAATGACGAGTGTCAGCGTGCTGGGCATGCCCGGAGCCTATCGCGGGACCGGTTCAGGGGCCAGCCTGCTTTGCGCGGGATTTCCGGAGTTTATCCCTTGCGTGCTGGCGATCAAACCGCTTTGTTCCGGGTGCTTTATTAAATCCTGAAATTTTTTGTCATGACAGATTACGCACGCGGCCTTGAAGGGGTCATCGCCAATGAATCCGCCCTCAGCAATGTGGTCGGCGATATCGGAGAACTTAGCTATCTCGGGTATCACATTGATGAGCTCGTCAAACATTGTTCGTACGAGGAAGTCGTGTATCTGTTGCAAAATGGCCATCTGCCGAAACGGGTAGAGCTTGAAGATTTTCAATCGCGGATTCGTTCCGACCGCCGCTTGCCGGATGGTGTCATCGAGTTCCTCAAAAACGCGCCGAAAGACGCGGCACCGATGGACGTGCTGCGGACCGGCGTTTCGATGCTCGGGCTTTACGATAAGCGCGCCGCTGTGGGCGAGTCCGATTCGAGCGACAACGCGGAAATCGCGCTTTCGCTGGTGGCGAAGGTGCCGGTGATCGTCGCCGCGTTCCACCGCTTTCGTCAGGGATTGGAGCTGCCAGCGGTCCGGGATGATCTGACCGAGGCCGAACATTTTCTTTATTTGATCAATGGCGAATTGGCAGGCGAAGTCGCGGTCAAGACGCTCGATGTCGCTTTGATTCTCCACGCGGATCACGGGATGAATGCTTCGACCTTCTCGGCTCGCGTAACGATTGCGACGCTTTCGGACATGTATTCCGCCATCACTTCGGCGATCGGTACGCTCAAAGGGCCGCTTCACGGCGGTGCGAACGAAGGCGTGATCCACATGCTGCAAGAGATCGGCGATCCGGCGAAAGTCGATGAATACGTCGAAGGCAAAATGAGCCGCAGAGAAAAGATCATGGGCATCGGCCACCGGATTTACAAAGTTCTCGATCCGCGCGCACCCCATCTCCGGCGTTTGGCGATTCAGCTCACGGAGGAACTCGGCGAGCCGAAATGGATCAAGATGTCCGAGCGCATCGCTCAAATCATGCGCGAGCGGAAAGGTTTGGAAGCCAACGTCGATTTTTACTCGGCGACCGTTTATTATTCTCTCGGGATTCCGACCGATTTGTTCACGCCGATTTTCGCGATTTCGCGAACTTCCGGTTGGACGGCGCAAGTGCTTGAGCAGCTCCGCGACAACCGGTTGTATCGTCCGCTGACGCTTTACACCGGTCCGAAAGAGCTGATGAAGGTGCCGTTGATGGAAGATCGCTGAAAGGCGATCGATCTGACTTGAAAAACCCATGAGTCGTTGCATTTCCATCTTGGCGTTTGCCTCCCTGCTTGCGCTGCCGTCGTGTCAGGTCTGGACAGATATTTTTCACACCCCTGCCGTAGTTCCGAAAGGCTCCGAACCGGCACCTGATCCGTTGCTGAACCAACCGGTCCCTCAGGTCCAACCGACCGCGACGACGGAATCTGACGAGACTCGTGAATCGAGCCCGGAACTGCCCGCCACGGCGACGGAAGACGTTCGCCTGCCGGAAATGCTGAATCTTCCGAGCGAGGGGGAGTTCCGCTCCACCAATCCGGACGTGAAAAAATCGTCCACTGGTGACGGACCGGTCATTTCCCGTCCGCCGACCGATCCGCCGTCGCGGCCGAAGCGGGACGAGACGGAGGAGTGAGGCGCTGGGGAGCACGGATGTCCCGGAGCGGACGTCTTATTTCGGGCCGATGATCCGAGCGGGGACTTCTTTGATGGAAATGCCGGCTTTTGTGAGGGAGTCCCAGATCTGCAGCAGGCGTTCGAGCGGGAGTCGTTTGTCGGCTTCGAGTTCGAGTTTCCGGCCGGGATTTTGTTTTTGAAACGCGGCGAGGTAAGATTCGAGCAGGCCCTCCGGCACCGCGAGCGAATCGAGCGTGATATTTCCCACGGCATCGACGGCGATGACCGAGCGGGTATCGCCGACTTGGTCGGACTGGATTTCTTTGACGGTGGGGAGTTCGATCCTGAGGACGTCCCTTGGTTTTTTAAAACTGGTGGTGACGACGAAAAAGATCAGCAGGATCAGCAAGATGTCGATCAATGGAATGATCTGGATCTGGCTGCGGGCGCGGACGGGCCGGTGAAATTTCATAACCGGTCAGGCGTTTGGATTCGGCTTTTGGCAGACGGAAACCAGATCGGTCAGCAGGATTTCCAGACGGGCGGTGTGCGCTTCGATTTTCCGGGAAAAATACCCGTGAGCGACGACGCAGGGCACGGCGATCGCAAGGCCGAAAATCGTGGTGCTGAGCGCTTCGGAAATCCCGCGAGCGATGGCGAGGTGATCGGTCGTTTCGCCGAGGCCTTGGAAAATCACGACCAATCCGGACGCGGTGCCAAGTAGGCCGAGCAATGGAGCAACGGTGATGACGATGTCCAAAACCCCGACACCCGCGTGGAGATGCATCGTTTCCTCACGTGCGGCGGCTTCCACGACAGGGGTGATTTCCGGTTGAGGTTTGCCGCGGTGTTTGATGACGACAGCTCCAAGCCGGGCGAGCGCGCTTTTTCCTTCCTGGAATTCCCGCAAAACCGGTTCCGTTTGGCCTGCGGCGATGCGTTGGTCAAAGGCGGCGACATCGCGTGCCAGTTCGGCTGGAATGACCCGGTTGCGGGAGAGGGAGAGGAATTTATACATGATCGCCATCAAGCCGGCGATGGAGGTGATCGCCAGTGGGATCATGAAGATGCCGCCGTGGCGGAAAAAATTTCCTATGGATTCAAATCCACTGGACGGGGCGTTGGTGGCGGTTTGGGCGAGGATTTCGATCATGGTCAGAAGTAGAAATTAAAAATGAGTTCGAGCGATTCGTTTTCGAATTCTTGGCGGACGGCGGCGGGCATGGGGGGGATTTCCGCATCGCGGATGGAATTGAGCGTGAATCCTTTTTGGATTTCACCGGTTTCGATGTCGCCGACGAATTGGACGCTGCGGACCTTTCCACTGGGCTGGACAAAAAACCGCACCGTTAAAAATCCGGGGGTGATAAAATCCCGGTGGCGGACGCAGTTTCGCTGCCACTCTTTTTCGACGGCGCGGCTGATCGCTGCCTGATAGCGGCCGAGCGGTGAATCGACCACGTCCAGCGAGCTGCGGCCGGTTCGGGAAATGGAGCCTTGGATCGCAGTCTTTCGCTGGTAGCCGCGAAAGCCGGGTTCGTTCGATTTGACCGGTTGGGCGGGTTTTTGAGGCGGGGTTTCTTCTTGGGCGACGGCGGGTTTTTTTGGAGCGGGCGGTTTTTCCGGTGTTGGTTTGATCGCTTCTTCCGGTTGGTTTTTGGGGACAGGAACCTCGATGGGATTCGGTCCGTCCAGCGCCGTTTCCCGAGCTGCGGGTAAGGTCTTTTGTGCGTCCGTCCCTTCGAGCGCCGGATTTTCTTCGACCGGTTGGGTTTCTGGGGAAGCCTCGGCAGGCGGAACGGATGGAGGAGTCGGTTCCGCAGGTGCCATTTCGGCCGTGGCGGCTTGGTCGTGTTCCAGCGTGCCGTCTTGGTAATCGCTTTCGGTGGTTTCGATATCCGAAGCGTCGCGCGGTTTCACTCCCGCTTGGGATGGAAGGGGTGGCGCGGTCGGGTCAGGCGTGCGGTCGCTGGTCGCCTCGGTGTCGCGTTCGCCCATGAACGCCGGTCGATCGGGTCGTTTCCCGCGCTGATCTTCCGAAGTGCGGGCGAATTCTGGTGGCATCGCTGCCGCCGGCGGCGGAACCGGTGGCGTTTCGGCGGCGGGTTCTGGTGCGGATTCCGGCCGCACCATTTCCGGAGGTAAAATCATCACCGTCGTTTTTTCGCTCGGCGCTTGGGCAATCGGGCGGTTTTTTTGAAATTCGTAGGAGCGGTAAACGAGAAATCCGGTCACCAGCACAATGAGCGCATTTCCAAGCAGGGAAAGTCCGAGCGCGATCGCCCACAAGCGACCGTCTGCTCTGCCTCCGCCCGTTCTTTCGCCTTTCATTTCCAACGCGCCCAAGCTGGCGGTGATTGCTCAACCGTGCAACGCGGTAAATTTCTCACCGAATAAAAAGTCGCGCGGACGGGATTAAGCAAGTTTGTGCGCAAAACGGTCAGGTTTTCCAGGGTGTCGATCGGTTACGGTCGAACTTGGCGGGAAAAGTATCATTTTCTAGGGTATTGATTTTCCGATTTCTTGAGTTTGATGAAAAATGTTCGATTTTTGATTTGCATTCGCCGGGTTATGGCTGTCTTGTCCTTTCCAACTCTCATTTCCTATGAGCAAAGAACAACTCGACGGCGCACAGGCGCTCATCAAAACCCTCGATGATTTAGGCATCGAGTACATCTTCGGTTACTCCGGTGGAGCGGCCATTCCCATTTTCGACGCGCTTGAGACGATCAAGACGAAGATGAAGTTCATCCTCGTCCGGCATGAGCAAGGTGCCGTGCACATGGCCGATGGTTATGCCCGTGCGACCGGTCGTCCGGCGGCGGTGCTCGTCACTTCCGGCCCAGGTGCTGGAAATACGGTGACCGGTTTGATGACGGCCATGATGGACTCGATCCCGATGATCGTGATTTCCGGCCAGACGGTGACATGGATGCTGGGCAAGGACGCTTTCCAAGAGGCGGATATTTTCGGCATCACGATTCCGGTGGTGAAGCACAACTACCTCGTGAAAAACACGAACTCCCTGCCACGGATCGCTCGCGAGGCATATCACATTGCCACGACCGGTCGTCCGGGACCGGTTTTGATCGATATTCCGAAAGATATTTCTTCCGGCGCCTTTTCCGGTGACATGAATCCGCCGTTCCAGCTTCCGGGTTACGATCCGACAGTTGCGTTCAAGATTGATCAAGCGGCGGTGAAAGAAGCGGCGAAGTTGATCATGAATGCCAAACGCCCGGTGATTCTCGCCGGCCAAGGCACGATGATCGCCCGCGCCGACCAAGAGCTCCGCTACCTTGCGGAGACGCTTAACGCGCCGGTGACCTCGACCTTGCTGGGCAAAGGCGTTTTCCCGGAAACCCACCCGCTTTCGCTCGGCATGCTCGGCATGCACGGCACCGCCTACGCAAACAAGGCGATGGTCGAGTGCGATTTGTTGATCAACATCGGTTCCCGTTTCGACGACCGGATCATCGGCAATCCTGCGAAATTCTGTTCCACGGCGAGAATCATCCACATCGATATCGATCCCGCCGAAGCTGGAAAAATGATCCAGCCGGACGTGATGATCGTGGGCGACGCGAAGGCCGTGTTGACCGAGATCAACGAAAAGATCGGACCGCTTGAAACCGGTGAGTGGCTCACGAAGCTCGACGGTTATAAAAAGCGTTATCCGCTTAGCTACAAAAAGCAGGGTGGTCTCCGCATGCAGCAAGTCATCGATGAGCTCTATCAGCTCACCGAAGGCAAAGCGATCGTTTCGACCGACGTCGGCCAGCATCAGATGTGGGCCGCGCAGTTTTACAAGAACCACGAATCGTTCCATTGGCTCTCGTCCGGTGGTGCGGGCACGATGGGCTTTGGTTTCCCCGCGGCGATCGGCGCGCAACTCGCTTGCCCGGATAAAACGGTGATCTCGATTTCCGGTGACGGCGGTTTCCAAATGACTTTGTTCGAACTTGCGACCGCGCAGATTCACAAGCTGCCGATCAAGATCGTGGTTCTCGACAACCATTACCTCGGCATGGTTCGCCAATGGCAGGAGCTGTTTTATGAAGACCGCACTTCCGGTGTGGATCTCATCGGTAACCCGGATTTCTGCAAACTCGCCGCCGCCTACGGCATCCCGTCCGTTTACATCAAACGCCCGGCCGATGTCACCAAGCAGCTCGAAAAAGCCCTTGCTTACAACGACGGACCGATTCTCATCCACGCCGAGTGTGTGAAAACCGACAACGTGTTCCCGATGATTCCGGCCGGAGCTGCGCTCGAAGATATGATCACCGAGCCGCCGAAGCTGAAAATGGAAAAACCGATCGGTTCCACGTGATCAGAAGTTTGTTCGTTTTCAGTGTTCAGTTTTCAGGCATGCCTGAGTGAACACTGAAACTTCCTCCGCTTCTTTCTGAAAACTGAAAACTTCTAACTAGAAAACTTTCTCTGTGTCTCAAACTATCATCACTACCGACACTCCCGCTGTGCCTCCGGCCGCCGTGCGCGGCGCGACTCACACCCTTTCGATTCTCGTGAACAACGAACCGGGCGTGCTGATGCGGATTTGCCAGGTGTTCTCCCGGCGCGCTTTCAACATTGATTCGCTCGTGGTTTCCGAAGGTCGTAATGCCAATTTCTCCCGCATGACGATCGGCGTCTCCGGCGATCCAAGCGGTCTGCATCAGATCATCATGCAGGTGAACAAGCTCATCGACGTCATCCATTGTTCGGAGCACGACACGGAAGACTCGGTGGTGAAAGAACTCATCCTCGTGAAATTCCTGGCAGACGATTCGCAGCGCACTCAAGCGTTGCAGATCATCGAGCACTTCGGCGGTAAGACCGTGGATCTTACACCGACTTCAATGATCGCTCTCGTTTCCGGAAACACTGCGAAGATCGATGCTGCCGTTTCCATGTTCTCCCAGTTCGAAATCATCGAAACGGTGCGAACCGGTAAGGTCGTCATGGCCCGCGGCGAACAGCCGACTTGATCCGACCGGTTAAGACGTTTCCCTTTCTCAAAACACCGCTTCGGTTTCGAGGCGGTGTTTTTTTTGGGGTGGGTTAGAAACCGGTTCTGTTAGATCGGTATTTCTGACTCCCGATGCGATTGTGAAACGGGTGAAGTTCCTGTCGAGGTTCGGTAATGTTTCGGTGCAAGACCGGTCACTCGTTTGAATGCGGAACTGAACGCACTTTCCGAGGCGTAACCGAGCGACTCCGCGAGGATAGCGATGGTGACGTTTTCCTGACGCAGCATTTTCCTGGCGACCTGCATGCGCCATTCGGAAAGATAGGCCAGCGGGGAAATGCCAGCGACGGATTTGAAATAGACGGCAAAGGTGGTGCGGGACATGCCCGCTGCTTTTGCGAGTTCTTCGAGCTGCCACGGTTCTTCCGGGCGGTTGTGAATGAGGCGGACTGCGGGCGCAAGTTTGGGGTCGCCAAGGATGCGAAAGAGGCCTGGGGCGGAAGGCTTGGCAGAGCCCAGATGGCTGCGCAGGACTTGGATGAACATGAGCTGGGCGAGTTGAGCGGCAGCGCTATCAGCCCCGGGGAGCGAGGAGGTGTTTTCAAAAACCAATTGTTCCAGCAGCCATCGAAGGGTCTTGGCTTCCGGCTTTATCCCTTGGAGATGAAGCCATTTTGGGAAGAGATCGGAGAGGTGCTCCGCGAACGCCGGGTCCACATTCACGTGGCCGCCGATCAGGTGGAAGGCATCGCCCTTGCCCAAAACGACCACCGGTGTTTCAAGGTTTTCGTAGAGTGTTTGGGCGTCGACGGGATCCACATCGGGGTCGTTGTAGAGAACAAATGAGCGGGGTTCGGAGTGGAAGATCACGTCTCCCGCCTCGATTCGGGTCGGCTTCTTTTTGCCTTCCCGGTGGAGCCAGCAGCCGCCTTTCACGACGGCCATGAATTTGATCTGTTCGGGTGCCGGGACTTTGAGCGCCCACGAGCCTGAGGCTTTGAGCTCACCTGAAACAACGGATCGAGCCTCGGCGAGTCGGAGAATCTGAGTGAGCGGATCACGCATGGTTCCGAACGATTGCGCATGAAATGTGAACTTGCAATGATAGAAAGTTCGGAGTTTTTCGCTTAAGGTCTTCTCACCTTTGAAAACGAACTTTATGAACAACTCCTCATTTCAGCATCCCATTCATTCCGGTTTTGGTGCGGCCTCGACCGCGACCGAAGTGATTCAAGGCATCGATCTTGCCGGGAAGATCGCCATCGTCACCGGCGGGTATTCCGGGATCGGTAGGGAAACGGTGAAAGCGTTTCTTTCCGCGGGTGCGCGTGTGATCGTGCCGGCTCGTGATCTTTCCCGAGCCTCGCAGGCGTTGGCAAACGTGCCGGGCGCGGAAATCGAGGAAATGGATCTGCTATCTCGGGATTCGATTGATGCGTTTGCGGACCGGTTTCTGGCGTCGGGAAATCCGCTGCATCTTTTGGTCAATAACGCGGGCATCATGGCGACGCCGTTGACGAGAGATGCACGGGGAAATGAACTGCAGTTTGCCACCAATCACCTCGGACACTTTCAGCTCACGCAGCGGCTGTGGCCGGCGTTGGTGCAGGCGCGCGGCGCACGGGTGGTGTCGGTCTCGTCGCGAGGACACCGGTTTGCGACCGTGGACTTCGACGATCCGAATTTTTTGCATCGGCCGTATGACCCATGGCTGGCGTATGGTCAGTCGAAAACGGCGAACGTTCTTTTCGCCGTCGAACTGGATGCGCGCGGCAAGGACCAGGGCATCCGCGCTTTTTCGCTACACCCCGGCGGAATTCTCGAAACCGGTCTGGCGAAGCATCAGCCCATTCCCAGAGAAGAACTGATCCGCATGGGGGCGATCGACGAACAGGGCAATGCCATCATCAATCCGGAAGGCGGACTCAAAACTCCCGCCCAAGGCGCGGCGACACAAGTTTGGTGTGCGACCAGTCCTCTGTTGGAGGGCATGGGAGGAGTTTATTGCGATGATGTCGAGATCGCCGAGCTGATCCCGGGAGACGAGACCGTGGCGATGTCGGTCGAAAGCGTCGGGAAATCGATGCAAGGCGTGATGTCCTACGCCGTGAACAAGGCCAACGCGGAAAGGCTGTGGGAGATCAGTGAGAAGCTGATCTCCTGAGCTTTTTCCGTCGAGGGGTCCGCGTCTTCCGGCGCGGATCACTCAAGATCGTTTTCCAAAACGATACGGTAGCGGGCTTTTCCAGAGCGGAGATGGTCGAGCGCTTCGTTTACTTGCGAGAGTTTGAAATTTTCCGTGACCGGCGCGATCTGGTGACGGGCGCTGAATGCGAGCATTTGATCGATGGCGGACGGGCTGCCGGTGGGAGATCCCGAGATCGATTTCTGACCCGAAATGAGGCCGAACGCCGGAACGGGCATCGGTTCCAGGATCGCGCCAACGACATGAATCCGGCCTTTTGGGGCGAGCGTTCCGAGCAATCCGGGGATATCGAGCGGGACGTTGATGGTGGAAATGATCAAGTCGAGACTGCCGGCGAGGTTTTTGAGCGCACCGTCGCGTTTGGTGTTGTGAACGAAATGCGCGCCCAGTTTTTTCGCTTCCTCCTCTTTACTATCGCTGGTGGTGAAGGCATGGACTTCGCAGCCCCATTTGTTGGCGAATTGAAGCGCGAGATGACCCAGTCCGCCGATGCCGATGACGCCGACACGAGCGGTCGGGGAAATGTTATGGATCAAAAACGGTGCGAAAACCGTGATGCCACCGCAGAGGAGCGGACCGGCTTTGGCGGGATCGAGCGCATCTGGCAAGGGACGAACCCACGGCCATTGGGCGCGGAGACGATTGGCAAAACCTCCGTGGCGGCCGACGATCGTACCTTGGGTTTGGTCACAGAGATTGTGATCGCCCGAAAGGCATTGGGGACAGCTCAAGCAGCTGAAGGCGGACCAACCGATGCCAACGCGCTGACCGATTTTCAGACCTTTTGTGTTTTCTCCAAGCGCGGTCACCGTGCCGATCGCTTCGTGGCCCGGGACAAATGGGAAACCGGACATGCCCCATTCATTATCGAGCATCGAGAGATCCGAGTGGCAGATGCCGCAGTGGGAAACGTCGATTTCGACGTCGTCGCCGCCGAGTTCGCCGGGATCGAAGGAATAGGGCTGGAGCGCGGCGCCTGCGGCGGTGGCGGCATAGGCTTTGATTTCAGACATGGTGGGTGGGGTTGGAGCGTTGAAAAGCAGGTGCTGGCCCGGTTCTAAGTGAGCCGAGGTGAAAAGAAGGTCATTCCACGACGTCGCCCAAGATCAGGAGCGATCCAACATACCAGTTACTTTCCTGGAAGCTACCCGGATTCGCGGTGAATTTCTCGACATGTTCGCCGCCGAGAAGTTTTTGCTTATCCAGTTTTTCGTCTGTGAGAGAAACTTTGATCTGATGGCGACCGGGTTCCGCAGCGGAATAGAGACTGGCTTTGGATAACCGGCTGTAGCTGCAATGGGTGTCGAAACGTGGAAATTTTCGGATCGGTTTCCCATCGACGGCCACCTCCAGCAAGCAACCGTCCGGGCCGATGATGTCGTAGATTTCGGCAAGCTTGCCATCGAGGGTGAATTCGAGGCTTGCGCCGGGTTCGTTGGTTTTCCAGAGCACGGGCAAGCGGGCTTGGAAATCTTTCGCTTTGCCCGGCTGGTTTGGATCGAGCTTTGTCCAATTGCCTTTCAGCATCGATTGCGTGACCGGTACGATTTTTGCGTTTTCCCAGTGATCTTCGCGGAAAGGTTTTCCGGTGGTGTGGGGACCGGGTTTGCCCGCGAGGGAGATCGCCGGCAGGTTGCGGATGAGCGTTTGCGTGTAGAGCTCATGACCGGTGTCGATCAACGGATGGACACCGTCGGTGGAGAAGACCATGGTTTGATTCGCTTTGACTTGATCCTTGGCTGCTTTGAAAATCAGCGTGCCGTTGTTCACACGTTTGGCGATATCGAGGCCAAAATGAATACTGGGAATGCCGTAGTAATCGGCGATCGCTTCCATCGATCCTGCGGCGCGTGGGAATTTTCCGGCGCTCAGGTCGCTGAGCATCGGTTCGCTGAGCGTGTAGACGAAACAGATGTCAGTGAGGGGATTGGCTTTCCACGTTTGGCGGACGATGCCTTCCATGCACTGGTGGATTCTCACCGGATTGCCACCGCTGTCATTCACCGCGAATTCGATGAAAAGCAGATCCGGATGTTTCCCGATCACATCTTGATTGGCACGGAAGACGCCGAGGTCGGATCCGGTTCCGCCGATCGCCGCGTTGATTTCGGAAACTTTGGCGTTGGGATATTGCTCTTGGAACCAGGCCAGTGATTTTACGCGCCATCCGGGAGCCGCGGTGATGCTGCCGCCCAGGTAGCCGATTTTCACTTCTCCACCGGCTTGGAGCTTCGCGAAAACGTTGGGAAGTCCGCCGCGTGGCGTGGCTTCCACGGCGGGAAGGAGAACCGGTTCTTCCGCGGAAGAAGAGAGGGCGAAAACGGCGCTGCAGAGGGCGATGATCGCAACAGCAGCCGGACGGAGGAGGTTTTGGGTTTTCATGGCGGAGGATTTTGGGGGGATCAAAACGGACAGAGCAGTGCCATCCGTGATCGGATCAAAACGTTGGAAAGCACCGAGTTGTTGCAGACGATTGGGGAAATTTAATGGAGAAAATTTCTGACGATTTCCTCCGACTTGAAAAGTCCGTGGATTTTCCAATGGAAAAACCGATCGATTTCTTGCGTAGTGAATGACGTATGAAAACACCGATGATTTTATTGGGATGTCTCGCGGGGATGCTGGTGATGCCAGCAATGGCGCAGGAGGAAACGCAACTCGGAAAGAACATGGAGGCGATGAACGACGCCTACAAAGCCTTCCGCAAAGAGACTGATCCCGCCAAGGGTGCCGCTTCCGCCCGGGAAGCTCAGGACTATGCGATCAAAGGTGCGATGGAAGTTCCAGAAATGGTGAAGGCGATGACCGATGAAGCCGCGAAAGCGAAGGCCACGGTCGAGTATCGCAAAATGATGGGCAAGCTCCTCGTCTCACTGTGCGAAGTGGAAGAGGCATTCTTAGCAAATGATCTCGCAAAAGTCGCGACGTTGGTCGACGCGCTGAAGGATCAGAAAAAAGAAGGCCACGACAAATTCATCGAAGAAGAGTAATTGCTTCGACAACCGGTTTTAAAATGAAAAAGCCCGACTGCGAATTGCGGCCGGGCTTTTTTATCGATCGTGGTAAAATCGATCGCGGGATTTCGTTCAGGCGTCGATCGCGGGATTTTGTTCAGGCCGTCGAGCTGAATCGGGCTTAAAGCGCCCGCTTTCGGGCCAATCCATCTTTCGGGCCAACGGTCCGTGATTCCTTAGCCCAGCCCATCGGGCTGGGATTCTGACAACCCTCAATTCAGCACGCCAACGGCGGGCGATACTGGTCCGCTGGCCCCCATCTAACGGATCATCGAAATCCCGGGACGTCTTCGTTTGCTGAATCCACATCGTCGCCTATCGCGCACCTGTGGTGCGCTAACAAGCGAATGCATGTAACCCAGGCCGGTGGCCTGGGCTAAGGAATCGCAGACCTTTGGCCAGGAAGATTCCTGAATGTTTCATAGAAAGACGCCGCCGCGATTGAAGCGTTACAGCACCGTGATCTTGGTGCCGAGTTTGACTTTGGAATAAACGATCGGCATCACCGCGCTTGGCCCGCGGATACAAGCGTGTGACGCCGGGTAGCGGCGGATCGGTCCGATGTGGTGGCCGACGCCGTCCCACGTCAGGCGCATCCAGTAGCGCATGGCCGCGCCTTCGAACCGGCCGCCTTCAGGAATGGGATCTTTGGTCGCGTCGGCGTCGCTGTTTACGACGGCTCCTTCCGCGTCATAGATTTTTCCGTATTTGTTAGAGCGTTTATCGACGATTTTTTCGAGAATGGGAAAGGTGCCCTTGGGGGTCGGATGGCTGCTGCGGCCTGAGCAAATCGGGTAATCCATGACCACTTCATCCCCGTTGAGAAGCAATCCACGCTGCTGTTTTTCATCGATCACGATGCTGGAATTTGAGGAATTCGTCGAAGAGAGCAGCGCTTCGTTTTTCCAGACGTCGTAGGTTTTCGGATAGCTCGGCTCAGCCCGGAAGTGATCGTAAGTGCCAACAGGATACGGATTGATGATTTTCCCGTCGGCTCCGACCACCGGTTTCAGCTCGCTAGGTTTCGCGCAACTGGCGAGGAAACAGGCAAATGTGAGGGTGAGAAAGGTAAGGAATAGGCGGATCGGAGTCATGGAGTCTTGAGGGAGGAGTTCACTGGGCTTATCTTGGAATTTCCTCAAAAGCAATCTTTGGAAACTCGCAACCGAAAAACTACGGATTAAAAAACGTCTGGAAAAACACGCCGGCGGTCAACCGGTTGCCCTCGGCGGTCGGGTGGCTGCCATCTTGTTGGAAAATCACATCGCGCCTCCCGGCTCGCATTTCAGCGGCCCAGGCCTGGCCGACCGGGACGATCACCGCACCGCCGATTTTCTCCGCCGCCGCTTCATAACCGAGGCGCAAGCGTTCGTTCATCGCGAAAAAATCATCGTCCGGAAAATCAGCGGACCGGTCTCCATCGCGGCGTCCCCATGTTTGATAAAAAACCGGAATCGCCCCGGCAGCACGGATTTCCTTGGCCAGGGAAAGGATCGCTGGAAACATCGTCGATTCTCTTTCGCGGAGAGGCAGTGCGGGCAGTCTGCTGTATTCTTGCAACACGACCACGTCCCAAGATCCGTCCCGGATTTTTTTCAGCGTTTGGGGATGGTTCGCGTGTTGCGAGAGCGTCCAACCGCCATACGTCGATTGTCCGACGCGGACCGGCTGCTGGTGGTCTGCGGCGATTTTTCGGAAAGCGCGCGGCACGTCCATGCTGTAGCTGTTTCCGACGAACAGGATCGCGGGTTTTCGTGTGGAGCGCAAACGCTCGTCCAATTCCTGGCGCGGATCGGGCGTCGGAAGCGTTGGCTTTTTCGGTTTGATGCGGGAAACAAACGACGGCGCACACGCGGCGACCGCCAGCACGCAACCGATGAGGAAAATTTTTGAAAACATGGATTTCAAACCGGTTTCACGCGCGCGGATGAGCGGTGTCGTAAGCGTTTTTCAGGCGTTCTTTGGTCACGTGGGTGTAGATTTGCGTGGTCGAAAGTGAAGCATGGCCAAGCAACGATTGCACACTGCGCAAATCCGCCCCGGCATCCAGCAGGTGCGTGGCGAAGCTGTGCCGGAGTTTGTGCGGCGAAATTTTGAACGGAATCGAGCTGAGCCGCAGATACTTTTTCAGCAACAGATCGACCGCTTGCTGAGTGATCCGGGTGCGGCGGATGCTGAGAAAAAGCGGTCCGTTCGTCACCGCCGCATGCTGCCGGTAGCGTTGAATCGCTTGGATGGCGGGTCCGCCGATTGGGACCACCCGTTCTTTCGATCCCTTTCCGAGGACCCGCACGCTTTCGCCGAGGAAATCGACATCCTTCACATCCAGCGCGAGCAATTCGGAAATCCGCAGCCCGCAGGAATAAAAAAGCTCAAGCATCGCCGCGTCGCGCAACGCCAACCAGCTCAATTCGGGCGAATCAGAGACGGATCGGAGAGGCATCGAGAGCAGCTCATCGATCTGAGCAATCGTCAATACGATCGGTAATCCGCGTTCGGGTTTCGGCAGTTGGACCTCGGCGACCGGGCTGCGGCCCAGTCCGCGCCGCAACACGAGAAATTTGTAAAACGATCGTAAAGCGGCGAATCGCAGACGGATGGTCGCGCGCTTCAGCCCTTGTTTCATCAGCGCGAAAAGATAATCGCGGAAATGATCCGGTTCCTCCTTTCGCCAGTCGCAAAACCCCTCGCCGCGCCAATTTTGGTAAACCTTCAACGCATCGCGGTAGTTCGCCAGAGTGCGCGGCGAGGCGGATTTTTCCGTCGCTTGGAATTCCAGAAACGCGGTCGCGTCGTCCTCCATGACGCGGAGAATAACTTCAGGATGTCTGAATACCAAGTGAATTGAAGTGCTCCCAACCGCCCGCGAGCGATTCCCCCTGACTGGTTTCGACCATTTTTCCAACGATGCTGAGGTCAGGAAAATGTCCCGGCCACGCGGCGAGAAGATCGTCGATTTTTGACGGCTCGATCGTGAACAGGAGTTCAAAATCTTCGCCGTCGCCCAGAGCCTGCGCGAGATCGCAACCGGTTGTCCTTGGAACGGCGGCGCGATCGATTTGAAACCCGCAAGCCGAGGCGTTTGCCAACCGGTTGAGATCTTTCGCCAAGCCATCGGACAGATCCATCATGGCCGTCGGTTTGAAATGGGCGACCAGCCACGCGGCTTCTTCGACTCTCGGGGTGAAATCGAAATGTTTGCCGTGAATCGATCCGCCAAGGCAACCGGTTACCAAAATCGCGTCTCCCGGTTTGGCCGTCGAACGCAGCACGACTTGATCCCGCTCGACTCGACCGGTCGCGGCGATCGAAATGACCACCGCCGAAGCATCCGGGACGCTGGAGGTTTCCCCGCCTGCGACGACGCCGCCGAATTTTTCCAAACATTCGCCGATGCCACGATACACGTCCTCGATCCACGAAACCGGTGTGGTGGGCGGCAGCGCGAGCGTGATCAGGAAATGCTCGGGCTTTCCACCCATCGCGGCAAAATCTGAGATCACCCGGGCGACGGATTTCCACCCGATCTTCCGAGCTGGTGCGTCGGACAGGAAATGGATTTTTTCGACAAGCGCGTCGGTTTTCAGCAATTGCAGAGACGAGGAAGCGGGGCCGGGATCGATCACCGCGCAATCGTCGCCCGGACCTGCGGCGGTCGATCGATCACGTGGGACAAGCTGGATCAGCCGGTCGATCAGCGCGTCTTCTCCGATGTCGCGGACGGTTTTCAAGGCGGCGGAACCGGTAGGAAATTAAAAATCCGGTCGAGCATTTGGAGACCGACCGTCGCGCCATTAAAACAAAGGTGCACGGCGATTGGCAGCAGGATGGAGCCGGATTTTTCGTAAATAAAGGCCAGCACACAGCCGAAGGCGAACAGCGGAATCAGGGCTGGCAAATTCCCGTGCGCTGCGGAAAAGACGAGTGCGGAGCAGAGACCCGCGATCCAAGGGCCGGCGAATTTTTTCGCGGCGGGATACAAATACCCACGGAAGACGATTTCTTCGCAAATGGGGGCGACGACGACGGCGGCCAAGGTCATCAGGCCAAGAATCGTCGGGTCGTTGGCGGAGCGGAGAAGTTTTACAGAATCCTGCATGTCGTTGTTGCCGAACCAGTTCATCCAATTCAACAACGTGTTGGTCCAGCCGGTGACGCCGGTCGATTGCAGATGGCTCAACGCGGTCCAAAGAATCAGGCCGATCAGTTGCAGGCCGATGAAAAACATCCACATCCCGACGACGCAAGCCGGTCCAAGCCAGAAAATTTTCCGCCAATGGGGCCAATTCAGCCCGAGCCAGGAAACCGGAGCCAACCGCCGTGCGACAAAAAGCGTCGTCAGAAACGCCAAGGTGATCTGGAAACCGATCGAAAAAAGCAGCACCCCAGCCGTCAGGTTTTTTTCCTTTTCCGGCGCGGGTGCTCCCGCATCGGCCAACGTCAGTCCCACGAAAATCAGGAAAATGAGTCCCATCCACAGAGAATCCAGTGGATGGTAGAGCCAGACCGGGACTTTGCCCCGTGGGATCGAGGGCGGGGAAACCGTCGCGTTTCCGAAGGCATCAAGGATCACCGGGTTCCGGCGGCGCATCAGCGCGCGAATCCCGGCAACGACAACGAACAGCCCGAGGGCGATGAGAAACGCGGCTTTGAGAATCGTGACAGTCGGATCAGGCATAAAAGTCGTTGGCGGGCGAATCTGCTCGTAGACCGGTCATTTCGCCAGTGAGAAAATCGGGCGAGTCTTACCTCTCGGGCTGATTTCGCATAAAATCGGCGACGGGGCCGAAAAATGCCTCAAGCGCGGCTCGGGATTCACCATCGATTCCGCATTCCGTCATCGCCTTTCCCATCAAGTCCAACCAGCGGTCACGCTCGGCGATGCCAATCTGAAATGGGAAATGGCGCATTTTTAACCGAGGATGCCCGCGGGTTTCCAAATAGGTTTGTTCTCCGGTGATGCGGAAACAGAGGAAATCTGCCAACCGCGTTTCCGCGCCTTCCCAGTCGTCCTGCGGATACATCGGACCCAGCAGATCATCGGTGCGAATGTGGCGATAGAATGCCGCCACCAGGTCACGTATTCCCACCACGCCGATCCGTTCGGTCAATTGTTGCTCCCAAGACATGCCGAATTCTGTCTGCTGCGGAATTTTTCACAACTCTAGGGTTTTAAACGCAGATTTTTTCCGCTAGAACGTCCGCGCTTGATAGCCTCTGAATCCAAGCATTTCATTGCTTTCCTCCATCACTTTTAATCAATGAGTCACGACGACACACTTCCGTTCGCCGCTCCCACTCCTGAAGAGTTGGGAAATCTTTTTCCGGGCTATGCCGTTGATTCACTGATCGCCTGTGGCGGCATGGGGGCGGTTTATTACGCGCGCCAAGTCGCGCTGGATCGCCCGGTTGCGATTAAAATTCTGCCGCGTGAGCTCAGCAGCGACGAAGAATTCCGCGAAGGATTCTCGGCCGAAGCCCGCGCGATGGCCCGGCTGAATCACCCGAACCTGATCGGGGTTTACGATTTCGGGGAAGTCGATGGCATGCTTTTCATCATCATGGAATTCGTCGCCGGGGAATCGCTCTACAGCGCGGCCTACGGAAAAGCGATCGACTCCCGTGAAGTCGCGCGCTTGATGAGCGATATCTGCGCCGGGGTCGCCCACGCGCACGAGCACCGGATTCTCCATCGAGACATCAAGCCGGCGAACATTCTTCTCGATACCCAAGCCCGACCAAAAATCGGCGACTTCGGTCTCGCCCGCCCGATCGGACATTCGACGAAAGAAGGTGAAGCGATTTTTGGGACGCCACATTACACCGCGCCGGAAGTCACTGACGCGCCGATGACCGTCGATGCGCGCGCCGATATTTTTTCGCTTGGCGTGGTGCTCCATGAACTTCTGACCGGGAAATTGCCTGCCGACGATCCGCGTCCGGCATCGCTCATCAGCGGTTGCCCACGGGCCTTTGACGCGATCATTCAAAAAGCGACCAATCCGATCCCCGGGCTTCGTTACCGCGACGTCGCCTCCATGGGCCGCGAAATTGCCGAACTCGCCAAAGCGCCAACCGGTCCACAACTTCGGCCGGGTGCGGCGGTGCCGAAGCCACGTCGTGCGCGTGCGGTTGCGAAAAAATCCAGCGGCGGCGGTGGATTTTGGTTGCTGTTGCTCCTCCTCGCTGGAGGAGGCGCGGCTTATTGGTACACTCAGATTTACCAAAAACAATCGGTCGTGGTGGCACCTCCACCGGTCGTTGAGGTCCAAGAATCTTTCAAACTTCCTGAACCGCCGCCGATCGAGGCACCGCCGACAGCGGTCGCACCGGGCGAAGCGCCGAAACCGGAGCCGTTGCCGATGGAGACCGCCGCTGCGGCGGAAACCGGAGTGCGCACGACGGTTTTCGGTTCGGAGCGCCCGGCTGGCCCAGCACCGATTTTTGATGTGGAGGGATTTCTCTTCAAAGCCCGCGGCATCATGCAAGATCGGGCAGCCTCTGAAATCGCGACCCGTAAACAGGAAGTGGCGGAAAACCTTTCCCGCTTGGAAAGCCGACTGATCCGATTGATTCGCCTTGGAGACCGTGATTATAGCGCCGCCTCCCAAAAAGAACTGGGAGAAGCGATGAAGGAAATCCGCGAAAAAGGCGGAGTCATCCCGGTATCCTCCGGCCTCAAGTTTGAAGGGGCTTCCACATCCGAAGTGGACGCCGCTTGGCAGGAAGCGCTCGCCGCTCAGGCGAAAACCGAGGAAACTTTCGCGGAAAACATCAAACCGCATGCCTCGACCTACATCCGCGGCATTGAGCTGCAGATCGGTCGCCTCGCCGACGCAAAGGATCCCGGAGCGGTTTCAGCGTTGCAGGAGGAAATCGAAGAAACGAAAGAAGACGAAGAGTATTTCCCGGCGTTGATGAGCGGCAAGCTGGACGACTGATCGCGAGATGCGCCATTCTTCCGCTGGCAGAACCGGTTTTTCTCCCTAAGTTGAGGACGTGCCTCTCGACAGCTCGTCTTCGCTTCCGATCAACCGTTCGCCGTTCATTTCTCTCCGGGGTTGCCGCCAGCACAATCTGCGCGGACTGGACCTTGATATTCCACTCGGGAAATTGACCGTGGTCACCGGGCCTTCTGGCTCGGGAAAATCGTCGCTCGCCTTTCACACGCTCTACGCCGAGGGCCAGCGCCGTTACGTCGAGACATTCTCGCCATACGTCCGGCAGTTTTTTGACCGGATGGATAAGCCAGCGGTCGATCACATCGACGGAATTCCGCCCGCGATCGCGATCGAACAGAAAAATCACGTTCGCACGACCCGGTCGACAATTGGCACGCTCACGGAAATCAACGATTACCTGAAGTTGCTCTTCGCGCGTCTGGCGATCGGCTACGATCCGAATACCGGCGACACGATCCAGCCGGATTCGCCGGAATCCGCCGCAGCTTGGACGGCGGAACATTTCGCCGGAAAACCGGTTTTGATCACTTTTCCGATACCGGTTCCACCCGATACCAAAAGCGAAGATCTTTTTCCGTTTCTCAACTCGCAGGGATATTTGCGTGTGCTCCACCAAGGTGAAATTCTCCGCACGGATGAGACCGGTTCGGCGGACTTCGTTTCATCCGCATTCACCGGACGCGCATTGCAAATCGTTCAGGACCGGTTGACCGTCACTCCGGGAAATCCGACGCGGTTGCTCGAAGCGCTCGAAGCGGCATTTGTTCTCGGAAAAGGCCACGCTTCGGTGATCGAGGCCGCGACCCAGACCGCTCGCGCTTTTTCCACGACTTGGACGAATCCGGCGACCGGTTTCACGCTCCGTCCGCCCACGCCCGCGCTTTTTTCGTTCAATAGCCCGCTCGGAGCATGCCCGGTTTGCCGAGGATTTGGCCGCGTCATCGGACTCGATTTGGAAAAAGCGGTTCCCGATCACACTCTGTCGATTGCTCAAGGCGCGATCAAACCGTTCCAGGGCGAACGCGGTGACGAATGCCTGCGCGATCTGATCCGGAATTGCAAAGAACGCGGCGTGGATATCAACACGCCGTGGGAAGATTACGACGACGCCACCCGGGAATGGATCTACTACGGAGATCGTCGCTCCTCCGCGATCAACGACTTGGAAGCTCTGGAGGAGATATGGCAATCCGGTGCTTGGTATGGAATCAAAGGCTTCTTCGACTGGCTGGAAACGAAGGCCTATAAAATGCACGTCCGGGTTTTTCTTTCCCGCTACCGGTCTTACACGACGTGCGGAACCTGCCGGGGCAAACGGCTGCAGCCGGAAGCGCTCTGTTTCAAAATCAAAGGCCAGACGCTCCCGGATCTCTGGGCGTTTTCAATTTCAGATCTGCTCCCGTGGTTTTCCGAATTGGACGGAGAACAATCATCGCCGGATCCGACGCTCGATCTTGTTCTAACAGAAATCCGATCGCGTCTGAAATATCTCGATGAAGTCGGCCTCGGTTACCTGACGCTCGACCGGCCGACCCGCACGCTTTCCGGCGGCGAAGTGGAACGGGTGAATCTCACGACCTGTCTTGGCGCTGCCTTGACCGGCACCCTTTTTGTTCTCGATGAGCCGACGGTCGGACTCCATCCGCGGGACATCGACCGCCTGGTCGGCGTCATGCACGGTCTCCGTGATAAGGGAAATACGTTGGTTGTCGTCGAACATGAACAAGCGGTCATGCAGGCCGCCGATCATCTTGTGGATCTCGGGCCGGGCGCGGGTTCATTTGGAGGAACGTTGATTTATGAAGGTCCGATTGTTTCGAAATCCAAAGGCCAGAAACTCGGGACGCTGCCGTGGCTGGATGGTACACGATCTATCGCTGTGCCGAAAAAGCGTCGCAAGCCGGGAAAAGCGAAACTCACGATCAAAGGGGCGAGCCGCCATAATCTCAAAAAGCTCGATGTCGATTTGCCGCTCGGTGTCTTCGCCTGCCTGACCGGGGTTTCCGGTTCGGGAAAATCGACTTTCGCCCACGACGTTCTTTATCTCAATCTTGCCCGTCAGTTCGGCCAAGATCCGGATGGGGAAGCGGCGCCGATCAAAGACCTACGAGGATCGCAGTATTTGGCCGGAGTGGAGCTCGTCGATCAATCGCCGATCGCCCGCACGCCGCGCTCGACGCCGGCGGTCTTCCTCGGCGCGTTTGATCCGATCCGCCAGCTTTTTTGCGAAACCGAAGCGGCAAAAGCGGCGGAACTAAAGCCGGGATTTTTCTCGTTCAATTCCGGCGAAGGTCGCTGCGACCGGTGCGCGGGAAATGGTTTTGAAAAAGTGGAAATGCAGTTTCTTTCGGACCTCTACGTCACTTGTCCGGACTGCAATGGGCGCCGTTATAAATCCTCGACGTTGGAATACACGATCCATGGAAAATCGATCGCCGATATTTTGGATCTCACCGTTGATGAATCGCTCTTGTTTTTCGAGTCGCAAACGCTGACGACCTCAAAGCATATCCGGTTGAATGGTTTGATCCTGAAAGCGCTTCAACCGTTGGTCGAAGTCGGTCTCGGGTATCTTCGCCTCGGGCAGCCGCTGAACACATTGTCCGGCGGCGAGGCGCAGCGGCTGAAGTTATGCCAATTGCTCAGCGGCAATACCGAATTGCAATCCGGTGCTGGCAAACTGCTGATCCTCGATGAGCCAACCACCGGTTTGCATTTTTCCGACATCGAAAATCTGCTCGCGGTATTTCAGAAGCTGGTGGATTCCGGGCATTCGTTGTTGGTCATTGAACACAATCTGGATGTGATCAAATCCGCCGACTGGATTTTGGATCTCGGTCCTGAAGCTGGAAAACACGGTGGGCAACTCGTCGGCGAAGGAACGCCGGAACAGATTGCGAAACTTGAAACGCCAACCGCGCAGTTCGTCAAAAGCGCGCTGGCTGGGCAAATCGTTTCGAAGGTTTCGCCGAAAAAGAAACCGGTCAAAATTTCCGCCGAATCGAATTCGATCACGCTTCGTGGTGCGCGACACCACAACCTGAAAAACATCTCTCTCGACATTCCGCGGGATCAATTCGTGGTCATCTCCGGGTTGTCCGGATCGGGAAAATCCACGCTTGCCTTTGATATTCTTTTTGCCGAGGGCCAGCGCCGGTTTCTTGATTCGATGTCGGCCTACGCGCGGCAATTTGCGGAACAACTGGAAAAACCGGAAATCGATCAGCTTGCCGGGTTGCCGCCGACGGTTGCGATCGAGCAACGGGTTTCGCAAGGCGGCGGAAAATCCACGGTCGCGACGGTGACGGAGTTATGGAATTTCATTCGCTTGTTATATTCAAAACTCGGAACAATCTATTGCCCGGATTGTCATATCCCCGTCGAGCGCCAATCGATCTCCGCGATTGAGAATACGATCCGCCTGCACCTCAAACGAGGGCCGGTGACCTTGCTTGCTCCTGTTATTCGTGGAAAAAAAGGTTATCACACCGAGGTTGCAGACTGGGCGGGGCGTCAGGGATTCACTTCACTTTTTGTCGATAAGAAGTTCAAACCGGTCGAAGGTTTCGAGCGCCTTGAGCGATTCAAAGAGCACGACATTGACGTGGTCGTCGGAGAAATCGCCGTTGCGAATGCGACGTTGCAAATCGGTATCAGCCGCGCTTTGGACATTGGCAAAGGGCTGCTCAAAATCCACACGGCGGATCGAAAAGTTCATCTTCTTTCCACGAAGTCGAGTTGTCCGAGTTGCAACCGGTCCTTTGAAGAACTCGATCCAAGATTGTTTTCCTTCAACTCGCCGCACGGCTGGTGTGGTGAATGCCGGGGCCACGGTCGTGTGCCGAAACGTCGGCAAAAATTAGATGCTTCTCGATTCGATTCCGTGCTTGAGGCGGAGATGGATGCGGACCGCTCGATCGAGAGAATGGATGACGTGGAACTCGTCGAATGCCCGTCATGCCACGGCACTCGCCTCAATCCTACTGCATCTGCCGTACAACTGAAAAGCACCCCGATTTCCGGGCTGTCACGGCTTTCAATCGATCACGCGGCGAAACACTTTGAGACGTTGAAATTTACCGATGATCGCGAAGTTCTCATCGCCCGGGATATTCTTCCGGAAATTCGTCAGCGGCTTGCGTTTCTTCAGGAGGTCGGTTTGGGATATCTGCAACTCGACCGGTCTGGCAACACGCTGTCGGGCGGCGAAAGCCAGCGGATTCGTCTCGCGGCACAGCTTGGGTCGAATCTTCGGGGCGTGTTATATGTTTTGGATGAGCCGACGATCGGCCTTCATCCTCGGGACAACGCGGCATTATTAAAAACGTTGATTGCGCTTCGGGATCAGGGGAATTCGCTGATCGTCGTCGAGCACGATGAAGACACGATCGCCGCCGCCGATCACTTGATCGATCTCGGACCCGGCGCGGGCCGTCTGGGCGGGCAGATTGTTTATGAAGGGAAGCCGCCGACGCTCTTGCCGGTTTCAAAACCCAAACCGGCCAAGGGGGCGAAATCCTATCCGTTGGAAAATTCGCCGACGTGGCGTGCGCTTTCCGCGATCACCCGACATCCGATCCGTGGTTCGCGCCGACCGGTTTCAAAAGATCATCCGGTGCTGACTCTAACAGATTGTCGGGCGAATAATTTGAAGAACATCGATGTCTCGATTCCGCTCAGCCGCTTGACCGTGCTGACCGGTATTTCCGGCTCCGGAAAATCATCGCTGATGCATTCGTGCATCGCGGCGCTTTTTAAAAACGAAGCGAAGACGACGCGTGTGAAAAAATCGAATTTGCCCTTCGGGAAAACGAGCGGGGAAAAACTCATCCGCGCGTGTTACGAAGTTGATCAATCTCCGATTGGGAAAACCTCACGCTCTTGTCCGGCGACGTATGTGAAAGTTTTCGATCACATTCGCGCGTTGTTTGCGCAGCTCCCGGAAGCGCGGATGCGGGGTTTCGACGCGTCGCGATTTTCGTTCAACACCGAGGGCGGACGATGCCCGGATTGCAAAGGGAATGGCCGCGTGAAACTGGAGATGGATTTTTTGCCGTCCACCTGGGTGCATTGCGAAACTTGCAATGGTCAAAGGTATAACCCGGCGACCTTGGAAGTCACCTTTCGTCAGAAAAACATCGGGCAAGTGCTGGCGATGACGATCGATGAAGCGTCGGCATTTTTCGAATCGCAGCCGAGGATTTCCGCGCCGCTGAAATTGATGGCTGATACCGGTTTGGGGTATTTGCAGCTGGGTCAAGCGTCACCAACTCTTTCCGGCGGCGAAGCTCAGCGCATCAAACTCGTTTCCGAATTGACGAAAGGCCGGAGCGCGAAAGCCCAGATCGCGAATCTAACAGCCACGGATAAAAATCTCTATCTCATCGAAGAGCCGACCGTGGGTTTGCATTTGGAAGATGTGAAACGGCTGATCGATATTTTGCACCGGTTAGTCGATGAAGGTCATACGGTGATCGTGATCGAGCACCACATGGCCGTCGCCGCCGAGGCAGATTGGATCTTGGATATGGGACCGGAAGCGGGCGAAAGCGGCGGGAAAATCATCGCCGAGGGACCTCCGGAAAAAATCGCCCGGTCCAAGGTTTCTCGAACGGCTCCATTTTTACGCAGCGCTTTGGCAGGCCAGCCGGGCGGTGGGTGAGCGTTGAATTCCGTGTTCAGTGGCTGATGCTGAACGCGGAGCTTGTCAAAACCGATCGCTTGGGGAAACTGAGTGACCGTGCAAAAGCAAGCGGTGTGACTTTAAAATCCCCTCATGTATTTTTTAGGAATCGAGATTCGTGAAACTGGCACCAAGGCGATCGCCCTGGATCTGGAATCTGCGGAAATTCGTGCCGAGGCCGATGTCCCACACTCCTGGATCGAGGGATTGCCGGAAGGCTATCGCGAGCAGGATCCGCGGCAATGGATCGATGCGGTGGATAAGGCGATCCGCCATTGTCTCGCGGCGATCGATGGGCAGAGGCAGCGCGTCGCGGCGATCGGTGTGGCAGGGCCTTCGCGAGGGCTGGTTTTTCTGGACGATGCCAATTGCATTGTGCGTCCGACCAAAATGGCGGGTGACCTTTCAGTGAAACGCCAGGCCGAGGAGATTTCCCGGGAGTTTGGGGGCACTCCGGGGCTGATTGAAATGACCGGCCAGGCATTGGGGGTGGACTCGGTGGCTGCGGAGTGTTTGTGGCTGAAGCAGCACGAACCTTATCACTACCAACGGATTTCGAGCCTGCTCACGGTGCAGGATTTCATCGCTTATTGGCTGACCGGGGAGCGGGCGACGGAAGCGGGAAGTGCTTCGGCGACCGGGCTGTTTGATTTGCGGACGCGGAGTTGGTCCAGTGACCTTGCTGCCTTTGTGGATCCGGATTTGATGTTCCGGCTGCCGGTGGTCAATGGGCCGCATTCATTACGCGGGGTGATTCGGCCCGCATTGGCCAAGGATTGGGGGCTTCCCGAGCAGGTCCAAGTCGGGGCGGGGAGTGCTTCACCGATGTTGACCGCGCTTGCGGCCGGCTGTGTTTCTTCCGGAAATATGGCGATTGAAATGGGCGAGATGACGACGATTTTCGGCGTCGGATCCGAACCGGTGATCGATTTTCGGAACGAGATCGTTCCTTACTGCAGTGCGACCGGTGGTTGGCTGGGCACGGCGGCGCTTGCGAATTTCGCGGCGGTGCCGGAAGCGCTGTGCCGTTATCATGGCTGGTCGATGGAGCAGTTCGAATCATTGGTGGGCAGCGTGCCTGCGGGAGCGGATGGACTGCTGTTTTTGCCATATTTGATGGGTGAAAAAACCCCGAGGCTGCCGGAGGGAAATGGGGTTTTGCACGGCATTCATCCTGGAAATTTCACGCCGGGGCACT
This sequence comes from Akkermansiaceae bacterium UBA1315, assembly GCA_002307065.1. GTDB lineage: Bacteria > Verrucomicrobiota > Verrucomicrobiia > Verrucomicrobiales > Akkermansiaceae > Luteolibacter. Next base: position 1,942 of record DBTN01000036.1, on the reverse strand, counting down.
TGGCGCGGGCGTCGCTTGAGGGCGTCGCTCTTGGGTTGGGCTATGCGTTGAGCCGTTTCAAAACCTTGGGATTCGCCCCTCACGAGATCCGTCTGTTCGGCGCGGGAGCGCAAAGTCCGGTCACGCGCCAGTTGGTGGCAGACGTTTTTGGCCTGCCGGTCGTGTCACTTCTCAGCGAGCAGGGGCCAGCGGTCGGTGCGGCGATGCAGGCGGCGGTCGGGTTTTTCCACGAAAGTGGCGAGGCGCTTTCTTTCGAGGAAATCGCGAGCTATTTGGTGAAGATCGATCCGAATTCCCGTTGTGAGCCGGATTTTGAAAATCACGCGCTGTATCTGGAAATGATCGACCGGCAGCAAGATCTAGTCGATACCCTTCACCCGGCCGGTCTCTTATGAGGAGAGCACCCGGTCTCTTGTTTGATGTCGAAATCCGCACGCCATGAAATCCGCAGCAGCCGAAAGGCCGAGATTCTCGGAACTTTCATCGGCTGGATCATGCGCATTTGGTCGGCGACGTTGCGTTACGAAATCGATGACCGCTGCGGCATCACGCGACCGGTGAATGAATATTCGCCCGTGGTTTTTGCTCTCTGGCACAGTCGGATCTTTGCGATTCCGCCGATTTGGTGGAGAACCGGTGGGAAAATGCGCAAAACGGTCGTGCTGACCAGCGCCAGCCATGACGGGGCGGTTCTTGCCTCGGCGATGAAAGTTTTTGGCCTCGGGGCGGTGCGGGGATCGTCTTCGCGAAGAGCTGTGGCGGCATTGGTCGGGATGAAAAAATCACTCAAGGAAGGTTTCGACGTGTGCGTCACGCCCGATGGACCGCGAGGCCCCCGTTACCAACTGCATCCGGGCGCGGTGAAATTGGCGCAGTCCGCAGGGGTTCCGATCGTGCCGATTCATGCGAAATTCACGAATTGCTGGCGTTTGAAGACTTGGGACCGGTTTGTGATCCCGATGCCGTTCAGTTATTTGAAAGTGACTTTTGACGAGATGCTTGTCGTCGAGCGAGGTCTGGATGATGCTGCGTTCGACGCCGAATGCGCCCGCCTCGAATCGATTCTCCTTGCGGGTGCCGACGACGTTTAAAAAATTCTCAAACTGCAATATTTCATCCGATCTCATGAGCACACCTCGCATTCTCGATGGAAAAGTCGTCGCCTCCGCCGTGTTGGACGAGTGTCGGGCGGAAGCCGCCGCGCTTTCCGCCCTTGGTATCACTCCTGGTTTGGCCGTGGTGCTGGTGGGGGAAGACCCGGCTTCGAAAGTTTACGTCGGATCGAAGGTCCGGACCTGTGCGGAGCTGGGATTTCACTCGCTGAAAATCACGCTGCCTTTTGAAACGACTCAGGAAGAACTGCTGGAAGTCGTCCGCGGTCTGAATGCGGATCCGGCGATTCACGGGATTCTTGTCCAGTCGCCGCCGCCGAAGCACATCGACGAGGAGGAAATCATCCGGGCGCTTGATCCGCGAAAGGACGTGGACGGCTTTCACCCGGAAAATGTCGCGAAGCTCGCGCTGGAAGACCCGACGGGTTTTGTCCCGTGCACGCCGGCGGGCTGCATGAAATTGCTCGAAGTTTCCGGGATCGAGACGTCCGGTGCAGAAGGCGTCGTGATCGGTCGCAGCATGATTGTTGGGAAACCGATGGCGCTTTTGCTGGTTTCGAAAAACTCGAACGCGACCGTGACGATCGCCCACTCCCGGTCCAAGGATTTGCCCGGGATTTGCCGCCGCGCGGATATCTTGATCGCGGCCGTCGGTCGCCCGGAAATGGTGCGGGCCGATTGGGTAAAACCGGGTGCGGTCGTCATCGACGTCGGCATCAATCGGGTGGAAGACGCTTCGAAAAAAACCGGCTACCGGCTCACGGGAGACGTTGCTTATGAAGAAGTCGCACCGCTTTGCTCAGCGATCACCCCGGTTCCCGGCGGCGTCG
>DBTN01000016.1:58495-99246 GCA_002307065.1 Akkermansiaceae bacterium UBA1315 | reverse complement strand
TGCTCGGCGCGGATGAGAAGACGGCTGCGGCGATCCGAACGGATCAAGGCGGATGGGCTGTCAGAATTGGCAAAGGTCATAGACTGCCAATCTATGACATCTACAAATCCGTAGGGAACCGGTGCTCGGTGGAGCGCTTACGGATCACTCATGGGGTGCCTCCTTTTCCGATGAATGGAGGAAACGAAGCCCGGAATCGAGCTTATTGCCTGTCCAGTTCTTCAGGGGGACGCTCCAACGGAGCGGTCGTTTGCTCCTCAACCGGGTGGCCGTTGCTTCGCGCGACAGCGGTGGCGCGTGCGATCACGGGGTTATGCGCATGAAAAACCAACCCGCACCAACGAGGCAGCTAACCCCAAAAACGGTGACAAGGATCAATACTGGATTCATCAGCGATTCGGTCGTGACAGCAAAAGGCAGCACGAAAACCGAAATTAGGATGAGCAAGACGGTAATCACCAAACCAGACGACTTCTGTAAAATCGCAAGCCGCGGATCAAACAACAACGCGATGAGAAGCGGGATCGGGAACAATGCAATCAACGCCCAGAGGGACTTTCTCCACGTTTCAATGAAGGGATTCGAACCACCAATGAAATGCGCGACAATGTAGCTGAGGAGACTAAGCCCCAAAGCTAACAACCCTATCGAATAGAGTAGATTTGAACTACCAGCTTTCATTTCCGGAGTCACTTTCACTTTCACGAAACAACCCCCAAGGGATGGTTCCCGCTGCTACATGTGAGAAGTCGAGCAAAACCTTGCCCGTATTTCCCGTGAGTTTGTGAGATGGAAAGTTATCGTGCTTCACCTCCCAGTCATACTTCTTGGCTTTTGTGTCAAAGGTGATCGTCACATGATAGGTGATACCTGGAGCACCTGGGGCCAGCGGATTGCCCTCATTCCCGCTCATCTTTAAGACGCATTTGCACGGATCACGTCTCCCGATTCGGCGAGACCCAACAATTGGACGACTTACCGATTGCTTGATAGTTGAACCCGATGCTCGCGCCGTTGCAACAGCAGGACCAGTTGGCGAGGCATACTTGATTGTCGTCCCGATTGATTTTGATGAAAACGTAATCGTGCATTGGTCGGGATCGACAGAAACCGTCTGAGTCGTCTTGATGCCTCCATTGAACGTGCTGCCCATGAAGGTGACTCTCGCAGGTTCAATCCGTGTGATATAAGCGAAGGTCAGTTCGACCATTCCTAGGAGGTCAAACTTCACGACGGGATCGTTGGAGACAAAAGAGTAAAGGTTGTGACCTCCTTGCTCTTCGATTGGGTCACGCGACAACCAGCGCCCGGTTTCGGGGCTGTAGTATCTGAATCCATAGTAATATAATCCAGTTTCCTTATCCTGAAACTTTGTGGAAAATCGGAATGGATTTGAGACGCCTATTTCTTCCGCAACCAAGCTTTCTCCAAAAGGGCCATATTCGTAGCGGGCCGAAATACTTTGGTCGCTGGCTTTGACCAGAGCCATCGCGTTGCCGTTGCCATCATAGCAAGGGAGGTGGCTTTCCGCACCCTCTCGGATGGCGACTAGCCCCCCGACTCCTCCTGCTCCTTGCGGAGTGCGGCTGAGGTCGAGACCCCAAACGAAGTTACGCAGCATGATGTTGGTGGCGTCCATTTCAGCCACCAGATTCCAGCCGTCATAAAGATAGCGGTGATCATTTTCAAGCAACCAAACGCTACCGTCCCAACCAAAGACCTTTTTCTGAATGCGGCGACTTTCCGCATCGTAAGAGTACTCTAATTTTTGTTTTGCGGCTGTTGGGACAGTGACAATGGTTTCTTGACCGATCAAGCGGTTCTCTCCATCCCATGTATAATTCCATCGGCCATCGGAAGTCAGATTGCCTTCTTCGTCGTGAGTGAAAACTTCTGGGTTTTTCGCCAGAAAAAGATTTCCAAATTTTTCGCTTTGAATGTCTTCCCCATTGGGTCCCGCGTCGTTCTTTACCGCAACGACAGAAACTCCTACATATTGTGGAGCACCGCTATTGTCGACTTCGAGTTCTTTGTAAAAGTATTCATGCAGACGATCCGTTAACTCTGTGTTGACGGTCACTTTTGTTAACAGGTTGGCTTTCCCTCGAATATCGACAGCTCCGGGAACTTGACGTTCTGTATATTGGTTAGCCACGTTTGCTGCATAGCTGCCCGCCCGACCATTAATCGTGCTCGAACTACGGTTGCCAATGCCGTCAAATGAGTATCCGAATTTCATTCCGGGTACTGACCAGCCAGATTCGTTTCTTTTTTGACCGTCAGTCACCTGTCCCATAGTGTCGTACTGATAATGCCATTTGCTGCCGTTTTCAAGAAGCGATTCGGTACGCTGGTTGAGCAAATTGTAATTGTAGGCATGGGAGGAAATCACGGAAGCGCCGCTTGAAGAACTGATCGAAGTCAGGCGTTCCAAAGCATCGTATTCGGAAGTGACCGCAAGTCGGGGCACTCCACCGCGTGCCGTAGAAGCACCGGTGACCAGACCGGAATTCGCCGCATAGGTGTAGGTGGTGGAATCAACACCGGAAGTGACCACGGAAAGCCGAGAGGCTCCGTCGTATGCCCAAGTGGTTTCGAAAGATGATCCATTGCTGGAAGCAGAAAAATTTTCGCGGCGCAAAAGCGTGTCGTATTCCAATTCAAGTGCCGCGCCTGTCAGTAGACCCGCAGTGTGACTTTCGGTAAGTAAGCGGCCATCGGTGGCGTAAGTGCGGATGCGGGTACCGATAGCGTCGATTACACCGGTGATCTGTCCAAGCCGATTGAGCGTATAGGTTACATCGGGAGTGGTATCGGAGTAATTCACTCCGGTTGACCGACCACCTTGGTCATAAACATAAGTCCGCGTAATTCCTCGACCGGTATTACGGGTTAAAAGTCGCCCTGCGTCGGTGGAACTGTAAGAGATGCTATCGCCACCCGGATAGGATTTCCCCGAGAGCCACCCGGTGGTTATTTCGTAGTTCCAATGGGTGGTGGCGGGACCTGCTTGGCCGGTTGTAAGCATCGTCTTTTTTCGACCTTGAGAATCATATGTATATTCCGTAGTTGGCACTTGAGAGCCGCTTTGCTTTTTAAGTGCGCCCGTCAAAAAGTATTCGGCAATAACCTCGCTGTTGTCGGCTAAAGTCGTGGTCGTTACACGCCCCATCGAATCGTAAGTACGGGCAGTGGTTTGCGCGGAAGATGCTAAAGCGGGAACCGGGCTGGTAACGGCGAGAATCCGGTCCATCGCGTCATAACTGACAGATGTTGTACCATTTCGCGCATCGGTGGCCGACTGAAGACGCCCGTGGGGGTCGTAAGAATAACTGATCGACTTTAGGATAGGGTTACCTCCACTTGCCGCAATTGTTTCGGAGACTAGGCGATCTTGAGTATAGATTCGAGTCTCGGTACTGCCATCTGGTTGGGTAAAAATTTCCGTCCGCGAAGCACCGGCACCATAACTTATGACCGCTGTGCTGTTTTGCCCCCAATAGGATGCCCAGCGGCTGCGACCATGGGTGCTAATATCGGTTTGTGAAACGAGTTCTTCAACACCAGCGGCATTAATAATCCGTTGCTCGGTGCGCAAAACCACAGTCCCGTGCGCCTCCAAAACCTGACTAGAAGTGATTTCTATACGGTCCGTAGCACTGGGCAGCCCGTCTCGATTTACATCCAGAATACTGGAGGAAAGGGAACCTGTTGGGTTGGAGGTGTAGAGTGTTACTACCCCATCGGGATCAACTGTTTTCTCTAGTTTGCCAGTAGCGTTATAATAACGAGTCGCAGCTGTGCGTCCATTTTTTTGAATCTTGACCACACGACCGGCAATGTCTTGCCATGATTTTGTCCATTCGTCTAATCCTCCGGTGCTGGAGACATTTACTTGGCGTTCATAATAACCTTCTCCTGCATCAACCCCGTAGAAAATCCGGTGCGGAGCCACCGCAGTACCGGAAATATCATAGGTTCGGCCATCTTTATGTTTGACGGTAATTGCAGTCCCACCATCGGGATAGGTAACAGTCTCAACTTTGCGACTATCGCCATCAACCGTGTATGTGCGACCCGTGGCGTAATTTAGCGCGTCTGCGGTACTAACAAGTCTTCCCGCCACGTCATACACATTGATTTCTTGAACAATTTCACTGCTATCACTTCCGGTCCTCTTGCGGGAGAGGATTCTTCCCTCCGCATCGTAAACGAATGATGTAGTGATACCCGCACGGGTTTCGCTCAAAAGACGCTTGAAAACATCATAAGTATAACTGGTGGCAATCCCATCCCTATCGGTGAACGATTCGATTCCACAGCAGCCATAGTTGAAAGTTTCAACTGTACCATCATCGTAATCAATGATCGACGGCTTGCCGGATGCATCTTGTACAGTCACCGTTTTCAAGGAAAGCAACAGTCCCGATTGGATGTCTTCAGTGCTTTCCGCAAGTAGGTTGCCTGCAAGGTCCGAAACTGTGGTCGTACGCGTTCCAGATACGACAAACCCATTGATCATTTCACCTTCGTTTCTAATAGTCGTTTTTTCTGTGGCTGTTTTGGAATATTCGTAAGTTTCTCCGGTGCCATCAGGAAGTTCAACTCGTAGCAAATCCCCCGTAAATTCACCCTCGCCCACGCTCACTCTTGTGGTGACAAGATTACTTGGTGCCGTATAAAGCGCACCTGCAACCGTAGCTACAATTTCGGCTGTCGTGTGCGTATAATCGCCAGAATTTAACTTGTAAGTGCGTTGAACCTCTTGTCCCAGGATGGTTACGATATGAGTTTCTTGTGGCGCTACGTTTTGATAAGTGATCGTTGTAACTTCGCATAGATTCTCTGCTGCCGTTGGTTCGGCATCAAGGAATGGCTTGATGGTTTTGGTTAGACGTCCTTGGGAATCATATGAATGCTTCGCCCAGCCGCCGTCATCGTGGAACTCAGCTTTTAGTCTTCGGTATCCTCCTCCATCCAATGTTATATTATCGAAATATTGCTGTGTGGAGGTCAATGCCGCTCCATCGGGATCGACTACCGTCTGAATAAGTTCCCGCCCCCAAGCAAAATCTTTATAAGTCTTCACTGATTTTGACACAACTTGGTCAGCAGCATTTTTGACCACTGCGGTGACAGTGCGGGTTTGCAGTAAGGCATCAACTACGGTGGTTTTCTTTTCCTTCCGCTGCCCGTTTCCGGTAACCAGTTCCCATCCGTTTCCGACCGCATCCCAGATAAATTCATTGACATTACTGGAAGCCCCTTTCACCTCGGTAATGCTCGTGTGTCCATTATTCACCGTATCGATATTTTCAATAATCCAAGACACGTAAGGCGTTTTTCCTGCCTGGTCATAGAGTCCGCTTGTGAAAGCTCCGATTTCGTTTGGGCGATAGAAATCCACTCGAAAACGGTCTTCTGTTTCGGTAACAACGTCTGCTAAACAATCAGGAGCTTTCACCTGACGAATCGCGTCATTCAAATCTCTGATAACCTCTACTCCATCCCATGCAGAAGAATAGCGTAGGGATGACGGAGTCCCAAGCACCGGTGAGGGCACTGCTTCCGCGATCCGTAGCGCTCCAATTGAATTACCAAAATCTGCTCGCCCAAGATTTAAGGCGAGATGGACACTACCGTTTTCCAGCGCTGCGCCGCCAGCCTCACAACCGCTGGCGCATCCTTCTTCGACGATTTCCGCATGTGTAATCGTCGCATAAGCACCGGTATGAAAAAGTCCATCTGAAGTGTCATAGGTAAGGGTTATTCCGTCTTTAGGGTCAACTGTCACCGTTTTGGTAACTGTCTTGGTAGTCATGGCACAGTCCCCATTCCAGTCTTCCCCACTGAAAAACAGAACGTCATTCACATACACAAAATCGTAAGGAGCATCTTCAGTTTCCACTGAACCGGTAACGGTAATAGCGAGATTAACCGGGCAGCCAGCACTCCCTCCTGAGATCGGCGCATGAGCGGGAACCCGCTGCGAAGAGGAATTCGACCCGCCACACTCTGTGGAGTTTTCAATATTTACCGTGAGGCCGATGACTTCATCCAAGTTTAGAGGATTATCGTCAGCCATGGCGGCATTGGCCATGACGCCAGCAATGCTGATGGCGCACCGAAGAAACACAGTTCCTTTATTTAAATGAGAAATCATCAGATTAGACCATTGATCGAATTGAAATCATTTGCCGTCACCGGGTGATGGATTTGATTTTTGTTTTGATGATTTTTCAGCTTCTATCTGCTTGGCCTTATGAATCCTCGCATCTTCAACCGCCCTTTCCCTTGCCATGGCACGGGTGAGTTCGTCTTGTGGAGGCATTTGCCGTGAGTTTTCTCTCATGATTTTTAATTCCGCAGAATCGACTCGGCCATCTTTATTTCGGTCATGGAGCAGCAACCGATCTCTTCCGATTTTTTCAATTTCTGTTGGATCTAACTCCCCGTTTTTGTTCGCATCATACGTTGTTAACAATTCCGCACTCTTTGCAGCCCTATTACTAGCTACAGGAGGATTTCCGTTGGGCTGTGCGTTAGTTGCTGCCGAAGTGGCGACAATCCCCACTATTATCCAAGCTTTTGCTGAAGATTTTGTATTCATACCGTCATTTCTATAAAGTATTTATTCTAGGTGGGTATGCACTTCCAAACCCGTAACTCCACTACTATCTGGCAAAGCCACCACTAACGGGTTTCTTCCGAGAAGATATTTTGTTAAGTTAGTGATCCCATCGCCCACAAGATCTGCGGTCGCATCACTCGAATCATTAGCATCCAGGTTATACTTGGTTTCCCACCAATCGGGTATACCGTCGCTATCACTATCGTCACCCACACTATTTTTATCCAGTGGGTTTGAGCCAATCTGGTCGACTTCGAGCCAATTGGGGATACCATCACCATCAAAATCAGCGTCACGGGCTTCCTGCTCGCTGGTGACATAAGGATCATCTACATATTTCAGGCGGAAAAAATATTTACTAACTCCTCCAGTGTCGACACCTACGCCTTTAGCGCCCGTGCCGAACTCAACGACAGGGAGAAATTCCCAAGCCACCAAATCCTGACTACCTTGAGCAAAATAGGTACGACTGGCAACACCCTCCCAAACCGCATTCCATGTATTACCCGCACCGTAGGTAAAGGAGACATTTGGTTGTAGAGCTGGATCAGCAAACAAATTACCGGCTAAAAGGCCAACAATCAATACTGCTCGTATTACTGACTTTATAATATTCATTGGGCTTCTCCTGTTTGTAGGTTTTGAATCTGGTCCGGAGTGAGTTTCCACACCTTGATCGTCACATCTTTTGGTGTCGGAGGATTCGCCAGCAGATATGCTTTACGTTCCACCCGTGCTGCTTCCCGAGTTAGATAAGCGGTTTTGAGAAATTGTCCGGATTTCCGGTAAAGATCATGAAGTTGCTCTAATGTATCCATCGCGGGGCTGCCTTGGTCACCACTGATAACCACGAATGCCGGACCGATGTGTTCAATATCCGAAACTTCGGGCAGTGCTGCGTTCTCGGGCGTTTCGCTGTGATGGGTGTTCGAATTGCCCAAGCCCACTAACAAGCCAATGTCCCGAAAGGAGCCATCCTCACGATTCACCCGGTAAGTCCCATGACCTCCTGAAAAGTGATTAAAATCGATATTAGAGACTGCGGTGATTTCATCCCCAGCCTGTCCGTTTGGGTAGATTCGCAATAGCGTACGACGGCGGTCTATCACGGAGGCGGACACGAATACTAAATCAGCGCCTTGATAGTTTTCCCGCATTTCTTCAAGCTGTTCAATCACTGCCGGATCTTCGGGCGACAATGCGGAAAGGGGTGGCACTGGATCTGGCAATCCGGGATTGGCCACTTTCTGAACAGTCAGATTGATGGTCCCTTCGATGGGAGGAAGGTCGTGCATCTCCGGTGTTTCGATCACCTGTACGCGTTTTATCCGCGAATTCAGAACTGTAAAATTGGTAGGCTCGGCCTCAACCGGAGATTCCAATGGCTGGCTCTCGATAACAGGGATAGGAATCTCCACGTCCCATTTCGGGGGAGTTTCTTGGCCTGCCAAGGGAGCTAATAAGCCTAGAAAAGCGATGGAAACGGGCGAGATTTTCATCATTTAAAGAAGTTTCTATATAATTGCAGAAATGTCGATCTATTTTAATAAACAGTTTCAAACACCACAGATGTTCCGCAACTATCCATAAACTGAACCTTTTATTATGCCGCCCCCCCCCTCAGTTCGATCACCCACCAATCTCCACTCCAACCCGAACAACAAAACACACCTAAAGCTAACAAAACCGTGTCCAACTTTTCGGCTCTTCAGAAAGTCGGCCAATGGATCGAGGCTCCGCGCCGCAGCCCCGTGACCTGCGCCCAGGACCTGAACTGCTCGTCCCTCGCTGCTGCAGTCCCGACTCCCGCACCAGGCTTCCGTCGAATCGGCGAGTTTGGCTCCGCTCTCTCATCCCACACCACCGCCCCCCTACCCGGGGATCCATCCGGCATAAGCTCCGGCGATGTGCCGCATCACTCGGAGTCCCCAGGCGAACACGTTCGCGGGGGTACCGTTGAGCTAGCACGCTTGCCCGGGTTGATTGCCAAAGCCCCGCTTTTGGCAAGGGCGAGTGCCCTCCATGATCGTTACGGTCGTTACGATCCTCGCTGTGCTCGCTTACGCAGTGTATTTGTGCAGCGCCGCGCGGCTCAGGTCTCCCCTCGCCGCCGGAAAAGGATTTATGTCTCTTTTCCCTTTGCCTCGGGACAGGGATGCCTTACCTAGTGCGCCCACCTCTGCATGAGAATTTTTCGCATCCTCACCTCTAAAGAACTGAAGGGCTACTTTCTGAGCCCATTCGGCTGGGTGGTTTTGGCTTTTGTCACAATCATGCAGGGAATCTCGCTGTCCACGGCGATGAAGGGGTTTCGTGACACCCCGGTCAAAGACAGCTTGGTTTACGTGACCTTTCACACTCCGCTGTTTTGGTTCTACTTTTTGTTCATTTTCCCGCTGATCACGATGCGCCTTTTTGCGGAGGAGGAAAAAAATGGCACGTTGGAAACGTTGCTGACCGCACCGGTCCGGAGCTGGCAGGTGGTTTTTTCCAAATATGCGGCGGCGATGATTTTTTACACCATCCTCTGGCTGCCGGCGCTGATTCAGTTCAAAATGTTCGACTGGGTCACCGGTTTGCCCCCTGCGTGGACACCTGCCGCCCTGGGTGGGACATTCACCGTGCTGATGCTGATGGGGGCCGCTTTCACCGCCGTTGGTTGCCTCGCTTCGGCGCTCACCTCCAGCCAGATCATCGCCGGGATTTTAACGGTCGGGCTGTTGGTGATCCAATATTTCCTCGGTTACGTCACGGTGATCTGGGGTGAATCCTTCGCCGGAGCACCGTTTTTCCACTATATTTCTTCCCAGCAGCATCTTCATTACTTTGCCAGCGGATTGTTCGATAGCAGACCGGTGGTTTATTATCTGACCACGACGCTTTTCCTGTTGTTCCTCACCTTTCAGGTCGTGGATTACCGCCGCTGGCGCCGCTGATCTTTTCCACTTTTTTCATGTCCGAAACGTCTTCCGAACCCAAAGGAAAGCCCGCCCGCCCGGTCAATCGCTGGGGCATCGGCACGCTTTCGGTGATTCAACTGGTGCTCATCGCCATCCTCCTCATCGCGCTGAATTACCTCGCCTCTCAATATTTTTCGCGAGTCGATCTGAGCCGTTCTTCGATGTACTCGCTGTCTCCCGCGACGAAAGGCTATCTGAAGGACGAGGCGCTCAAATCCCGATCCACGCCCGTGAAATGGATCATGGCCTTCCGCCGCTCTTCGCCGTTTTACGAACGAGTGCGCGCGCTTGCGGAAGAATATGAACGACTTTCCGACGGAAAAATTTCGCTGGAAGTGGTCGATCCGATGCGCAGTCCGGACCGCGCCGAGCAGATCGCGGAAACCTACGGAATCAGCCTGATTCGGGATTTGCTGATCTTTGACGCCCGCACGGATGAAAGCGCCGTGACGATCCAAAACACCGCCGGCACCAAAACCCTCAACCCAAATGTGAAGCTCGTCGTCGCGGACGAAATGGTTCTCTATCACACCGATCAGAAAGGCCAGCGCCGGCCTACCGGTTTCCGTGGAGAAGATGTGATGACCGCACGATTGGTGGAATCGATCGAAGGAAAACCCCGGAAAATCGGATTTCTTGCGGATAAGAGCCGCATCAATTCAGAGGGCCCGAATTCGCCTTGGTCCACTTTGGAAACGACGCTTCGTTACCAAAATATCGAACTTACCCCGATCAATCTATCCGGCCTCCAATCGATCCCAAGCGATCTCGAAGGACTCGCCTTGGTCGCCCCGAGATATGATTTAACCGATGAGGAAATCGCAGTCCTCGATTCGTACTGGAAACGGTCGCGCGCCTCCCTGTTGGTGATCCTCGGAGCCTATGACACTCCGCCGAAGCTTCGCGCGTTTCTCCGCGGATATGGCGTGACCCCGCGTCGCGATCGCATCGTCACCCGGGATGGCGAGCGGACGATTTCGACCGTCCGTGGCACGTTCACTTACGGGATCGATTTCCTCAGCGATCTCTCCGGGCAAGCGACGATTTTCGAAGGAGCCTCCTCTTCTCTCGAAGTCCGCGAAGGTGCTGGAGACCTGATCAACCGCAAGATTTTCCCCACCGGGTTAATTCTCGCGGGAGACGGATTCTGGGGGGAAACCCAGTTTGGCGAAGGCCAGGAAACTTTTGATCCTCAGGAAGATACCGCACCTCCTTTGTATCTTGCTGCCAGCATCGTCCGTGGCGCGATGGCGAGCGACGAATACGCTGCGGAAACTTCGCGCATGGTCATCGTGTCAAATTCCGACTTTCTGGATCCTGCGAATCAACGTGCGGAAAACCTCGATTTCCTCGCCTCGTCCGTCAATTGGCTCGTCGGTCGTGAATCGCTCGCGGGAGTCGGCCCGCGCTCGCTTGGCACCTACAAACTGCCGATTCTCCAAGCTCAGGTTTCCTTTATCAACCGGGTAAACCTCATATTTTTCCCGGGATTCCTCGCGATTCTCGGCGGATTCATCTGGTCCTCCCGCCGCGCCTGATATGCGATCCACCGCTTTCACCCTCTTCCTCGCGCTTCTCGCCCTGCTTGTCTGCGGAGCGATCGGCTGGCGAATCAAAGAAGGAAATCTCGACGCGATTTTCGGCATGCCGCCGGTCCCTCCGGGCGAAAGGTTATACCGATCTTTCAAAGCGGAGGACGTCCAGCGCATCCGCATCTCTGGAAATAGCGGCGAAGGAAGTTTCATCCGGACCGATGCCGGTTGGCAATCGGTCCAGGAGCCCATCGATCGCATGGACCCACGCTCGGCCGGCAGCATCATCGGCTTCACCCTCGGCATGGTCGTCCATGATTCCGCGCTTCGTGACGAAATCAATGAAGAACAAGCAGGCTTAGAAGGCGGCCGCATTCAGATCGAACTGGAAAGCGCCGATGGTAAATCCCTCGCAAAATACCGAATGGGCGGGTTGACGCCTATGAAGGTCGAGGATGTCGAAGCGAAACAAATTCACCCAACGGTCTTCATCAATCCGCGGGAGAGAGGCCAACGCGAATACGTTTACGCCTGCTCCGGAAACATCTTGCCGCTTTTCAAAGACGGACTCAAACGCCTCCGGGATCATCGTCCGTTTTATTTCAACCCCACTGCGTTGGAAAAGGTCCGCCTCCGGGGAAACGAGGGAGAGTTGACGCTGGGTCGTGAAACGCCACAAAGCGCTTGGCGCATCGTCAAACCGTTGGAACTCGGAACCGACCCGGCTGCCGTCAAAACCCTTCTCGAAGGCCTCTTCAATCTCCAGGCCCTCAAAATCGAAAACCGGTCCACGGTGACCCTCCCGCCCGCCAGCCCCAAAGCGTGGCAAGTCGCCCTGCAGTCGTTTGGCCAGGAAAAAGAAACCGTACTCGATATTTTCCCGCCCGAAACCGCAGACGCACGCACCGCACTCGCCATCGTCAGTGATCGCCCAGACACGGTTTTTGAAATCCCGATCAAACCGGTGCCCGATATCATTTCTTTTTCCGATCTACCCCTCAGCGTCAACGCCTTGCGCGACCCAAAGCTCACCAACCTCAACATTGCTTCGTTGCGCACCATTTCGATCCGGCCCTCAACCGGTCCGGAAATCCTGATCACCCGCGAGCCACCGAAGCCGTGGACCGCAGTGATTGATGGACGCTCCCATCAAGCAAACGAGCAACGGCTTTTTGATCTTTTGAAAACGGTGACCTCCGGCCGTGCCGTCGGTTTCGAATCGGACGCCGCTGCGGATCTGAAACCGTGGGGACTCGACCGGCCATTCCTTTCCCTCCAGTTCCTTGGCGAAGGCCATCAGGGGATTCAGCTGAATTTCGGTATGGATGGCTACGGCGGATATTTCGTCAACCGGTTGGGCACTCCGACGGTCATGCGCATCGACCCTCAGCTAATTTCTTCCATCGCGATTCATCCTCACGAATGGCGTCACGCATTGCTGTGGACGATCAGCCGAGTCGATCTTTTCGCCATCGAGCGGATCGACCCCACCGGCGAGCCGCTGAATTTGTATTACGATTTCCTCAACGAAACTTGGAAAGCCGAGAAGAATGGTGTCGATCTTTCTGCGGAAATCGATCCCGCAAAGGCGAACTTTATGCTGACAGCTCTCGAAAAGCTCAACGTTTCCCGGTGGTTGTCCGGCGATGATCCTGATGCCGCCGCAGCGCTCGCCACACCGGCATTGATTCTCACCGTCGTGGAGAAAAAGGTCGATGATTTGGGCGATTTCAAAACCCTCGAAGGTCGCGAACTCAAACTCGCCCCGGTTCCCGGAAAATCTCCGCCGCAGTTTTACTACGGCAGCCTGAGCGGTGAACAGAACCTGTTTTTGCTCGATGCCGAAACGTTCGAAAAAATCTCGCTCGATCTGATGGACCAGCGGTGACCCGAATACCTCTTTCATCCGCGCCGCTTCCAGCCTATTCCTGATCCGTGCTTCGTTCGCTTCGCCTGATGGATTTCCGCTGTTTCGGATCGCTCGATCTGGAAGTCCCACCGGGCGGCGCCATCCTGACGGGTGACAACGCTCAGGGAAAAACCTCGATCCTTGAAGCGCTGTGCGTCCTCGTCCGGCTGCAATCGCCACGCACCCATCGCATGACGACGCTCACTCGCCAAGGCGCGACCGGTTTCGGAATCGCCGGCGACCCTTGGCAGATCGAACGGAAAATCGTTCATGCCCGCGACGGTCTCACCCTCACCGCCGACGAGGAACCGCGCGCTAGCCGGACCGAATACCTCGCCGATGGCGGCCTGATCGTCTGGATGGGAAATGAAGATCTCGAACTGATCCGCGGGCCCGGAGAAGGCCGCCGACGTTATCTGGACTTCCTCGGCGCTCAAATCGATCCGGCATACCGGCGGTCATGGTCACGGTATCGTCGCGCGCTTCGGGCGAAGAACCTGCTTTTGAAAGATGGCCGTCCACGCGATGCGGAAATTTTATCCTACGAAGAAATCCTCGTTGAACACGGCACGGTTCTGATGGAAGCGCGGAGCCGCTTGGTCGAAGAACTCGCCCCGCTCGCCAGCGAAGCTCAACGCGCGGTCAGTGGAAAAAACGAACCCCTCACACTCAAGTACCTTCCCGCCAGCGGACCGGATTTACGTGAGTCGATCTTGCAAGCCCGCGAACGCGAAACACGGCTGCGACAATCGGTCGTCGGCCCCCATCGCGACGACTTGGACCTCCGACTTCACGGAATGCCTGCGGCGGATTACGCAAGCGAAGGGCAACAGCGCACGCTCGCGCTCGCGCTCAAACTCGCTCAAGGAAAGCTCCTCGAACAACGTGGGGGAAAAACCCCGGTTTATCTGATGGATGACATTTTCGGAGAACTCGATCCCGGACGCCGAAACGCGCTCATGAATCATCTCCCGCAAAACGCCCAAAAATGGATCACGACGACTCACCTCGATTGGCTCAAGGAAACGCCCGGACTCGGCAGCATCGGCCGGTTCCGCGTGCATGAAGGAGCCGTCACGGAAGTGAAATGATTCTTGGA
The DNA here is from genome assembly GCA_002307065.1 of Akkermansiaceae bacterium UBA1315. Classification (GTDB taxonomy): domain Bacteria; phylum Verrucomicrobiota; class Verrucomicrobiia; order Verrucomicrobiales; family Akkermansiaceae; genus Luteolibacter. The sequence continues at coordinate 85,115 of DBTN01000016.1, read as the reverse complement.
TTAACCCAGCTTAACCACTTTCAGCGCTAAAAAGAGGGGGAATTCTTGGGCCGCGCGGTGCTCAGCTTTGCTGAATGGACCCACTTGCGAACGGCGGTGGCTGTAAAGTTCATCACACGCCACCACACCCAATCCCCCATTTCCAATCGCCGTTAAAAGTTCCGACATCGGCCGGTGATAGAACGTCGTCAACTCCCCGGTCCCCTTTCCAGGATGAGTGGTGATCTGAATTTCCAACGGTGAACCGTAAGCATCCAGCCGCCGATATTGAATTTTTTGATCAGCGTCCCATCCCCAATGCGATTGACGCGGAATGCGGAAACACGGATGCATAAAAACCATCACCGCACGGCCGCCCGATTTCAGGGACTTGGCGACATTTCGAAAAAGCGCCACCGGATCCGGTACATCGTGCACCGCCATCAAACAGGTCGCCGCATCGTAACTTCCGTTCGCCCATGCGCCCGGTTTGCACGCGTCCACCACGGCAAATGAGACGCGTGGGTCCGAACCGTGGCGGGATTTCGCCGAATCAATCAGCCGAGGACTGGCATCGACTCCGGTGAAACTGGCGATCTTCGCTTCGAGCAGCGGCTTCACCAGCACCCCTTGCCCGCAACAAATATCGATCACTGATTCACCCGGTTGCGGATCGAGCATTTTCATCGTGCCCGGTAAAATGACATTCCGATGATAGTCCGATCCGGTTTCACCGACCAGTTTATCATACCACGCGGCGACCGGATCCCATCCGCGATCTTTCGATGCGGATTTCTTCGCGGGTGGACCAGGTCTCCGACCGGTTGCGTTTTTGAAAGGTCGGCGTGGCGGTTGCGGCATGGGAAGAAGCTATGCTGAAAAACCGAGGTGCGGCAAATGCGGAGTGAAATCGTCCACTCAAAGCTTTCAAACCGGTCGCGAAATCCTAGCCTCCTGCCGTGGGAAAACGAATCGTCCTTCCGGAGCTGTTAGATCGTCTGCCTGCCGACGATCCCGAAGCGCTGCGCAGTCGTCGTGACCTCCGCCGCATCAACGCACTGATGGGAAATGAATCCTGGATCTGCCGAACGATCCGAAAATTTCCAGAGATCGCGGCAAAAGGTATCGTCGAATTTGGCTCCGGCGACGGCATTCTATTAGGAAAACTCGCGCGAATGTTTCCTCACTCGCGCGTCACCGGTTTCGACCTCGCTCCCCGTCCGGCCTCACTCGTGAAAAATGCCGCATGGATGCAGGGCGATCTTTTTTCTCAAATCGATCCCCCGACGGGCGGGATTCTTGTCGCGAATCTGTTCCTTCACCATTTCGAAGGAGAATCCCTGAACCGGTTGGGAACCTTTTGTGAAAAATTTGACCTTCTGATTTTCAACGAACCGGAACGCGGACCGTTCCCGCATGTGCTGGGAAAACTGATGACGCCGATGATCAATCGCGTCACCCGTCACGACATGCACGTCAGCATCGACGCCGGATTCCAAACAGGTGAAATCGCAGAGCTGATGAATTTGTCCGCAAAATGCTGGGAGATCCAGGAACATTCAACGTGGCGCGGAGCTCGACGCGTGCTAGGATGTCGCGTTTGAACCGGAACATTACCATCGCGGGCGGAGGATTGGCTGGGCTATCGCTGGCCATCGCACTGCGAAATCGAGGCGTGCCCGTCACCGTGCACGAGGCGGGAAATTACCCACGCCACCGGGTCTGCGGCGAATTCATTTCCGGCGTCTCTGGAGAAACGCTGAGCGTCCTAGGAATTTTGGACCTTTTTGAAGATGCGGCACATCACCGCTCGCTCACTTGGTACGATCAGGGCCGTAGTTTCCATCGCGATGAAATGCCGGAGCCCGCACTCGGAATTTCCCGATATGTCCTTGATGAACGACTGAAGAAACGGTTGCTGAGTCTCGGTGGTGAAATGACGGAAAACTCACGTTCTCGGCCCGAACCCGAAGACGGACTTGTCTGGGCGGCCGGCCGCCGACCGCAAACCGGTTCATGGATTGGTTTAAAAGCACACGTCCGCGATCTTTCGAAAAACTCCGATCTCGAGATGCACTCCGGTAAAAACGGCTACGCGGGACTCGCCGGAGTGGAAGACGGCTGGACCAATGTTTGCGGTCTCTTCCGCATTGACCGGTCGATCCCCGCGAAAGGTGCCGATCTCCTTCCTGCGTACCTTGAGGCTGGCGGCAACGTGTCTCTCGCCAAAAATCTGCGAAACGCCGAGTGGCGCGAAGATTCCTTTTCCGCCGTCGCCGGTTTCGAACTCGGCCCGCAACCGGTTGTCCCCGGGTTATTATGCCTCGGCGATGCCGAAAGCATGATCCCGCCTTTCACCGGAAATGGGATGTCGATGGCGTTTCAGGCCGCGGAGTGCGCGATCGATCCGCTCGTGGCATGGTCCAGCGGTTCAACCCCTTGGGAAAAAACGCGCACGGATATTCAACAGTCGCTGCGTCGAAAATTCAGACGACGCCTCGCCGTTGCGCAGCTTCTCCACCGTGCTCTGTTCGATTCGAAAAGCCGCGCGCTTTTACAATCGCTTGGCACCGTTCGGCTGCTACCTTTTAGACCGATCCTTTCCCTCGTCCGCTAGCTCTCCCTTTCATGTATCTCAAATCCCTCGCCAAGGCCGTCCCGCCCCGTTCTTTCTCGCAAACCTCCTGCTGGGATTCGATGCGTGACTCAAATCTGTTAGAAGAACTCAAACCCCGCTCTTCTTCGCTTGTCGAAAAAATCCTCACCGGCAGTTCAGGCGGGATCGAGACGCGCCACTTTGCTGCCGATTCACTCGAAACGGTTTTCTCCCGCGACGCGCAACAGCTTAGCGAAGACTTCGAACGCGAGGCCCCCAAGCTCGCCTCCGCCGCTCTCACAGCCGCCTTGGAAAAAGCAGGCATCGATGCGAGTTCGGTCGACGCCTTATTTCTCTGCACCTGCACCGGCTACCTTTGCCCGGGAGTGACCAGTTATGTCGCGGAGCAAATGGGACTGCGGGAAAATGTATATCTCGCGGACCTCGTCGGCCTCGGCTGCGGTGCGGCCATTCCCACACTCCGTGCCGCCCAAGGATATCTCGCAGCGAATCCAGGATCGGTCGTCGCCACCGTCGCCGTGGAAATCTGTTCCGCCGCGTTTTTCGTCAACGACGATCCGGGGGTTTTGATTAGCCTCTGCCTTTTTGGCGACGGCGCTGCCGCAGCGATCTGGACATCCGAAGGCAAACCGGGTGATTGGCAGGCGGGAAATTTCACCACGATTCATCGGCCGGAAGAACGGGAAAAAATCCGCTTCGTCAACGAAGGAGGCAAACTCAAAAACCAGCTCCACCGTTCTGTCCCCAGCCTCGCCGCCCAAGCCGTCGCCGAACTTTACGCCCAGCGCTCCGCAGAACCCGATCAGGTGCTCGCCCACTCCGGCGGACGCGATGTGCTGGATCAGTTGGAAAAAGTCCTGCCCTTCACCCTCACCGAAACCCGCGAAATCCTCTCCGAATACGGAAACATGAGCAGCCCATGCGTGCTCTTCGCGCTCGATCGCCGACTGGAGGAAGACCACGAAACCGATCAACGCCTTTGGCTCACCGCCTTCGGCGCGGGCTTCGCCGCCCACGCCTGCGAACTTTGGCGCTGATCCCATCCGGGGACGCCACGCGCTCCCCGGATATCGAAATCAACGCCTCAACTTATCTTTTGCGGATATGCCAGATTTCGCAAAGCTGGTTGCGCTCCGGAATGCGGCTGCTGAAACGATCGGTCTGGCCAAGATAAACCGCCTGCACCAATTGACCCGGTTTTTTCACCGTGGAAAAATATTGGGCGGCCGCTGTCGCACGATCTGAAGAAAGCAGACGATTCGCATCCACTTCTCCGGTTTTCGAAGCATAGCCGACAATCAAAACCAAATCGCCTTCAGGCACATCTTCGACCAGCCTGCTCAGCGTGATTTCCTCTTCCGGAGTCAGATTGCTGGAACCGGTTTGGAAGTTGAGCGTGTGCAAAACATTCGCTCCAAGATTCACCCCGAAACCGCTGTAGGCCGTGGTCAGATCCGAATCCGGACGATTTTCCAAGTCGCGCAAATTGCGGAAAAGCTCGACGGCTGCCGGTAACAACTCGTTTTCCGAATTCGCAAAAAGCCGCTGCTTCGCCAACTCGAGCTCCAATTGTTTCACCCGCTGCTCGAAAAAATCGCGCGCCCGTGCGGCTTCATCAAACTGGCGCTGAAGCGCGGCGAATTCCTCCGACGATTGACCACCCGTTTCCGCAAGTTGTTTCCGGACGCCTCTCAAATCCTCGGCAAGCGCTTCCCGCTGCGCCTTTACCGTTTCCAATTCTTTGCGTAAAAAGTCTGCTTCCGATCCCGTGACCAGCGCTCGCTGAAGTTCACTCTGCAAGCGGGATGCTTCCGCCGCCAAACTCTTCTGCGCCTTTTGCGCACGCAAAAGCTCAGCATCTTTCGCCAGAAGCTCGGTGCCTTTTTCGGAAAGCATTTCCTGGTAACGACCCGCCAGCGCGACCAACGTCGTGGTGTCCTTGGTGATCCGCGCCGAAATGTCTTCCACCGGTTCCGAGCCGCCGGGCAACGGAGAAAGCCCCATCGACATCCGCTGCCGGTTGATGTCCGAACGCAACGCTTCGACATTCGCCTGCAAAACCGGAACCTCCGTCTGAGTCGCGGCATTTCGCCGATTTGACCTGGATTTCAGGGCAAGACCAATCACCAAAATGGCAACGACTAAAAACCCAATCCCAATGATCGGCGGGATGCCGGGCTTGGGGGAGGGCTCGGTTTCATTGGATTCGGCGGCAACCGGTTCGACGGCAGGCTTTTCCTCCAACTTGGAATTTTCTTCGGACATGACGACAGCGTGGCCGCCCACACCGGTTCCTGTCAATGCATCGTCGGCCTCGCTCAGCGAATCGAGATCAACCGCAACAACTCGTCCGGTTTGGAAAAAAGGTGATCCGGGTTTTGTGCCGCCAATGTTTCCTCCGAATTGTATCCCCACGTCACCGCCGCGACAGCGATGCCCGATTTTTGCCCAGCCTTCACATCCCGCACTTCATCCCCAATATAAAGCATCTCCTCAGCCGTGAGCGAGTATTGCTTCCTCACCGCATTCAAATATTTGGATTTCCCGGTGAGCTTCGAAGTGGATGAAATAAAATCGAAGAGATCTCTCAGACCGTGAGTGTCTAAAAACAGTTCGACATTCGCGACGGAATTCGAAGTCAAGATTCCAAACCGGTCGACCGCTGGCCGCAACGATTCCAGCACTTCGCGCATGCCATCAATGAGCGGCAAATTCGGAATGCTCGACCGCATCATCACCGTCCCACGAGCAATGAATGCCGGCACCCGCAACGCCGGAATTTTCAAATGTTCAATCAGCTTGTGGATTGGAAAATGTCGCAGCTCGGCCATCTGCTGTTTGGTGATCTCATGGATCCCATAATCGGGAGCGATGCGATTGAAAATCAGGCGGCTCTCCTCCATCGTGTTGGCGATCGTGCCGTCGAAATCAAATATCAGTGTGCGGTATGCCATGAGCAGTTAGAGGTAGAACCATAACCGCTATTTAAACGAGAGGCAAATTCGGAGAAATATCCGCATCTAACAGCGAACTCTCACCTTCGAGAAATCGCAGCAGGCCAGCGAACGCGATCATCGCCGCGTTGTCCGTGCAAAGCGTTGGCGATGCGACGGCAAGCTCGATGCCCGATCGCTCACATGCCTGTTGAAACGCATTTCGCAAAGCGAGATTCAGACTCACTCCGCCCGAAAGCGCGATGATGCGGCGGCCGGTTTTTTTGGCGGCTTTCAGAGTTTTCCCCACCAAGATCTCGATCACCGCTTGCTGAAATGACGCCGCCAGATCGGCGACCGGGATCTCACCGGTCTCCTTCTGCAAGGTGTAAAGCACTGCCGTCTTTAATCCGGAAAACGAAAAATCCAGATGCGGATCATGCAACATCGACCGGGGAAAATCATAAGCTTGGGCATTGCCCGTTCGGGCGATCTTTTCGATCTCCGGCCCACCCGGATAAGGCAAGCCGAGCATTTTCCCCACCTTGTCGTAGGCCTCCCCCGCCGCATCGTCGCGGGTGCCACCGAGTTTTCGATAACTTCCAGCACCCTCGACATCGAGCAACAAAGTGTGCCCTCCGGAAACGATCAACGCGATATGCGGCGGCACCTCGGTCTGCCCGAGAAAGGGAGAAAGCAGATGCCCTTCAAGATGATTGATCCCTAAAAATGGCTTTTCCAACGCACAGGCCATCGCTTTCGCCGCCGTGCTGCCGATGAGTAAAGACGAAGCGAGACCCGGACCGGTCGTCGCCGCGAACGCATCGATTTCTTCGATCCCCACGTTCGCGTGGACCAGCGCCTGCTGCACGAGCGGCCTCAAATGCAACGAATGATTCCTCGATGCCAACTCCGGAACCACGCCGCCAAATTCCCGATGCAATTCGATTTGCGAGGAAACTTCCGAAGCCAAAATTTGCGACGCCTCGCCCTTCGATCCACGAAGAATCGCCACCGCCGTCTCGTCACACGAAGATTCAATTGCCAATAAAAGCGCCACGACAAAATCCTAATAAAATCCCTGGGAAATCTCCCAACAAAAAACCGCCGAACTTTTGCGATTCAGCCACCCCGATGCCTCACCGCCATTTCTCAAAGTCAGTTTGCACATCTGACGTCGTGAAAAGTTCCGTCAGCCATCTGCACCTTGAGCGGTCCCATTTCTTTTCCGCGCTTGAGATATCCCAAGGCGGCGCGGACTCCATTCACCGCGCGGGGTGAAACGCTGGTCAGCTCACCGGCGACGGAATCTTCAAGAAAAAGCACGTCACCCGGCTTCGCGGAAATCTCAGAATCTAACAAAAACCGTATCAGCCTTTTGTTCACTTTCCCTGCGGACTTGATGCGAGAAATCACTTCCTGACCGATGTAGCATCCTTTGTGGTACGAAATATCCGTCAAATCCAAGCCCGCTTCAGGCGGCAACATTCCTTCAGTCAATTCGTGCCCCCAAACCGGTATGCCGTTCTCGATGCGTAGTTCTTCGAGTTCCTCAGGATCCACCCATGGCAGATCGATTCCAAGGTTCATGCCTTCGGGAATCCACCAATCCTCCCCCGCGATTCCATATCTCGGGTTTTTGCGAACGACCACGCCCTCGGGCGCCGGAGTTTCACTGTCGATGCGATGAACCAATTGATACCGGTTTGTCTTATCTTCAACTTCCACATCATCCGCGATGAGATATCTTGTCAATCGGGCTTCCAACGCTTCGGACAAGCCCTCTGGAGCAGAAACCCAAAGAACTCCGGACGGACCTTCTGTGAGATCGATGCGAAACTGGAGCTTCCCCTTTGCATCCGTCACACAGGAAGGAATCGACTCTCCTGAACCGACGACTTTTTTGACATCCTGCGTGAGCTGACCATTGAGAAACCGCACGGCGTCCGGCCCACGGAATTCGAGCAAGGAGGGCCTACCGAGCGAAACTTGCCAATGAGATTTCAAGATTCCGGAAGATAAGGTTTTGCCACTGCCGAATAATCGAGCTCCCCCAACCCCGCATCACAAAGGTCATTCATTCTTTGGGAAACCGCTTCGATCGCTGGAGTTTTCACATTCGCCCGGCTCGCGAGATCCAGCGCATAGCGGCTGTCTTTCCGCATGTTCGCCAACGAAAAGTGCGTCTCGAAATTTCCGGAGGCCATCATCGGCAGCTTCATTCCCGAAAGCGCCGAAGCGTGGGCGTTCTGAGAAACAGCGTTCACAAATGCTTCGGCTGATACACCATTTTTCACCGAGATCGCCAATCCTTCCGCAAGTGCCTGCAGAGTACACGCGGAAACGAGATTCGTCGCGAGTTTAATGATCGTCGCTGATCCAACATCACCGCAGGGCAGCAACGCTCTCGAGGTGACTCGGAGATAAGGTTCCACCTGATTTACCAAATCCGGACTTCCCCCGACATAATATACCAACTGCCCATCTGCGGAGTGGGTTTTACTTCCGGTAAAGGGAACATCCAGAAATGGGCAGCCGCGCTGATGACATAACTCTTGGAGCCACTGTGTCGTCTCAAGATCGACCGTTGCATGATTTAAAACCACCTGACCGGCCGTTAATTTGGGCGCGATCTGAGTCATCACTTCCCTGACTGCCGAAGCGTCCTTGAGATAGATCGAGATGATCGTTGCCTTCGAAACGGCCGCCTCTGGAGTGGCCACCTCTCCGGGCAGCCCTTTGGCCGACCGGTTCCACGCGGTCACCTCCCAACCGGCCTCCTGAAGTCGTGCAAACGCTCTCGATCCAATGATTCCCAATCCAAGAATCGCTGCTTTTCCGGAAATGACGGTGCTCATGGGTGGAGTCATTGTTGGCGCTGAAGAGCGAGTTCCGCCAATTTGGCCGCTTGTTGACGAATTTCGGCGATTTTTTCTTTCGTCGGTTCCGTGCCCGGCGCGATCACCATTTCATTGCGCAAACCGGATAAAATATCGCGCATTTCCAAGTAGTTTGGCCTTTCTGAAATCCGCGGCTCCAGACCGGCGACCGATTCGGTATAATAATCCGCAATATCTTCTCGCATCACCTTGCTCGCTCGTTCCGGGGAAAATTGTTTATCGATCGCCACCGTTGAAACTTCCAAGGCTCGAATCCACCCGCCGAGCGAAATGAGGTGTGCCAAATCGGCATCACGCAAACTCAGAAGCTCAAATTCCACATCCCGCTGAGTCGCCGCCAGCTCTTTTTTCAGCTGCTCAACCTCTTGCTTTTTCGCACTTTCCAGCAAACTCGCCGCGTGGCGGTTGACCCGGTCACCGGCCCCGAGCGCTTTGCCATAACGCGTCAAATCCGATGCGAGGCTTTCCACTTTTTCCATCTGGCCGGCTTGGACGACAAGGAATCCATCGGCGATTAGAAATCCCAAACCCATCGCCAAATCCGCCCGATCCAATGGCATCCGGGAAGGAGCCTTGCGCTCTGTTTCCACAATCGGCAGAGGCATGAGAAATTGAAGCGTATCGAACATTTTCGCGATTGATGGCGCGGTGAATTCGTTCACTCCGAGTTCTTCAAGAACATGAGGATCATCGCGCAAATCGGGCGGCACATTGCTCGTCACCTCGACGGGTGGTTTCGTGGCTCCTTCTGTTTGTGCGATCAAAGGCAGGCACAACGCTGCAAAAATTCCGGTCATCCAATGCTTCACGGGAGAAATTCTGCCATTGCCCGACCGGTTCGGCAACCGACAAAGCGAATCCCGCCTGGAATCTTCCGCGTGAATCCGGCATGGCAAACTTTTCAATTGCCAAGATGACCCAAGTCCATCATCTTTCACCCGTTGGAACGACGGAGGGATGCTTCGAAATCAATCTTCGAATCGCCCTAGGGATTCAAGTCCACCTGCCTCACGCCCCGGGCATCGGCAGGATTTCTCTCCCCATCCCGTTCTTCGCGAGCCTTGGGTTTCACCCGGCGAGCCACCACCTATTCTCGGAATTCATGATTTTCTCCATCGCTTATGGCCGGTCACAACCCGTGGCTTGAGGTCACCATTACCAGATTCACGTCGATGCCCACGCGGCAAGGTCTCACCGACCTTTCGAAGTGTGATTCACCCATTCCATTTTCCCAAACTTCTCTGAAATTGCCCGCGATTCCGTCCGGCAGTTCCATTTCCCCAACCTTTTCCAGCGCGATCCGCGCGATTCATTAACCGATTTCGGATGAGCAAAAAAACCAACGAGGACACCATGCCCGAACCTTTGGCAGACCTGGAAGGAAAATCCACCGTCGCACGCAAGCGAGCCGCGACGAAAGTGACCGCTAAAAAAGCCGCCGCTAAAAAAACCGCGGCCAAAAAGGTCGCCGCTAAAAAAACCGTGGCCAATAAAGCGACGAAAAAGGCTTCCGCAGACGAGGCTCAGGTCGAGCTTTCCCTTAATATTTCCCCGCCCGCTTCGAAAACCATTGCGGAACCCACCACCGCCGCGCCGGTCAAAACTCCACGAGCACGCAAATCCACCGCAAAAACGGTCGAAGAATCCGCTCCCGACGTCGCCCCAGTGGCCGCTGACGAGCCGCGCCGTTTCGGTCGCGTCCCCGGCGGAGGACCGGTTGCGCAACGCGAACCTGTCAGCGATGCCCCCGCGCCACCGCCTGAACCGGCCCCACAACCCCAGTCGCCTCAACAACGGGAAGCGCCTCCGCAGCCTCCTCAGCGCGACCCTCAGCCGCAGCAACGCGATGGCCAAAATCCGGAAAGCCGCAGCAAACGCCGCCGCGAAAAACGCAAACGGCGTCGCGATCAAGGATCGGACAACCGCGATCAAGGCAATCGCCAGCGCCACGAGCAAAATTCTCATTCGCGCCAAGATCAGAATTTTCAGGAGGACCGCCGACCGGTTCATCTCCAAGGCCCGAAAATCGAGGCCGACGGCATGTTGGAACTCGCACCGAAAGGTTTCGGATTCCTCCGCGTTCCCGGAAAAAATTTCGAACAAGCGCGGGATGATGTCTTTGTCACTCCCGAGCTGATCCGCAAAAACAACCTGCGCCTCGGCCAATGGATCCACGGGCTTTATCAGGAAGGCCCACGCGGCCCGCAACTGGTCGAGATCACGCAGATCAACGGCATGACGACCGAAGAGGCCTCCAAGCTTCCGCATTTCGACGAGTTGAAAGCCATCAACCCGAACAAACGCATCAGCTTTGAAACCACCCCGGAACGTTTCACCACCCGCGTCGTCGATCTGATGGCCCCGGTTGGCAAAGGTCAGCGCGGCTTGATCGTTTCCCCGCCACGCTCCGGAAAAACCACACTGCTTCTCCACATGGCCGAAGCGATCCGGGAAAAATACGAAGAGACGATGCATCTGATGATCGTCCTCGTCGATGAACGTCCAGAAGAAGTCACCGAATTTCGCCGAGCCCTCCCAGGGGCGGAAATCTACGCCAGCTCCAATGACGAGCAGGCGCGCAACCACTGCCGGATCGCCGAACTCGCGATTGAGCGTGCCAAGCGTCTGGTCGAAGCCGGAAAAGACGTTTTCCTCCTGATGGACTCCATCACCCGCTTGGCTCGCGCTTACAACGGGAACATGAACAACCGCGGTCGCGGCACCGCTTCCGGCGGCTTGACGATCGGCTCGCTCGAAGTGCCTCGCCGGCTGTTCGCCGCAGCACGAAATACCCGCGGCGGCGGATCCTTGACCATCCTCGCCACTGCTTTGATCCAAACGAATTCCCGCGCCGACGAAGCGATTTACATGGAATTCAAAGGAACCGGTAACATGGAACTGGTGCTGGATAGAAAGATCGCCGAAAATTATATCTACCCTGCCGTTGATATTTTCAAATCCGGGACGAGACGTGAAGAGCTCCTTTTACCCGAGCACATGCTTCATAAGATCCATCTCATCCGCCGTGGCCTCTCAGGACATCGCCCGGCGGAAGCGATGGAGCGGTTGCTCTACTTCTTGAAAAAGTTCCCGAACAATCCGCAGATGCTGCTCGAGATCAAAGGCTGATCCTTTTACCTCGAATGACTGAAGATAAATCCACGATCGAAGTTGAAGTCGTCGAAATCGACGGCGTCAGCGCGCCTGCCAACGCTCAAAACCGGTCTCACGAATCCGATCGTGAGCCGACAGGACCATCCTGGCAGCAATGGCAAAAATGGCCGGGTCGCGTGCGTCAGCTCGATCCGAAATGGATGCCGCTCTGGATCATCCTCGGAGTCATCGCTTTGGGCCTGATTCTTACGGTAGGCGTAGTAATTGGCCTGATCTTTGTGGTGCTTCGTATCATCCAAAATATCCTGATGGGATTTGTTTCGATCTTCGCGCCGACCCAAACCGGTCCCCTCCGACCGCGCTGATAAAGTCGTCTTCATGCGCCAAAGGTGCATCACTCATTAGCCCAGGCCAGCGGCCTGGAAAACTGCATTCCGCAAATTCATGGCACACCAACGGTGGGCGATACCGGTTTGGTGATACAATCCGGTGAAGGCCGCCACTTCCCTCTCGCAGCCCGTTGGGCCGCAAATCAACGAACGCGTGTTACCCAGCCCCGATGGGCTGGGCTAAGGAATCGCGGACCGTTGGCCCGAACGCAACTGTCGTCTATCCGTTGAAACATTCTTGCGCACTTACGGGAGCAATCCGGTTCTTCATCTTCCTGCGCCAAAGGTGCATCACCCTTTAGCCCAGGCCAGCGGCCTGGAAAACTGCATTCCGCAAATTCATGGCACACCAACGGTGGGCGATACCGGTTTGGCGACACGATTCGGCGAAAACGCCCACGCCCCTCTCACGGACCGTTGGCCCGGAAAAAATCCGGCAGGTGCGACCGGTTAAAAACACAGGTTTATCCAAGAAACCTCTTTCGCACATCTTCCCACGAATCGACCCGCGGAAACCGAGTTTCGTGAACATTGTGCGACGCGGTAAATAAGATCCCCTGCCCGACAAACCGGTCGAAATGATGCGGCGTGTCATCGATCAGAAAATCCGCCTGGATGATGCTTTTATCGCCGCAAAACACGATATGGCTGTCCGGGAAAAACGGCAGATGTTCTTTGATCCACTCGTATTTTTCCGCAAAGGAATTTGGATATTCCATCGCGGCAGTCGTGATGAAAACCTCGTAATGCTCCATCAAATCTCGCAGCACTTCCCGGCTTCCAGGCATCACCGGAATGTCTCGAAAAAACCCCGCAAGCGTGAGCTGCGCGCGGACCTGACTGCGATGATCCTCCGCCACGACGTCGTAGATCTTATAGCCATGAAGTTTCTCGCGCGGAAATTCGATTCCGAAATCCGTCAGATACATCGCCAATCGTTTGGCCACCGTATCTGCCAAAACTTCATCCATATCAATCGCGATGCGCTTCATATTCAGTTAAAAACCGGGGAAAGTGTCGGATCCAGATAGCGTTCGTAAGCTTGGAGAATATCTTCTTTCCTCGCTCGGTGGGGATCGAGATCCGGCAAATCATGGATGGGGAAAAACCCGACATCGCCGCTTTCGATACTGGTCGTCGCGGTGCCGCCGATCATTTCGCAGAGAAAGAAAATCTTATAGATCGAGTTCACGTTTCGCGGATATCCGGCGCGATCTTTATCAATCACCGACACCACGGATTTCGCTTTCACGATGTAACCGCTCTCCTCGAAGCATTCCTTCTCCGCGTTTTCCGCAGGTGAGATATTCACGTCCGCCCAACCGCCGGGAAGCGTCCACAAACCGGTTTGCGTTTCCAAGATCAACAGCACTTGGCCATCGCGAAACACCACCGATCGCACGTCCACTTTCGGCGTGTCGTAGCCAAAATCATCCGGCCATTTAAAATCCGGCGAATACTCGGGCAATTGGAGAATTTCCGAAGCCATTTCCCGCAAACGAACAAACCGCTCCCGATCATACGGGTCCTTGCTGTAGGTGATTCCCGCTTGTCCGATGGCGGCGAGTTCACGGGCGAATTCCAACAAATTGCTCACGCGAAGACCCTAAAGGAAAAGGAACCGGCGGTCGAGGTTTGTGACGCCGAAAGCATTCGCGCCGGCGCTCAATCCTTCCGCAAATCCGGGCGGTTGACCGCCGTTCGCCGTTCAGCCTGTTCCTTTTTCCATGCGGAAATTTTTCCATGATGCCCCGACAGCAAAACGTCCGGAACTTTCATCCCCCGAAAGTCCACCGGTCGTGTGTAGGCCGGCGCTTCGAGCAAATTCGGATCGGAAAACGATTCCTCCTCCGACGATCTCTCGTCGCCCAACGCTCCGGGCAAAAGCCGGATGACCGCATCACAAACCACCGCCGCAGCGATCGCTCCATTGGTCAAAACGTAGTCACCGATCGAAAGTTCAAGATCCACCAGCGCCTCAATCACTCGGTAATCCACCCCTTCGTAATGGCCACAGAGAATCAGCAAATGCGACTTTCTGGACAACTCCCGCGCCACCGCCTGCTTGAAGGGCCGACCTTGCGGGGTCATCAAAATCACTTGGGTCTCCGGCTTCGAGAGCGCCTCGACTGCGGCGAAAACCGGTTCCGGTTTCAGCAACATCCCCTGCCCGCCACCACACAACGTATCGTCGACCCGCTTGTGTTTATCCTCCGACCAGTCCCGCAACTGATGGGCGAAAACCTCCACAATCCCCGCCGCACGGGCCCGTTGGATAATCGAGTCGCTCAGCGGAGCCAGCGCGACTTCCGGGAAAAGCGTGACGATATCAATGTGCATGCCGACTTCAGTGGCGGATCAAACTTCTGAATCCAAAGCGGCTTCTGTTTCAGCCGACTCATCGCCTTTTTCCGGCAATTTGCGGAAATGAATTTGCCCGACTCGACGCCCATCCGTGCTGGTCACTTTGGCTTCGTACCCCAAAAAGGTCAGCGTCTCGCCCACCTCCGGGAAACGCCCAAGCTGCTGGGTCAGATACCCGCCGACCGTGGTAACTTCTCCACTTTCCAAGAAAAGCTCTGGAACGTGGCCAGCCAGATCGTTGAGCGTCATGGAACCCTCAATGACAAATTCATCCGCATTCAACTGACTAAAGGAGGACCGTTCGTTGTCGAACTCATCCTGAATGTCGCCGACCAATTCTTCGATCACGTTATCCAGGAAAACCAAACCAACCGGTGTGCCGAATTCATCGACCACCATCGCAAGGTGCGCGTGCTCACGGAGGAAAAATTGCAGCAAGGAATCGAGCGGCATCGTGTCCGGCACGATTTTCAGATCGCGTTTGATCCGCATCAGATCCGGCTCCGGACTGTTGATCAACTTGAACAAATCCTTGATGTGGATCAGGCCGATCGCGCTGTCCAAGTGTCCGCGAACCAACGGAAATCGGGTGTGCTTGCTCCGCATTGCGATGTCCAAGACCTTTTCAAAAGGCTCGTCCAGATCGAGGAAAACCACCTTATTTCGGGGCGTCATCACGTCACGGACCCAGAGATCATTCAACTCCAGAGCGTTGATCAAAATTTCCCGTTCGGTTTCGGTCACTTCTTGCGACTTCCCACTCTGAGTCACCAGAACCGCGAGCTCCTCAGCAGAGTGAATGTGCTCACCCTCGCTGATCGGATCGATCCGGAAGAGCACTTTCAACAACCAGTTGGCCGTGCCATTGAGGACAAAAATCGCCCAGTGAGCCCCTTTGTAAAACGCATGCAACGGAGCTGCGAGCGTCAGGGTAACGCCAACCGATTTACGGATCGCGATCGACTTTGGCATCAGTTCGCCGATCACCACATGGAGGAACGTGAACGACATGATCGCCAAACTGAATGAAACGAATTTCACCCACCAAACGGACATCCCGGTCATCAGCAAAAGCGGTGAGACCAACGCCGCCACAAACGGTTCGCCCAGGAAACCCAATGCAAGCGAAGCGATCGTGATTCCCAGTTGGTTTGCCGAAAGATAACCATCGAGATGATTCACCACCCGCATCGCCGACGCGAGCTTCACCGGATTGACGTTCGGTTCGGACTCCAATTGGCTAGGGCGGACCTTCACGATCGCAAATTCCGATGCGACGAAAAACGCGTTCATCAACAGGAAAAAAACAATCCCGGAAAGATAAAGCAGAGATTTCCCGAGGCTCGGGAACTCATGATTCAGCGTCGGCTCCAAAGAAGAAACCAGAGCTGGAATTGAAAAAAGAAAGTCGATCATCGGGGGCGCGAATCAAAGTTTTTCGTAAACGCCCTGATCGCGCTTCTCGAGCACGGTAAAGCCCGCCTTTTTTGCGTCACTCACCGAAAGCGGCTTGGTGACAACCGGCGTGTTAATCCGGGAAATCACTTTCTTAACCGGATTCTTACAAAGCGGGCAAACCTCAAGGGGAGCCCGGTCGATGGGACGCCTCAGTTCAAATCCGCGCGCACAAATGCGGCACGAATGCTCGGGGTCCTCCGGTTGCTCAGAAAGATATTCGTAAATTGGCATTTCAAGGACGCGGGAACGGGCAGTTTCCGTCCCACGTCAAATATAACAAACCCGACCGGCTTACCAGCTGGACTTGGTCACACCTGGAATCATCCCGGCGGAAGCCAATTCGCGGAAGCTGATCCGGGAAAGGCGGAAGCGGCGAAGGAAAGCACGGCGACGGCCAGTCACTTCGCAGCGGTTGACCAAGCGGGTTGGGCTCGCGTTGCGAGGAAGCAGAGTGAGACCGATATAGTCTTTCTCCTGCTTGAGCTTCAAACGAAGCTCTGCATATTTCTCTACGGTGCGCTTTTTGCGCTCGTTGCGTGCGATCCAACTTTTCTTAGCCATAATTTCGGGACGCGGTAGATAAGGGATGGAGCGGACGATGCAAGCCTAAAGTTTGAAGTGATTCAGAAAAGGCGGAGAAATAGGGAGTTCAAACTTCAATTTGCTCTTCGATCTGAAGTCCGTTTTTTAAGCGCAGATTATTGGATTGGAAAAAAGCCGTATCACCCTGCGAAGAGCAAACTAAAGTTTGAACTCCCGGACCTTCGCCAAAATCTCCTCAACCGCTGCCAGCCGTCCCACGCCTTGATATCCGCAGGCCAGGTCCCCATCGGCAGGTCCGATGAAATGACAGCCGTCTTCGCGCAACCGGTTGATGTTTCGCTGGGTAGCTGGGTGCAGCCACATTTTCCCGTTCATCGCCGGGGCGAGAAAAACCGGAGTGGTCCGCGGTAAAGCCAAATAGATCGAGCTGAGCGGATCAGGCGCGAGACCGTTCGCAAAAAGCCCGAGCACGTTGGCCGTCACTGGCGCGACGAGCAGGAGGTCCGCACTGTCAGCCAGATCGATGTGGCCCGGTTTCCACGATTGTTTTTCATCCTCAAGCGAAACCAAAACCGACCGCCGGGTCAGCGTTTGCAGCGTCAAAGGCGTGATAAATTCGGTCGCCCCTTGAGTCATGACCGCGCTCACTTCGTGGCCCGCTTTCACCAATTGGGACGCAAGATCGGCGGCTTTGTAAGCCGCGATGGAACCGGTGATACCGAGGACGATTTTCATGATTTTTAACGCAACATGTTCGCCGCCTTGCTCGTTGCCGAGACCAGCGCCTCAACATCTTCGAGGGTATTATAAAGCGCAAACGAAGCCCGCGTCGTCCCGGTGATTCCGAAACGCGCCATCAGCGGTTGGCAACAGTGGTGACCGGTCCGAACGGCGACGCCCATTTGATCGAGGAGCGTTCCAAGATCATAATGGTGAAGCCCTTCGATCAAAAAGGAAACGGCTCCCACCCGATCCTCGGGACCGAAAATCCGCAGTCCTGGGATTTCTGAAAGACCGGCTGCTGCCGCTTTCACCAGCTCGTCTTCATGGGCATGGATCACCTCAAGACCGATCGAATTGATGTAATCCAGCGCCGCCGCCAGGGCGATCGCGCCTTCGATATTCGGCGTCCCGGCTTCGTATTTAAACGGTAAATCGTTGTAGGTCGTTTTCTCAAACGTCACTTCCTTGATCATTTCACCGCCACCGCGCCACGGTGGCAGCGCATCGAGAACCGAGGTTTTCCCCCACAAAATGCCGATACCGGTCGGCGCGTAAACTTTGTGCCCCGAAAACGCGACGAAATCCGCGCCGAGCGCCTGAACATCCACCGACAAATGCGGCGCAGCCTGCGCGCCATCGATCAAGACCAGCGCCCCGAATTTTTTCGCCTCGCGGATCATCGATTCGATCGGATTGACCGTACCAAACGCGTTGGAAACCCAGCCAACGGCTAAAATTTTCGTCCGCTCGCTGAGCAGATCCACAAATGCCCGTTGGTCCAAAGTGCCATCATCCAGCACCGGGATCACTTTTAAAATCGCACCGGTTTGCTCGCAAAGCATCTGCCACGGAACGATATTGGAATGATGTTCGAGCCCGGAAATCAGCACTTCGTCGCCCGCTCCGATCGTGCCCGACAAAGCGAGGATGTTTGAAACAAGATTGATCCCATCGGTGCAACCAGCGGTGAAAATCACTTCTTCCGAACGAGCCGCGCCGATGTGGCTCGCCACGGTATTTCGTGCCGCCTCGAAGGCATCCGTCGCCGCACGGGCAAGGAAATGCGTGCCGCGATGAATATTGGAATTCAGCGCTTCGTAATAATGCCGGGACACATTCAGCACCTGCTGGGGCTTCTGAGTGGTTGCGGCGTTGTCGAGATACACCAACCGATGACCGTTGATTTTGCGGTCGAGGATCGGAAAGCTGTGTTGGATGGAATCGGGGCTGAGCACGGCGGGATAAAAAAAGCTGAAGGGAAAAGCGGGTGACGTCATTTGCCGACCGATCACCCGCCGGAGAATGACGCAGACGAACCGGTGCCGCAACGCAAGAAATCACGTCTCGCCTCGCGCCTGAACGGAGGTGCCCGGACTTCTACGTTCTCGCGACCCTTTGCCCCTGTGCCACCGGCTGGATTTCGAAATGACCGGCGAGGACAAACATCTACCCTTGCGGTTGCGATGCTCCGCGCGTTGAATCCTGCCCCACCGGCATGTATCTGCTGAAAAAAGTTTTCCAATTGCGGGACCACGTTAACCCGGATCATGAGAAGCCGTTCCTCGACCACCTTGAGGATCTGCGGATTATGGTGTTCAAGGTGGTGATCACTTTGCTGGTTTCGATGGGCTTTTGCTTCATCTTCCAGCAGCAGTTGATGGACGTCCTTCGTCGCCCGATCGACGAGGTGATGGTGATGAAGGCGGAAAGCCAACTGAATCATTCCCCGACAGAGGTCACCGTCGAACAATGGGAAAAAGCAAAACAAGCGGACCACGCAGCTGCCGCGCTTTTACCCGAGGAGCGCGCGGCGTTTTTCGAAACGATCAACGATCCGGATCTGCAATTCCACATCCGCGTCGCCGCACTCGTCCGCGCCGCGATGGTGCTACCGGTTGAGCAGCGCGATGCGTTTTTGGAAAAAGCCGCGCCCGAGCCAGCATCGCGGGAACAGGTGAAATTTCTCATCGAAAAGAAAGCCTCGCCCGATGCCGCCAGCATTGCCGAAACGCGCATGATGTCGTCGCTCAAGCCGACCGAGACCTTTATGCTTTCGATGAAACTGGCATTTTTCGCCGGCATCGTGCTCGCGTTTCCGCTGCTGTTGATGTTTATCCTGCAGTTTATTTTACCCGGTTTGCACAACAACGAACGGAAAGTTCTGTGGCCCGCGCTCGCGATCGGTTTCGGACTTTTCCTCACCGGTGGCGCATTTGCTTACTTCATCGTGCTGCCCCGCGCGCTGGAGTTTTTCTACAGCTACAGTGAAACCCTCGGCGTCTCGAACGAATGGAGAATCGGCGAATACATCTCTTTCGCCACAATGTTCACCCTGCTTTTCGGCCTTTCTTTCGAACTGCCAGTGGTCGTCATGGTCATTGTGAAACTCGGATTGCTGAGCTACTCGACGATGAAATCCACGCGACGTTACGCGATCGTTGGTGTTGTCGTTCTCGCCGCCGTGCTCACGCCGACGCCAGATGTCCTGACGCTCAGCCTGATGGCGGTGCCGATGTATTTCCTCTACGAAGTCTGCATTTGGCTGGCCTATTTCAGCGAGAAAAAGGAACAGCAAAAAGAGGATGAAGAAGCTCGCGAACGCATGGAGCGCCTGCTTCGCAATCACGAGGAGGTGAAACCCGCGGTTCCTAGCCCCGCACCGCCCGTGGATCCCGAGGAAGTGGTGGAAATTTCAGACGATGGTTGGGATGAAGTTCCGCCGCTCGATCCCGATGATCCGCACGCGCCGGTCACCCATTTCGCCGACAACCTTCCGAAAAGCGATGAACTCGATTTTGAAGACGACTCTGCGCCCCCTTCCTCGCCCGACGGCAATCCCGAAAATGAGGAACGCCGCCCGTCGGATCAATAAGAGGTGTTGCTGGTTCTCAGTGTTTCGTCTCCAGAAAAGACTAAACACCGATCGGCAAACTAGCTTCTTCTTCCTGAAAACTGAACCCTGAAACGAGCAACTTTTCCCATGTCTGAACCGGCCAAAGCAACCGCACGCTCACCCTTCGCCGGCTGTGCGATTCTCATCACTGTCGTGCTGATGGTGGTTTTCCTCATCGTTTTTTCGACGGTCACCCTTTTCCGCCAAGCGCGGGAAATTGAAAAATTCACCTCCGACCAACCGGTCGCCATCGAAGTCACGCCTGTTGAAAATCGCGAAACCGAACTCAATGCTCTTGCCGAAAAACTGGAAACGTTTCGCCAAAATCTGATCGATGAAAAAGACGCCGAGCTCCGACTTTCCGCCGATGACCTGAATTTCGCGATCGCCGCTTACGAACCACTCAAGGATCTGCGCGGAACCTTTCGGGTGCTGAACATTGAAAACGGAGCCCTTCGCATCGCCGTTTCCTACCAAATGAACGGCCGCCCTCGTCTTGCTCGCGAGGGAGAAACCGGTTGGATCACGTCGGATTTCCGCTACTTGAACGCAACGTTGCTCGCCGAGCCTCACGTTTTCGAAAACGAAGTCGCTCTCAAGCTCAATGCGATCGAAGTCCCAGGTGCCACCGTCCCCCGGGAATTCATCGAACAGATGTCACCCTACCGGATCGCTGAACGCTACACGACTCATCCCGTTCTCGGCCCCGCGATGAAAAACCTGACCGGTGTTGAAATCATCGATCACACGCTGGTCTTCCGTCGAAAATCCGGCGAATCGGTAGCGAACTCGATCACCAACGATCAGGTCGACACCGCCACCAGCCGACTGTTTTTCTTCTTCGGGATCGGCGCCACGGTTTTCCTGATTTTCGCAGGCATCGTGATTTTTCTCAGCTTGCGTGCGAAACGATCCGGCGTTTGAGTGAAAAGAACCGGGGTGGAAAATCGTAGGATTTTCGGCACCCGTTTCGCTTCTCTTTTCAGACGTTATGAAATTTTTGACCCCTTGCGCGCTTCTCGGTCTGTCTCTCACCACGGCTTGGTCTCAAGCAAAAGAAGCTCCCCCCGCCGAGACACCGGTTTCGAACGTTGCTCCGCAGGCGGCACCGGCACCGCCGGAATCGGCGAAACCGGTCGATCCCGCATCCGAACTGGAATCGCTCACCGCCGCCAACAAACTCGACGCCGAGCGCCTCTCCAAAGACACCGCGCAACTCCGGGCGGAAATTTCCCGCCTGAAACTCGAACGCGAGCTGATCACCGAACAACTCGCCCTCGAATCCGCAAAACGCCAAAGCGCCATCGGCGATGCCATCGCGAAGATCGAAGCGGAAAAAGAACAACTCACTCAAGAGGCGGAACTTTCCAAACTCCGCGCCGAAAAACTTGCCAACGATCTGAAATCGATCCAGACCGAGTCCTCTCTGGAAATCACCCGGCTGCAGAACGAAATCACCCAGATCGAGACCGAGGAAAAACGCTCCCAATTTGCCGATTCCCCGCCGCAATACCTCGCAAACCCACTGAAGGAAGACGGCACGCTCGTGATTTCCGATCGGCGCATTCCGCTCAATGGAATGATCACTCCCGCGACCGCGGATTTCATCACCAATCGCATCGACTACTGGAACAATAAGGATTCGAAACTCCCGATCTTTATCGTGATCGACGATTCGCCCGGCGGATCGGTCATGGCCGGTTACCGGATTCTGAAATCGATGGAGGCCAGCACTGCGCCGGTTCACGTGGTTGTGAAATCATTCGCGGCGTCCATGGCCGCTTGCATCACCACCCTCGCCAAAGAATCTTACGCTTATCCAAACGCCATCATTCTTCACCATCAAATCAGCGCCCAAATCGCTTTTGCTCGTCTGAATCTCACACAACAACGCGAGTTCTACGAAGACAGCCAACGCTGGTGGAATCGACTCGCCACACCGGTCGCAGAAAAAATGGGAGTCTCCACCGAAGAATTCATCAAACGGATGTACACCCGCTCAACCAGCGGCGATTGGAGCGAATTCGGCGACAAGGCGAAGGAGCTGAAATGGGTCAATCACATCGTCACCGGAATCCAGGAAACCTCATACACCAAAGACCCCGGCACCACGGACAAACCCAAACCCACTGTCACCGCACATTCCGAAGAGCAAGTCGACCCCGACGGAAAACCCTTCGCCTGGCTGCCCCGCCTGAATCCGAAAGACGTTTATTTCCTCTACAACCCCGACGGTTATTACCGGATGCGCTAAAATGTTAGAAGATGATTTCACCTACGTCATCCGCAAGGCTTTCAAAGGACTTTCCTTGTCTCCGAATGAAGCCGCAGCGGCGGCCGGCTTGCCCGAGAACGATGTGTTGGCTTTTTCCCGAGGGAAATTTTCCGCAATAATCGCCCGGAAACTCGCACCGGTTCTCGGGCTCGATTCAGAAGCGCTCGCGACTCATCCGGAATTTTCTCCGCAGCCTCTACACACTGCCGGAATTAACCGGTTACTCCTTCCTTTCGGCGACGATCATGTGAATGCCTGGCTTATCCGCGACGGCGATACGGCGATTCTTTTCGACACCGGTGATGACCGCTCCTCGTGCCTGGAAAAACTGGAAACTCTCGGTATTTCCAAACTCGACGCCGTTTTTATCACTCACGCTCACCACGATCACATCGCCGGCTTGCCGACCCTTGCTCCACTCACCACAAAAAACTACGGACCTCGTATTCCAGGCACCGAACCGATGGATGCTGACGAGACATTCCATTTCGGAAACTTGACGATCCACTCCGTCGATCTCTCCGGCCACGCCACGCCCTCACTCGGCTATTTCATCGAAGGACTTGCTGAACCGGTTCTCGTCACGGGCGACGCGCTTTTCGCCGGCTCAATGGGCGGCTGCCCTGACGAAAAAAAATATCAACACGCCCTCAACCGGTTGGTCGCCGTCCTCTCACCCCTCCCCGATGAAACCGTCATTCTCCCTGGTCATGGCCCCGGAAGTACCCTCGGCGAAGAACAAAAACACAACCCTTTCATCGCCAACCGGTTCACATTCTGATGATTTCAACGCGCCGTCATTCACTCAATCGGGAAAGCCATCCATTTCATTAACACGCGTCTTCGGGCCAACGGTCCGAGATTCCTTAGCCTAGGTCATCGGCCTAGGACACTGGTCTCCAAATATTCTTGGCGCACCAACGGTGTGCGATACCGGTTTGGCGACTTTCGTTCGCGAGTCGCTGAAAAATTTCCGCAGGTTTAATGAAGGGGAGTCGCCCTGTATCGCGACCCATTGGACCGCAACACAGAAACGCACGTCACCCAGGCCGATGGCCTGGGCTAAGGAATCCCGGACCGTTCGTCCGGAAATATGTCGACACGCTGTCGCTCGAACAGGCTCTGACTTGAAACCGGTTTTATTTCCGAAAAACGATCGATCCTCCTTCAAGATCAGCTTGGATCACATCGCCATCCGTGAATTTCCCTTCGAGCACATCAAGGCTGAGCGGATCGAGCAAATGATGCTGGATCGCCCGTTTCAGAGGCCGCGCTCCGTAAACCGGATCGTACCCCTGATTGCCGAGATATTCTTTTGCCGATTCTGTTAGAGCGAGTCCAAGACCTTGCTTCGCCAAACGCTTGCGAACACGAGTGAGTTGAAAATCGACGATCTCCGTGAGTTCTTCGCGCTTCAACCGGTCAAAAATGATCGTTTCATCGATCCGGTTTAAAAACTCCGGCCTGAAATGCGCGCGCAAGGCTTCCATCACTTTCGCTTCTCGCTGTTCCGCGTTCTCTTCGGTGAGAATGTATTGCGAGCCGATGTTCGAGGTCATGATCAACACCGTATTGCGGAAATCCACCGTGCGGCCCTGGCCGTCGGTGATGCGTCCGTCGTCGAGCACTTGCAGCAATACGTTAAACACGTCCGGATGCGCTTTTTCGATTTCGTCGAACAAGACGACCGAGTACGGCTTGCGTCGTACTTGTTCGCTGAGTTGTCCGCCTTCGTCGTAACCGACATATCCCGGCGGCGCTCCGATCAAACGAGCGACACTGTGTTTTTCCATGTATTCCGACATGTCGATCCGGACCATGGCGGATTCATCATCAAATAAAAATTCCGCCAACGCCTTTGATAACTCGGTTTTTCCGACACCGGTGGGACCCAAGAAGATAAACGAGCCGATGGGTCGATTTTCGTCCTGCAACCCGGCGCGTGCCCGGCGGACCGCATTGGCCACCGCACGAATCGCCTTTTTCTGGCCGACCACTCGTTCACCGAGGCGCTGTTCCATCGTCACCAGCTTTTGTTTCTCGCCTTCTTGCAACCGGTTCACGGGAATACCGGTCCAGGACGAAATCACGCGGGCGATGTCTTCCTCCGTCACTTCTTCCTTCAGCAGTGCGCCTGTCGCTTGGAGCGAGCTCAAATGGGACATCGCCTCCTCCAGCGCCTTGTTCGCCTCTGGCAAATCTCCGTAGGTGATCTGTGACGCGCGGGTCAAATCGCCGATGCGCTGGGCACGTTCCGCCTCGCCTTTGAGCGACTCGATTTTTTCCTGCGACGCTCGCACTTCATCGATGATTCCTTTTTCATTCCGCCACTGCGCCATCAAACCGGAAGATTCCTCGCGAAGGTTCGCCTGCTCTTCCCGGACTTTTTCCAAACGGGCTGCGGAGGCTTTATCGGTTTCTTTTTCGAGCGCCTTCTTTTCCATTTCAAGTTGGAGAATTTGCCGCTCCAGCACGTCGATCTCAGTCGGCATCGAATCGAGCTCGATCTTCAATCGTGATGCCGCCTCGTCGACCAAATCCACGGCCTTGTCGGGAAGAAACCGTCCCGAAATGTAGCGGTCGGAAAGGGTCGCCGCCGCCACCAACGCGCCGTCTTGGATGCGCACGCCATGGTGAACCTCATACCGTTCCTTCAAACCACGAAGAATCGCAATCGCATCTTCAACGGACGGCTCACCGACCATAACCGGTTGGAAACGACGCTCCAACGCCGCATCTTTTTCGATGTATTTGCGGTATTCATCCAGCGTGGTCGCGCCGATGGTATGCAGCTCGCCACGGGCGAGTTGAGGCTTCAGGAGATTGGATGCATCGACCGCACCTTCACTCGCGCCAGCGCCGACGATGGTGTGGAGCTCATCGATGAAAAGAATGATCTGACCCTGCGAGTCCGTCACTTCTTTCAAAAACGCCTTCAACCGGTCTTCAAATTCGCCACGATATTTCGCCCCGGCCAGCATTCCGCCGAGGTCCATGACGATGATGCGCTTGTTTTTCATCGCGTCCGGCACGTCGCCGGAAACGATGCGGCGCGCGAGGCCTTCGACGATCGCGGTTTTCCCGACGCCGGGCTCGCCAATCAAAACCGGATTGTTTTTGGTGCGACGTGAAAGCACCTGCAGCACCCGCCGGATTTCGTGATCCCGACCGATCACCGGGTCGATTTTCCCCTCACGAGCACGAGCGGTCAGGTCCGTTCCGTATTTCTCCAGCGTCTGGTATTTTCCTTCAGGCGCGTCATCCGTCACCTTTTGCGAGCCACGAACGCTGCCGATCGCCTCCCGGATTTTTTTCTCATCCAGCCCAGCTTCTTTTAAAAGCACGCCCGCGGGCGAATCGCCTTTCAACGCGCCGATCAAAAAATGTTCCACGCTCAAGTAATCGTCGCCCATCGACTCGCGGGCCTCGTCCGCCGCTTCCAAGGTGGCGCGCAGGCCCACACTGATCTGCGGCTGGGTGCTCGCGCCTTGGACGCTGGGTTCCCGGGCCAGGGCGGCTGCCACCGAGGCCTTCAACCGATTCACGTCGGCACCTGCCTTTTGTAAAATCGGCGTGACGATCCCGCCTTCTTGCTGAAGAAGGGCGAGCAAAACGTGCGGGCTTTTCAACTCGGAGTGGGCGGATTTTGACGCAATCCGCTGGGCCGATTGAAGCGCTTCCTGAAGTTTCTGAGTCAGTTTATCTAATCCCATAATGGTTCCTCCATCCAAGTGATAAGCGAGATTTGGCCGTCCGTAAATGGCTCGACCGATGTTTCTGAAGGAAATTCACTTAGCATCCAAATTGGTCAAATATTTTGTTTCACAACCGTGCAAGGAAATCGAAGCGGTCCATCGCTCCTTTCTCGTTAGAATTTCCGCTCCGTTGCCGACCGGTCACACGCTTGCACTTCCAGACCGGTCGTCTATCATTCGACAACATGCCGCTGCTCGACGTCAAAAATCTGACCACCCGCTTCCACACGCGCAACGGCGTGACGCACGCGGTCGAAGACGTTTCCTTCACCGTCGGAAAAGGCGAAACTGTCGGCATCGTCGGCGAATCTGGTTCGGGAAAATCGGTGACGTGTTATTCCCTGTTGGGGCTGATTCCCCAGCCGCCCGGGCGCATTCATTCCGGCCAGGCGTTGTTCGATGGCGTGGATCTTTTAAAGACCCGCGAAAACGAGCTGCGCAAAATCCGAGGAAAACGCATCACGATGATTTTCCAAGATCCGATGACCTCGCTGAACCCGTTTATGAAAGTCAGCGCTCAGTTGACCGAACCGCTCGCGCTGCACGAAAATCTCCACGGAAAAAAAGCCCTGCACCGGGCGATCGACGCCCTGGCAGAAGTGGGAATCCCCGACCCGGAAAAACGCATTGATTCCTATCCGCACGAGTTTTCCGGCGGCATGCGCCAGCGCGTGATG
>DBTN01000016.1:0-58237 GCA_002307065.1 Akkermansiaceae bacterium UBA1315 | reverse complement strand
CAGCGCGTGATGATCGCCATGGCCTTGATCACTCGACCCGAGTTGTTGATTTGTGATGAACCGACGACCGCGCTGGATGTCACAGTTCAAAAGCAAGTGCTCGATCTGATCCGCGATCGCCAACGCGAACTTGGCACCGCCGTGATTTTCATCACCCATGACTTGGCCGTGGTCTCGGAAATCTGTGACTCGATCAACGTGATGTATGCCGGGCGCATCATCGAAAGCGCGCCAAAAGATGAGCTTTTCCGCAATCCCCTTCACGCCTACACTCGGTCGCTTTTAAAATCCATCCCCGCCGCTCAAGCCAAAGGCGAAACGCTTTATACCATTCCCGGTTTACCCCCGGATCTCACCCGACCACCCACCGGTTGCTCCTTCAAGCCACGCAACCGTCTGGGAAAACCCGAGCTTTGTCTGGTAAATGAACATCCTCCCTTCGAGGAAATCGTCCCCGGTCACCGCGCCCAAAACTGCCCCGGTTGCCTCGCTTCCGCCTGATCAGGGGCTACGTTTCTCAAGGTAAAAATCAATGGTTGAAGATGAATTCCTTCGAGTTCAACAACGACCAAAAAATATCTTCAAGCACCTCTCGGGTCTGCTCCGCGCCTTCGACTTGGGAAACCACTTTGAGTAACTTTTCACGTTCCTCCGGCGTCGGCTTACGACTCAGCGTTTTGATATAAAGTTGATCGATGATTTCCGACGGCGATTTTTTCTCCGCATATAATTTCTCCACGACCTTCCCCTGTCGGATGCGCCGGTGCGTGGTGTCACCATTGAGCAAATGAAGCGCTTGCGAAAGATTCGGCTCCATTTTCACCTCGCAGGAACAAACCGTCGCCCGCGTCGCACGGCCAAACGTTGTGAGGAAATAGTTCGATGTATTCCCATCGGCGATCTGAACCGCCCGAGCCCCCGGCGGAAGACCTTTAAACTTGTTCGGCGTACCGGTGATTTGCGAAATGGCGTCGAGCAACACTTCCGCCCGCACCCGGCGAATCGTCGAGTGTGAGAAATTTCGTGAATCGGTCACGTTTGTATCATTCGTGCGGCTCGACAATTGATAGGTGCGTGAAGTGCAGATATCACGAACCAGCTTTTTAAAATCATAGTGATAGGAAATGAATTTTTCCGCGAGGGCATCTAACAGTTCCGGGTTCGAGGGCGGATTGGAAACCCTGACATCATCCACCGGTTCGACGATGCCCACCCCATGAAAATGCGCCCACACGATATTGACCACATTGCGCGCGAACCAGGGATTTTCCGGTGACACCAACCAATCGGCCACCGCTTTCCGTCGCGACTGATTTTTCAGATCCGGTTTCGCTCCTCCGAGAAATTTTGGTTCAACATTCCGCTTCGTCACCGGATTCTGGATTTCGCCACCTTCATCGTAAATCACCCGCTCACGCGGATCTTCCGCCGGCTTGCGTTTCACCTGAGCAAAAAAGGCAGCAAAGCCATAATAGTCATCCATCGTCCAGCGGTCGAACGGATGGTTGTGACATTGCGCGCATTGAATCCGCGTGCCCATGAAAACCTGCGCCACATTTTCCGTGAGCTTTAAAACATCTTGCTCGACCTGGAAAAAATTCGTCGCCGGATTGGAAAAGGTCCCACCTTCCGCAGACAAAAGTTCACGAACCCATTCATTGAACGGAACGTTGCCTGCGATGCGTTCCCGCAGCCACTGGTAATACCCCAGCGCCGCTTTGTAAGAAACCTTTTGCTGGCCCTGATTGGACGTGCGGATCTGCATCAGCTCAGCCCATTTCATCACCCACATCTCGGTGAATTCTTTTCGCGAAAGCAGATCATCGATCAGGATCTCCCGTTTTCCCGGTCGAGTATCGCTGAGGAATATTTTCCGTTCTTCCTCCGTGGGTGGCAGGCCGATCACATCCAGAAAAACCCGGCGTAGAAAAATTTCATCCTCCGCGAGGTCGGACGGGACGATCCTCAATTGGTTCAACTTCTCGCCCACCCGCTCATCGATCTCATTGAACGCGAGAAATTCCGGACGCGTGTAGGCCAAGTCCTCAGGCACCACGATCGCCTGCGACCCTTCGGTGAAGGTGTGAAACCGGGCGAGCAAAAAGGCCTCCCCGCGATGTTTCGAAGTGGCAACTCCCTCACGCGCATCGATCGAAACCGAATGATCATTGGACGACGAAAAGTTCGACAGCGTCGAAACATCGCGATCCGTCCCATCGGAATATTTCGCCCTCACCGTGAACGGCATTTTGATGTCAGGACCGGTTAGCACGAGCCCCTTCGGCTCCACTTCGATGCCCGTCGGCTGGGGAATTTCCCCTTCATCAAAAATCGCTCCGGCGCGGATCCACTCGACGATCGTTTTGTAAAATGGGCTGCCTTTTTCCATCAGCTTGCCCCCGGTATGCGGCACATCACCCACGGCTTTCGTGACCAGCAGCGATTCTTCCGGCAGCGCGAGATTGATCCGACGGCCCGCCATTTCCGAGGTCAGGCGAAAATGATCCCCCTTCGGATCAAAACCATAAAGCGACAGATGAAAGCCATCCTGCCCGCGCGCCGAACCGTGACAGGAACCGGTATTGCAACCGGCCGCCGTGATCACCGGCATCACGTCGAGCTGAAAAGAAATCGGCCGAGGCGTTTCCGCACCTTTGACCACCACCGGTATCTGCGCTTTCCGTCCACGATAATCGACCGCCAAGTAGGTCGCGCCATCCTTTTTCGGAGTGAGAGTCGTGCCGTTGAGCCGCGCCAATGAAGCATCGCCGAGCGAAAGTTTCGATTGCCGGGAAATGTCGTGCGTGGAGGCGTCTTTCAAATGGGCGATCACCAGCACCCGGTGAAAATCGGCGGCGGTTTCAAGCGTGACGTTTTTCGGAAAAATTTCGATCGAGACGATTTCCGGATCCGGCGCGGCATCCCAGCGAGGCAATGCGGTTTTCGCCCGGGGTGCGAGAATTTGCCCCTCCGGCCAGGGCGCACCGGTTTCGATCCATTTTTCCAATGCGGAAATTTCGCCATGACTGAGCGGCGGGCCGTGCTTTTTCGGCGGCATCAATTCGTCATCACCTCCCGGCAACCGAAGTCGCCGGATCAGTTCCGAAGCGCCGGGATTTCCCGGTCGCAACGAACTCCCGGAATCACCGCCTTTGGTGAACCCGTCGCGCGTTTCTAAAACCAACTCGCCTTTCCGCTCCTTCGCCGTATGGCATTCGAGACATTGATGTTCCAAAACCTCGCGTGCCGCCTCAAATACCGCCCCACCATCGTCCCCCGCCACCACCGCAGGGACCAACAGGAAGGCACCGATCCAGCAACGCATTTCTACACTACGACCCTGCCCGATCTGGCATTACATGAAAAATCGATGCAAAATCGCGCCATTCCATTCGCCCGAATCGGTCAAGAATTCGCCAAAGCCAAATTTTTTTACCATTGGTGGATTGACAAGGGAGCCGCTACCCCTAAAGTCCCGCTCCCGCGCCGCCAGACGGACGGTTTTTTAATTCTTTAAATTTAGGCATCCGCCATGAGCAAACGCACTTATCAGCCATCCAAGCGTACCCGCAAAAACCAATTCGGTTTCCGCGCACGCATGGCCACGAAATCCGGCCGCGACATCATCCGCCGCCGCCGCCAAAAAGGCCGTAAGCGCCTCATTCCTAAGGGCGTCGAGCTTCAATACGAGCGTCACTCGCAGCAACACTCCTAAGTGTTGCCCCCTTGAGTCGCTAGGATGCCTTACGCATCTCAATCATGCGCCTCCCGCGGAAATGCAGTATGAACCAGCGCGCGGACTTCGCGCGCGTCAAGACCACCGGCCAAGCGAAAGCAGGCCGGTTCGTCATTTTAAGCACGTTGCCTGATCCGTCTCTGGAAACGATCCGGACCGGTTTCATCACGACCAAACGCAGCGGAAAAGCCCACGAACGCGTGCTTCTCCGCCGCCGTTTCCGTGCTCTCGTCCAGGAACACGCACCGAATTTTTCGGAAATTCGCCGATTTCTCGTCACCATCGCCCGCCCCGGTGCCTCAAAAGCGAGTTACGACGAACTCGCCGCAGATTGGGTTCGCCAAGCGAAACGCCTCGGCCTTTTCCCCCGACCCGACGCACCGAAGTGATCTCGCGATTTCTCACCGCCGTGATCCGGATTCTGATTCGTTTTTACCAACGAATCCTCAATCCCATGCTGAAAGCGATCGCCGGACCGGCCTCAGGTTGCCGATATTCCCCGACGTGTTCGCACTATTTTCTCGAAGCCGTTGAACTCCACGGACCGCTCCGCGGCTCATGGCTCGGAATTTGCCGGATTTTACGCTGTCATCCATGGGGCGGTCACGGTTATGACCCCGTCCCGTCAGCCACGACTTCCTGCGAGCGGTCTCATTGCTCCTGCCACGACAAGTCTCCTCATCCCTAACGCATCCGACCCTTTTCCTCATGTACGATCGTAAAACTTGGATCATCATCGCTCTCTGCGGAGGGCTGCTGGCCGCAAACTTCTACTACACCTCCAAAAAGCAGCAGGAAAACGCCGCCTATTTGGACCGCGCCCAAGCCGCTCAAAAAGCCGCCGCCCCGGAAGCCACCAGCACCGACCCCGCCGCAGCCCCTACCGCCGGACTGACCATCGATCCACCGCCCCCGCCGACCGAGGAAACGCTGATCACGCTAGAAAACGAAAAAGTCATCTTTACCTTCACCAACATCGGTGGCGGCATCAAATACGCCGAATTCAAAGACGAATTCGAAGTCGGCAGCCTCACCCGCCGCGTCCGCGTCAACCGGTTTGGCGGCGGCCCGATCGGTGCCCTCACCGGTGAAGACGAATCGATCGAAAACATCCCCTACGCCTACAACGAAGCCGAATCGGTCGCAGGAAAAAAAGTCGTCTACATCGCCAAACTCGCCTCCGGTCTGGTTGCGAAAAAAATCTACAGCCTCGATCAATCGGGCAAGCCGGGCTCGCCTTACCTGCTCGACCTCTCGATGCAGTTTGAGAACGCGGCTCCGGTTTCGCTCAATCTGAACCAATGGAGCATTTTCCTCGGTGAAGCCGCACCGCTTTATCAATCGGAGGTTGCTCAGCAAACCGGTTTCTTCTGGCGCGAAAATGGCAGCATGCACTTCGAGCACGGCGGCGTGTTCAAAGGCGGCATGATCTCAGCGGCGAAAGATGTATTCTTCAGCCCGACCGAAACCATGCAATATGGCGGCGTCACCAACCAGTTTTTCTCCACGGTCCTCCGCCCGAAAAACCCGGAAGCCACCACGCTTTGGGCGAAACACGAATTCGTCAACCTGCCGAACGGCAAGGCCCCGGTTCAATCGATCCGCGCCGGCCTTCGTTTCCCCGATGCATCGCTTGCAACGGGTGAACAACAATCGATCGACTACCAGATTTTCGTAGGCCCCAAGGACAACACGATGCTCCGCAAAATGGACCACGCCGGCGGCGAAGGTTGGGGTGATCTGATGCAATACGGATGGTTCTGGTGGGTTTCCCGCCCGCTCAACTGGTTGCTGAATAACCTCCACCACCTGTTCGACAAGGTCGCGAACAAATGGGCATGGGGCCTTTCGATCATTTTCCTTACGGTGATCGTCCGCCTTTTCATCTGGCCGCTCCACGCGAAGTCCACCCGCACGATGAAGCGGATGAGCAAGCTCCAGCCGGAAATCGCCAAGCTGAAGGAAAAATACCCGGACGATCCGAACAAGCTCAACACCGAGATGATGGGCCTTTACCGGAAATTCGGCATCAACCCACTCGGCGGCTGCCTGCCCATGGTGATCCAGATTCCGATCTTCTTCGGCTTCTACCGGATGCTCCAATACGCGGTCGAACTCCGCCACGAAAGCTTCCTCTGGGTTCAAGACCTTTCCCAACCGGACACGCTTTACACGTTCCACCTGCCGTTCGCCTTGCCAATCCTCGGCACGGAATTGCCCATCAACATTCTCCCGATCGTGATGGCCATCACCAGCTTCCTGCAAATGCAGATGACACCGAAAACCGGTGACAAAATGCAGCAGCGCATCGTGATGTTCATGCCGTTCATCTTTTTCTTCTTCTGTTATAACTTCGCCTCCGCTCTCGCGCTCTACTGGACGACTCAGAACATTTTCTCCATCGGCCAAACCTGGCTGATGAACAAAATCCCCGAGCCCGAGCTCAAAGCCCGCAAAGACAACGGCAAAAAAAGCTGGGTCCAACGCGCCGCCGAACGCCAAGCCGAAATGCAAAAAGCAAAAGGCGGAAATTTGGCCAACACCGAAGAACCCAAGAAAAAGCGCCCCCGCACCGGTGGTTGATCAGTAGTAAGGGCGATCTCCGGATCGCCCAGTTTATAAGTCTTCGAGACGGCGATTCGGAGATCGCCTCTCCTTGTTCACCCCACACTCTCAAAAACCCCGCCGCCCAGCATCCGGCCGCCGTCATACAGCGCGCAGATCTGCCCCGGCACGATCGCCCGCTGCGGCTTCTGGAAAGTCAGCCGGATTTTCCCGTCCTCGACCGGTTCCAGCATCGCCGGTTCCGCCTTCGCCCGGTAACGTGGCTGCGCATCGACCAGACGCTTTTTATCGAACGGTTCGTTCAACGCTGACAACGTCCCAACGATGCATTCCTTCGTATAAAGCCCTTCGGTTTCCGGCAAATCCCAGCCAACGACCAAGCGGTTTTTCGCAGGTTCCTTTCCAACGACGACATAAGCCATTCCTTCTCTCGGCGACGCGACCCCATGCCCTTTTCGCTGACCCAACGTATAAAGATGCAGCCCTTGATGTTCGCCTAAAACCCGACCGGTTGTGTCCACGATTTCGCCCGGCGAATCCGCAACATAATGCCGCAAAAAGTCGCTCATCTTGACCTGTCCGAGAAAACAAATCCCCTGACTGTCCTTTTTCTCCGCAACCGGTAGCGCAAACCGACGCGCAACTTCCCGCACTTCCGGCTTCAACATTTCACCGGTTGGAAAAAGCGCATGCGCCGCCTGAAACTGCGTCATCAACGACAAAAAGTAACTCTGATCCTTGTTCGGATCCGCGCCGCGCAAAATCGCCGCCGAGCCATCCGGCAACACCCGCCGACGAGCGTAATGACCGGTTG
Organism: Akkermansiaceae bacterium UBA1315; assembly: GCA_002307065.1. Classification (GTDB taxonomy): domain Bacteria; phylum Verrucomicrobiota; class Verrucomicrobiia; order Verrucomicrobiales; family Akkermansiaceae; genus Luteolibacter. The sequence continues at coordinate 51,122 of DBTN01000016.1, read as the reverse complement.
CCACATGCTCGAATCCCTGACCGAGCGCATAATCCAGAAACACCCCGAATTTCATCTCACGATTGCACCAAACATCTGGATTCGGCGTGATGCCAGACCGGTAGCCCTCAACCAAATAATCGACGATCCGATCTTTGTAAGAATCGATCAAATCGATCACGCGAAACTCAATCCCCAGCGTCTTCGCCACCGCCCGCGCATCCTCGATATCCTGCTCCCACGGGCAGTCCCCCGGAATCCCTTCTTCGTTGATCCAGTTTTTCATGTATCCCGCCGCGACGTCGTGGCCTTGCTCCACGAGCAACGCCGCCGCCACGGAGCTATCCACTCCTCCGGAAAGTCCCACCAACACCTTCGCCATGCGAAAGAGTCGGGACGCAGCCCTCAAGAATCAAGAGCCAAGAATCCAGAATCAAGATGATCGCATCTCTCTGGACTCTTGATTCTAGCTTCTGGAAGCTATCCTGGAACCGGCGCGTTCTCCGCAATCAGCTTCTCCTCCTTCATCTCCGCCCAAAAAGCCGCCGGAATTTTCGCTTTCATCGACTCCGCATTCTGCTGGACCTGTTCGGCTCCGCGTGCCCCCGGAATCGTCGCCGCGACCACCGGTGGCGCGAGGGTGAATTGCAAGGCCGCCGTGCGCAGATCCGTTCCGTGAGCTTTGGCGATCGCCGACATCTTTTCACGCTTTTCTTTAAAACCCTCGGGAATCGTCGGACCGTAATCATACCGGTCCACCCCGGCCAAAAATCCCGCGTTCAACGGCGCGCCCATCACCAACGACACGCCATGCTTTTCACAAACCGGGAAAAGATCGTTCAGCGCATCCTCATGCTTCATCAGCGAATACTGCGTCGCCGCGAGGAAAACGTCCGGCTCGGCGACTTCGAGTGTTTTGAGAATCGGTTGCGGCCGGTTCACCCCAAGCCCCCAACCTTTAATCAAACCTTCCTCCCGCATCTTCGTCAGTTCCGGCATCGCGCCCTTGACGGCAATATCAAAATATTCGGTCCACTTATCTTTCATGTCAGCGTTGTCGGGCGAAAGGTCGTGAATGAAAACGATGTCTAAACTGGAAAGCCCCATCCGCTGCAAACTGTCCTCGATCGAGCGCCGCGTTCCTTCCGCCGTATAATCGTATTTGTAGTTAAAGCCGAGCTTTCCCTTCCACATCGTGCCGTCGAATTTCGCATCAGGCACCAGCAATCGGCCGATCTTGGTGGAAATGACGAAGTCGTTTTTATCCTGGCCGTCGAGGAAATGTCCCATTCGCCGCTCGCTGATTCCCAGCCCATACCAAGGCGAAGTATCGAAATACCGAATCCCCGCCGCCCACGCCGCCTCCATCGTTTCAACCGCCTGCGCGTCCGGGGTGATTTTAAATGCATTCCCCAGCGCCACCCCACCCAACCCAAAGTTCATCGGCGGCCGATACCGCCCCCCCGGTTTTTTGGCTCCCGCCGCCTCTTTTTGCGCCATCAATTGCGATCCCGCAACCGCTACCCCCGTCATTGCCGCCGCCGTGATAAAATTTCGTCGTGTCGTCATGGTCCTCCACCCTAAAGGCATGAGTCCCGATTTCATTCCGGAAAATCCCGCATAAAGCCATCGGATGACGAATCCACGCACCGCCACCCACGCCGACCTCACCCACGTTCATCCTCCAGCGTTTTCCCCTCGCCCGACCTTCGCCACTCGCTTGCCAGGTCCGGCCGCTGTTGCACAAACACCTGCGCGACATGATCGGCGAAACCGGCACCGGCTTCGTTGTAGAGATGGAAAGCCGTATCCAGCCCGAGACTTCGCAGCTCTTTCACCTCGTCATCAAACTTCCCGGTTGCCGTGACGACACCTTGGAAATCGTGACGCTTTAACGTCTTGGCGGCATGCACGTTCGCACTGTGTTTTGGCATCGCCAGCACCACTAAATCGATCGTTTCCGCCACCTTCACCCGTTCCCAAAAATCCGAGTCGGTCGCGTCCGCAAGCAACACGTTTCGCCCAAATTCCTGGTGGACTGCCACCGCCACCGGGTCGCGATCAAACCCGATCACCCGCCCCGGATACCGCCGCTCCAGATTTTGATACGCCACCATCCCTACCCGCCCCATTCCGAAAATCGCAATCCGTTCGCCATTCGTCTCAATCGGCAAGTCATCCGGATGCGTCCCCGCCGTTTCGAAACGTTTGAGAAAATCACTGATCGGATCGTAAAGCTCCTCCGCCTTTCGATTGACCGGTGCGGCGACCAAAATACTCAGCGACAAACCAATCGCCATCGCCACCAACCATTCCCCCGGCAGCCAACCTTTCCCCACCCCCAGCGCCATCACGATCAACCCGAACTCGCTGTAGGTCGAAAGCGTCAACCCCGCCATCCACGACGTCCGCGCCCGCAAATGAAAACGCGTCAGCAAACCAAAAAACGCGACCCCTTTCAAAGGCAGTAGCAGCAACAACAACAATGCCCACCAAACCCCTTGCCACGAGACCGGCCCTTCCAACCCAATTTGCAGGAAAAACCCCACCAGGAAAAGATCCGTCACTCCACTCAGCGACTTGCTCAGCTCCTTCGACCGCGGATGCGATCCGGCCAGCACGCCCACAAACAACGCGCCTAAATCCGCTTTCAGCCCCACCCATTCAAAACTCTTCGCCCCGACCACCAGTGCCAGGAACAGCCCACAAAGTGTGATCATTTCACCATGACCGCACCGCGCGATCAATCCCCCCAACCCACGCCGACCGAGCACCAGCACGCCAATCAGCGCCAGCGCCCACACCGAAGGAACCTTACCGGTCGAGAACGTTAGGAAAAGCACCGCCAGAATGTCCTGCATGATCAACATGCCAATCGCGATCCGTCCATGCATCGCTCCCATGTCACCACTCTCCTCTAAACTTTTGACCGCAAAAACCGTGCTGGAAAAACTCAGCGCGAACGAAATCAACAATGCCGTCCGCCACTCAAGCCCCGCCGCCTGACCCGCCAACGTGCCAATCCCCAACAAAACCGGTGCGAAAAAAAGCACCACCAGCAACGTGTGAAGCGAAGTCCCCACCCAGATCTCCGGCCTCGCCAAAGTCCGCACCCGCAATTTCACCCCGATACTAAAAAGCATCAACGTCACCCCCAACTCCGCAACCACGTGCAAAGCCTCGCCGCCCTTCTGACCAAAAGCCTGAAGCACAAACCCTGAAACCAAAAACCCCACCAACGGCGGCAGCCGCAATTGCTGGGCCACCAGTCCGAAGAAAAAAGCAATCGCTAACAATACCGCATCCATCCGCGAACCGCTAAAGCGGCTCCCATGCCTTTCCCCAAAGAATCCGAAGTCACTGAACAGCTTCTAAAGAAAACCAGGACAGCAAATCACCACTCATCCATGACCAAAAACCGGCTTTAAGAAATCGGAGGATCAGCGTCACGAACCACGTTTGCTACATTACAGTTCACCCTCGCCGACCCTCCGAAAGGGACGTCGTTCACCTTTGGATAGCGTGTCACCCTATCCAGCGAAACCAAAAGATATCTAAAACCAGATATGCCAAAGTCGGGTCGCGCGCCCCGACTCCGCACCAGGGGGAAGTATCCTTTTTCTTAACGGAGCACTGGCTTTAGCCGGCGTGTTAAATTCACTTGTTGCAGCAGAAAAAATCGGGGGTAGCTGGGGAATTTCATTGGGGGAGTCTTTCGGGGGATCAATCAATCACACATCACTCAACCGCTCAAAATACGACAAACCTAGTACACACCACCCGCCCACTTCGACACCAAGCGAAGCAAACCGGTTTCGTAACAGAAAAGTCGCAATCATCGGAACGGAATCAACAGTCCTTCCGGGTGGACGGGGAGTTAAGAGAACCGTAGATAGACGGCTGTGACGGTCTTTAGCTACCTCCCAAAGAAGGCAGCTTGGACATACACCGCCACCCCCCCGACCTTTGGATCGGCAAGTGGCACCATTGCGGCTGATGCCAACCGCTATCTACAAGGACTCTTACATCCTCGTCCGCCGAGCGGACAAACACACTCAATCACTTAACTCTCAAAAAAGCAATCCAAAAAATCGAACCGGGCCCTCTCGGAAACAACGACGTTAAATCATTCCCTCTGCCAAGACCCACCTAACATGAAGGCAGTCATCTAACAAAAAATGCCACCCGTTCCTTCTAACCCCCCGGTAACCGGGACATAATATCCGAGGCAACTCGTACCGGCGCATCTTCGTAGGGTAAGTGTCCTACAGGGCGCTTACCCTGCGTTTCTAAATCCACGATGCGAAGGTTTGAACCTCGATGCCATGATGGATGGCGAAGGCCTGGCCGCTCATGCCCCCTAGCTCGAACGCATCGAGCATTTTTTCCCGTTCCTCCGGCCGGATCCTCACGCGGCCCAATACGTCGGTCTTAAGAAATTCGCCGGCTTCCCGGTCTATCATAAGCGTCGTAGGTAATACAGCTACGACGCTTATGACAGAGGCACCCGGTAAGACGCTTACATGGCTGCCACTGTTTCCTTTTTTGAGTTTGCACGGTCAATGCCTATGACTGACTGTGAAATTCACTTTATTCCAATTTAAACCTGGAAATGCTCTCTCTTCAATTATTTCATTTTTAGCATCCCCAACATCTTTTAAAAAGTATAGCAAATCATTGTCAGAGCTAAAAATATAGACCTTTGGACTTGAGTTAATAAAGGTAAGAGGCTGACATACCACCATTTTAAATTTGCCATCAGATGAAATATATAAATCAGCATCTGAAGTTCCTTTCCAAGCATTAAAAGAATCTAGATTTCTAACGCTGATAGGCGGCATAGAACTTAGAAGACTTTGCAAATAAAATATCCTTAATAAAAGAGATAAGATTAATACGATGAACACACAATAGAAAATATAATTCTTTTTCATTTGAAAAGTTTTACATAAGCGGTCTAAAAATTGAACTTACATCAATGCCCCGCCTCCTCACAGCAACATTTACATTTCGTAGCATTCATTGTAGGGTTCCCACATTCACGCCCGTCGGCGTTTACATTCATATCTTCGGTATCCCACCCACCTCCAAATAGCTGGTCTAAAATTTCTTTTCCCGCACCGGCAACATGTGAAGTTCCAAAATCAAATAAGCCGCTTGATAACATGCAATGAGCCATGCAATGCGCAAGCTTATCGTCAATTTCTCCATTTCTAACCTGATTGAATAAAGCGAGTGCACGGGCATAACTTTCTAACGGATGGATATATAGGCCATTTATGTCTGTATAATTTATTCCATCGTTTCCGACAAACCCATACAAATTTATCCCACCTTCTTCTTCGATCGGATCTCTGTTAATCCATCTGCCTTTGCACGAATCATAAAACCGGTAGCCATAGTAATGCAGGCCGGTGGTAGGGTCTTCGGGTTTGGTGCTGAAGGACCATTGGTTTCTTTCTACGGCCTCGATCAGGGCGGCGGGTTTGTTTTCTAGGGCGGCGTGGTTGGTTTTGATGACTTGTTGGCCGAAGGCGTCGTATTCGTAGGTGATGGCTTTAGTGGCGGTGGCGGCGTCAGCTAAGGAGATGATGTTGCCGTTGCTGTCGTAGGTTGGGAGGAGGGTGATGGGAGTGGGACCGGTTGGGTCGAGGATGGCAAGGAGGTTGCCGACGTTGCTGGTTTGGTCGAGGCTTTCGGCGAGGTCGAGGCCCCAGAGATAGGTTTTGGTGATTTTTGAGATGCTGGCTTCGAGGGTGAATTCGGCGAGCAGGGTCCAGTTTTTCCAGATATAGCGAGTGGGTGATGGGTCGGGTTGGAAGGTGGCGTTCGCGCTATCCCAGACCGGTTCGGCGCGGGCGATTCGGCGGCTGTCGGCGTCGTATTGGTATTCCACGCGCTTGATGGGGATGCCGGCGGCGATGGCGCTGGGGTGGGTTTGCATGGCGATCAACCGGTTTTCGGCGTCCCAAGTATAACTCCATCTTCCATCGGATTGCAAGTTTCCATCGAAGCCGCCAAATGGCGGTGCGCCGCGCTTGCCATTGCCGCTTGCTTCTGCTCTGGGAAATCCTGAAGGTGGGGACATGCATTCGATGACAGGATTTGGCCGTGGGGCGGCGGGGACGGAGTTATGGCAGGCGACGGTGGAGCTGAGTTCGGTGAACCGGAAGCAGGCGGAGATTGTCGTTCAGGCGCCGCGCGAACTTTCGGAGCTGGATGCGCGCATTCGCAAACAGGTTCTCGCGGTCATTGCGCGCGGGCGGGTGCAGGTTTCGTTAAATCTCGAAGCTAAAAAAACCAGTGACGCGGCGGTTCGTGTGGACCGGTCGCTGGCGGTGGCTTTTGAAAACGCATTTCTCGAACTGAGCAAAACCATCGGCCGCGATGTTCTTCCTGTGGCATCGGATTATCTTCGCCAGCCGGGATTACTTGCGATCGGCTCAGAGCCGGTGGATCCGGAATCCGCGTGGGCAGCGATTGAACCTGCATTGGCGGATGCCTTGGTACAACTGCTCGCGATGCGCGCACGCGAAGGTGAGGATTTGAAAAATGATTTCCTCAACCGATTAGCGCAGCTCGATTTGTATACCCGGAAAATTGAACTCGAAGCTCCTCATCGTCCGATCCGTCAACGCGAGTTGATGACCAAACGTTTGCGCGATGCGGGTTTGGAAATCGATATCAGTGACGAGAGAGTCGTCAAAGAACTGGCGATCTACGCGGACCGGTGTGATATCACTGAGGAAATCACTCGCTTGGATTCCCACTTTGCGAAATTCCGGGAATATCTGGATGGCACCGAACCGCCAGGACGTGCGTTGGATTTTTTATGTCAGGAACTGTTTCGCGAATTCAACACGATCGGATCCAAAGCGAATGATGCGACCATTGCCCAAACCGTGGTCGAGGCAAAAACCGAGATCGAAAAGATCCGCGAGCAGGTTCAAAATATCGAGTAATCGAAAAGATCGGTTAGATATCATTTCCCCCCAACCGTGCTTCTGAACTTGCGACGGTTTTGGTGGTGGCACGCAGTGACAAAGCGGTCTTCCAAGTCTGCGCGAGTTCCGGGCACTCGGCGAGCTCGTGGGCAGCTTGCCAGTTGGTCTTGCGGTGATGCATGATCTGATTCGCCTCGGTGATGGTCCAGTGAGGATAAAGACATTTTACGAATTCGAACTCGCTCGGTGCTTCGACGATCCCCTCTTCTAACACGCGGAAGTACCAGCCGGTTTTTCCCGTCGTTTGGACGCGCAATGCGAGATCCTTGACCCGCCAACGGCGTGCGAGTTTCCAGCACGGTTCGCGGGGTTGCGTGACTTGAAGTAAAACCGGTCCCATGCGGAAAATATCGCCGATGCAGACCTCATCTTCTGTCATTCCCTGCGTGGTGAAATTTTCACCAAATGCTCCGTGCGGCATTTCGATACCCAGGTCTTTCAACCAGTAGGCGTGGTGATCCTGCGGATAAATATTAATCGCCTTATCCGGTCCGCCATGGACTGACATATCTCCCTGACCATCGCCATCGAGTCCGAGCTCGCCCGCATAAACCGGTCCGCTCACCGGTTCCTTAAAAAATGCGGTCGTCCATTCGCGATCCATCGGATTCGCGGCACCGGCGACACCCACGGTTTTTGGTTTCCCCACCTGGATGCTGAGCAATTTCATGCGCCGACAAAAGCACCCTCAGTGCCAACTTCGAGTCTGGAAGCCGTTAGGATTTTTTCACCCAACGCAGTTTCGCCGAACTGCTTCGCGGATTCAATCGACGTTCCTCAGGTCCGGCGGTGATCACTTGCTCATTCATTTCGGAGAAAATCCCGCTGCGGATTCCTGCCTTAAAAGCCTGTTTTACCCGACGGTCTTCGCCGGAATGAAAGGTTAGAATGGCGGCCCGCGCGCCGCTTTTCAGGCAGTCCGGAAGCACCCGTAAAAACGCATCGAGCGCCACGAACTCCTCGTTCACCGCGATGCGAATCGCCTGAAAAACGCGGCGCACCGTGAGCTGCATTTCATCCTCATCGCTTTCTCGCACGGCGTCACGAATCGCATGGGCGAGCTGAATCGTTCCGGAAAATTTCCTCCCGGCCAGCGCGGTGGCGAGTGATTCTGCTCGTGGTTCATCGGAATGATCGTGCAGTGCGATCTCCAATTTTTCGGCTGAAATTTTTTCCAACCAATCGGCCGCGGAAACTCCCCGATTCGGATTCATCCGCATGTCGAGCGGGCCGGAGGTTTTAAAACTGAAACCGCGGGACGGATCGTCGAACTGCATCGACGAACAGCCGAGATCTGCAAAAATAAAATCCACTCCGGTGATACCACGTTGAGCGATCACTTTGGCAATACCGGCATAATTCGAGCGAACCGCTTCGAACCGTTCCTCGTCATATCCGAGCGCACGCAACCGGTTTTCCGTTTTTGGAAGTTCGACCGGATCCAGATCCAGCCCGATCAATTTCCCGTCAGGCGAAATGCATCCGAGGATTTTTGCCGCATGGCCACCATAACCCAAGGTGCCGTCGATACCGGTCATCCCCGGCGTCAGTTGAAGCGATTCAAGACACTCATCGACTAAGATCGGGATATGTGAACCCGCCGGAGTTTTTCCCGAAGCGATCACTTTTGCCACCGTTTCGCCATAGCGCTCCGGATTCCGTTCTTTATATTTATCTTCGAACCGTCGCGGATTTTTCCCGCTGTATCGTTTCCGTCTGGGCGGTCGCGGCGTTTCTTCGTTCATAAGGAATGGGAACCGGTTTGTTATAACTCGGAATATTTCAGATTGTTCCCTCGTGATTTTTCGACGGGATATCTTTGGTGATTGTTGGCGACTTTCGCGGCCATGATCTCTCCGAGTTTAAACCCTAAATTATCGGCGAGCTCGAAAAGCAAAATTCCGACATCCGCGATTTCCGAGGCGATCTCATCGCGTTTGGCGACCACCCGTTGTTCGATTTGATCCTCCTGTTGCCAGACAAAATGCTGCATCAACTCGCCTGCCTCCGCCGTGATCGCAACGGCGAGATCTTTTGGGTTGTGATATTTCCGCCATTCGCGCGCATCCACGAAGGCTTGGATTTCCGCAGTCAAGGCCGCAATCGAATCGCTCATGCGCCTTTGGTAGCCGCAGAGCCCCAAGAAGTGAAGCAGGAGTTCAAACTTCGGACCGCCCTTCCTTTTTCCCTCGGATTGATAAACCCATCGAGACGTCGCCCCGGTTTGGGACAAACTCGTGTTTCCGATCCGCCGAAAATCCGTTCTTCGCAAAGACGAACCGAATCTCCCCTTGAAACGCGGGCGTTCCCGCTAAATGCTGCACGCACATGGCAATCGAGCTTCCCATCACTCCAGACGCAACCGGTCACTTTGGCCAATTCGGCGGCATGTTTGTCCCGGAAACCCTGATGGCTCCGTTGCAGGAACTCTCTGCCGCTTATGAGTTGGCGAAGGCCGATCCGGCGTTTCATGAGGAACTGAACGGACTTTTAACGGATTACGTCGGCCGTCCGACGCCCCTTTATTTTGCCGAACGCTGGACCGAAAAGCTCGGCGGCGCGAAAATTTACCTCAAACGCGAAGACCTGCTGCACACCGGAGCGCACAAGATTAACAACGCTCTCGGACAAATTCTTTTGGCGAAACGTCTGGGGAAAACCCGGATCATCGCTGAAACCGGTGCCGGCCAGCACGGGGTCGCGACGGCTACGGTTTGTGCGCGGTTTGGCATGGAGTGCGTCGTTTACATGGGCGCGGTCGACATGGAACGGCAAGCTCTCAACGTGGCGCGGATGCGGCTGATGGGCGCCGAGGTTCGCGCGGTCACCGCCGGGCAAGCGACGCTGAAAGAAGCGGTCAACGAAGCCATGCGCGATTGGGTCGCCAGCGTCGATCACACTCATTACATTCTCGGCTCCGCCTTGGGAGCGCATCCGTTTCCGATGATTGTCCGCGATTTCCACCGGGTGATCGGGGTTGAAGCACGGCGTCAGGTTTTGGAAAAAGAAGGCCGTCTGCCGGATCTGCTCGTCGCCTGTGTCGGCGGAGGATCGAATGCGATCGGGCTTTTCCACCCGTTTCTCGGCGATGAGGAAGTTCGCATGGTCGGCGTTGAAGCCGGGGGTGAAGGGATTTTGCCAGAACGCCATGCCGCCCGCTTCCAAGGCGGAAAACTGGGTGTCTTGCAAGGAACGAAAACTTGGCTGCTGGCAAATGCCGACGGGCAGATCGAACTGACCCACTCGATTTCCGCAGGCTTGGACTACGCAGCCGTCGGCCCGGAACACGCTTACCTTCAAGAATCCGGACGTGTCGAATACACTTACGCGACGGATGACGAAGCACTGGCGGCGTTTAAGGAACTCGCGCACACCGAAGGAATCATTCCAGCTCTCGAGTCGTCGCATGCGATGGCTTATGTCTCAAAAATCGCCGGAAATCTTCCGAAAGAATCGATCATCATCGCGAACCTTTCGGGCCGTGGTGACAAGGACGTCGAGCAAGCCGCTCGATTTCTCCTCGGCAGTCTGTAAACCGGTCTGAACCGGTGGTTTTAAGAGCCACCGGTTTTTTCCGCTCGGTCTGCGAGTGAGAAAAAATCGATGGATTCCGCCTCGACTTCGCTCGTCACGCATCGTCCCATGACTTCGATGCTGAATCGGTTTTATGGAGCTTTTGACATCGAGCGGCGCTCGGGCGCGGCGGGCGGCGAAGATTATCGGACGCCCTTTCAGATTGATCGCGACCGGGTGCTGCACACGCCGACGTTCCGCCGATTGCAAAACAAGACCCAGGTTTTCTGGAGTGGAGAATACGACTTTTACCGGACGCGCCTGACCCATTCGCTGGAAGTCGCGCAGATTGGCAAATCGATTTGCTACTGGCTGAAAAGCCGGCCGGAAAGCGGCTTGGCGGATGATTTTTTCATCGATCCGGATCTTGTGGAAGCGATTTGCCTTTCGCACGACCTCGGCCATCCGCCATTCGGTCACGCCGGTGAAAAAACGCTCAACCATCTGATGGCGGACTTCGGCGGATTCGAGGGAAACGCCCAAACGCTGCGATTGCTGAGCGAACGAATTTTTTCGGCGAAGCGCACCGGTATGAACCCGACACGCGCCTTTCTCGACGGCGTTTTGAAATACAAAACTCTGTGGACCGAACTGAAAAAAGACGACGGTTTCCGGCCGAAAAATCATTTCATTTACGATCATCAGCACGCCGAACTCGATTGGGCGATGGGTGGAAATGATTTCCCGATCGAGCTCGAACCGGGGCCGACGCGCGATGCGTTCAAATCCATCGAGTGCCAAATCATGGACTGGGCGGACGACACGGCATATTCTCTCAATGATCTTTCCGACAGTGTCCGCGCCGGATTTTTAACGATCGAAAAAATCGAAGCCTGGGCGAACCGACGGGAAGAATCGTTCGAGCCCGGCACGCCTCTCGACAAACTCATCGAAGCGATCCGCAGGCGGGCGGTGGATCCATTCGTCGGCAGCCGGATTGGCAAATACATCCAGGCCGCCCGGCTGGAAACGGATGTGAATTTCCTCAGCGGCCTGACCAACCGGTATCGCTACCGCTTGACCATCGATCCCGAGATCCAAGCGGAATCCGCCTTGTTCAAAAAACTGGCATTTGAAGTCGTCTTTCTTTCGCCGCAATTGAAGCAACTTGAACACAAAGGCAGCCGGATGTTGCGCCAGCTCTGGGATGTTCTCGGGGAACGATACATCACCCAAAACGGGAAAATCGACGGCCAGGATTTCCAGCTTTTGCCCGCCGATACCGCCGCAGAAATCGAAGCGGGATCAGATGAAGCCGCGCGCGCCCGTCTCGTCTGCGACTTTCTCGCCGGCATGACCGACGGCTATGCCGCACGGACTTACAAACGCCTTTTTGTGCCGGATTTCGGTTCGATCGGGGATTTGGTTGGCTGAAAAAACCGGTCGAGGGTTGACGCTGGACCGGTGGTAGATTGTTCTTTTGCCCACTCATGTCGTCCGCTTCGTTTCCCACCAAACCGCTGATCATGACGCCGCATCAGGCGCTGAAGAAGCATTTTGGTTTCGGCGGATTTTTGGATGGCCAGGAAGAAGTGATCCGGGAAATCACCTCCGGTCGCGACGGTCTGGTGGTGATGCCAACCGGTGGCGGAAAGTCACTTTGTTATCAAATTCCCGCGCTCTGTTTCGGCGGGGTGACCTTGGTGATTTCGCCGTTGATCGCGCTGATGAAAGATCAGGTCGATGCGTTGGTCGCTCGCGGCGTCGCGGCGACGATGATCAATTCGACCCAATCTTGGTCTGAGCAAAAAGAGCGGCTCGACGGCATGCGGCGCGGCGAATGGAAATTGGTCTACGTCGCACCGGAACGATTCCGCGCGGAAAGTTTCCTCAACGCACTGCGCGAGGTGGAGGTTTCGCTTTTCGCCGTCGATGAAGCGCACTGCCTCAGCCAGTGGGGCCATGATTTTCGTCCGGATTATTTACGGCTCGGCAAGGCGCTCGAAAAAATCGGCCATCCGCAGTGCATCGCTCTCACCGCGACGGCGACCCCGGTGGTGCGCGAAGACATTTCCGCCGTCCTGAAACTGCGCGAGCCCTTCGAACGAGTCAGCGGATTTTCCCGACCGAATCTCGCACTGAACATTTCTGCGGTCGATAAAGCGGCGCACAAGGACGACCGGATGCGCGCGGTCATCGCCGCTCACAAAACCGGTATCGTTTATTGCGCGACCCGAAAAAAAGTCGATGCCGTCTCCGAAACGCTGGCGAGCTGGGGCGTAAAATGCGTCGCCTACCACGGTGGCATGAGCGATCAGGAACGCGAACGCGCACAGGAAATTTTCATCCAACGAAAAGCCGACGTCGCCGTGGCGACCAATGCGTTTGGCATGGGAATCGATCGGGCGGACGTCCGGTTTGTGATTCACTACGAAGTCCCGGGTAGCGTCGAAGCGTATTATCAAGAAGCCGGACGCGCCGGGCGCGATGGCGAAACGGCGGTTTGCGAATTGCTCTTCAACTATGCCGACACGCGGACGCAGGAATTTTTCATCGAAGGCGCGAATCCGACGGCGGCGACGATCCGATCGATTTATCAATACCTGCTGAACGACGCGGATAAAGACTACGAGGTTCATCGTACTTTGGACGAGATCGCCGAAGGCGCGGACGTGAAAAACGCGATGTCCGTTGGCAGCGCGCTGTCGGTTCTCGTTCGCTCCGGTTACATCCAGCGGTTTGACGTTTCCGGTCGCAGAACGCGCGGGACCCGGTTGTTGAAGCCCGATGTTCTGACGCGTCAGTTGGAGCTGGACGAAAATTCCATTGAGGAAAAAGACCGGCGCGACCGCGAAAAGCTCAAGTCGATGGTCGAGATGTGTTATTCCCGGACTTGCCGCCAACAGTGGATTCTCACGTATTTCGGCGAAGACGGCGGCGGTGTTTGTGGCAGTTGCGATGTTTGCCGCGAGGATTCTTCCGGTGACGCCCGCGAGCCGAATCCCGAAGAAGCGATCGTGGTTCGCAAGGCGCTGAGTGGTGTCGCGCGGATGTCGCACCGCGGCCCTCAGGGATGGGAAGGCCGTTTTGGTCGAGGACGAATCGTCCAAATGCTTGCCGGTAGCCGATCTCAGGAAATTTTAACCGCAAAGCTCGATCAACTCAGCACTTATGGAATTCTCCGCGACAAGGGCGCTGGATTTTTAAACGCTCTGATGCGGTCGCTTTCCGACGCGGGTTTGGTCCGCACCGTGACCGGAGAATTTCCGTTGCTGACGCTCACTCCCGTCGGAGAAAAAGTCATGCGCGGCGAAATTACCTGCCGCATGGTTTGGCCAAACGCAGAAGCCGGAGGAAAAGAAGTCGGCCTTCAAGATCGCGGGTTCGAGGGGGAACTTTACGCGCTGCTCCGCGAAATCCGAAACAAGTTGGCGAAGAACGAAAACGTTCCGCCGTATGTGATTTTCAGCAATAAGACGCTGGAAGGATTGGTTCGCTACCAACCGGTTTCGACGGACGAAGCGGTGCAAGTGCCCGGAATCGGCCTCGCCAAAGCGCAACGCTACCTCCCGCCCTTTCTCGAAGCCATCGCGGCTTGGAAAAAGTCGCGCCGCTGAGCAACCGCCGGATCAGTCGCGAACGATGATCGCCCGCGGCACCCCGGTCGATGTTTCCGGAGCTTGAGCGGGCGGGACTTTCACCGGCGCGATCTCCTTTACCACCGGTTGATCGGTCGAATTTTCCGGAGCCCGGGTCGTGATGGGCTCAGAGGTCAGCCCCTCCCCGCGGTTTTCGGCCGGCACGGGTTCTTCGAATTTTTTCTCAAGAAATCGATACGCCGTCACCGCACCAAAAACCAAAACGCCGGACAAGACCATCAACCACAATGCGGAAAAGCTTCCGCTGCTTGCCGTTTCCCTCTCGCGCCGCTGCGGAGTCGACGGCTCATCGATGTCTGACGGAGATTCAAAAATCGGCTGCAGTACCTCACCTCGCACGTAATAAGCAGGTTCCAGCGCATCCAGCCATGGCTTGGCGTCGACATCCAAAAACTCGCTGTATTGCCGCAGAAAACTTTTCGCATACGTCGGGCTGGTGAAAATCGAAAAATTTTCCGCCTCGAGCGCCTCCAAGATATTTCGCGGGATGCGCGTCTGATGCATCACATCGTCCAGCACCAAGTCCGCCGCCTCGCGTGCGTGACGAAGCCGTCTTCCGATTTGATCCCAATCATCTTCCATCGCGATAGGTTGTCTATACGTCACCCATCGCTGCGGCGCAAGTCCCCCGGCATTGCGATTTGACGGCGGGGTTTCGGAGGTTCATTCTCGTTCGCGATGTCCGTTTCGAAACACGTGCTCTTCGTTTGCACCGGAAATACCTGCCGCAGTCCCATGGCCGAAGGGCTTTTCCGCAAAGCCATCGCTTCACGCGGCGACTACCAAGTCAGCTCGGCGGGAACATCGGCTTCACCAAACACCCCGGCGAGCCGTGAAACGACGGCAATCCTGAAAAAATTGGGCGCGCCCTTGAGCGGATTTTCCAGCAGACCCGTTTCCGAAAAAATCCTTTCCGAAGCCAGCCACGTGTTCGCCATGACGACAGGGCATCTGAACGCGCTGGAATCCCGCTTTCCGGAACATGCGGATAAATTTTACCTGGTCCGCGAATTTTCGGAAAATTCGGCCAATCCCGATATCCCGGATCCGATCGGGATGGGAAAGGCCGCTTACGAAGAAGTCGCCTCGATTCTCGAAACGGCGATTCCCTCGATCATCGCTTATATCGATTCGACGACGAAGGAGATGTAAGGAGTGTGGACCGAAGATCCACACTCCTTATCTACTAAATCATTCCCAGCTTCATTTTGCCCTCTTCGGAAATCATTTCCTGATTCCAAGCGGGGTCCCAAACGAGTTCGACGTGCGCGTCATCGATGCCATCGATCATCATCACCTTCGCCTGAGCATCTGCCGCGATGACCGGTCCCATGCCACAGCCGGGAGCGGTGAGCGTCATTTTGACAGAAACCGTTTTTTTGCCGTCCTGTTCTTCGATGATGCAATCGTAGACGAGGCCCAAGTTGACGATATCGACTGGGATTTCCGGATCGTAAACCCCTTTGAGCTGGCTCCAGACCTGCTCTTCCAAAGGCGCGTCCTTGAGACGAACGGCTTCCGCCTGTTTCTTCTTCTCTTCTTCCATGTCCACCCCGAGGGCATCGGAGTCGGCCGAGGAAATGCGGGCAAGACCTTGGGACGTCGCCACCGTGAAAGTACCACCCAGCCGCTGAGTGATGAAAACCGGCGTTCCCGCTGGCAGCGATAACGTGTCTCCGCTCGGAATTTGGATGGCGGCGACTTCGCGGGTCAGGATGATTTCCTCGTGCATGGTGGGATTAAAAACCAGCCTCGCCCAACCGGCAAGGGATCACTTCATCGATTCTCACGTTTCCAAGTGACAGACGGCCTGCATGGGACTAACCTTGCGGCTTACCGAAGATGTGGCTTTTTTTCCAAGAACACTGGCGTGATGGGATCGAGATTTTACTTCTCGCGGTATGTATCTACCAGATTTACCGGGCATTCCGGGCGACGCGTGGGGCGCAGATTCTCGTCGGACTGGGAAGTATCTTGCTGGTTTTGACCTTGGTCTCGGCCATTTTTAAATTCGCGGTGATGGGTTGGATCATTACCCGGACGGCTGCAATTCTCGCCTTCGCGCTGATCGTTATTTTCCAACCGGAACTCCGTGACGCCTTAGCCAAACTGGGCAGCAAACGCATCTTTTCGATGTTCTCCAGCAAAAGTCGTCTCGTCTTTCTTGAACGTTTCACTGACTCGGTGATCGCACTCTCGAAAAAACGCATCGGCGCGATTTTCGCGATCCAACGTGACATCAGCCTGAAAAAGCACCTTGAAACCGGTGTCGTGCTCGATGCCTTGTTTTCTCCGGAGCTTGCGATGGCCGTTTTCCATCCGAAAGCCCCCTTGCACGACGGCGGGATGATCATCGCCGATGACCGCGTCGCCGGTGCCGCCTGCGTTTTCCCCGTCACCCAACGTGAAATGCATGACCGCTCCACCGGTTTGCGCCACCGCGCGGCGATCGGACTGACGGAAGAAACCGATGCCGTCGCCGTCGTCGTCAGCGAGGAAACCGGCGGCATTTCCATTTGCATCGACGGTCGACTCGAACGAAATCTCACCGAAAAACAATTCCGCGAAAAGATCGCGGATATTTTCCTTTCCGGAAAACCAACCAATGAAACTGACCCTGTCGAAAAACTGGATCGCGAAGATTCTGTCGCTTCTTCTAGCGACCGCGATCTGGTTTCTGATTAAGAACCACCTCGCCACTGAGCAAAGCGGTCAACCACCGCGCGCGCTCATCGTGCCAGAGCCTTGAGCTCCCGGTTTGGGAAAATCGTGACGTTGTCGATCAACCGCACGTCACCGTAAAAAACCGCCGTCGCCAGCACGGCTGGCTTTTTGATTTCATCAACCGGTTGTAAGGTCTCGGCATCGACGAGCTCCAGGTAATCGATCCGCGTCATCGGCGACTTCTCGATTTCCCCACGTGCCGTCTCCAGAATTTCCTGACCGGTTTGACGAAAATTTTCCGCCGCTGAAAGCAAAGCCCGGCGAATCCGTGGCGCGTCCTGCCGCTGTTCGGGACTCAGCCGAACGTTTCGAGAAGACATCGCCAGCCCGTCGTTTTCACGAATCGTCGGAAAACCAACGATCTCAACCGGCACGTCGAGATCCCGCACCATCCGCCGGATCACCGCCAGTTGCTGAAAGTCCTTTTCCCCAAAAACCGCTGCGTCACAACCGGTTAGCAAAAACAATTTCAGCACGACCGTACAGACGCCGTCAAAATGCCCCGGGCGAGTCGCCCCGCAGAGTCGGGAGGAAAGCAGGGATTCCGTCACAGTCACCGAGCGATCCCCGTCGTACATTTCCCCCGCTTCCGGGGTGAATACCACATCCACTCCCGCTGCCCGACACGCCGCGAGATCCGCCTCCAGCGGCGTCGGGTAGGATTCCAAATCCGCCGCCCGGTCAAACTGGATCGGATTTACAAAAATAGAAACGGCCACCGTTCCTTCCGGCCCGGCGATTTCCCTCGCCCTCCGCACCAGCGCAAGGTGCCCATCGTGCAACGCACCCATCGTCGGCACCAGCACCACCGGTCGGCTCGAATGTTCCATCTCCTGCCGCAAACCGGTTTTTGTCGCCACCACTTTCATGCAGGCAACGTAATCTCAATCTCGCAGCTTCCGAAAACCAAATTTGTGCCGAAGCGGAGCAACACCGATCCTCGAAGCCCCGCTGGACCTGCCAGGCCGTTCCGAAATTTTGCGGAGTCGCAAGGGATGAAAAATGACTTCCACGCCCATTTGAAACCCAAACCCGGTAAAAATTTTCATTTCCGCTCCGTCGCATTCACCGTTTGAAATCAGTTCCTTAACAAGCAATTCCTGCGCCGTGGAAAAAATCGATTTTTTCTTTTAACTCACCTTGAAACAGTTACGTCACAATCCGCTTGGAAAATTGCCAATGGCATATCGAATGCTTAACTTTTGTCGAGCATCAAGCTCGCCCCCCCAAAAGACAAAAATATGAACTTACGAAGTCATCCAACACCGTTAAGAGAGTTAACAAATGCAACGTCCGAGATCTGTATGGAAGATACTTGGGACACTGCCGCCATTTCGGAATTGATCCGCTCCAGGTGCGATCATGACGAAACTCCAGCATTTCTTTTCCTAGGAAAGAAAGAAGCCGCCCTGCTCACGCAACACCTCGCCAGCGTTTTTGGCGAAGATTCCGTGGTCACCTTACACGACACCTATTACATGGGACTCGATGTCGTGGTCATCGATTCAGAAAGCTACATCGCAACCGGAGGCCGGAAATCCGTCCGCACGTTGCAAGACCCGATCTCCCGCCGTCCCGCATGGCGCGATCGCGATACAGAAGCCAGCTGGCAGTTCCGCGTTTAATCGCCACGATGACGACCCTCCTGAACATAGCTTCCGAGGGCCGTCACCGTGGCGCGTGATCAACGCGCTACTCCCCGTTGGCGGATTTTTCGCCGATTTTGAGATTTCCACGAGCCGTTCATGGCCGAGCCGCAAGGTTTCCATGAACGGCTTTTTCGTTTCAAAATTCACGAAAACAAGCGGTTACCCCGTCGCTTCCCCCTTGCCCATCCCGGCCCGCCCCCCTACGGTGCGCGCTCCCAGCGATGACGGCCAAACCTGTTTTTATTTACGATACGACCCTGCGTGACGGCACGCAGGGCGAAGGATTCCAATTATCCGGCTTGGACAAGCTCCGGATTGCCAAACGGTTGGACGAATTCGGCGTCGATTACATCGAAGGCGGCTGGCCGGGCTCCAATCCGAAGGACGTCGAATTTTTCCGTGAGGCAAAAAGCCTGAATCTGAAACACGCGAAACTTGCCGCCTTCGGATCCACCCGCCGGGCAGGCATCGCGGTGGAGGAAGATCCCCAGGTCGCTTTGCTGCTGGACGCCGAAACTCCGGTCGTCACGATCTTTGGAAAAAGCTGGGATTTGCAAGTCACCGAAATCCTGCGGACCACGCTGGATGAAAATCTCGCGATGATTCGTGAAACCGTGGCTCACTTGGTGAAAAACGGACGCGAGGTCGTCTACGATGCCGAGCACTTTTTCGACGGTTACAAGGACTCGCCGGATTACGCTCTCTCTTCCCTGCAAGCGGCAGCAGACGGCGGCGCAGCTTGTCTGGTGCTGTGCGATACGAATGGCGGAACGCTGCCTTCGGAAGTGATGGAAATCTGTGCTGCGGTAAAAGCCCGCCTGCCCCAAACCCCTTTCGGCATTCACACGCACAACGATTGTGAACTCGCCGTTGCCAACGCGATCGCCGCCGTTGGAAGCGGAGCCAACCAAGTTCAGGGTACGATCAATGGCTACGGCGAACGAACCGGCAACTGCAACCTGACGTCGGTGATTCCGATTCTTCAATTAAAAATGGGCATCCGTGTCGTGCCTCAGTTGGAAAAACTACGAGACCTCTCGTACTTTGTCGATGACGTCTCGAACAACCCCCATTTCGCCCGTGCGCCATTCATCGGTCGCACGGCATTCGCCCACAAAGGCGGGATGCATGTGAACGCCGTTCAAAAACTGGCACGCAGCTACGAACATATCGTTCCGGCCAGCGTCGGAAATTCCCAAAACATTTTGGTTTCGGAGCTCAGCGGCCAATCGAACATCCTCATCAAGGCGGAACAACTCGGCATCACTCTTGAAAAAGGATCGCCCCAAGTGAACACCATCCTGAAGCGGGTGAAGGAACTCGAAAACGAAGGTTATTCATTTGAGGCCGCAGGCGGCTCGCTGGAATTATTAATCCGTCGCGAGTTACAGAGTTATGCCAAACCTTTCGACCTCACGGAATATCACACCAGCTTCCGCCAATATCGTGATGGTCATCCACCGGTTTGTGAAGCGACCGTGAAGCTGGCGGTCGATGGAAAAGCGGAACTGACCGTCGCCGAAGGTCATGGAGTGGTGAACGCTCTCGACCTGGCCCTGCGCAAGGCGCTCCTTCCATTTTATCCGGAAATCATCGGCGTTTCTCTGGTCGATTACAAAGTCCGGATCCTGGATGGCCACGATGCC
Organism: Akkermansiaceae bacterium UBA1315; assembly: GCA_002307065.1. Taxonomy (GTDB): domain Bacteria; phylum Verrucomicrobiota; class Verrucomicrobiia; order Verrucomicrobiales; family Akkermansiaceae; genus Luteolibacter. Next base: position 30,948 of record DBTN01000016.1, on the reverse strand, counting down.
ACCGCCGCAAAAACTCGTGTGTTGATTGTTTCGACCGATGGGGAAAAAACCTGGGGCACGGTCGGCGTGTCGGACAACATTATCGAAGCGAGCTGGCTCGCCTTGGTCGATGGCATCGACCTTTTCCTCCAACGCCGAAACTGAAGCGCCCTCATCAAAAGCGTCGCCGTCTATCAGGGCCCAAGGTCGAAGATTCATTACCCAGCCCGTCTAGGGAGGTAGCGAGTCTTCGCTATCGGCGGGTCAACGGTGGGCGATACCGGTTTTGGACGCGATCCGGTGGAGACGGCCATTTCCCTCTCGCAGCCCGTTGGGCCGCAATTCGTCGAATCCGCATCACACAGGCCGTTGGCCTGGGCTAATGAATCGCGGACCGTTGGCCCGAACGAAATGGTTACGTCTATCTGCCAGAACCATCGTGCCCACCCACGGCGGCCATATCGGCCCTTCATCTTCATGCGCCAAAGGTGCATCACCCTTTAGCCCAGGCCAACGGCCTGGGAAAATCATTCCGGAAATTCTCGGCACACCAACGGTGGGCGATACCGGTTTTGGACGCGATCCGGTGGCGACGGCCATTTCCCTCTCGCAGCCCGTTGGGCCGCAAATTCATCGAATTCGCATCACCCAGGCCGTTGGCCGGGGCTAACGAATCGCGGACCGTTGGCCCGAACGAAATGGTTACGTCTATCCATTAACACATTCTGGCACACCAACGGAGCGAAACCGTTTCTTCATCCTCATGCGCCAAAGGTGCATCCCCTCTTAGCCCAGGCAAACGGCCTGGGAAAATCATTCCGGAAATTCTCGGCACACCAACGGTGGGCGATACCGGTTTTGGACGCGATCCGGCAAGGACGGCCACCTCCATGCGCCGCATAGACCCAAAAATCTCAGACCTTCGACACGAAAAAATTCGTCTCGAACTGCTAAAAAAAAACGGCGGACATCTCTGCCCGCCGTCTTGAAGCTTTAAAACCGGTGATCCGATTACGCGAACACCGACGTGATGGGCGCGGCTTTCGCGGCATCCGGTCCAGAGAATTTGAAGGGCCGTTTCGACGGTGACATCAAGACCAGATCGTGAGGAAGACCGAGTGCGTAAGCAATGGTCGCGTTGAAATCTTGAACCGAAACCGGTAGGTCCTTGACCTTCGAACCGGACGCATCCGTGGAGCCATATTTCATACCTCCTTTCACACCACCGCCCGCGAGAAGACAGGTGAACGCGCTCGGATGATGATCCCGCCCGCCGGCGTGGGCGATCTGAATTTCCGGAGTCCGTCCGAATTCGGTGGCGACGACCACCAAGGTGTCTTGCAGTTTACCGGTTTTTTCCAAGTCGGTCAGCAGCGCGGCGTAAGCTTGGTCGAATTCTTTGCAACGGCCTTCAACCCCCGCGAAGTTATCATAATGCGTGTCCCAGCCGCCGAGTTGAACTTCGACAAACCGGACATCATGTTGCACCAACCGGCGCGCAAGCAGACAGCCCTGAGCAAAAGCCCCTTTACCATAAAGATCACGCGTCGCCTGGGACTCCCGACTCAGATCAAACGCGGCGAGATCTTTGGATTTCATTAAATTGATCGCCTCCCGATAAAGCTCTTCGTAGGCCTTCACGTCGGCATTCGCATAACGATCGTGGAACTTGCGGTTCATCTTATCGGCCAGCGAAAGGCGGCGAGCGAAGTCATCTTCTGAAACCGCCTCGGAGCGCTTGGAATCTTGAAGGCCCTGTTCGGGATTCCCGACCGGAGCGGCGGCGAATTTCGAACCAAAAAATCCGGAGCCGGTATTTTCGGGAGACGCATTGATCGCAACGTAAGGCGGAAGCTCCGGATGAAGTCGCCCCCCGAGACGGGCGACCCACGAGCCGAGCGACGGATGGCGGATGGTACCGAGCATGTTATAACTCGTGTGCATCACATAACTGCCCTGCTCGTGAGCGCCTTGGGTGGATTTGAGTGAATTGACGACGCACACCTTATCCATCACCTCTGCGGTTTTTGGCAGATAATGACCGATGGTCACCCCGTCCGCATTGGTTTTGATGACCTCGGTTTTCCCCATGATATCTTTCTTTTCCTTCGGGTCGAAAGTATCAACATGGCTCATGCCGCCGGCCATGTAGAGATAGATCACATGTTTTGCTTTTCCACCTTTGACGGCGGCTTCGGGAGCGGCGCTGGCGAGCGTCGAACCGAACATCGGAAAAAGATTCACACCAAGATAGGCACGAGCCGCATTCGACATGAATTGGCGGCGGGTGAACTCGTCAGCTTTAAGAAAGGATTTCATGGGTTTTCAAAAATGAGATTACTGGAGGAATAGGAACTCGGAGGACATCACGAGTGCGGAAACAATATTGCGATAGCCGGATTCACCCTGGGCTTTGACCTCGGCGAGCATCCACTGCATTTCCTCATCGCTCGGAGGACGGCTCAAGATAGTGATATAAAGACGGCGGATTTTTTCAGGATCGTTGCTGGCACCGTCGAGGGTTTTGTAAATGTGAGCTTGGGAGTTATTGACCAATTGTCGTTGGACAAAACCGTTCATCAACGAAAGGACCTGCCCGACGTTTGGATCACGACTGGCACCTTCGACCACCATCCGGTCGGACTGACCGAACAGATAAAGGAAATGCTCCCGTGGTGCGGGCGATGGAAGCTCGGATGCCCTGACTTTCGCGTCGCGGTTGTAAGTGCGAACTTGGGTCATACCCATCGACATCATAGAATCCCCGCTGGGCGCAGATCCACCCTGCTTCATCTCGGCAAGGAGTTTGTCGAAATAAACACGGAATTCCTCCTCCGTTTCCAGCGCGAGAACTTCTTTGGAAAGCTGGCCCATCCGGCGATTAGGTAGGACCGGTTTGCCTCCGATCACGATCCGGTCATCCAGCGTGCGGCGAGGAAGGCCATCTGGATTCCCTCCTGCCAATGTGATCAAGGAATCCCAGATCTGCTCGGACGACAGTCGCTGAATTTTGCGGCCGTGGAAATCGTCTGCGGAGGCGATGATCGACTCCTGCGGATTGGTTCCAAATTGGAACGTGCGAGTCAGCATCAGAACATGCTGGAACGCGCGGAGGTCGTAGTCCAACTCGACCATCAACCGGGAAATGTAGGTTATCAACTCGGGATAGTGCGTTTTCTCCGGGGGCAAATATTCATCAACCGGTTCGTAAATCCCTTTCCCCATCACTTGCCGCCACATCCGGTTGGCGATGACCGTGGGAAATTGCTCACCCGTCTTGTTGATGATCCAATCGGCAAAGGCCTTCCGCCCCTCGCCATCCTCCTTTTTCTCCGACATTCTCACGGGTTTCCCGAAAGGGGTTTTGGCCCCTACGACTTCACCCGGTTTGGCATCCCGATATTGGTAATCCATCGGCAGCGGAATATTTCCCGCTCCTCCGCCCGCGAGAGAGGCCCCATACACCTGGTCATCCAAAAATTGCGCTAACAAGAATTCCGGAGTGCTGTAATTTTCGACCTTCTTGGCGAGATCGGCACGAAACGACTGAATCAGACTCGCCCGCACTTCGTCCTGACCGTGAGTAAACGCGGCGAGCTGGTAAAAATCGTGGCGCTCGGTTTTTCCAAACGGATCGTCATGACACTGCGCGCATTCCATCCGGGCACCGAGGAAGACACGCATGGTGTTCGCCAAGTTATCCAAGGGCATCCCACGGTCCCGAGTGTAATAACCGACTCCCGCCGTGGAAGGATCCCAGCCATCGCCCTGAGACGAGAGCATGCGATTCACCATCTTATCCCAAGGCATGTTGTTCTCGATCGCCTCCCGAACCCAATTTCGATAAGGCTCGTTATTCGCCATCGTATCGACCCGCCGGTCGGTCAGCCGCAGCAGATCAAACGCCCAGTTCGACATGTGGCTGGCGTGACCGGGAGATTCCAAAAGATAGGCGACAAGCTCTTCGCGCTTCGTGGCGTCATCCATTTCCAAAAAACCGATCGCCTCTTCCGAACTGGGAATCCGTCCGACCGAAACCAAAAACGCACGACGCAAAAAAGTGGCATCATCCGTCACTCCCGGAACTTCAAGTTTTTGACGGCGATAGAACGCCGCCACATATTGATCGATCTGCAGAGCGGACTTTTTCAAAAATGCGGGATCGTCCTTCGGACGAGCGTTCTGCCCCACCACGGGAAGCAGGCCGGTGGCAAAAACCACTGCGGCAAAAATCGGAAAACACGGGTATTTCATGGGTTTATGGGATTCGATAAACCTAGGGACCTCCTTTGATGAGTCAACGATCCGTTTCCCCGAAAACCCTCAAAATCTCACATTCTAGCGTCCAAATACCGGATTTCTTGCAAGATCGGGACATCCGCTGGCGCCAATTCCAGTGAAAAAACTTCACTCACTCCGCACCATTTCAGCGCTTGGTGTTCGAGGGCGACCGGTGTGCCACGGGAAATTTTACAGAAAAAAGGCCGGAGCCGAAGGTTGACCGACTCATCCTTCCACTCAACCGGTTGCAAGGCACCTCCCACCTCGACCGTGACATCCAGCTCCTCCTTGAGTTCCCGGATGAGAGTTTCCGGGAAATGTTCTCCCTCTTCCACTTTTCCGCCGGGAAATTCCCACAAGCCGCCCAGATGTTTCCCGGCCGGTCTGCGACACATCAGGATTTCACCTCGCTCATTTTGGATGATTCCACAAACCACTTCGATCACAACGAAAACATCAAACACCCCTGCCACCCCGAGCGAAAGAAAAAGCCGCGCCGAAAAATCCGGTGCGGCTTTTCAAAAAAATGAAATCGGAGAAAGCTTAAGCCAAGGTGGACTCTTTCTTGTCACCCTTGCTGCCGTCTTTGCACTTGTCGCAGTTGTCGGCGAGGGTGGACTCTTTTTTGTCTTTGTCGCCTTTTTTGCACTTGTCGCAGTTATCAGCGAGGGTGGACTCTTTTTTGTCCTTGTCGCCTTTTTTGCATTTGTCGCAGTTGTCAACGAGGGAGGACTTTTCTTTGTCGTCACACTTGTCTTTGCACTTATCCTTGCAGTCATCGGCAAAGGAGAATGGAGCGGACAAGAAGGCGACAAACGAAGCGGCGAGGAACAGTTTCATGATATGGTGTGTTGGTTTTTAGTGAAAAACGAGGGCGTTTACCCATCCATCAGATGAACGACAGAGAAATTTATTCGGATTAATTTCACAACTCAAAAAATTCCGGGAAATTTTTTCCCTCCCACTGGTCGCGTGGCCATGCTTTGGGCTTGGCCCTGCCGGTGATCTCGCCTATCCCGTCCTTTCCTTTTCCCGTGTCTTTCACCGTTCTCGCCACCGATGCCCACAGCTCCGCCCGATCCGGCGAGTTGAAACTCCCCCATGGAACGGTTCAAACGCCGATCTTTATGCCAGTCGGCACCCAGGGCACGGTCAAGACACTGCATCCGTCCGAGCTCGACCTGCTCGGCGCGCAAATCATTCTCGGAAATACCTACCACCTCTGGCTGCGACCGGGTCACGAATTGATCCGCGATCTCGGAGGACTCCACGGATTTTCCACTTGGAAAAAACCGATGCTGACCGATTCCGGGGGCTTTCAGGTCTGGTCGCTGGCCAAGCTCCGAAAAATCACCGAAGAAGGCGTTCGCTTCCAAAGCCACCTCGACGGCTCAAAAATGCTGCTCACCCCGGAAGTCAGCATGGAGATCCAGGCGGCGCTCGGTTCGGACATCGCCATGCTTTTTGACGAATGCCCGCCGTATCCGTGCGACGAAGCCTATGCGGCCAAATCCCTCGCCCTCACCACCCGTTGGGCACGAAGGTGCAAAAACTGGGTTGAGGAAAACTCGCCACAGTCCGGAACCGGACGACAGAACCATTTCGGAATCGTCCAAGGCTCGATTTACGCCGACCTGCGGGAACAATCGGCTCGCGAACTGGTCGAAATCGGCTTCGACGGCTACGCGGTCGGCGGAGTATCCGTCGGTGAACCCGAGCACGAAATGTTCCGCGCCATCGATAATGCGGTGCCTTTCCTCCCCAAAGATAAACCGCGCTACGCCATGGGCCTCGGCACCCCGCCGCAGATTCTCGAAATGATCGCCCGTGGCGTCGACATGTTTGACTGTGTCATGCCTACTCGAATCGCCCGCCACGGCATGGCTTTCACCTTGGACGGCCCGATCAATATCAAAAACCTAATCCACGCCAAAGATCCGCGTCCGCTTTGCGAAAGCGCCCATCCTCACGTCGCTGACTTCTCACGCGCCTACCTGCGGCACCTGTTCCGGGCGGGCGAGATCCTCGGTTTGCGGTTGCTTTCCTTCCACAATCTGCATTTCTACCTCCGCCTTGTCGCAGGAGCGAGAGAGGCGATTACCGCCGGAAACTTTCTCGAATTCAAAGATTCCTTCATTCAACGTTACACTCGATCTCTATCAACATGATTGCACTCAACACCCTGATCTCCACCCTTTTCCTCGCCCAAGCTGCCCCCGCCGCACCCAAAGGCCCGATGGATCAAATCTTCGGCAGCGGCTTGATGATGCCGGTCCTGATCGCCGTGATGTTCTATTTCCTCCTGATCCGCCCGCAACAGCGCCAACGGAAAGAACTCGCCGCCCGCATCGCCTCGCTGCAAACCGGTGATAAAGTCATCACTACCGCTGGCATGCACGGCATCGTCCACAACGTGAAAGACAAAACCGTCGTCATCAAGGTGGCCGAAGGCACGATGATCGAATTCGACAAGCCAGCCGTCGCCACCGTCTTGAAAAAGGATTCCGAAGTTAAATAAACCGGTTTCACTCCCCCCTCCCCGTTTCCGCCAACCTGAAGTTCTGCCAACATGCTTGCCGCAACCGCATTTTACGAAGACCCGTTGACCCTTTTCCTCGTTGGACTGGGTTTGATGATTTTGTTCTTCTGGTATTTCGCCACTGAAATCGAACGCCGCAAACGCAATGTCGGCACGGTCCTATTGCTCGGCGTCGTCGGGCTTTGCATGTTGGCGGCCACGCCTCCGTCGAAACGCCTGAAGGGCGGAATCGATATTCTCGGCGGCTCGTCCTTCTCGCTCCGGGTCCAACCTCGGGAAAATGAAGACGGCACCAGCTCGCCGCCGACCACCGAACAGGTCGAACAAGCGATCAACGTGCTTCGCAAACGCCTCGATAACACCGGCACCAACGAAGCCCAGATCACCCGCCAGGGCGTCGACCGGATCCAAGTCCAAATGCCCGGGGTTTCCGAACAGGAATCCAAAGCGATCCGTGAAACGATCGAAAAAGTCGCAAAACTCGAGCTGCGCGAAGTCAGCCCACGCAACGACGAAGTCGGTGCCGACGGCAAAACCTTGGCCCAACGCGTCGCCGACGGAAATGAGATCGTTCCTGGCTACCGGGTCTATATTTACACCAACAAAGATCGGGATGGCAACGAAACCAAACAGCCCCTGCTGCTGAACCGCCGCGTCGCTCTTTCCGGTTCCGACATCGTCAGCGCCTTCCCATCACCGCAACAGTCTGATGCCGTTGGCGTCACGCTGAACAATGCCGGTGCTGACAAAATGATCGCGCTCACCAAAGACATGCGCCTCGGGGTCGACCGGATCGCTACCGTTCTCGATGGCGAGGTGCTCAACGCGCCCGTGGTCAATGCCCGGTTGGGTAAAAACTTCGAAATCTCCGGTCTGCACAGCGCGGGCGAGCCAAAAGCGCTCTCGGACGCTTTGATGAATCCGTTGGAAAACCCGCTGATCGTTGAAGCGAGCAGCACCGTTTCCGCCGCTTACGGTTCCGCCGTCATTCAGCAAGCGATCTGGGCGGGCGTGGTCGGACTTTCGATCACCTTCCTTTTTGTTCTCATCTACTACCGCATGGCAGGCATCATCGCCATCGTCGGCCTGGTGGTGAATGGCATCATCCTTTTCGGCATCATGGCGATGTTCGGCTTCCCCTTCTCGCTTCCCGGTATCGCCGGGATGATCCTGACAATCGGGATGGCGGTCGACGCGAACGTGCTGATCTACGAACGCCTCCGTGAGGAAATGGCCGCTGGAAAATCGCTGAAAGCCGCGATCGGAACCGCTTACGATAAAGCCTTCACCGCCATTTTCGACTCAAACTTCACCTCGCTCATCACCGCGATCATCCTTTTCTGGCTCGCCAGCGGAACGATCAAGGGATTCGCCGTCACCCTGACGATCGGTCTGCTTGCCTCGATGTTCTCGGCGATTCTCGTGACCCGCGTGCTTTTCCGCTGGGGCGTCGACCTCAACCTTCTAAAGAAACTTTCCTTCCTCAGCCTCATCCCGCCGACGAAAATCGACTTCCTCGGAAAACGGAAAATCGCCTTCGTCGCATCGGCGGTGCTTCTCATCGTCTGCTTCGCTGGCTTTTATATCAAAAGAGACCGGGCACTTGGCGTCGACTTCACGGGTGGTGCGGTCGTCCAGTTCCAATTGGAAAAAGGTGAAGCCATTCCGATGGGAGACATCAATGCCTCGCTCGAAAAAGTCGCTCTGACCAAGGAAGCGTTCCCAACCGAGGAAACCAGCGCCGCCACCGGTGTGCTTCTCAGTATCCGTTGCGATGTCGCGGATTCCGAAAAAATCATCAACCAGCTCCGTCAGGATATTCCAACTCTCGCCGAGCGCGCCCCGGAAACGACGGCGGAGGACGGCACGGTAACCCCAGGCGGCTACGTCGTCAGCGCCAGCACGGAAGAAGTATCCGCACTCATCGGCGGGACTTTCCTCAAGCAATCGCTCATCGCCCTCGGAATGGGCCTCATCGGCATTTTCATCTACATCCTCTTCCGCTTTGAGTTCGCTTTCGCGATTGGCGGTTTTGTTTCCACGATTCACGACGTTGTCCTGACCGTCGGCCTGGTCGTCCTCTTCGGCTCTGAGCTTTCCCTGCTCCACGTCGGCGCGATTCTGACGGTGGCCGGTTATTCGTTGAATGACACGATCGTCATTTACGACCGGATTCGTGAGCGACTGTTGATCGAAACCCTTTCGATCAAAGACATCATGAACGAAGCGATCAACGCCACACTCGCTCGGACCATCCTGACGGCAGGAACGACGATCATCACCGTGATTATCATTTTCTTCAAAGGTGGCCCCGCCCTTGAAGGATTTGCCCTCACCATCCTGATCGGTCTGATCGTCGGCACGATTTCCTCGGTATTCGTCGCCGCGCCGATCGTTCTCTGGTGGAGCGGCCGCAAAGGCGGAAATCTTCGCAGCCACGTCATCAAAGCGAAGGAAGTCGAAGTGCTTACCGACGCGAAATAATCCCAATACCGGTTTCCCCAAGCCTGCGGCGTGAAAATCGCCGCAGGCTTTTTTTATGGGGAAAAATCAATCGGGCTGAGGCTCGTCGGGCGGCTCAGGATTTTCCGGCTCACCTTCGCCCGGCTTGCCTTCCGGCGGCGGTGGGAAATCCTGAGCGTCGATCTTGTGATCGTGATTGCGATCCATTTTTTCAAACCGGTCCTCCTGCTGATCTTCGCTCAATTTTTCAATCGCAGGAGCCTTTCGGAATTCTTCAAACGTCACAGCGCCGTCCGCATTCGTATCAAAATCACGAATCATCTGGCCCGGCCCACCCGGCCCGCGACGGGGCGGCGGCTCGGGCCGATCTTTCGGCGTGATCTGACCATCCCCATCCGTATCGAGCCGGTGAAAAATTTCCTCCAATTTCTCTGGCGGCAGCTTCTTGAACAATTCGCCCAGGCGAAATTCCTCAAGGCTCACGCCTCCGCTCTTGTCGGTGTCCAATTCCCAGATCCGTCTCATCGGTGGCCCACCCTCACGCCGCCTGCCCATCGGACCAAATTCTCGGGGATCGAGAAATCCGTCTTCATTTTTGTCCAAGCGCTTAAAAATCATGTCCCGCTTTTCGACCGGTAAACTCTGAATCCGCGGCATCGCGTCATACTCGGCCCGAGAAATTTTTCGATCTCCGTCTTTGTCCGCCTGTCTCCACCCCCGATCAGGCCCGTCCGGCCGCGGCCCACGGTCCTCGCCGCCCGCTTCCATTTCCGGAGGCTCCGGCTGAGCGTGAGCCATCACCGGGATGAACAAACCGGTTAAAAGAAGGGAAACAGGAATCGCTTTCATAAAAACCTCAAAGCTTTTTAACTCTATTCAGACGCTTGAATTCATGAGAAACTCCGCGCCGCGAAGAAAGTTTCGAACCAATCCCGAAATCGATCCAGCGCCAATTCGTCCTGCCATGCACATCCGCGATATTCTCGATTCCCCAAAACCATCGCTTTCGTTCGAATTTTTTCCACCGCGCACTGCCACCGCTTGGGAGGAACTTTATCAAACGATCCGGGATCTGGAAACGCTTAGCCCGTCCTTTGTCTCGGTCACTTATGGAGCGGGCGGAGGAACGCGCGAATTGACCCACGATCTGGTCGTCCGGATCAAGGAAACGACTTCGATCCCGCCGGTTCCCCATCTCACCTGCGTCGGCCATACGGAACGGGAAGTTCAATCAATCCTCGAACGCTACGCGGCCGCCGGAGTGGGAAACATTCTCGCACTTCGCGGCGATCCGCCTGCCAACCGCCCGGATTACGATTGGTCCGAAGGAGACTTCAAACATGCGTCCGATCTCGTCGCGTTCATTCAGAAATTCAACGAAACCGGTGCCCACCCGGACAAACGCGGCTTTGGCATTGGCGTCGCCGGATTTCCGGAAGGACACCCAGGCACGCCAAACCGGATGCTGGAACTGGATTTCTTGAAAGCAAAAGTCGACGCCGGCGCGGACTACATCTGCACCCAGTTGTTTTTCGACAATCACGATTTTCTCGATTTCCGGGATCGTTGCCGCCTCGCTGGCATCGACGTCCCGATCATCGCCGGAATCATGCCATTGACCTCACTCCAAGGGATGAAACGCATGGCCGAACTCGCCGCCGGAGCGCGGTATCCTGCGAAACTCCTGCGCTCTCTCGAACGCGCAAAAGACCATCCAGAAGCGGTCGAACGGGTCGGCATCCACTACGCCGCCCAACAATGCGCGGAATTGCTCGATAAGGGCGTCGATGGCATTCATTTCTACACGCTGAACAAAAGCCACGCGACCCGCGAAATTTACGCGAGCCTCGGACTGAATGCCGCCACCCCGGCCGCGCTCGTTTGATCAATCCGTGTCCTCAGGCTTCGCAAAAAACTCGCGGCGGATTCGCGCCCGCTCGCGATCAATTTGTTCACCGGTCGCACCAAAACTCTGGAGAATATTCTCCGTCATCGAAAGCGCTACCTCGCCTTCACCGCTCAGAACGCTATCCGCTCCCGCTTCGATGAGTTCGTCCGCCTCACGCAAGTAGGCCGTGCGCGCGATCACTTTGATCTTGGGGCTCATCCGCTTTGCTTCGCTGATGATTTCTTTGCCCTGCTCGACACTCGACGCGCTGAGAATGAGAATTTGAGCCTTCTCGATACCCGCTGTCTCCAGCGTCGCGGTGTGACTCGCATCTCCATAAAACGCCTTGATCCCTTCGGCCCGAAGCCGCTGCACGGTATCGACATTCATTTCAACGATCACCGGCGAAAACCCATTGTCTGTCAGCAATCGCGCCACCGTTTGTCCAACCGGTCCGTAACCGACGACGATCGCTTTTCTCAGCGAATCATGCTCCGGATCGAAATGCGTTTGTTTCCCCTGATGCGGTGCCCGGTTCAGCAGGTTCCATAATTTCGGATGCCGCGCCAAATATCGCTCAAACGGATCGACCGCACGAAACAAAATGGGCGCGAGCGTGATCGATACGATCGCCGTCGCCACCAAAACATTAAAGGCCGTCTCGTCCAGAAGATCGTGATGCAGCGCCATCGTGCCGACGATGAACGAGAACTCGCCGATTTGCGAAAGCACCGCCCCGACCGCCAACGCCGTCCGCGAAGGATACCGCAGCAGCACGGTGATCAAAATCGCCGCGACCGGTTTGCCAATCATCACGATCGCCAAGGTCGCCGCGACCATCAGCGGATTTTCGACGAGCACATGAAAATCAAAGAGCATTCCGACCGAGACAAAGAAAAGCACCGCAAAAGCGTCTTTCATCGGCAATGCATCGGTCGCCGCCCGATTGCTGAATTCGGACCTACCGACGACCATCCCAGCCAAGAAGGCACCCAGTTCCATCGAAACCCCAAAAAGTTTCGACGAACCCACCGCGATCCCCAGCGCCAAAACCAGAACGCCCAAGGTGAAAAGCTCCCGCGAACCGGTACGTGCGATGAGGGTTAACAATCGAGGGACCGCCCAACCGCCGACAATGAACGTAAACGCAATCAACGCCCCGATTTTCACCGTCGTCCAAATCACCGCCAGGGTGATTCCCGCCGCGCCGATCGATTCCCCGCCGCCGAAGATGGCTGGCACCAAAACCAGCACGAACACCGTGAAAATATCCTCCACCACCAACCAGCCAATCGCAACGTGGCCGATCGATGTGTGAAGCTTGTTGTTATCCACCAAGATTCGGGTCAACACGACCGTACTTGCCACGGCGATCGCCATCCCGAAAATCGCGCCTTGGGTCCAGCTCCAGCCGAACGAATGCATGATGAACATGCTCAGCAAAGTCGCCGCCGCACTCTGAACAATCGCACCAGGAATGGCGATTCGTTTCACCGCGAGCAATTCCTTGAAATGGAAATGCAGGCCCACGCCGAACATCAGCAAGATCACACCAATTTCCGCGAGCTGTTTGGCCAGTCCTTCATCCGCCACAAATCCGGGCGTGTGCGGGCTCACCACGATTCCAGCCAAAAGATAACCGACAATCGGCGACAAGCCCAACCGGTGGGAAATGTATCCGAGCAGCAGCGCGGCTCCGAGGCCGCCGGCAATGGTGAGAATCAGGTCAAGTTCGTGCATGTGGGATCAAAAAGCTGATCGGACATTCGGCGCTACACCTCCACCCGACAAGGCTCCAAATGCACAAAAATCACGATTCTGCCTCAAGAAATGAGATCTGACGCAACGCTCAGCGCTCAGCGCTGCCCCAATTTGTAGATTTCTTCCGCCTGATCTCGTGTCAGGTCATTCAACGTTCCGCTCAGCGGCACATCGATCGGAATCCGACCGGTCTGTGGATCGACCGGAGCGTGCTCTTTTAATGCCTCCGCCCGGTCAAATGAATGAGGCAGCAGACTGACTTTAAAAAGCCCTTCATACCGCAGCAATCGTGCCCCGCCTTCACTCTCGGAAACTTCCTGCTGCCGGAGCGCGTGCTTGGATTCAATTTTTTCAAAAAGACCTTCCTCATCGTTGGAAGCTTTCGAATCCCTCCCAGATTTTGGTTTTTCAAACGAAGGAGCCAGCCCGAGCGACGTGGGTGAGGCACCTGTGGTGAGGCCCTCCCCTTCGAAAAGCGAAGCGTCATCCATTTTCAGCGACTCGATTCCTTCTCGCTGCTCCGCTTTGGTCGGCAATCTCACCGTCATCTTGCCCTGTAGCGTGAAAAGATCCCCCGCTTTCAGATTCGCATCCGCAATGGTCAGGCCGCTTCCTCCGGTTTTCAGGGAGAACGAACCGGTTTTGAAATCCAGGCGACGGTATTTATTGATAAAATCGACAATCGTCAGCGCGCGCAAAAGGTGAACGCGATCCCGGACGGAGATCACATCGTCGCCGCCTATTTCCACGTTTCCTTCAAATACGATTCCTTGAGACGAATTGATTCCACCCGAGACGGTAAAATCGCTGCTGATGACGCCCTCGATGTAACCCTGAATGGATAAAGGCAGCAGATTTTCCAAAGAAACGGATTTCAGTTTTGCCGTTCCGCTCACGGTCGGCTTCACGCCGGTCACCAACTTCAGACCGCTCAAATCCGCCGTGCCCCGTCCCGCTCGAAATTCCGCTTTCTCAAACAAAATCTCGCCGGGCATGCAGTGGACCACCAAATTGACGATCTCCAAATCCTTCAGCCAGTTTTGAGAAAACCGGCCTCCGCTGAATTCCAACCGCCACCCGTCTCGGTACCGTTTTCCCTGGAAAAAACTGCCCTGAATGGAACCCCGAGTCCGCTCGGAGTAACCCCAGTGAACGTTCGCTCGCTCCACCACAAACGTCGACAAATTCGCCTTTTTTAAACTGCCGAAAAACGATTCCGACATTTGCCCGGCCCATTTCTCGTCATCCGCGCCAACTCGCAGATCGACATCCAGTGAAGAAATCTGAAGCTCACCTGGATCCCAATTTTTCGTCAGGCTTTCCAAAATCCCAACCCGGCATTTCACGATCCGCGCGTCGATCGAATCAAAAAAGGATCCCCGCCCTCCCAAACTGCCCAAGCGACTGATGGTGAGCTTCCCTTGCTCCCGTTCAAATCCATCAATTTTCGTCTCGGTCGCGTGCAAATTCGCCGTCACCGACGCAACCAGTTCTTTCTGAAAACCTTCCCCACTTTCTCGCTTCAACAAATACAGCCAGCCCACCGCGGCGACCACCAACAGAAAAATCAAAATCCGCAGTCCCAGATTCAACACGTAATAGGCTGCGATTCCTTTCGAACTTCGGCCCAACATCGAATAACGGAGGTGAAACCAAAAACCTTGGCTCGCCACCCACTGGTTCAACCGGGTGTGGAAATTTTGCGAATGCTCGGATTCCATAGTTCAGGACTAACTCGAAGACGCGGCAGTAAAGCTGCGGAGTACTCCGCACGCGAGGCAAATTTCCCTCGCCGACCCTTCAAGGATCGCCTAACACCCGTCCCGTGGAATCCAACGACTATAAAGTCCGCCTTGAGATCTTCGAAGGCCCTCTCGACCTGCTGCTCTACCTCATCAAAAAAGACGAGGTGGACATCCACTCCATCTCGATTGAGCGCATCACCCGCCAATATCTCGATTACATCAACACCTTCAAGCTGCTGAACATCGATCTCGCTTCCGAGTTCATCGTCATGGCGGCGAATCTGATGTATCTGAAAAGCCGGACGTTGCTCCCTCGCGTCGATCAACCTCCAGAGGAAGACGCGGAAGAAGACGATCCACGCTGGGAACTGATTCGGCAGCTCATTGAATACAAAAAATTTAAAGACGCCGCAGGGTTTTTGAGCATCCGTGAAGTCGAACAGGAAGGCCGCTTCGCCCATCAGCCCGATGCACCCGAACTGCCCGTTGAGGAAACCGCACCGCTCGCCGAAGTTTCCATCTTCGATCTGATTCGAGCCTTTCAAAATGTCCTCAAGCGCTTCGAGGAATCTCACGACTTCGGCGACATCATCGACGACCGCTACACCGTCTCCGATAAAATCGATTTTCTCTTCAAACAATTCGCCCCCGGCGAAGCAAAGAGCTTTGAGACCCTTTTCCAAACGGCGACCACCAAAGCCGAAGTGATCGTCACTTTCCTGGCGATGCTCGAGTTGATGAAACTCAACCAGTTCATCGTCAGGCAAAGCGAGCTCCTCGGAGAAATCGTCATCGAGCGACGCACTGCCAGCGCCGTCGCCGAAATTCTCGCCACTCAGCTTCCCGACGAAGAATAAAACCGGTCCCGCTCAAAAGCCGTCCGGAGTTCAAGCGTTCGCTTGCTCTTCGGGCAGATCCGCAGGACGTCGGGAAGAACAAGCAAAAGCCTGAACTCCGGACAACCTCGCTTCCTCAGCCCAAACGGAAAACGATCCGCGCTTTGGTCAGATCGTAAGGGGACATTTCCATCTTCACCTTGTCACCCACGACGAGGCGGATGAAGCGCTTGCGCATCTTGCCAGAAATGTGGGCCAAAACCTCGTGACCGCTTGCCAATTTCACCCGGAACATCGTTCCAGCCAAAACGGAAGAAATCTCGCCTTCCACTTCCACAGCCTTTTCCTCGTCATCCTTGACGGATTTTTTCGGTGGGCCGAAGCGACCCCGGTTACGGCTTGGGCGACGAGAAGGTTTCTTGGGACGAGGAGGCATATAAAAAAATGAAGATAAAACAAACCGGAGACGAACATTCTCACGGCGGCGCGATCCATAATCCATGAATGCTCCGTCTTCAATCCCAAAAAATCGCCGATTCACCGGTCTCACCGCATGGCTTTTGCAGCGCGTACTTGCCAACCCCCCCGACAAACGCCATTTTCACACTACCGCCACATTCCGTGGCACCAAAAAACCGCAGACAGTTCCAAGCCATGCCCGAGATTACCGAAAAGGACCTAGCACCCAACCTTAAGCCTTTGTGGCTGAAAGCGCTCAGCGCCGTCCAAACTTCCAACTTACCCTACGCCATCAGCCTTCTCCAGGCCGTTCTCAAGGACAGCCCCGGTTTCGTCGAAGGTCGCAAGTTGCTTCGTAAGGTCGAAGTGCAACACACCGGCGGAGCCAAGAAAAAAGCCGGACTCTTTGGAATTCAGTCTGGAAACATGAAATTACAGAGCCAGGCGAAAAAAGATCCCGAGGGCAGCCTGGTCCTGATCGAAAAAGAACTGGAGAAAGAACCATACAACGATTCCGCCAACGAACTGCTGTTCGATACCTGCGTGAAGCTGGAATTTTGGGAAACCGCCGCGTTCGCATTGGAAACCGTTCGCAAAGGAAATCCTGAGAACACCAAGCTGCTCCACAAACTCGCTGAGCACTACCTTTCCCGCGAAAAACCCCTTCTCGCGTCCGAAGTTTACAACGACATCATCAAATACGCTCCGACCGATTCCGTCGCGATCAAGGGATCTAAAGACGCCTCGGCCCGTGCTTCGATGCAGAAGCAACGCTGGGATGAAAATGCCGACATGAAATCGCTGATGCGCGATTCCGCTCAAAACGAAGAGCTGGAAAAAGCGGCGCGAACCGGTTTGACCCGAGAACAACTCGAAGAGCGACGCGACAAAATCGTCGAACGCTACAACCTCGACCCAAACCACCTCGGCACCGTCAAGGACCTCGCTGGCATTTACGAACAATTGGAAGACTGGACCAACGCCAGCACGTTCTACCAATGGGCTCACTCGCTCAGCAATGGCGACGTCGCCCTCGCCACCAAGGCTGCCGCGATGAACGATCGCGCGCTGGAACAGGAAATGAAAAACCTCGAAATCGCGGCCGCAGCCGATCCTGATAACGAGGAACTCAAAGCCGCCCTCGCCGCTCGCAAAGCCGACCGGTTGGCCGAACAAGTCGAGGAATCCAAAAAGCGCGTCGACCAAAACCCAACGGATCCGCAACTGCGCTTTGAACTCGGCCAAGCGCTCTACAACGTCGGCGACTTCAGCGCAGCCATCCCCCACCTCCAGCAAGCGACCCGCAACCCGCACATCCGAACCAAGGTTCTGCTCCTGTTAGGCCGCACCTTCAAGGCCAAGGGCATGTTCGACCTTTCGATCAAACAGCTCTCGGATGCGCTCGCAGATCTGCACGCCATGGATAACACGAAAAAAGAAGTCCTCTACGAAAAGGGCATCATCCATGAGGACATGGGCGATCGTGAGTCCGCACTCGATTGCTTTAAGCAAATTTACGAAGTCGACTACGGCTATCGGGACGTCGCTCAGCGCGTGGAATCCTCCTACGTCTGAGAAAAGCCTCCCCGGATTTTTCCGACCTCACGCCGTCCTCACTCGTTGGGGACGGCATTTTTTTGGATCGCTTCGTCAAAAGCCGTCGGGCCCATCACCCAATCCTGCGCCAAGACGCGGACGATTTCAGTCTGCCGAGGACCAGCACCCTCGACCTTTCGGATTTTTAAGGTCAACCGCGCCATCCCTCTGGCCGTGTCCGCCAAAGAAGACAGAATCGCCCGTTGCTGAGGGGAGCCGACTCGACAGTATCCTGAGAAAAGCTGATCCACGTCTGGCGAGACCAAACCGAAGCTTTGCCACTGCGTTTCATCCTGAAACGGCCCGTTGTAATACTGATCTTGGCCGACCAAAACGCGGACCACAATTTCCTCCGCGCTCCCCGTCAGAAATTCGTCCCAGCCCGGCTTCGCCCATCGGGCAAACGCCTCGAAATCCAGTTTCCAACCGCGGTCCTCATCGCGGACGAGGATCGCCATCCGATAAACCGGTTTTTCTTTTCCGGAAAAAGCGATCGTCGTCAGCTCAAGAGGGATCCCATTTTTATTCAATGTTCCGACCCAGTCGTACCTCTCGATCTTTCCATCCCGTTCCGGCATTGCCTTGAGAAATTGGAGAACCTCATCCGGACTGGCAGAACCCGGGATGATGCGCGCTTCCACTTCCGCTACGGAGGACGCCGCCAGCGCTCGCTTGATGATTGACAGCGCGCTTTTCTCGGTGAGCGCTTCCGGCTCATTCTCAACCGGTTTGATGGGCGCCAATGATTCTCGCTCTCTCTCGGCAATCGCCGTCATCTTATCTCGCCGGTCGAGAAATGGGGAAAGCCACAAATAAAAGGCAACGACGATCAACAGAATCGTGGCCCCTGCGAGAATGACCGAGACGATCCACGTCCCCGAGCGCCGATTGACCCGTTTTCCAAAAGAACTCACCTCCTGCTCGACCTGTTCGGGAGAAACCGGACGTATCGACGCCCCGGGCATCCGCGCGACATGGCCAATGATCGGTGCAGATCCCTTTTCACGAAAGGTTTGGCCCGATTTTACGTTCCGCTGGATATGATCTTTTCGCTTCATGGGCCGGATCGAGAAAAATTGAGAGGGAAAAACTATCTCGGATAGAGCGTGATTCTCGCCGGATCATACCGGTCATCCGGCCGGAACAGCCAACCCGGATTGCGGTCCACCACTTCATAACCGGTCAGCATGAATTCCGGCAAAAACTGATTGCTGTTCGGGTCATACGCCTTCTGACCGGTATAATATCCACGCAGCCGATATTCGTAGTTTTGATCAAACGCGTATCGCTGGCCCGGAGGCCCGTTTTCCGGCAACCGGTCCGGGCTTTTCTTTTTATCCTCGCGGAAAATCACCATTTTCGCGCGACTCCAAGATTGGCGCGGCGACCGCACGTAACCCCAAAACCGCGTTTTTTCGACGTGGTAGCGGCGACCATAATAGAAATCACCCGTCGGCTCCGAAGCGATCTTCGCATTGCGCTCCTCCACCGTCGGCCCACCCATATTTCCCGGCCCACTCGACGTGGAAGCACACTGAGTCAGCAACAGGCAACCTGCCATCACTGAGAATAAACGGATCACCACTTTCGTCATGGCCGCAGACTACCCACCGCTTTGTCCTTCCCGCAAGTCCGTAGAACAAAGCAACCATTTCGTCGCTTGGCAGAGAGCGGTCGCCACCCAATGATCCACCCATGCCCCGCATTCTCATCACCTTGGGCGATCCCGCCGGTGTCGGCCCGGAAGTGATCGACCTCGCACTCGCTTCTGGGAAATTACCCACCGGTTTTGAATTCGCGATCCTCGGCGACCGCTCGGCCGGAATTCCCGGAAAACCGGACAAAGCGTCCGCTCGCGCCGCTCTGGACGCCCTCCACGAATCGGTCCACCAGCTCAAAATCGGCAGTGCCCAAGCGGTCGTCACCGGACCGGTTTCGAAGGAAAACCTTCAAGCTCTCGGTTTTTCCTTTCCCGGACAGACGGAATTTTTCGCCGATGCTTTTGGCGTGGAAGATTACGGAATGCTGCTCACCGGCGCCACCTTGAGCGTCGGTTTGGCAACGATTCACGAACCTCTCGCCCGCGTTCCGGAATTGCTGACGGAAGAAAAAATCATCCGCATCGGCCAATTGACCGCCGACTTCCTGAAACGGCGAGGAGTCACCCAGCCCCGAATCGCCGTCGCCGGACTTAACCCCCACGCCGGCGAAAACGGAGCTTTCGGTGACGAAGAAATGCGGATTATCCAGCCGGCCATCAACCGCTTGAACCAAGCCGGCTTCGCCCAATTTTCCGGTCCGGCTGTCCCCGACGCGATTTTCCGCGACGCGGCGCTGGGCAATTTCGACGCGGTCATCGCGATGTATCACGATCAAGGTTTGATTCCGCTGAAACTCCTCGATTTTGACACCGCCGTCAACGTCACCCTCGGCCTCCCCGTCCCGCGCACCAGCCCCGATCACGGCACGGCTTTTGGCATCGCCGGGAAACATCAGGCGAATCCATCCTCCATGATTCACGCCATCCGCCTGGCCTGTGAACTGGCCACCCGCCGAAAGGATGCTTCTTGATTCATTCCCCAAGCGCGGTAGCGTCTTGGGATGAGTGTGAAAAGTTGGATCTCTTGGGAAGGCGGCGTCAATCTGATCGCAAAAACCGGTTCCGATGTCGAAACGCCCAATTTCATCATGCACGTCGCCCGCGTCGTTCACACGCCGGGTGGCTCGGCACCTTGCGGCATGATTTTCTGGCAGCCGGATCCCGCCGCGGCTCCGCTCGCTTTCGGCTTTGTCAGCACGGATTCCCAGGTCGCCAGCTACGTCGCTGAACAAATTTTCGCCGGAACCCCCTTTCAAGGAGCACCGTTTCTCCAAGGGCAAATTCACGTCGAGATCGACGACGACACCGCTTCCGCAACCATCGAAATTCTCGGGAAAAAATTCCAAACCTCCCTCGCCCAATTCCGCGAATCGTCGATCATCAGCCGCAAGCCGGTGCCCAGCGCGCCCTTTTACCAACAAGGCATTGAGACCATCGCGGACCATGCGAGCCTTGCCGTGAACGACCGGCCGGTCGATCTCATCATTCCCCCCGAAAGTATCACCGGCGGCCCCTGCACCTTCGTTTCAGCTACCGGATTATACGCTCGCTGAGCTTTACCGATCGCTTTCCTCAACACTCTTCCCCGCCAGCCCGCGGTAAAAAACCGCAAAACCGAGAAAGCAAATCGCGATGATCGACGCCAGAATCCCCCAAAATGGCAGCCACCCTTCGCCATTTACCCCCACATAGGTCGCCCGCAACCAACCGCAAAGATACGCTCCGATAAACGGCCCCAGTCCTCCCGACACCAAGGCCAACAATCCCTGCGCCTGCCCCCTGAGACCCGGCTCCACCCGGCGATCCAAAAAAACCTGCGCGGTAATAAAATAGAACGTGTAGCAGACCCCGTGCAGCGCGATCCCCGTGATGTGCCAATTTTCCAAATCGGTGAATCCTGCGTAGGCGCTCATCCCGAAGCGGACGACAGACATTCCCAAGGCCCAGAGCAAAACCGTCTTCACCCGGAACCGCCCCATCATCCCGCCAACCAAAAACATCGCAGCGATTTCGCTCAGTTGCGCAATCGTCATCGTCGCAGTCGGACGTTCATTTCCAAGCATCCGCAAATGCTCCGGCGCATACATGTAAAAGGCCGCGAGCGGGATGGAAAAAACCGTTGTGACGACGAAAAATACACAATGATCTCGTTCCTTCAGGAGCTTAAACGCGTCAAAGCCTAACAAACCTTTCCACGATCTCGCCCGACCCAACGGCGGGGTGTTGGGCAAAAATATTGCGAATCCACACGCCACCAACCGCGCCACTGCCCCAGCATATCCCGCCGACGGACTGACATCCACCCGAAGCACGTAACTCGCTACCAACCCCGCGACCACCCAACCCAAGGTCGCGCCCATTCTCACCAGTGGAAATTGTTTTTCCCCATTCGGCAAATGGCTCAGCGAAATCGTCGCCAACAGCCCCCACATCGGCCCCGAAGCGAGCGAATACATACCTAAAAACCCGATGAACCACCAAGGATTCCAGTGATTTTCCAAACTCCAGAACGCGAGCGCCAGCATCACCGCTGCCACCAGTGAACTCCCCACATACAACCGGTTTGCCGCGACCCGTTGGTCCGCCAGCGCACCGCCAATCAAGGGCGAAATCAATGCACAAACCGGTGCGATGATAAACGCCAACGGCACCCATCCCGCCAATTCCTCAGCCTTCAAAATATTCGTCAGCGCGGGCAACCAGAAACCCGGCGACATTCCTTGAAAAAAGAAGACGATCCAAAGCCGACCAAAAGATTTTCCCAACTTCGGATCGTTCATTTGATCGCTCGCATCTGTCCGTATCTAACCGGTCATCCCGACGAACGCCAGCCGCATGTCGGATCAAAAACCGGTCATGCCACTGAAATGTAACGCCGCAAACGATCTGCGAATTTTCCGCAGAGAAATGAGAATTTAGACGTTGGCGGTCCGGTGTGGAAACCGGTCTGCAACGGCGAGGAAAGGCCGTTGCAGGTGGGCGGAAAGGGGTCAGAGATCGACGATCTTGCCTGTGACTGAGCGGCGGAAGCGATCGGCGAGGGATTGGATGGAGCTGCGGGCTGGGGTGCCGATCTTGATGATCGATGCTCCGGTCCGAAGATCGATCTCGGTGGCGGCGATCATTGCCTTGGCCGTCGACCAATCCTCTTTCGGACCGTTGCGGACGCAGAGGACCCCGGCAGGCAGCGGGATCGCCGGCGCATCTGGGCCGAGGTTGGCGGATCCTTCGTAGGGGATGAAATTCTGCGCTTCCAGAAGGTTCGCGGC
Source organism: Akkermansiaceae bacterium UBA1315 (assembly GCA_002307065.1). Lineage (GTDB taxonomy): Bacteria > Verrucomicrobiota > Verrucomicrobiia > Verrucomicrobiales > Akkermansiaceae > Luteolibacter. The sequence goes on along the minus strand of DBTN01000016.1, from coordinate 8,532 downwards.
GAGGCCGGGAGGCGGGGTTAGATAGATCAAATCGGATGGGCGGAGGATCGTAGTCAGCGCGGTATAGGTGGCGTTGATTGCTGTGAGTTCAATTTCCAGGTCTGCGTAGTAGAACGCGCCTCCTGAGACTGCGTTAGAATAGTCTGCCAGCGCGGCGATCTCGCCTTGCCACGGATCAGAGTTGCCGGCTGATGCCGTGAATCTCCGGGTGATCTTGATCTGTTGAGTTGCGATACCGGTCTCGCTCCACCACTCCGGGAGATCGCCCGCGATCAGTGCGTTGGAGAACGCGCCTGCACCCGTCGCCGAGGCCACGCCATTGATCTGCCATGCCTGGCGCGGGGCATAGGTCGTGACGTTGTAGCCGCTGCCGGTCGGTACCGTGATCGTCGCCGTGCCATTAAGAATCGTCCACTGCCTTGGCGTGCCTACTCCCGCGTCCTGGAGGACCTTTTGTAATGCCGCCAAACCAGGGTGAAATCGATAGAACAGATCCAGGCTGGTTGATGAAATCGGCATCGTTTGGAGCTGCACCTTTGAAATTTCAGGCTTCCTCCAGTTCTCCTGCCCGGGCCCAGAGACAGCGAGCAGTTGCTTTCCGATGATTCCCGCGATTCCATTCTCCGCCGTCTCCTCATTATAGACAAAGTTTCCCTCCGAATCGACCGATACGCTTTGCACCGCCACCGCGTCCGGACGCAGATCGATGCGCGGCCGCAGTGAGATTCGTTGCGTGTCGTCATTTCCGCTGCCGAGTTGCAACACGGTGATCTCGGCCGAGGCGCGGCGTGTGATGTCGATCTCCGGAAGTCCCGGCGTATCGTACCGGACGCGGGTTCCTGCGTCCGGGATCACTTCCAAAATCGATGCCAGCACCTGCGCGGCCGTGCTGTTGTTGATCACCATTGCGATGAATGGGAAGGTCTGCGGCAGCTCGCCCAAAGTGATCGGCACGCCGATCGCCTCCATGCGATCGATGATCGTCTTGAGCGTCTTGGCGATATCTTGTGATGGGAAGGAAAAGGACGGCCGCTCTACGTCCGCATCGGCGAGTTCTCCTGACAGTTTGACCGATTCATAATAGTCCCACGGTCCATGTACCTCGATCGTCTCGATGGTGCGTGCCGGCGTCCAGTCGTCATTCAACACTTTCACCTTGCCGGTGAAAACCCGTTTGCCGTCAGCATCCCAGAGCGTGATTTGTTGGCCCGGATCGATCGGGATGCCTCCCAGCTTTGTCCAGGACATCACGTCCGCTTCTTGGCTGGCGAATCGTAGCGTGGCGCTTTGGGCATCGATCATTTCGAGCGGGACTCGCTTCGCGGAAAGCGCGTGGCCTTCTTCTCCGGAGACGCTGTAGGGAGGACGGAACTTAAATATGCTCATCGACGGTATTTTTCGAGTTCTGCGATCCGCTTTGCATGATCCGCCGCAGTTTGTTGCCACGAAAACATGACCGAAATTAGTCTCGAAACGTTGCCGTCGGTGGAAGAAATTCCAGCCTGCAATTGTCCGGTTAAATCTACTAGGTGTTGGCTAAGAGCTTTGGTCTCATCAGCCGTTATCTTCCCGTCACTGACGATTTTCAGAATGTTATCCTTGGTCGCTTGAGCCGTCGAATTGGAGGCAGATACTTTTTCGACCGACGACTTAAGTTCCTGCGCGAACGTGTCCGTGCTTGTTTTCAGTGCATCGGCCTTAGCCACCAGATCGTCTGCCTTCTGCGTTTGTTCGATTTCGCTGATCTTGATACTGACCGCCGAAAGCGTGTCTTCACGTTGTTTTTGCGCAACCGCCAATTTTTTCTCGGCTGCTTCCAGATCTTTCAGGAAGGCCGCATTGGGACCTCCGGTTTGATCTGCTAATGCATTCACTTTAGCTTCCGCCGCTTTTAGCGGACCTTCGAAATTCGGGTCTTCGAGCTGTTTTCTAGCTGTTTTTGCGGCCGCTCGTTTCGCTAATAAATCGCCCAACACATTGCTGTCAGGAGCGGATAAATAATCCAAGACGCCAGGAGCGGATTTGACGATATCCTCCAACTCCTTTTTTTGAGCACGCAGAGCTTCCAATTTTGCGTTGGCAATCACGAGATCGGCCTTCGCCATGTCGAATGCTTGTGCGGTTTGGCTAACCTGATTTGATGCCTCCGTCACCGCCTCTTTTGCTTTCCTCGCTCGTTCGTTTTCGGCGTTGATCGCTTGTTGAGCCGTAAGATTTCTGGCATCGGCCGCACCTTGTTCGAGAGCGTTTAGCTCCCGGAATTTATCGATCGAGATGCCTAAAATTTCGGAGATCGTCCGGTGCGCGGCGGCGATTTTTTCAGCGTTGGATAGAGCGGATGACGCGTAGCTATCAGAGGCCGTTTTTGTTTCCCCGTATTCCTGTTTCAGCATCTTCGCTGACTCCGCCGCTTCCTTGATCGACTCGCGCGCCGTGTCGAGATCTTCGCGAGCCATTTCGCCGACATTTTCCGCCGTTTCTTTGACCACATTGAGAGCTTTTACCCCTTCCTCTCTCATCGAGAAAAACACCTTCGCCGCGATCGCGCCCACAGCGACCAAAGCACCCGCGACAGCACCGGTTGGACCGAAGATTCCGAGGAACTGCGGAGCCTGTTGCGCGAATGCCGTCAGAGCGCTTGTTCCACCGCTCACCTGTACCGCGAAGTCCTGAATCTGGAAGCCCGCCTGCCCGGCGATCATGCCGACGTTTTTCACTCCTTTGCCGACGTTTGCCACGCCGCCATTTGCCACGCTGTTGGAGATGTTACCGGTGGCCGTCATGGCCTTGTCGAGGTCGTAGAAAGCGTAGGTCGCAGACTTCGATTTATCCCTCGTGTCTTCCAGAAAGGTCTCCAACGAGCGGCCGGTGGTGACGGTGCGGCCGGTGGTGGTTTCCAGCCGTTTTTGGGCGTCCGTCACGCGGTCCAGACCGGTCTGCGTATCACGCGCACCGGTGCCAGTTGCACGGGTGTTCAGCGTGAGTTCGTATTGGAGTTTTTCGGCCATGGGAGATGGACTTTAGAGCTTTGTGAAACGGATCACAGAACCCGCCCTGATGGCAACTTGAGAACCATTCACTTCAGACTGAAAATCTAGCGTTACTGGAAGGACCGGAGTAACAGCACCCGTTTTTACCACGCCCACGATTGACCCGGTCAGGGGGGCTCCCGCGATCCAAGTGGCAGTAGGCGCATAAATCGTGCCCCATGTTATCGTCGACGCCGCATTTTGAAATATGATCTCTGAGCCGTAGCAGATGTAATCGGTTTGAGCAGCAGGTCCCATCAGCCTCCACCAGACCCCTGTGGTCGTCGCTGCGGACTGCACGATCAAACGGGCCTGAATTTCGTAAAGTGAATTGGCCTCGAGACTAATCGGTGGAAACCCTGAATCACTCATCACGTTAGTCGAATTGAACGCGTCAGCCGCCAGACGAGACGTTAAAGCAGGAGAAAGCCGCCCCGACGAATCAGCAATTTCCACGGATCGGGCCGCGGTGGCCAAGCTTTTGAAAATCGACTTGTGCCCGCCCGCATTTCGCGGTCCGAATCCGTCTTCGTTGAACCAGATCGGCAGCTCTGTGCCGTCGCCTTCTTCCAGTGTATAACCAGCGGCAAGAGTGCTGGCGACGGTCGGTTTGTGGATGAGCATTTTGAAGCCTTCGTCGGCTCCGCCTGGTGGGGTAAATTCGATGGATGCCATGATGATGAATGAATTTTGTTAAATTGAGCCGAAAGGTTCGGTGATTTCACCGAAGGGTGTGGTGATCCATGAGAAGGGCAGGCCGGGTGCTTCGTAACCTGAGATCGGAACGGTTTTTCCGACCTTCGCGGTGTAGGCGGTAAGGGTGGCGTGTGGGATGAGTCGCACGGCGGAAGTCGCTGCGGAAATCACGCTCACGTCTCTATATTCGAAGACAGCGCCATCGCGGATGGACTGACGGATTTTTCCGGCGCGTCCGTAGGGCATCAGGCCGGAGTGAGCGATGCAGTAGGCTCTGGCCGCAGCGGGTGAGGAATGATAGACCCGGCGTGTCCAGGACAGCGTCCGTTGAGCTCCGCCGGTGGGATGGTTCTTGCCCCATCTCGCGTACAGCGCGGCCGTCGTCTCGCTCTGTTGCTCGACGGGCATTTCGACTTCGTCCGCCATGTCATCGCCGAAGTCGAGAAGCAGGATCGTGAGCCCGTTGGTGAGGACGTGCTCGATCTTCCAATCTGATACTACGATTGCCATGGTCGGTTAAGCGATCGCGGTGGGTGCGGTGGGTGAAAGGTTGCCTGCGGATGGACTGGTGATCGCGCTGGGAGCGGTGGGTGAGCCTGTGGATCCGCCCACCGGTTGGGATAATCCGGGAGTCGCCGGCGCGAGGTTTCCCGTCGCGGCCGCAGCGGTGAGACCAGGAGCAGTGGGCGCGAGGTTGCCACTGGTTGCAGCGGAGACGAGCCCCGGCGCGGTGGGCGCGAGGTTACCACTGGTTGATGGTGTGATGGCGGCGGCGTCTGGCATGGTGGAGAAAAGGATGAGCGCCGGCGGTCCCTGCCGCCGGCGCGTGATGGATCAGGCAGCAGCGGGCATGTTGAAGGCGTTGAGTGCGGACTTGAGCTGCCAGATCCGGAGAGCCGGAAGCTGGGTTGCCTTGGTCGCCGCCGGTGGATCGCCGAGGATGTGGATGTGGGACCATGCGTCGTAGACGAACCGGTCGGTTCCGATGTGTTCGCGCAGTTGCACCTTTACCCAGCCTTTGACGGAGCAATCGGATTTTACACCCGGCGTCTGAGCGGTGCCTTTCACTGCCGCGGCGGCGAGGCCGAAGTGGAGCCGGTGGAAAAGCTCGGTGGTGGTGCGAGCAACGATTTCGGCATAAATGGCATGCGTGAATTCACGCGGTTCGACGCGCCAGCCCAGATCGGGATCCGGAATCTCGGCCATTTCTTCGGTGATGTTCCGTTTCGGTGTCCAGGACTGGACGGCTACGATTTCTTTCCAGAGTTCGGAAGACGCGATCGGTTTGGTGACGGAGTCGGAAGTTGCCGCAGCATATTCCGCGAAGTAGATGAGAGCACCGGCGAAGATTTCGGCGGAGTAGGTTAGTGGAGTTGCCATGATGTTGATCTGTTAGATTTAGGAAAAGCGGGTTGGTTTTAGACGACGCCGAGGATTTCCACCTGCGGCGGGGTGAGTTTCGCCAGTGCGTTTGCCTTGGCTTCCGGGATCGGCATTTCCTTACCCTGCGCGTGGTGAGCGCCGTTGTAGGTCATGCCGTTGACGAGGACTTTGCAAAGCATGTCCACTTCGTTTGCAGCGGGTTTCCCGGCGGTCTTCTCGCCTGCCGGTGCGGCTTCGGTGTTTGTTTTCATTTTCGTTTTTGTTGGTTCGCCCGGCGGGCGGTTAGAGTTGGAAGTCACGGTCGAAGGTGAGGGTGTATGCCGTGTAGTCCGGATCCGGAAGCGATTGGAAACCGGTTGAGACGAGTTCCTCATACCAAGGAAATCCCGATACCCGGACCTGTGTGTGGTGAAGGTATTTCATCAATGCACACACCAGCTTTAGCGGCTGGATCGCGGCCGGTCCGCGCATGTGGCTGTCGATGAACAACTGAAATTCCAGTTCCATCTTGAGTCTTGGTCCCGGCGCGTTCGGGTCCGGATTGGTCGCTCCACCGGTGAGAATGAGGAGACATAAACCGGTTGCCATTCCCACAGCGGCCAAGATGGAGGCGTCGATTTGCTCATCAGCCGCATCTGGCTCGATGATGACCACTTGCGCCGCCGTGAATTGATGCATCGATCGAAGCACTTCGCTTGTCTCCGTGTCCGGATCGATATCCGCGCCGGCGTCAATGATCGATTGCCGAATGGCTTCGAGCATCGGGTCGAGCGTGTCCGGATAGATTTCGCCGGTCTGGGTGATGGGGTCTGCTGTGCTCATGCTCCGAGGGATTTGAGGAGTGCTCCTTTGATTTTCCCGCGCATCGCAGCGCGGGTTTGAATGCTATCGAGTTCGGTTCCCAGTGGTCGACGTGCGCGGATGTTCACGCGGCGGCCGTGGGGTTTCACGTAGGCATAGTTTTTCTGCCCTTTGACGATCTTCGAAACCTTGAGGTTGTTGATGCTCGATCGTGTGAGGCGTCCGCGTGAGTTCGTGCCGGTCGCCACCGCCTTACGCGTGTGCCCCCGCACTTTGACCTGACCGCGAAAGCCGAACTCGTGTGGTGCGAAATATTTCAGATTGGATCCGGCCGCCACACTGATCGTGCCGGTGTCCGTGTTGAGTTGTGGCGCCGTTGCTCGGATCGATCGGCGGAGATAACCGGTTTTGACACCCAGCTTGTTTTGATCGACCGGGAATGGACCCTTGCCGGTAAATCGCCCACGCACGGCGCGGCCGACTGACTCAAGTGCGCCGGCATGAAACGCCTTTGCAAGCCGTGGTAAAAGCCCCGGCAAAGGGTTTTGCAGCGCGTCCAATCGCGCCGTCTGATCCTTGGTGATGGTGATGTGGAGGTCCATGATTTAGGAACTGCGTGAGCTGTCCTGGGTGAGGGTGAACTTGCCTGAAAGGGGGGTGAGAACGCGGCCGTCAGCAAATGTGAATTCTAAGTCGTAGGCATAAATTCCCGCTCGGAAGTCCATGATTTTTTCCGGAATTTCGATCCAGCCCATCGTCGCGTCGGTGATCAGAATGGACTCGTCGGCGGTGGAGAATTCCATCGCTGTCGTCCTGGCTCCGGCGGACGGCCGCAGCATCATCCGAGCGGACACGACCGGGGAAGGAAGTGGATCACCATTCCCATCTTTCAAGAGCACGCTAGGAAGTTCCCAGCTATCGCCGCGTTTAATTTGGAAGTTTTTAATCATGGGATGGGTCCTCCACCGCTGGATCGATGAAGACGAACTCGCTCTCGACGAATTGGTAGCCGTCGGGCATGGCGATAGGTGCGCGGGCGGAAAATTGAGGCAGATTGAGGATATCGAGCTGGGTGTTGACGGCCTCCCCAAGCGCTGCGTTTCCGGCGAGGACCGCGAGGGTGCGCGGCACGTTATTATTGAGACGATCAAGCATTCGCGCGGTATCAGTAAGCCAGAATTTTCGATATTCCTGATCCAGAGTGATCGCGAGATGATGGACCGCCTCAGCGGCGCGTAGGACGGAGGCATCAACGGCGTCTCGATCCACCTCTGTTTGTGATTTTTGATTGAGTAGCATAGATGTCATTGGTTTCGGTGGTCAAGGCAGTCCAAGACCTTGGCCGATTGTGGACTTGTAGAGATCGTAGAGCGCGGCCCGATCGATGTTGCCTGGAGCGATCGTAAAAAATGCGAGCGTGTGCGCCGCGTTGTTCGCGGCATTGACATTCACCGACGACAGTGGCGAGTTGTTGTAAGTTCCAGAGCACACATATCCGTTAGTGGTGCCGGACGATTCTGTGTTGTTGATTAGCACGGTTTCGCCCGCGCTTGCTCCGCCGCTGCACGATGTGCTGCCGTGCAATCGCTGGAGGCTCCAGGTAGTCGCCATTACAGCGCCGACAGTAATGGGCACGGCGACCACATGTGATGACTGCCCGTTGCCCACATAAAAATTGAGCGAGGACCCGTAGGTCATCCGACGATCTCCGGAAACACCATAAGCACCAGCTTGGACGGTTGTTGTGGTGAGTGGATATTTCGCGACAATCATCCCGAAATTCGGAGAATCCGGAAGCGGCATTGACGGCATCGTGACGCGACCAGTGGAGCTGATCTCAATGCCGTCTGCGGCTGTATTGTGGCCAGACATCGTCACCGCGCCACCCAACCACATTTCGGCGATCGATCCGGCTCCGACGTTCTGCACCAATCGGCCGGAGAAGAAATCCACACGCTTTCCGGCGAGTCGATAGAGGCCTGTTGCGAAAGTGAGAAGGTTTTGATAGTCGGCATCAAGTAAGAGCTTGGCTCGGTTAGCCAGGCGTGACCGGTAAGCCATCGCGTCTACGATTGCGAGCTGATCGAGGACCGCTTCGCGCACAAGCAGACGAGTCATCAAGACGTGGTCATCACTGGCCACCTGAGCTGTCGCGCGTTGGAGTCCTGTCCAGTTTTTAGCGCCAGCATACGTGATTGCCTCTTCGAATTTTGACTTGATCCACGACCAGAGCGAAGACCCCGATACCGTGTTTTGCAACCCGCCCGAGCTGTCGTTGATCCGAAACAAGTCAGCATCGTCCAAGCTCGCCTTAGTCGGAAGACCGGTCGCGAGTAATGGAGCCTTCGCATCCAGCGCGGCCTGCTGAGCGGTCGAAACCGGCTTGTTGAGGTCGCTGGTGTTATCGACGTTCCCGAGTCCGACCTGGGCTTTGGTGACGGCGTGAGGATTGTTCGTCGCACCGGTGTGGGCGGCGAGCGATGCGGTGCTCGCTTTCGCATCCAGCGCGGCCTGCTGAGCGGTCGAAACCGGCTTGTTGAGGTCGCTGGTGTTATCGACGTTCCCGAGTCCGACCTGGGCTTTGGTGACGGCGTGAGGATTGTTCGTCGCACCGGTGTGGGCG
>DBTN01000008.1:32277-41521 GCA_002307065.1 Akkermansiaceae bacterium UBA1315 | reverse complement strand
GGATGGCGGTGGGGGCGGTGTAGAAAATCGTGACGCCGTATTCTTCGATCATTTTCCAGAAGCGGCCGAAGTCGGGTTCGTTCGGGGCGCCTTCGTACATGATTTGGGTCACGCCGTTGGCGAGTGGGCCATAAACGATGTAGGAGTGGCCGGTGATCCAGCCGACGTCGGCGGTGCACCAGTAGATGTCATCGTCCCGCATATCGAAGATGTATTTGCAGGTCGCGTAGGTGCCGGTGAGGTAGCCGCCGGAAGTGTGAAGGATGCCTTTCGGTTTACCGGTGGAGCCGGAGGTGTAGAGGATGAACAGCGGGTGCTCGGAATCGAAGGCTTTTGGCGTGTGTTTTGAAGGGACTTCGGCGATTTCTTCGTGCCACCAAGCGTCGCGCTTTTCCTGCATTTTAATCGGGTTACCGGTCCGTTGAAAGACGATGACGCGCTTGATGTGGGCGGTGGTGTATTTGGAAAGCGCTTCATCGACTGCGGGTTTCAGCGGGATGATTTTTCCGCGTCGCCAGCCGCCATCGGCGGTGATGACGGCGACTGCGCCGGAGTCTTCCAAGCGGTCGAGGATGGCTTCGGCGGCGAATCCGCCGAAGACCACGTTATGGACGGCGCCGATGCGTGCGCAGGCGAGCATGGCAATCGCTGCTTCCGGGACCATCGGCATGTAGATGAGCACGCGGTCTTTTGGCTTGATGCCGTTTTTTTCCAGAACGTTTGCGAAGCGGCTGACGTCTCGTTGGAGTTGGGCGAAAGTGATGACGCGTTTATCGCCCGGCTCGCCCTCCCAGATGATGGCGGCTTTGTTTTTCCGGGGGCCGTTTGCGTGGCGGTCGACGCAGTTTTCGCAGACGTTCAGTTTTCCGCCGGTGAACCATTTCGCGTCCGGGGCTTTCCATTCGAGGACCTTGTTCCAAGGTTTTTGCCACAGCAATTCTTTCGCCTCGCGGGCCCAGAATGCGGCCGGTTTATCGATCGATTCTTTGTAGAGTTTTTTATAAGCCGCGAGGGAGGGGATCCGTGCTTTGACGGAAAATTCACGAGAGGGCTTATAGAGGATTTCCGGAGGGGCGGACGACTTCTTGGAAGGCTTGCTGCTCATGGATGGGATGGGTTTTTACAGGACGCCATTTGGCATCCATGCATATAACCTAGGAATCCAAGCCGCAGGCGGCAAGCTGCCATGAGTCAGTCGGCTCTTTTTTTTCGGTCTCCGGAAATGCCGGGTTTGCGTTTTTTGTCCGGTGAGGGGTTTCCGAGGAGCATTTCGACTTCCGGGGCATTCAGAGTCGCCCAGCGTCCCGGTTCCAGGTCGCCGAGCCAAAGGGAGCCGATGCGCACGCGGAGCAGTTTGGTCACCTGGTAGCCCAGGGTTTCGAACATGACGCGGATTTGGCGTTTGGCGCCGTGATCGAGAACGATGCGGATGCGCCGGGAGGAGAGGCGTTCGATCGCCTTGGCTTTGAGCTTTCCTCCTTCGGAATAAACGCCTTCGAGAAATTGGTCGAGGTGGACGTTTTCGAAGGCTTGGTTCGAAGTGACGAGGTATTCCTTTTCGACCGATTTAGACGGATGCATCAGGCGTTGGGAAAGGTCGCCATCATTGGTGAGGATGAGCAGGCCTTCTGAATCGCGGTCGAGCCGGCCGACGTGGTGCAGCGAATGCATCGTGCCGGGGAGGAGGGTGTAAATCGTGTCGCGGCCGAGTTCGTCTTCTCGGGTGCAGACGTATCCGCGGGGTTTGTGAAACGCGATGATCGTCTGTTCTTTCGCGGCGACCCGTTTGCCGTCGAGGCGGACGTGATCGGACTCGGTGATGCGTGTCGACATGTCAACGCACGGCGAGCCATTCACTTCGACGCGGCCCGCCTTGATCAATTGGTCGCAGGCGCGACGCGAGCCCACGCCGCAGGAGGCGAGGAATTTATTGAGGCGGGAACCTTCTTTCATGGGGATCTTGGGAAATGCAAAAGGCGCGGAACCCGGTGGGGTCCGCGCGCTTTAGAAAATTCGCCACGAATGGGAATTAACCCTCGTGCTTGGTTTTCGGGAGGCCGACCGGTGAGCGGCCGGCTTTCCATTCGCCACGCTCCTTGAGGAGTTTGACGCGTTCGAAGCGCTTAAGGACGGAGCGTTTGCCGCCGACGGTGGCGCTTGATTTGAGGCTGTTGTGCTTGGACATCGCGTGATGAAGGTTAAATTCGCGGGGGGCGGAGGCTATGAGCGGCCTGCGTCAGTGGCAATGCGAAAATGGGTATTGATGATTTTTAACGGTAAGGGATTGATGATCAGTGGTCGGGAAAATGGATTTCAAGCGGGCTGCATGGGTTTTTCCGGGTCTCGGATGCGGAGTTCGGCTTCGACGCGGGTGGCGAGAGCGGCGGTGTGCAGGCGAAGTTCATGGACGGCGGTTGCTTCGTAATACCGGGCGCGGAGCATGGGGCCGACGACAAAAAGCCAGGATGCCGGTTTCCCGTCGCGGCCGATGGCTCGATAGTCGGCCGAGGTTTCGGCTCCCAGCCGGTGAGTGTCCGGTTTGAGAAAGCCGCGACGAAGGGCATTTTGGATCAGGGGGTGGCGGATTGATTGGATGTCGCGGGCGGGGCCGGTGGCGTCGAAAATGTGGTCGACCTCGAGCCAGCGGGTGGGGGCGTTGCGGTTGCGTGCGGCGAGTCCCATGCGTGGGCCTTTTTCACCGCGCTCGACAGTGACGATCGTGCCGCGATGGAGGATCAGTTTGCCGGTTGCGATGAGGTGGCGGACTTTTTCGTGGATTTCGGGTGGGCATTGGTGGCGGTGAACTTCCCAGAACGGGCTGAGAAAGCGGAGGAATTTGGTGCGATCTTTGAACGAAAGCTCCTGCCAGAGAGATGGGGTGGAAGAGCGAATGGCGGCAAAAACATCGCGCCAATCACCGCCTTTCGCGATTTGTCGATCGATCGCTTGGCGGAACAGGCGAACGGTTTTGCGGAGATTGGAATCCGGGAGGTGATCGAGATCGGGCAGCTCCAGCTTCGAGGGGTGAGCGTAGGGTTGGGGCAGCAGGCCGTTGCGGGAAATGGCGTGGATCGTTTTCGCGTCGCCGCGTCGGTGCAGATCGAGGACGGTGTCGATCATCGTCAAGCCCGAGCCGACGATGAGGACGCTTTGGTCGGCTTTGACTTTTGCGATCGCTTCCGGATCCCGGGCGGGGAGGGTGTGGCTCGCCCAGATCGACGAAGAAAAAGCGGATCCTTGATTTCCCGATGCCAGGACGACCAAAGAGGCGTCGATGGTGTGGTGGTCTTTCAGTACGACGCGTGCCGTACCTGTTGAATCCGGGCTGATGACGTCGATAGCGCGGCGGTGATCCACGCGGAGGAGGGGGTTTTTCTCCTGCTCTTCACGAAGGCAATTCGCGAGATAATGCCCATAGATCCGGCGAGGGAGGAAATCGTCGGGCACGACTCCTTCGCCCAGGGCGATCTGTGCGTAGCGGAGGAAGTGGTCCGGTTTATCAGGAAAGGCGCTCATTTTCCCTGCTGGCACATTGAGCCACGCGGATGGATCGGAGGATCGGTAAGCGAGACCGGGGCCGGCGGTGGATGATTCTTCAAGAAGGATGATCGGGACGTTGGGGAGGCGTCGTGAAAGGTGGATGGCGGACAGCGTGCCGCTGAAACCGCCGCCAATGATGACGATGGGAAGATGGGGCTCAGTCATATGCATGGTTGGTATGAAATGAATGTCTTTTAATCTCGCAGAACAAATGCATACTAAACGATAGGGATTGGGCGTCCAGCGGAATTTTTGAGCGAATCAAGGGGTTGGTAATTCGGCTAAATAAAGTCAAAAAAGCCTATTAAGGCTTGTAGAATAAGAGTTTTGTAAAAATTTTTTAGAAACCTTATTTTTTTGCTTGGTTTGCTCCGATTAAAGCCTACTATCTCCTCCACATAACCGAATGCATCTTTCAAAGAAAGCCGAATACGCGCTCCGCGCCACGATCAATCTGGGTATCGCTACCGAGGTAGGTCGGGTTACGGTTTCCGGCTCGGAGCTTGCCGAGGCGAACCGGTTGCCGCTGAAATTTGTGGAACGCATTTTGCAAGAATTGCGTGAAGCCGGGATTGTCGAGACGCACCGTGGAAAATTCGGGGGTTATGCTTTGGCAAAGCCGGCGGATCAGATCGGTATCGGTGAGCTGGTCCGTCTGATGGACGGTCGGCTTGCTCCGATTTGCTGTGCCAGCGAGAATAACTATCAGCCCTGTACGTGTCCCGATGAGGATCACTGCGGTCTGCGGATGGTGATGATCGATGTACGTAATGCCATCGCCAATATCCTTGACCGGTATACCGTGGCCCAAGTCGTCGAAGTGACCCTTCGTAAAATGCGTCGAGACGGAATCGTACCTCCATTCGCACCTGCGGAAATTTTCGAGACAAAAGACATCCTACCTAAACGAAAAGCGGATCCAGCCGACGGCTTCCTCGCCGGGCTCTCCCAATTGGCAAACTTCACTCAGGAATCCCATGACATCGATCGCCCATGAAATCCCCACAACGGAAGCTTCAAAAGCCGAATGGTTTGAGATCGTTTGTAAAAATGTCTCAAACCTGCGCTATGGCTCTGTCCAAATCACCGTTCACGACGGTCGCGTGACCCAAGTCGAAAGTATCGAAAAAACACGCTTCGTCACTGCGCGACCGAACGCATCCATTCCCAAATAAACCAACGCTGACGGGCCTTTGCCTGTCCGCTTTTTCCTAGAGACCGACCGGACCACCGGAGGATTCAGGAAGAACGAGTGCCTGTGTTTCGACACCGGTTCGTCTTCCTCCTTCGTATCCAGTCGGTCTCTTTTTTTGTGCCTTATTTTTCACCTATCTTACCAACTACTATGAAATTCCATCCTACAACCATCGTCCGATCCTCCGCGATCGCTCTGCTTGCCTCCACGGTCTCACCTGTTTTCGGAGGGCAAGAGATCGGCCCGGTTCGCGATTCCTCCGTATCATCTGATAAGAGTGACTTCGATTCGATCTGGTCACTCGCGACTTTATATAAAGATGATTCGAATCCGATCCTTCAGGAGTTTAAACTGCGTGGCCGCTATCATGGCCAGTATCACAAAGTCGATTCGGATCAGGGAAATGAAGACAACTGGGAAGATCGTCGTTCCCGATTTGGATTTGACGCAAAGCTCTTTGATAAAAAGATCGAGGTGCGGGCAGATTTTCAGAGCAACGACGGATTTCGGGACGTTTATGACGGACTGGTTGATGCCTATATCCGATGGAAACCGAATGATTCGATTGCCGTTACGGCAGGTCGTACCAAGCCACTCGTCGGATATTACGATTGGCTTCAATCCACCAATTCCCAACCCACATTTGACCGGTCCCAGATTTTCAACCAACTCAACATCGATCGGGCGACCGGTCTGACTGTCGAAGGGAAAGTCGAGCAGTTCACCTGGCAAGCTGGGGTTTATTCCAACGCGGTGGATCGCGATCGCAATGATCTGGATCAAGCCTTCGGCGAGTTTAACGCCAGCTATTCAACATCGCTGGGGATCGGTTACGATTTGTCTAAAAACCTCGATGTCAAAAAAGCCGATTTGCGGATCGACTGGTTACATAGCGATCGCGACGCCGATACCAATGTCCTCAGCCGATACGATGATATCGTTTCGTCGACTTTTTGGGTGCAGGATGGAATCTGGAGCTTCGTTGCTGAAGGATTTTATGCAACCGGTGGCGATGGAGCGAATGGAGATGTCTTCGGCGGATTCCTTCAAGGGACTTATGATGTTGTTCCAAAGACCCTGCAGTTGGTCGGAAGGTATTCTTATTCCAACGGTGACGGGGATACGAGCCTGAGAGTCCAGAACAGGTATGAAAGTCGAGTGGATACCGTAGGCCGGGGCGATACCTATCACGCCCTGTATCTGGGGGCGCAGTATTTCATTTATGGCGACAAGCTCAAGGTTCTCGCGGGGGCCGAATATGCAAAATTGGACGGCGGGCCGGACAATGCCGAGTTCGACGGAACCACCTATCTCGCGGGTATTCGTTTCTCCTTCTAACGGATCGCCGCATTGAATCAAAAATCATTATTCATCATTTGACTCATGAATCATCCATTATCATTTTCTGCGATCATCATCTATTTGTCGCTCCAACTAGCGGGAGCCGTGCAAGCTTTGGAAATTCTCAATGTTTCCTACGACCCGACGCGTGAATTCTATGCCGAATTTAATGACCGGTTTGCAGAACACTGGAAAAAACAAACGGGCGAATCGCTCAAGATCGATCAATCCCATGGCGGCTCCGGAAAACAGGCGCGGTCCATCATCGACGGGCTTGAGGCCGATGTCGCCACTCTTGCCTTGTCTCTGGATATTGATAGTCTGCATACCAAAGCTGACTTGCTTCCCGCTGACTGGCAAAACCGGTTACCGGATCGCAGTTCACCTTATACTTCGACCATTATTTTTGTTGTCCGAAAGGGGAATCCGAAAGGCATCAAGGATTGGGCGGATCTCGCGAAATCCGGGACCCAGGTGATCACACCCAATCCTAAAACCGGTGGTGCCCCTCGTTGGGCTTATCTCGCCGGTTGGGCATGGGCGGAGAGTGAGTATGCGGGGGATCAGGCAAAGGTGAAAGATTTCATCACCAAGTTATACAAAAATGTTCCCGTCCTTGACACCGGTGCTCGCGGCTCCACGACCACATTTGCACAGCGCGGGATTGGTGATGTTTTGCTTTCGTGGGAGAATGAAGCACACCTGATCGCAAAAGAATTTCCGGGACAGACAGAAATTATTTATCCCTCGCTCAGCATTCTCGCGGAACCATCTGTTGCGGTCGTCGAAAAAAATGCAGCGAAGCACGGGACGGCGAAAGTGGCGAAGGCCTATCTGGAGTATCTTTACACGGAGGAAGGACAAGATCTGGCGGGAAAACACTTCTATCGCCCTCGCCTTCCGAAGATTGCTGAAAAATACAAAGAACGTTTCCCGAAGCTGAAACTGGTGACCATCGACGACGAGTTCGGTGGTTGGGAAAAAGCCCAAAAGATCCATTTTTCCGACGGCGGAATTTTTGACCAAATTTATCAACCTAAATAATCCATTTCTGATCATCCATTATTATGAAAACTAAACTTATATTAGCCGCATCGGTCGTTGCCATATTTTCGTTGGCGGCATGCAAAAAAGCGGAAGAGACGTCAGAGGTGAAAAAAATCTCTCTCCTGAATGTTTCCTATGATCCGACTCGGGAATTTTATGTGGAGATCAATAAGGTGTTCAGTGAGAAGTGGAAAAAAGATCACGGTCAGGAGCTGGAGATCAACCAATCTCACGGGGGATCAGGGAAACAAGCTCGTTCGGTGATCGATGGTCAGGAAGCGGATGTTGTCACTCTTGCATTGGCGGGGGATATCGATGTGATTAACAAACAAGCAGATCTTTTGCCTGCGAATTGGCAATCGAAACTTCCTGACAATAGTTCTCCCTACACCTCGACGATCGTATTTGTCGTGCGGAAAGGTAATCCCAAAAATGTAAAAGATTGGGGTGATCTGATCACGCCCGATGTCAAGGTGATCACTCCGAATCCCAAAACTTCGGGCGGGGCCCAGTGGAACTACCTAGCCGCATGGGCTTGGGCGGAAAAGGAATTCGCAGGCGATCGAGCAAAGGTTATCGATTACATCACCCGTTTGTATCAAAACGTGCCCGTTCTTGATACCGGAGCGCGGGGTGCCACGACGACATTTGCTCAACGAAAGATAGGCGATGTTTTTCTTTCCTGGGAAAATGAAGCCCATTTGATCGAGAAAGAGTTCCCGGGTGAAACGCAGATTGTGTATCCTTCCCTGAGCATTCTTGCCGAACCCACGGTTGCAGTGGTGGAGAAAAACGCGGAGAAACATGGAACTGCGGAAGTCGCGAAAGAGTATCTGAACTTCCTCTATACGGACGAGGCTCAAGCTCTTGCGGCGAAACATTTCTACCGTCCGAGAAATGCGAAGATCGCGGCGAAATTCACGGACACGCTTCCTGAAATTCCGCTGGTGACCGTGGATAAGGATTTCGGAGGTTGGTCAAAAGCTCGTGCGGATCACTTCGCCGACGGAGCCAGTTTTGATCAAATTTACACACGTAAATAAATTTCGCCCCCGGATTCATTCAGTGATCTAACCTCCAATGTCGCGACGGAAAGTCATACCAGGTTTTGGGCTGTCGATGGGATATTCCGTCGCGTATTTGAGCCTTATCATTCTCATTCCGCTCGCGGCCTTGTTCATCAAGGCCGCGGGTTTGGGATGGGATGAGTGGTGGAATTTATTAACTTCACCGCGGGTGATCGCGGCAACCAAGTTGACCTTTGGTGCCAGTGCCGCCGCTGCTGGAGTGAGCTCGGCACTGGGGCTGTTGGTCACTTGGGTGTTGGTTAGATACCGGTTTCCAGGTCGCCGGGTTCTTGATGCGATGGTTGATCTGCCTTTTGCGCTGCCGACTGCGGTCGCGGGGATCACCTTGACCCAGATTTATGCACCAAACGGCTGGATCGGACAGGGAATTGTCAAGGTGGCAACCTTGTTCAAAAATATCTTTGAGCCAACCGGTTGGTTGGGGGAACAGATCGATACATTCATTACCAGTGGTGCTGCTTACAGTCCGGTCGGGGTATTTATTGCGCTTACCTTTATTGGTTTTCCATTTGTGGTTCGGACCCTGCAACCGGTGATGGAGGATTTAGGAAATGACATCGAAGAAGCTGCCGCGACGTTGGGAGCTGGGCGTTGGACGGTGTTTCGTCGGGTGGTTTTTCCCCTCTTAGTGCCGGCACTCATCACCGGATTCACGTTGGCTTTTGCTCGTGCGATCGGCGAATACGGATCGGTGATCTTTATTTCCGGAAATCTGCCGATGAAGACGGAGATCTTACCTTTGTTGATCGTCGCGCAGCTTGAACAATTCCATTATGGGGCGGCGGCGGTCATCGCGTCGGGCATGCTAATCGTTTCCTTCATCCTGCTTTTCCTCATTAATCTCTTACAGCGCCGGCTCGACTGGCGGAACCGCTGATATGGCATATCTTCCTGTGACCACTGAGTCGAAACCCGTACGGCTGACGCTGATTGTTCTTGCGGTCGGGATTCTTTCTCTTTTTCTCTTGTTGCCTCTGTTTGCCGTTTTCGCGGAAGCGTTGCGGCGGGGGTGGGGGGGTTTTTTTGCTTCTCT
>DBTN01000008.1:31574-32038 GCA_002307065.1 Akkermansiaceae bacterium UBA1315 | reverse complement strand
GCGGGGATGGGAGGTTTTTTTCGCTTCTCTCCGAGATGATGCGGCTTTTTCCGCCATCAAGCTGACGTTGATTGCCGCGGGTGTTTCGGTGCCACTTAATATGCTGTTCGGTCTTTCGGCGGCGTGGTTGGTGACGAAATTCAGATTCAAAGGCCGGTCGTTTTTGCTATCTCTGATCGATCTTCCCTTTGCCGTTTCGCCGGTGATTGCCGGTTTGGTCTGGGTGATGTTGTTCGGGTCAAAAGGATGGTTCGGGCCATTGCTGGCGGACTATGATATTAAAATCATATTTGCCCTTCCGGGGATCGTCATTGCCACGCTTTTTGTGACGTTTCCATTTGTCGCCCGGGAGTTGATTCCGCTGATGGAATCTCAAGGGAGTGATCAGGAGGAGGCGGCAGTGACGCTGGGTGCGCGGGGTTGGCATGTCTTTTTTCGGGTGACGCTGCCGAATATCAAATGGG
>DBTN01000008.1:0-31287 GCA_002307065.1 Akkermansiaceae bacterium UBA1315 | reverse complement strand
GCAATGCGCGCGCCATGGGCGAGTTTGGGGCGGTATCGGTCGTATCGGGTCATATCCGTGGGAAAACCAATACCCTGCCATTGCATATTGAAGTTTTATATAACGAATATCAATTCAGCGCCGCGTTTGCTTGCGCCACTTTGCTTGCTCTCTTGGCCCTGTTGACTCTGGGATTGAAGAGCGTCGTCGAGCATTTCTCCGGTCATCAACCTTCGGGCCATAAATAATTCTATTATGTCGATATCGATCCATTCAGTTAGCAAGACTTTCGGAAATTATACCGCGCTCGACCAGGTTTCGCTCGAGGTGCCGGATGGTTCTCTTACCGCGCTTCTCGGCCCATCCGGTTCTGGAAAAACCACATTGCTCAGAATCGTTGCAGGTTTGGAGTTTGCGGATCCGGGTGCGAGCAAAATCAAGTTCCATGGCGAGGACGTGAGCGAGATTTCCGCAGGGCAGCGCGGTGTGGGATTTGTGTTTCAGCACTATGCGCTCTTCAAACACATGACCGTTGCGGAAAATATTGCATTTGGCCTGAGCGTCTTGCCGCGATCCAAGCGTCCGGCAAAATCCGACATTCGGGATCGGGTTCACGAGTTGCTCGGATTGGTAAAGCTCGAAGGTCTGGACAAACGCCGCCCGCATGAGCTTTCCGGAGGCCAACGTCAACGCGTTGCCCTTGCGAGAGCGCTTGCAATCCGGCCGAAGGTGCTTCTGTTAGATGAGCCGTTCGGCGCGCTTGACGCGCAAGTCCGAAAAGATCTCCGACGGTGGCTGCGGCAATTTCACGATCAAATCGGCCTGACGACTTTGTTTGTCACACACGATCAGGAGGAGGCGCTTGAGCTCGCAGACCAGGTGGTGGTGATGCGAAATTCACGGATTGAGCAAGTTGGAAAACCTCAACGGGTCTATGATAAGCCGCGCAGTCCGTTTGTTTATGAATTCCTTGGAAATGTAAACAAGCTCACCGATGCTCGGGGTGCGGTTCATTATGTCAGGCCGCATGAGATTGAAGTGATTTTCGCCGCGGAGTATATCCCGGAGACAGACCGGTTGGCGCGGGTGCATCATCTCTTTTCGGCGGGACCGGTTGCAACCTTGTCGGCACGTTTGGATGATGGGCAATTTATCGAAATTGAACTTTCCAGAAAGCAGCTAGGAGATTTGGGATTAAGTGTCGGCGATGAGATTGCCGTTCGGATTCCGCGAGCTGACGAGGAGGCTGTGTGAGATCGTTGAGGGCCGGACGTGGGAGAGATTTTCGCAAATTTTAGTTGAGTCCGGATATTTTTTGAGATACCCCACTGAATATTGAAATCGCGTTTGCGGGTTTCAACGGCATCGTTATACCCCCCCTATTAAGATGAGTAATAATCGTGAAGCATTTGATGCGTCTGCGTCTAGCACGTCAGCGACCCAAGGTTCATTCGTGAAATCCGTTTTCGCAACCGCCAGTCCATTTACGGCCGTTCAAAATTCGAGTGCGCAGTATTCCGCCAGTGAGGCGGCAGAGAATGAACTGGCACCGGCGAAGGTTCCTGAGCGCCGGGTTTCTTCGAAAAACGAAGAAGCGCCCTTTCAGGTGGTGGCTTCGAATGCAGAGTCCGAACGTTCCTTTTTCCTTGATGAACATGAGCCATCCAGCAGTCAGCTTGAGCTGAAGGCGATCTTTGGAGCGGATCGCGATATGGCGGCTGAGGAGATTCTTCATCGAACCCGTTCGTTGCCGGGGATTCGTCATGTCTCCCGGGTAAACGAGTTCGATGTGAACGCACTGGATAGCCTGAAAAAAAGCCTGAGTGTTCTTGGGTTTGGCGATGCAAATTTCAGACTTTATGGGGGCAGCGCTCCGGTGGAGTTTGTGCGCGATGGGCAGGTGCTTTTGGCCGTTCAGACCAATGGTGGATTCGCTCCAGGTGTTCGGGAAATTCTGAAGATCGTCGCACGGGAACTGCGCAAGATGAACTGACCGGCCGCTGCCAGGGCTTTGTCGAAAGGGGGGCTCCGTTATGTCCCAGGCCTTTCGGTGAAATAGACCGCCGTGTTGTCATTTCAGGACAACGCCGCGGTTTTTTTTGTGGGTGGTTTGATCGGTCGATGAAGGTTCGTGAGGATTGGGGATTGTCGGGCCCGAGATTTCAGGTGTAACGTGGTTTGATGAAAACCCGATGGTTGTTGTGTTTTTGGATGGCCTCAATGGCTTTTGGTCAGGCGGAGCCAGTGATGCCCGTGATTGACGAGGCGATGAAAGCGTTTGTCGCGAACGGGGAGATCTCCGGTGCGGTGACGTTGGTCGCCGACCGGGACGAGATTCTTCATCTCAGTGCAGTGGGTTTAGCGGATTTGGAAACAAATCGGGAGATGGAAGTGAGCGATCTTTTCTGGATTGCGTCGATGACCAAGCCGATCACGGCGACTGCGGTCATGATGCTTGAGGAAAAAGGTTTGTTGTCTCTGGATGATTCGGTTTCGAAGTTTATTCCTGAATTCAAGGAGCTCAAAACTGCGGAGGGAAAAGCGGTTGATGTTACGATCGGTCAATGTCTGAGCCATACGGCGGGCTTGAGTGAACTGCCTGCGGAGGAGGATTTTAAGACGAAGGACTTGCAGGAATTGGTCACTCGGGTTTCGGAGAAACCGGTGAAATTCGAGCCGGGGAGTCGCTGGCTGTATTCTCAAACCGGCATCAATACGGCCGCTCGGGTTGTGGAAATTGTTTCTGGGAAAGCGTTTCCTGAGTTTTTACAGGAGCAACTTTTCACTCCTCTTGGAATGGTCGACACGACCTTTTATCCGGATGAGGCGCAGATGAAGCGGTTAGCGACGTCCTATCGGAAAAACGCTGAGGGAAAACTCGATGCGACCGATCCTTCGTTTCTCATCGGTAAACTCGCGTCGGCGCGATCGTCTTATCCTCGGGCGAATGGCGGGCTTTTTTCGACGGCTCAGGATTACGTCAAATTTGCGCAAATGATTTTGCGAGGAGGGGAGCTTGGCGGGCGGAGGTATTTGCGCCCGGAGACGGTTCAGGCGATGACAAAAATTCGGACGGGAGAACTGCCTGCGGGGTTTATTCCCGGAAGTGGTTTTGCCGCTGGCTGGGCAGTGGTGAAACATCCGGAAGGAGC
The DNA here is from genome assembly GCA_002307065.1 of Akkermansiaceae bacterium UBA1315. Lineage (GTDB taxonomy): Bacteria > Verrucomicrobiota > Verrucomicrobiia > Verrucomicrobiales > Akkermansiaceae > Luteolibacter. Next base: position 28,156 of record DBTN01000008.1, on the reverse strand, counting down.
GGCCGAAGGCTTGTCGGCGGGTTCTTTTGGTCACGGTGGGATCTTCGGGACACAAGCGTGGATCGATCCTCTTAAGAACCGGATTTATGTAATGATGATCCAGCGCGGGGATCTTCCAAATTCGGACAATTCCGAAATGAGACGGGTATTTCAGCGGGCTGCGGTCCATCAGCCATGAAGCTTTTACTGATTGGGAATGGCTACCTTGGGCAGGCGATCGGTCGGGTGTTCCGGGAATCGGGTTGGCAAGTTCAACCGGTTTCTCTGTCGGGTGGTGAAGGCTGCATCGCGTGTGACATTGGTGACCGTGCTGCGGTGGCGGCGCTGCCGGGTGCGGATCGGATCGTGCACTGCGCGGCCTCCGGGCGTGGCGGTGCGGACGCGTATCAGCGGGTTTACGTCGAGGGCTGCCGTCATTTGAGCGAAGTCTTTCCTGGCGTGCCGCTGCTTTTCACTTCCAGCAGTTCGGTTTACGCGCAAGTGGATGGGTCGATCGTGACCGAAGACAGTCCGTCCGAGCCGGATCGGGAAACCGGGAGGTTATTGCTGGAGGCGGAAAAAATCGCGTTGGACACCGGAGGGTGGGTTGCCCGGCTTTCCGGAATTTATGGACCGGGCCGCAGTGTGATTTTACGTAAATTTCTGAGTGGAGAAGCGATCATCGAGGAAGACGGGCGGCGATTTTTGAATCAGATTCATCGCGATGATGCCGCGAGGGCGATTTTTCATCTGATGTCCTCGGGGATTGGGATGAGGGAAATTTTTAATGTCAGTGATTCAAATCCGCTGAGCCAGATTTCGTGTTATCGGGAATTGAGCGTGAGACTTCGTCTCCCGTTGCCGCCGACGGGGCCTCGGGATCCCAATCGAAAACGCGGATGGACTCACAAGCGCGTATCTAACGAAAAATTGTGCTCCACCGGTTGGGCTCCGGTTTATCCTTCGTTCCTTGATGCCGTGCCGGATTTGATTCCGACGTTGGAACCGATCGACGGTTCAGGGGCGACGACGGAGGAAAAATAGGCTCGTGGCCAGTAATCCGAAGCCGGCGGTCGACGGTTCCGGCACGATTCCCACGGCGAGGCTTTGCGTGAAATTGACGCCCGTTTCACCTTCCGCAACGATCTGGAGGTGGGTGATGTCGGTTTGTGTCACGATGAAATTCGCAACCGAGTCCGTGAAAAGTGAAGGGCCGGGTCCGTTCAGTTCGAGTGTCGAGGCGACGGTGCCCGTGGCGGTTGGAAAATCCGCCGCAGTTGGAGCGGGTTGGTCGCTGCCATAAGGTCCGTTGAGGGTGATTCCCGCTTGGTAAAAGTCGGTGGAATCCAGCTTGTACCAGGGAATGGTGGGTGTAGTGCTGGTGGCGGTGAGGGTTGCCGATTCGACTCCATCGACATCTCCCCAGACAATCACCGAACCTGCGGGAAGAAAACCGCCGACGAGCGTGGTGAAATCCAGGTCGAATGTGACCGTCTGATCCGGCGCGCCGGAAAAGGAAAGAACCGTGAGATTTTCCACCGAGTAAGTGCTGGTGAAATCCGGATGAACCATATCTTCGGAAATCGGCACGCCGGTTGGGCCTCCGGGAAGATTCATGCTGCCGCCGTAGCCCCAAGAGGAACCGGTTGTCGAGGTCGTGACCGTGAAGGTTCCGGAAGAATCGCCAAAACCGATCTGTTCGGAAATGCTGGATTGTTCGTGATTGAGAACGGCAGCGAACGGGTAGGCATAATTTCCGGTGTTGAAATTCGCGTATTGGATCGCGGAAACCGGTAAAATCGAAAGAAATCCGACGGTGAGAATCGAGTGTATATACATCGTAGTGGGGGGTGGCTGAATCTTTAGGCGGTTGCCGAGGATCGCCAGAAAAATAAGCCGTTACGGGCGAATGGCGCTATTCCGGGAGCGGTTTGTCATTTTAGATCCACATCCGGGTCAGCTTGGCTTTGACCGATGCCCTGTTTCGGACTAAGCCGTGAGGCTTTCCCATGAAGGAGCAAATCGCAGCCATCCAAACTGAAGCGCTTGAGCAGATTTCTGCCGCAGGCGATGAGCGGTCGCTTGAAGACGCCCGCGTGGCCGTTCTCGGCAAAAAAGGGACGATGACACTGGTTTCGGCCGGTATCAAAGACGTGCCAAAAGAGGACAAAGCCGCCGTCGGCCAGCTTCTGAATGCCGCGCGCACCGCGATCACAACCGCGTTGGAGGAAAAGCAGATTGAGCTCCGTGAGATCGCGGATCGCAAGGCCCTGGCCGGAATCGATGTGACCCTCCCTGCGCGTTCGTTGTCCGTTGGCGCCCTTCATCCGCTGACGCAAATTCGTGACCAAGCGATCGGGATTCTTCGCCGCATGGGATTCGCTTTGGCGGACGGTCCGGAGATTGAGGATGAATTTCATTGTTTCGACGCGCTCAACACGCCGACGGATCACCCGGCGCGGAACGAAAAGGACACGTTCTATTTTGATTCTGGGAAACTTCTCCGCACGCACACGTCGAGTGTTCAAATCCGGACGATGGAGGCGCAAGTTCCGCCGGTTCGCATCATTGCGCCTGGTTCCGCTTATCGCCGTGACGAAATCGACGCGACCCACCTTTCGGTTTTCAACCAGCTTGAAGGCCTTTATATCGGTGAAGACGTCTCGCTGCCGGATTTGAAGGGGACGCTCGAATATTTCCTGCGTGAGCTTTTCGGAACGACGACCGAAGTTCGTTTCCGTCCGCACTTTTTCCCGTTCACCGAGCCGAGTTTTGAGATCGATGTGAAATTGCAGATTAAAGGGCAGGCTCCGCGTTGGATCGAAGTCGCTGGCTGCGGCATGGTGGATCCGGCGGTTTTTGAAGCGATCAACCAGTCGCGGAAAGACAACGCGTTTGATCCGGAAAAAGTCACCGGTTTTGCGTTCGGCATGGGCCTGGATCGGTTGGCGATGATTCGTTGGGGAATCAAGGACATCCGTTTGCTCATCGAAAACGACACCCGTTTCCTCAAACAATTTGCATAACGCCGGACCGTGGAGGCGGATGAATCAAAAGTATCTCAAAACATCCTCCACGTCTGTCCGCATTCCATCCGCGGTTAAAACATTTCTTCTATTTTTGTCATGAACGTTTCTCTCAACTGGCTCGGCACGCATCTCGATTTGTCGGGTAAATCGATTAAGGAAATCGACGATCTTTTCACGTTTGCCGGCGTCGAGGTCGAAGGCATCGAAACGACCGGGATCGCTTCGGAAAAAATCGTGGTCGCGCAGATCATGGAAGCCGTTCAGCATCCAAATGCGGACCGTCTGAAAGTGACGCAAGTCGATGCAGGCGAAGGTTCGTTGCGGCAGATCGTTTGCGGAGCGAAGAATTATCAGGTGGGTGACAAAGTTCCGTGCGCGCTTCCCGGGGCGGAATTGCCCGGCGGATTTACCATCGGTGAAACGAAAATGCGCGGTGTCGAATCGAAAGGCATGCTTTGCGCCTCGTCGGAAATCGGCCTGCCGGAGGGAGAAGATGGTTTGCTCATTTTGCCTGCGGATTCGCCGATAGGGAAACCGGTTAAAGAATTGTATGACTCCGATGTCTTGTTAGAGCTCGAAGTGACGCCGAACCGGCCTGATCTTTTGAGTCATCGCGGCATGGCGCGTGAACTTGCGACGTTGCTCAAAACTCCGTTGCTCGATTTTCCAATCCCTGCGGTTCAGCCCGTTTCCGGAGCTTCGGAAATCCAACTCGATGCGGTCGATTCCTGTCCGCTCTACACCGCAGTAAAAATCCGCGGAGTGAAAGTTCAGGAAAGCCCGGCTTGGTTAAAGCAGCGGCTGGAATCGATCGGCTTGCGTCCGATCAATAATATCGTCGATATCACGAACTACGTCCTTCACGAATTGGGTCAGCCGTTGCATGCGTTTGATGCGGCGAAAGTTTCTGGCAAGATTGTGATTCGCCAAGCAGCCGATGGCGAAACCTTCCTTGCGCTTGATGAATCTGAGCATGTTCTCGCTGCGAGCGATCTTGTCATTTCCGACGAATCGAATGTCGCACTCGCACTTGCGGGTGTGATGGGCGGGGCGGAAAGCGGCGTGACGGAATCGACGACGGAGATTTTACTGGAATCGGCGTACTTCACCCCGCAAGGCATCCGCCGGACGTCGCGGAAGACGGCGCTTTCCTCCGATTCTTCTTACCGGTTTGAGCGCGGTGTCGATCCGCAAGGCGTGTTCGCGGCATCGGCTTTGGCGGCGAAATTGATTTTGGAAATCGCCGGTGGTGAAACCGATGGCAAGACGTGGGTCACGGGTGAAGCACCGGTTTTGACCCGTCCGGTAGCGCTCGACGCGAAAAAACTCGATCAGCTTATGGGCGGTTCGATCGCTCTTACCGACGCCGAAGAAATCCTGACACGGCTTGGGCTATCGAAGCAATCCGACGGGCTTTGGAACGTGCCGTCGTTCCGGGCGGATTTGCAGCGTCACATTGATTTGGTCGAAGAAATCGCTCGGGTTCATGGTTTGGAAAAGGTTCCATCGCGTTTCCTTGGAGCGTTTGTTCCGGCCAGTGCGGTCGATGCGGCTTATGATGCAGATATGATTTTGCGGCGTCGGCTTGCGGCGCTCGGATTTTTCGAATGCCAAACGATCAAGTTGATTTCCGACGCGCAGGTCGCAGATGTTTTACCGCTGCGTCCCTTGCAAGATGGAGATGTGATTCGAGTGAAACTTCCGTTGAGCGAAGATCACGCGGTGATGCGTCCGAGCATCATTCCCGGTTTGATCGCGAGTGCGGAGCGCAACGTTCGCCAGCAGGTGAAGTCGCTGAAGTTTTTCGAGCTTGGCCGGGTTTTCCGCAACGCAGGCGGTGGCAAGGCGAAGGATCAGGAAAGTGAAACGTTGGCGTTGTTGCTGTCAGGATCGGCGTCGCCAACCGGTTGGGCGCAGAAAGATCGCACGGCGGATTTGTATGACTTAAAGGCGGCGATTTCCGCACTGGTAGGCGGACGACAAGTTCGCTTCACACCGAAAGACCGTGCGGGTTTTGTGCTTGGGAGCGAGATCAAAGTCGACGACCAAACCGTCGGTGTCTTCGCGCGGCTTTCACCCAGCCGTGAGCGTGAATTGGATTTCAACACCCCGGTTTATGTTGCGGAACTGGATCTCGGAAAACTTCGGAAGCTTCTCACCGGTGTGAATCACGTTACCGATTTGCCGCAGTTTCCGGGATCGTCGCGAGATGCCTCGATCGAGCTACCGGCTTCCACGGCGAATTCCGTCATCGAGGCGGCGCTGGCGAAGGTGAATGAACCGCTTTTGACCGGATTCGAGTGCATCGATATCTTCACCGATCCAAGCGGCGAAAAACTGGGCGCGGATCGGAAATCGGTGACCTACCGGTTTTTCTATCGCGCTTCCGACCGCACGCTGACGACGCCGGAGGTCGATGCTCCCCACCAGAAGATTCTCGGAGCTTTGGCGAAGGATCTCGGCGTAAGTTTCCGCTGAGGAAAAACCGGGCTTGTCAGAACCTCTGGCGTTTGTTGCCTTTGCGGCGATGAACTGATGCGGGCGCATGGAATCCGGTGAGAATCCGGAACAGTCGCGCTGCGGTATCCGACGACGATTTCCCAGAAAGCCAATCTTTACTTCGGTGAAGGTGAAGGCGGGAAAAAGGCGGGCGGCCGGTCAAACCGGTTTCCCAGAGTCGGGAGTCCGAATACTTCGCCCGCAAATCACTCGTCCTGGTTTCGCATTCCCCCGAGGATGTGAAACGTGAGGCCTTTCCGCGAAAGAGAGGTGACGGGAGCAGAAACGAAGTCGCGGATTTTTCCGTCGGCCCGGTTCTTGTTCTCCTCGGTTAATAACAACGAAGAGATACATGAAACGAAGCGCAATTTTTGGGCTCGCGGTGGCGGGCGTTTTGATCGGATCGGCAACTGCCGCGGTGATTGGGTTTGAAGAGATTCCTTTGGGCGGCAGCAATGGCCCGACCGGGGTTTGGAACGGGCAAGACGGCAGCGGCAGCATCAGCACCGGCGGCGCGTCTTTTAACAATTATTACACGGATTGGGGCGGTGGTTTTTACAGTTGGAGCGGAATCGCATTTTCCAATACGACCGATACGACGAATGCCGATTACAGCAATCAATACAGCTCGGTGACGGGCAGCGGCGATGATTCCGCGACGTATGGGGTTGCCTATTTTTCCGAATATGAAATCGGAAACGGCGCGAATCCTCCGACGATCACGTTCGATCAAGTGACGGATCTGACCGGGTTAGGCATTTCCATCACCAATACCTACTGGGCGGCTCAGTCGATGCTGCAGGGCGACGCGGCGCTAGGGTCGGGGCCCGGGAAAAAATTCGGAGGTGAAAGTGGGACCGACGCCGATTGGTTTAAGCTCATCATCACCGGCCTGGACGAAGATAACCATTCGACCGGATCGCAGGAATTCTATCTCGCCGATTACCGGGGTGAAGATGACTATGTCATCACCGATTGGACCTTTGTCGATTTGAGTGCGTTGGGGGATGTGAAAAGTCTCGTGTTCACGATGGAGTCGTCGGACACGGGTGCTTTTGGGATCAATACACCGGCTTATTTCGCCTTCGACAATGTGTTGGCCGTGCCGGAACCGTCTGCCTTGTTGATGACATTCGCAGGGCTGGGGATTTTCCTCCGCCGCAAGCGTGCGTGACTTCTCTGATGGCCGGGTTTTTCGCGTCTGCGGAGAACCCGGAATTCATCCCTCATTGTGAAAGTCATGAAACACGATTTCCCCCGGATCGTCGCGCTTGCCGCGTGGCTGCTGCCTTTTCTGGCGGTGGCTCAGGAGTCGCGCGAGGAATTGCCGGAATTGCTGGTGGAGGCGATTCGCGGATCGGTGGTGCCGCCGCATTTCGCTGGCAGTTCGACCATCATCGACGAGAAAACGATTGTGCAATCGGGTGCGCGGTCGGTGGCGGATTTGCTGGCGAGCGAAGGCGGCGTCCGCATCAGCAGCACTTCGGGGAATTTATCGAATGGAAGTATTCATTTGCGGGGATTTGGTGAGAATTCGTCCTCGCGTGTTCTCATTCTGGTCGATGGTCGCCCGGTCAACCGGCCGGACATGGCGAGCGTGTCGTTGTTGGAAGTTCCGCTTTCCCGGCTGGTCCAGGTTGAAATTTTAAGAGGCAGCCAGACCGCACGGTTTGGTGATAACGCAGTGGGTGGTGTGATCAATCTGGTGACTCGTTCGGCGACGGCCAAACCGGTCAGCTCGATTGAGGCTGCTGGCGGGAGCGATGGTTATTTCCTTGCTCGGCTAGGGCACAGCGGGACGTACGAGGGACATGGTATTTCGTTCGATGCGGAAAGGAATTTCACCGACGGATGGCGGGATCATTCGGCGAGCGAGATGGAATCCGCAGGACTCCGCTGGAATAAGGAAATCGCCCGTGGGAACGAATGGCGGATGGGGCTTTCGTGGATCGATGAGTTGAATGAATTTCCCGGTCCGCTTGGGAAAGAGGAATATCAAAAAGATCCGCGTCAGTCGCTTTATCTGCAATCGGGATTTGGTGATCAATATTTCTCGGAGCAGGAAACGCTGAAGCTGGACTCGACGTTGCTGATCGGAAAAGGCGAAGATCATTTTTTTGAAATTCCTTTCACCTATTCCCAGCGTGATCAGTCGTGGAATCTCGGGCCAGGGTCACATTCGGATAATCGGTTAGATCAAATGACGTTGACGCCGGTTTGGCGGATGAAGGGTCAGAAAGCGTCGATCGAGGTGGGTGCGACTTTTCGGGATGATTCCCTCGAACTCGATCAGTATGGAGAAATCGAGCGGCGCAATTTGACGGGCGATGCGGAGCTGAAGCGGCAAGTTTTGGGTGGCTTTACCGCCATTGAGTGGGAGCCCTGGGAGCGGTGGCATGTGAATGTGGCGGGCCGCGTTGAGCGATCGGAGGTGGAGGCGAAAGCGAGGAGTGTGTGGTTCCCGGAAGATCCCGAGCTCAATTTTTCCCGCGACGGAGCGGAAACGAATACCGCTTGGCAGGCGGGAATTCGCTGGGAACCGGTGAGCGAGATTGCGTCGTGGCTGCGTTACGATCGATTGTATCGCTTGCCCTCGACGGATGAAATTGCGGCGTATCAGGGCTATCCTTTAAGTGTTCCGTTCAATGATCAGCTCCATGCGGAAACCGGTCACAATGTGGAACTGGGTGCGGAGTTCCGGCCTGGATCTTGGGATTTTCGAGCGAATGTGTTCTCCCAATGGTTGGAAGGTGAGATCGGATATGATTATCTTCAGAACCTCAATGTGAACTTTGCCGATACCCGGCGCAACGGATTGGAGGCAGATGTGGGTTATCGATCTGAGCGATGGGAAGTGAACATGCATTACACTTATCTCACTGCGAAGTTTCGCGATGGCGAATATGCGGGGAAGAATGTTTATCTTGTTCCGCGTCATCAAGCCAGTGCGGTGGTGAGTGTACGGCCGTTCGAGGGTTTTCGTTTTCAGGGGGAATATCAATTCAATGGGGAATCGTTTGAGGGAAATGATTTTGAAAATGGACGGGAAAAATTGCCATCGTACGGAGTAGTGAATTTGCTGACTCGATATGAGCCGAAGCCGGGTCTTTCGTTTTATTTCCGTGTGAATAATCTTCTGGATAAGACTTACGCGACGGAGAAATACGCCGGGGTTTGGTACCCTGCGGCCGGTCGCCAATATCAACTCGGCGTGCGCCAAGAATTTTGAAGATGATGATGTTTCGACGGATTTTTTTATGGGTCATGGGAGCGGTTTTGACCGGTCCGCTTTTGGCGGGGCCTTATGCTCCAGCGGCAGGTTCGTCGGGCTCCACGGCGATGATTTTTAGTCATCCGGATTTTGTTGCCTGGGCGAGTGGTGTTTCGGCGATCGCCTATGGAGCCAATGTGGATAGCCAATGGAAGACGCCGGCGCTGGCACTCGGGCCGGCGAAGAATGACCGGTATGATATTGTCTGTCTTGGCAATGGAGGAGTGATTACGATGATTTTTCCTCATCCGATCCGAGATGGTGAGGGGGGCGATTTCGCGGTTTTTGAAAATGGGTTCGGCAACACGTTTTTGGAATTGGCATTCGTCGAAGTATCGAGTGATGGGATCCATTTTTATCGGTTTCCCAACGATTCATTAACACCGGCGCCGGTGGGCGGGTTTGGCGGAGTGGATCCGACGAATCTGTCGGGATTGGCGGGGAAATATCGTGGAGGGTATGGAACGCCTTTTGATCTGGCGGACCTACCGGACGAGGTGGAATTGGATAAACAGAATGTCCGGTTTGTCAGAATCGTCGACATTGTGGGGGATGGTTCGGCGACGGATAGTGAAGGAAAGATTATCTACGACCCTTATCCGACGACCGGTTCGGGGGGATTTGATTTGGAGGCGATCGGTGTGATTCATCAAAACGACGGCGAATTTAAAGTCGTCAGCAGTCGGGTGACGGGTGGAAATTTTGAAATCCGTTGGGAAAGCAATCCGGGCAGTGTTTACCGGATTGATCGTTCGACGGACTTGGAAGTTTGGGAGCAGGGCGATGAGTTTTCGCCGGAGTTGGAGTCCGGAATCACGTCGCGAAGTCTGCCGATGTCGGGTCCGAAATGCTTCTGGCGGGTCGTCCGGGTCCCCTGAGTTTCGGATTTTGGCCAAATCCCGCCATTTCCTGAAGCTTGCCACTTGACGACGGGCCGAAGCCCGCTTTCGCTCCCGCCATGTTACGGGAAGTCCTCAAATCGAAATTGCACCGCGCCATGATCACGGCGGCGGATGTGGATTACGAAGGAAGTATCGAGATCCCGACCGATTTGATGGAAGCGGCGGATTTGTGGGCGGGTGAAAAAGTTCTTGTCGCCTCGATCACGACCGGAGCGCGTCTGGAAACGTATGTTTTGGCGGGCAAGCCGGGAACGGGTCACATCCTGATCAACGGTGGCGCTGCCCATTTGATCAAAGCGGGCGAGCGGGTGGCCATCATGGCTTTCGGCTACTCCGCGACGCCGGTTGTGGTAAAAAATCTGCTGCTCGACGAAAAAAACAACATCGTTCGTAGCGGGCGCTGACATCGCAAGCGTCGCATTTGCGCATAGGGAATGGCGTTGACCGGTTATTTTCACCGTGCAACCTTAGGTCACTATGAATCTCACGTTGGCTGTTTCCGCTGTTGCTGCGCTTGGTTTTACCGCCTGCAGCACGATGAATGCCCCCCTTTCCAGCGATGGGTTTGATCCATTGGCACCCGCAGGTGGCGGAAGTTTGCGGAATTCACCGCAAACGATTGCTGAAACCGGTTTTTCGCCAGGGCAGTTTGTCCGCACGGTGATGGATCAGACTGCCTTTTTCTCAAAACGTCCTAGCGGCAATGGTGACGCGGACAAGCTTTTGAAAAAGGACGTGCAGATGAAGGTCATTAGCGCCGATGCGAGCTATGTCAAAGTCGAGCTCGACAGTGGAGAGGTTGGTTTTGTGCCGACGGTTTTGGTCAATGATGCCGCCCAACCGGTTGCCGGTTCTGAAGTAACGGCTGGCGAGTTTGGGGTGATTCCGATGGATCCGAACGCGCCTTTGCCGATCATTGATCCATCGAGTCTCCCTCCGGGCGATGCGGTCCCGGCGGTGATCGATCCGGAAGCGCCATCGGTTGCTCCTGCGGCGGCGACGACGACTCCTACGACGATCGTTCCTGGGGCAGCAGCTCCCGGGACCAATCCGCCGTTGACTCCATTAAGCGGGATCGTTCCGCCTGCGCCGAGCGCCCCGACTCCGGCTCCCGCCACGGAGCAAAAGTCGTCTGAGGAAAAGGCTCCTGAAACGGAGTGATATTCTACGAGCGGTAGCGTTCGTAAGCCTCGACGATGCGTCCCACCACCGGGTGGCGAACGATATCTTCGCGATTGAATTTCATAAAGGCGATGCCTTCGATGCCCTGAAGTGCATGTTCCGCTTCGGCGAGGCCAGAACGGACACCTGGTTTCAAATCGACCTGTGAGCTATCTCCGGTGACGACCATCCGTGATTCTTCGCCCAGTCGGGTGAGGGTCATGAACATTTGTTCCCGTGTGGTGTTTTGAGCCTCGTCGAGAATGACAAAGGATCGCGAAAGGGTGCGGCCACGCATGAACGCGAGAGGAGCGATTTCGATCGTGCCGTCTTCCATGTAGCGTTGCGCTTCTTCGGGATCGAGCATGTCGTGAATCGCGTCGTAGAGCGGACGCAGATAGGGAGCGACTTTTTCCTGTAAATCTCCCGGAAGAAAGCCGAGCGCCTCACCAGCTTCCACGGCGGGGCGGGTGAGGATGATGCGGTGGATCGAGCGTCTTTTTAGAAGCGTCAGCGCCATGGCCATGGCCAGATACGTTTTACCGGTTCCGGCGGGGCCAAGGCCGAAAACCACGTCGTAGGTCTCCATCGCGCGGACGTATTCGAGCTGGTTCGAAGTGCGTGGGATGACCGGTTTGCGTCCACGGGAACCGACCAGCTTGACCTTCGAGAGCTCTGAAACTCCGACCGCTCTGCCTTCAGAAGCGGCTTCCACCGCGAAGCGGAAATCGCGCCCTTCGATCCAGCGGCCTTTGCGTTGGGCGTCTTCTAAATCGGCGAAGACCGCTTGAGCGCGTTTTAATCCTTCAGGCGGCCCGGAAAGCGTAATCCAGCCGTCGCGGGTGATCGCTTTGACTCCGAGTGAAGATTCGAGAAAGGTGAGGTTTTTCGGATCGTTTGCAAATAGAGCATGGAGAAATTGGGGGGTATCGAACTCCAGTTTCACCTCTTCATTCTCGATCTCGATCATTGTGATCACCTTAACGTCTGAAATGAAACCGGTCAATCATGCGCGTGGAGGCAAGCGGCAGAAATCTTGGGTCTTGCGCGGAGTTTTTCGGATGATTGAATGATCGACGTGAAACGATGGTATCTGCTGTTGGCGGTGATGGCTTTGAGCGGCTGCGCCGCGGAAAAAGAAGGGCTGGTGGTGAAGCAGTTTTACCTCCGTGATCAAGCGGACTCGACCAGCGAAGAGGCATTGGTACGTGGAGAAAAGCTGCGACGCCTCTACGGAGCGGTGAGCATGCAGGAGCGCCGCGAGCGGTTGGGCCAATATTATACGGTGCTCTGGGACGACCCGGCGGGTGCGGGCAGTGGGCCGGTTGAAGTTCTGTTCGAATATCAACAAGGGGCGACGGCGAGTCTGGTCAAGCGATCGGTGCAGCGGTTTTCTTCCGATCAATCCGCCGGAAAGGCTGAATTCTCAGTCATTGGCGACAATTACTTCACCCATGGAAAGGTGATCGCTTGGAAAGTTTCGCTCAAACGTGCCGGGAAAGTTTTAAACACTCGTCAGTCCTATCTTTGGAGATAAGCTGAATTCTTCGGATGGGTAGTTGACCTAAAGACCGATCGATTTTATATTCTGGAATCGCTGACCGTCCAAGGACGGTAAAAATTCTCTGTGACTACGGAATGTCCAATTTTAGTAGGAACCTTTAACCGGTTCAGCTGGATCCGCTGTGTGGGAAAGGGTTCCTTCCTCACCAGTCCGGCTATGAAAGCATTCGGCGAAGAGCGGATTGCCGCTGGGGAGCGTTGTTTGGTGGTAGATCTCGGTTCGTGTACGGGGATGGATTCGACGTTTATGGGGACGCTCGCCGGGATGGCCGCGCGGCTGTCGGTGATCGACGGTGGCACCCTGCAAATCGCTGATACGGGTGATCGGAACCGGCGCTCTTTGGAAGATCTCGGGTTGGACTTTTTGTTAGAGATTGATCCTCCTGATGCGTTTTGGCGTGAGATGATGGATGAGATCCGAGATGCGTTGCGTCCTCCGCGGAGCGCCGTCGGGGCGAATCCTTGCCAGCAGGCGCGGCATGTTCTTGAGGCCCACGAGGTGCTTTCTCAGGCCAATGAGGGGAATGCCCGAAAATTTGCCACTGTCGTGAGTTTGTTGAAGGCGGAACTCGCGGAAGGACCGGAACAGGAACGATGACCCCTCACCCGTTTCAAGGAACCCGGAACTGAACGATGCATTATTTCTCGATCATCGCGCTTCTCTTTCTTGGAGCCGCTATTGGAGCGCTGATTGTCGCCCTCCAGAATCAGCGAAGGAGATCTCGGAAACTTCGACAGAGGTTCCAGGATCACGAAGGGAAGGAACATCGAATGTTCACGTTTCTTCACGATTTGGGTCAATCGATCGAAAATGACCCTTCATCGGCGGTGCTTTCCCGGATCATCGTCGACGGGATCGACAAAGTCGTGACCGCTCGGGGTGGGGCGATTTATTTCGTGTCTGAAGACGGCGTTTTTTTAAATCCCTCGTATGTCTCCGATGAATGCCCGCCTCTGATCGGCATTCCACAGGATGTTCAAAAACGAGCAGAGCGGGATCCGCGGGCGCTCGAAAGTCATGTCAGGCTTTCGCGGGTGCCAGTGACGGACGGGATCATGGGATATGCGTTGAGCGCGGGTGAGCCCATCCATGTTTCTGACGTGAAAGATCATCCGTCATTTCGCGATGCGTTTTTGAGCTATACCGGTGATGTCTCGGCATTGGTCTCGCCGCTGCGGCATGCGGGAAAAGATCTGGGGGTTCTGGTCGTCGCGAGGTCGCATGACGATGGGGCATTTTCCGAGAATGACTTTGCGGTATTCCGCTCGGCGGCGGAGCAATCGTCGTTCGCGATCGGGAATGCGCGCATTCATCGTGAGGCTCATGAAAAACGGGCGATGGAGAGCGAATTGCGGACGGCCCGGGAAGTGCAGCGCATTCTTTTGCCGCAGGAAAGCCCGGTCGTTCCCGGTTTCCGGATCAGTGGAACCAATCTTCCCGCACGGATCATCAGCGGCGATTACTACGACTACATCGATCTGGGAGGTGGAAAATTTGGCATTGTGATCGCCGACGTTTCCGGGAAAGGCGTTCCTGCCGGTCTCATCATGGCGATGTGTCGGAGCGCTTTGCGATCGGTGGCCCCCGGTGAAATGTCACCTTCGAAGGTGCTCGCCGCCGTGAACCGCCAGCTTTTCCCGGATATCCGGGAAGACATGTTTATCAGCATGGCATACGGCATTCTCGATGCTGCGACGGGCAAGCTCACGCTTTCCCGTGCCGGTCATGATCCGGCTTTGTGTTATCGCCAAGCCGATGGGAGTGTGACCACGTTGCGATCGCCGGGGTTGGCCCTAGGAATCGATAGTGGTGATGTGTTCGAGCGGGTCACCCGCGATCAGGAGGTCGAGCTGCGGCCGGGCGATTGTGTGCTTTTCTACACCGATGGTGTGAAGGAAGCGATCGACGCCCAAGAAGAAGAATACGGAATCGACCGCATGGCGGCCTCTTTCAAAGCCGCCGCCCCCAGCGGAGCGGAAGCGGTTCTCCAGCGCGTGCAGGCCGAGTTGAAGGAATTCACTGGGGAATGCGCTCAAATGGACGACATCACGCTGGTGGCGATTGAGAAAAGGTAAGATGGCTCGGGCCATCCGAGGCCGTGGGTGTTCTTGCGGGCCGTAGTGCGGCGTCAAAGCTTTCAGGAGAAATTTTGTGCTGGTCTCCTCGGATGGAGTTCTACGAGCGGGTGAGCCATCCATACGGGGGGTGCTGGGGGGCGTGATTTCTGGGCGATTGTTGATGGTTGGATCGCAGCGAAAAAAAGCCAATCAAGGGCACAAAAAAACCGCACCCTGGAAGGATGCGGTTTTTGGAAATTCGGGAAATCCCGGATCGCGGATTAGCGCTTGGAGAACTGGAAGCGCTTGCGAGCTCCTGGTTGACCGGCCTTTTTGCGTTCCTTCATGCGAGGGTCACGAGTGAGGAAGCCGTGTGGCTTGATCAGCTTGCGATGCTCAGGATCGACTTTCGTGAGGGAGCGGGAGATCGCGTGGCGGATGGCGATGGCCTGGCCGTGGATTCCGCCGCCTTTGACGACGACGTTCAAATCGAATTTGTTGACCGCCGCGACGTGCTGGAACGGAGCGAGGATCGCGTTTTGGAGCTCAACCGTCGGAAGGTATTCTTCAAACGTGCGGTTGTTGATGGTGATCTGGCCAGTGCCTTCGGTCAACCAGACGCGGGCGACTGCGGTTTTGCGGCGGCCGGTGGCGCTTTGAGTGTTGGTATCGGACATGGAAGGGAAAAGTTGGATTAGCGAACGGTGTATTCGACCGGGTTCTGTGCTTCGTGCGGATGTTCTGCGCCGGCGTAAACCTTGAGCTTGCCATACTGCTCGCGGCCAAGGCGGGTCTTAGGAATCATGCCCCAGACAGCGTATTCGACGAGAAGAACCGGCTTGCGGCCACGGATTTTTGCAGGAGTCTCGACTTTTTGACCGCCAACGTAACCGGAGAAACGGCTGTAGATCTTCGAAGTTTCCTTGGTTCCGGAAAGGACGACTTGGTCGGCATTGATGACGACGACGAAGTCACCGGTATCAACGTGGGTCGTAAAAGTAGGTTTGTGCTTGCCGCGGAGAAGGCGCGCTGCCTCGACGGCGACTTGGCCGAGGACTTTGCCCTTGGCGTCGATCACATACCACTTGCGCTCGACTTCGTGCGGCTTGGCGGAAAACGTTTTCATGTAACTTAAAATAAGGAAATACCCAGGCGGTTCGACGAGGGGGCGGGCAAACTAGGAAGCCGGACCCGCCGTGTCAACCGGGAAATCTTTAAGAAACGGCATTTTGTGGGGACAGACTTGAGAATCCAGAGGCAAGATTCAAGAGGAGGAAGGGGTTTTTCGGGCTTTTGAGGGGGTTATGAAAACCGGTTTGGGCGGATTTTTGCGAAACGGGATATTGGCTGTGGGGGAGGATTTTTTTTCCTGAGACGGTGAATTTGTACCCCGGGAGGGTTTCTGCGGGGGATAAAGGGCGTTCGACGGAAAGTCTTGGGTGCGGAGAAAGCTGGCGGGTGTGCATGACGGGCTTGGACCTTTATGGTCATTTTAGAAAGGGGTAGTGCCTCCATCAAACGTGCAGCGATTTGTAGTGTCGCCATTAAACGTGCAGAGATTTTTTCGGGCCAACGGTCCGCGATTTTTTAGCCCAGGCCAGCGGCCTGGGTGATGCGGATTCGATGATTTGCGGCCCAACGGGCTGCGAGACGGGCAATTTCATTTTATCAACACCGGGCGAATCAGTGGTACATCTATTGCGCGATTTTGCTAAACCGGTGTCGCCCACCGTTGGTGTGCTGAAAATTTCCGAAATGAATTTCCCAGGCCGTTGGGCTGGGCTAAGGAGTGACGCACCTTTGGGGCAGGAAGACGAAGGGCCGATATGGCTCCGGTTGGGGTGCAAGGTTGTTTTAACTGATAGACGTAACCATTTCGTTCGGGCCAACGGTCCGCGATTTTTTAGCCCAGGCCAGCGGCCTGGGTGATGCGGATTCGATGATTTGCGGCCCAACGGGCTGCGAGACGGGCGATTTTATTTTATCAAACACCGGGCGAATCAGTGGTACATCTATTGCGCGATTTTGCTAAACCGGTATCGCCCACCGTTGGTGTGCCAGAATTTTGGAGACGGATCACCCAGCCCGATGGGCTGGGCTAAGGAATCGCGGACCGTCGGCCCGCAGAAGACGGCCATGTTTTCATGAGGTAAGAACCTAGTCGTAAATGGAGGACTGTCAGACCAACCGGTTTGCGCACAAAAAAACCGGCTCCCGCGTGGGCGGAAACCGGTTGGTAAGGGTGGCAGTGACTTTTGAATCAGTGACCCAACATCCACGGACGATTGGAGGCCTTCGGAGTTTGGAGGGTTCCGAGAGGCGTTTTTTTCATCCGGGCGGGGCGTACCGAGGTTCCGCAACCGCAGCCGGATCCGCAGGAGTGAGGATTGCTCACTCGCGGTTCGTGGCGGCTTTTTTCATTGATGGCGTTCGCTTTGCGGGCGACCGGGTTCATCAATCCGAGGTTGGGGGCGAGGATCAAGCGTTGGGCGACGGCTTGGCACTCCGGGCACGTCGCGGGGTCATTCCGTTCGGCGATGGTGCGGAGCTCGCGGAAATCTCCGCAAGTTTGGCAGGTGAAATCGTAGACTGGCATGACGTTGGCGGGTGGATGTTAGAGAACTTTGGCGAGATCGATTCCGGGCGTGACCTGCATCGTCGGCCCATGGGCGTTCGGAGTGATGTCGAAGCTGAAGATATCCGTCGGTAACCAAAGCGTGGCGCAGGCGTTCGGAATATCAACGATGCCGCTGATTCTTCCTTCAACCGGAGCGGTGCCGAGGATGGCGTAGGCTTGTTCGCCGGTGTAGCCGAATTTCTTCATGTATTCGATCGCGTTCAAGCAGGCCATCCGGTAGGCGACGTGTGGGTCGAGATAGAACTGTTTGCCTTTTTCGTCGACCGAGATGCCTTCGAAAATGATGTGTTTGGTGTAGTTGGGCTGCAGCGGGCTCGGCATGAAAATCGGATTGAGGATCCCGTATTTTTGGACGCCGTTTTTGATGAGGCTGACGCGGATGTCGAGGTAGCCGGCCATTTCGATGGCGCCGCAGAAGGTGATTTCACCGTCGCCCTGGCTGAAGTGGAGGTCGCCCATGGAAAGGCCGCCGTCTTTCACGTAAACCGGGAAGTAGACTTTGGATCCGCGAGTGAGGTTTTTGATGTCGCAGTTGCCGCCGTGTTCGCGGGGCGGGACGGTGCGGGCGCCTTCGGCTGCGGCGGCGTCTCGGGCGGCACCGGTCATGCGGCCCATGTGCGCGGTGTCCGCGTAAGGAAGCGTCGCGAGGGCGGGGACGCGGCCGGGTTCGGTGTCGTAGAGTTCTTTTTCGCGCTTGTTCCAGCTCTCAAGCAGTTCTTTGGAGGGGAGACAGCCGATGAGGCCGGGGTGCATGATGCCGGCGAACTCGACGTTCGGGATGTGGCGAGAGGAGGTGTAGATGCCGTGGAAATCCCAGCAAGCTTTGCGAGCGTCGGGATAATGCTCGGTGAGAAATCCGCCACCGTTTGTTTTGGCGAAGAGGCCGGTGAATCCCCAGTCGGATTCTTTGAGGGTGCCGACGTCAAGGATGTCGACGACCATAAGGTCCCCTGGCTCCGCGCCCTCGACGCCGATGGGGCCGCTGAGGTAGTGGACTTTGGTGAGATCGACCACTTCGATGTCTTTGGCGTCATCGTCGTTTTTGATCTGGCCACCGGTCCAGTCAATGCACTCGACGCGGAATTCGTCGCCCGGTTTGACGTAGGCAACCATTGGAATATCCGGATGCCAGCGGTTGTGGAGATAATCCAAGGATTCCGGTGGGGCATCGAGATCGACTTTAATCAGTGTTTTCATGTGGTTCTGGATTGCGGTGTTGGATTGAGAGATGGGTTTGAGATCAAACGGCGAGCATGGCTTTGATTTGTTCGGCATCGACGTCGGCGCGGCGGTCTTCGCGGACGAGTTTTCCCTTATCGATGACCATGATGTTGTCGCAGGTATCCAGGACGAAACTGAGAACCTGTTCGCTGACGACGATGGTAAGATTTTTCAGCTCGCGGATTTCGCGAAGGCTGCGGGAGATGTCCTTGATGATCGAGGGTTGGATGCCTTCGGTCGGCTCATCGAGAAGGAGCACGCTTGGATTGGTGAGAAGCGCGCGTCCGATGGCGAGTTGTTGCTGTTGACCCCCGGAGAGGTTTCCGCCTTTGCGTTTGCGCATTTCCTGAAGGACCGGGAAGAGCGTGTAGATTTCGTCCACTGCGGCTTCGCTGATCGGTCCGCTGACTCCGGAGATGAGGTTTTCGTAAACGTTCAGATAGGGGAAGATCATCCGGCCTTGGGGGACGTAAGCGATGCCTTGGGCGACGCGTTTGTAGGAAGGCTGGTTGGTGATTTCCTTGTCGTTGAGCGTGATGGCCCCGGATCGGGTCGGAATCATGCCGATGAGGGCGCGGAAAAGCGTGCTTTTGCCCATGCCGTTGCGGCCGACGATGCCGAGGATTTCTCCCTGCGGCGCGGTGAAGCTCATGTCGGGAATGACGACGCTTTGGCCGTAGCAAACTTGTAAATTTTTAACCGAGATCATGTTGTTAGATTTAGTGTCCGATATAAACTTCGATGACTTTCGGATCGGCGCTGACCTTCTCCATCGATCCTTCCGCGAGGATTTTTCCGAGGTGCATCACGGTGACGCGGTCGGCGATTTCGCGGACGAATTCCATATCGTGTTCAATGACGATGACGGACCGGTCTTTGGAAATACGGCGGATCAGTTCGGCGGTTTGCGTGCGTTCGCGGACGCTCATGCCGGCGACCGGTTCGTCGAGCATGATGATTTCCGGTTCTTGCATCAGGAGCATGCCAATTTCGAGCCACTGTTTTTGGCCGTGGCTGAGAATGCCTGCTTCGGTGTCGAGTTTATCGAGCAGTCCGATTTGGGCGGCGACGTCGTTGCACTGTTTGAGTATCGCTTCGGTGCGGCGGAAAAGCAGGCAGCCGATGACGCCGCGACCGGTCGGGTGGGAGAGCTCGAGATTTTCGAAGACCGTGAGGTTTTCGTAGATCGAGGGGTTCTGGAATTTTCGGCCGATGCCTGCGCGGACGATTTTGAATTCCTTCACTCCGCGGAGTTCCTTGCCCTTGAATTTGATCGAGCCGGAGGTGGCGAGTGTTTTACCGCAGATCAGATCCAGTACAGTGGTTTTACCTGCGCCGTTTGGTCCGATGATGACGTGGACGTGATTTTTAGCGAGGTAGAAATTGAATCCGTCGACTGCTTTGAATCCGTCGAATGAAACTCCGAGATCTTCGACTTCGAGAACGTTTGCGTGATCAGTGTTCATTGGAAGATGGGGTGGAGCTTGTAGGGGTGGTGGCCAAGGTTTCCGGTTCGTCGGAGGTGGGTTGGCGGAGTTTTTCGGCGACGGCGGCGAGCTTGGTTTTGCGGAAAGGGATTTTTTCCAGCAAGCCGGCGAGACCGTTCGGGAAGAACATGACGACCGCGATGAAGGTGCCGCCCATCAGGTAGAGCCAGAGGTCGGGATAGGCTTCGGAGAAAGTGGTTTTGCCGAAGTTGACGATGAGGCAGCCGAGGATTGCACCGAGCACCGAGAGGCGTCCGCCGACCGCAGTGAAGATGACCATTTCGATCGAGGGAACGATGCCGATAATCGAAGGTGACATGAAGCCGACCTGGAGTACGAAGAGGGCGCCTCCGAGGCCGCTGATCATCGCGGCGAAAGCGAAGATAAATGCGCGGATCGTGGCGACGTCGTAACCGGAGAACCGGACCCGGTCTTCGCGATCGCGGATGGCGACCAGCACGCGTCCCAACCGGGTATTGATGATGTATTTCGCACCGAGGGCGACGATGAAAAGCAGGGAGCAGGAGATGAAGTAGAGCACGTATTGGGCGTGTTCACTGCGGATGTCCCAGCCAAGCAAGGTGCGGAGGTCGGTGATGCCGTTCCGGCCGCCGGTCAGACCTTGGTTTCCGTCAATGCCGAGCGAAAGGATGAGTGCGATCGCCTGGGTGATGATGGCGAAATAAACTCCGCCGACTCTTCGCTTAAACAGCGCCCATCCGATGATGAAGGCGACTACCGCAGGTACCACGAAGATGGCGGCGATGGTGAAGGGAAGGCTCTTGAACGGCTCCCAGAATGCGGGCAGTTCGGTGAGCTGGTTCCAGTCCATGAAGTCCGGAATGCCAGGGGTGGATTGGATGGCGGTGGTGACAGGATCGGAAGCTTCCAATTTCAGGAACATCGCCATGCAATAGCCGCCGAGTCCGAAGAAAACCCCTTGGCCGAGACTGAGGACGCCGCAGCGACCCCAGAGTAGAACCAAGCCAATGGCGACGAAGCCGAAGGTGAGATATTTCCCGATCAGGTTAAGCCGGAAGATCGGAAGCGTGATGGGAAGAATGATCAGGATCAGCGCGATGAAAGCACCGAAAGCGATCGCTTCTCCACGCGTCTTGAAGAGTGTGCGAAAGAATAATTGCATAGGAAAATGAGGTGAGTGGAGGGGATCAGTGGCCGCGAACTTTGCTTGGGAACAGGCCCTGTGGCCGGATCATGAGAGCTACGACGATGACCAACAGCGTGGCGACTTTTCCTTTGGTTCCATCGAGGAAGAACTCGAGGATCGATTGGGCTTGGGCGATGCCGAAGGCGGAGGCGAGGCAACCGAGGAGGCTGGCGGATCCACCGGCGACGACGACGAGGAAGGCGTCCACGATGTAACGGCTGCCGCTATCCGGACCGGTCGAACCGATGGTGGTGAAAGCCGCGCCGGCGATTCCAGCGATGCCGCAACCGAGGGCGAAGGCCAACCGGTCAACCTTGCCGGTATTGATGCCGACTGCGCCGCTCATTTTGCGGTTTTGAACGGTTGCACGGAGCCGCAGTCCGAAGCGGGAGCGGAACATGAAAAGGATGAGGAAGGCGGTGACGACGATCGACAAACAAAGGACGAAAACGCCGTTGATTGGAATATCCAGGCCTTCTTTGAGGGTGAAGGAACCCATCAGCCAATCGGGCAGAGTCGGAGTGACTTCGCGGGCGCCGAAAATCGACCGGTACGTTTGCTGGAGGATCAAGCTCAAGCCCCACGTCGCTAAAAGCGTATCCAAGGGTCGGTGGTAAAGGTGTCGTATCATCAGCCATTCGACCAGCGCCCCTAGCAGCGCGCAGACGACGAAGGCCAGGGCGATGGCGACGACGAAATAGTAAGGGCCAAACGTCGGAGCGTATTCGGCGGTGACGGTGGAACAGAAATAAACGGTGTAAGCGCCAAGCGCCATGAACTCACCGTGGGCCATATTGATAACGCCCATTTGGCCGAAAATGAGTGCCAGGCCGAGGCCCATGAGCAAAAGCACACTGAACAAGCTGAGGCCGGAAAAGCCCTGCATGATAAAGATGCTTTGTAATTCTTCGCTGGTATATTCACCCATAAAAAAAGGCGTGCGGGTTAAAGAAAGTGGTTAGGAAATCGGAGAGAGATCGAGGGGTGGGGGACCGGTTCGAAAACCGGTCCCCGGGAGAGATTTTCCCACTGCCGGGAGCAGTGAGTGTGAATCTTATTGGTAACCTTTCGGGAATGGATCCGGCTCGATGAGTTCGGATTCATAGAGGACCTTGGCTTGGCCGTCTTTTTGCCATTGGCCGATGCGGAGCTTGCTCCACAAGTGGTGGTTCGGGTGGATTTTCACCGGGCCTTCAGGAGCAGCCAACTCGATGTCAGGAGAAGCGGCGGCGATTTTGTCGATGTCGAAGCTGCCAGCTTTTTCGACCGCTGCCTTCCACAACCATGGGCCGAGGTAACCGGCTTGGGTCACGTCACCGATCACGCTGTCAGCACCGTATTTGTCTTTGAATGCTTTGACGAAAGCGGCGTTTTCCGGGGTGTCGATGCTTTGGAAGTACTTCATGGCCGAGTAAAAACCGGCAAGGTTTTCACCACCGATGCCGAGCACTTCGTCTTCCGTCACCGAGATGGTGAGAAGCGTTTGTTTGCTGCCAGTGATACCGGCGGCTGCCAATTGCTTGTAGAAGGAAACGTTCGAACCGCCGACGACCGCTGCGTAGATCACATCCGGTTTCTTCAGTTTGATCTTGTTGATCAGGGAGCCGAATTGGGTGTGGCCAAGCGCGTAGAACTCTTCACCGACGACTTTACCTTTGAGCACGTTTTCGATGTGCTTGCGGGCGATTTTCATCGAGGTGCGGGGCCAGATGTAGTCGGAACCGACGAGGTAATACGTCTTCGCTTTTTTCTCTTTCGCGATCCAGTCGAGACCGGCGAGGATCTGTTGGGTGGCTTCCTGACCGGTGTAGATCACGTTTTTCGATTGCTCGAGACCTTCATAGAAAGTCGGGTAGTAGAGCATGCCGTTTTCTTTTTCGAAAATCGGAAGCACTGCCTTGCGGGAAGCGGAGGTCCAGCAGCCGAACACGGTTCCGACTTTGTCGTTCACCAGAAGTTTTTTAGCCTTTTCTGCGAAGGTCGGCCAGTCGCTGGCGCCGTCTTCTTTGATAACCTTGATCTGTCGGCCGAGCACGCCGCCGGCGGCGTTGATCTGATCGATGGCGAGTTGCTCCGCCTGGATCGATCCGGTCTCACTGATGGCCATGGTGCCGGTGGAGGAGTGAAGTTGTCCAACGGTGACGGTATCGTCCGTGACCTGAAGGCCGGTGGTGTTGACTTCCGATGTCGGGGGCTTGGCTTGGACGGTCGCGGTCGCGGCGGCAAGGCAAGCGACCTTAAGGAATAGGTGGCTTAACTGTTTGATTTTCATTATAATGGAATCGCTGGTTGCATGATTTCAGGTGGGACAGATTGGATCACTCACCGCTTTTGATTTTAGCAACCGATGTGCCACGGGCACGTGACAGGAGATGAAATCGATTCACGATTCGCGAAATTGGCATGATCGTTCTGAGAGGCGGTATTTCCCTTGAAACGATGGATTATGAGGGGTTGGCACAGCCGGTGCTCGTTGGATAGAAATCGCCTATGTTGAGTGAAATTCACGATGGAGCCCCGCCGAGCACACAATCTTTGGAAATTGATCCGGGGATTGTGGATTCGAAGCGTTTGCAGATGTTTTATGTCGCTGCGAAAGAAGGTGGATTCGCTGCGGCGGCGGGTCTGCTGGGGGTGAGTCCGTCCGCGATCAGCCATGCGATCAAGGGGCTTGAGGAGGATTTGGGATGTTCACTTTTCCGTCGCTCCGGCCCGCATGTCAGTCCGACCGGCGCGGGAGTGAAGCTGCTGCCGATGGTGGAAGATTTGCTGCAAAAAATGTCGCTGATGAGAAGCGAGCTCGCGATTTTAGACGGGCGTTCTGAAAGTCTTTCGTTTGCGTTGCCAGCGGCGCTGCACGGCATTTTGCAGTCGGAGGTGCTTTCGCTTTTCCGGGAATGTTTTCCGCTCGCTCGATTGGAAATTTCAGTGCGTCAGGAAAACGCGGGACTGGGTGTCGGTGATTTTGAGATCGATTATCTTGCGTCAGCGGAAGTGAATAACGACCGGGTTCGGCGGAATTTGTTCGAGGAGAGTCTGAGTTGGTATGCGGCGCCCTTTCACGAATTCGGGCAGCGTGGGAAAATTTCGCCGGCGGATTTACGGCAGATGCTTTTGATTTATCCGGATCGGGATGCGTATCAACTCAGCATCAGACGGCTGGGGCGCTCGCATGACTCGGATTCGAAAAAGTGGATTTTGCCAAATCCTCAATGCGCTCGGGATCTTGCGCGGCAGGGCCAGGGGTTGGCCTTATTGCCGAAATGGGTGGCTCAGGAAGCGGTTGATGACGGTTCGCTGAATTTGTTAAAGATGCCCGGGGTTGAGCTTCGCCGGACTTGTTGTGCGATCTGGCCTGCAAGCCGGCCGCTGACTTGGGCCGCGGATGTTTTCCTTAGTCTGGTGACAATGGAGTTTGAGAAGGCGGAGGATTTTCCGGCGTCACAGGCGGTTTGATAAAACATCTAACAGATTCTAACAGAATCTAACAAAGAAGGAGTCTTGCGGTCTGTTCGTTCGGGGCGACCTGTGGGGGGAGTGCTGAAAGATTCTCGAGACGCTTCAGTTCATGCACCACGTGATCGGTGTCCGGAGTGATTTCATAAGGACTGTCACAGGTGAAATGCCGTTTCGCGGAGCGTTCCAGAAGTTGGGCGGAGATCAGCGGTTTTCCGTGACGGGCCATTTCATCGGCGGCTTTGCGGAGAACGGCCGGGGTGCGGAGGCGGATGCGTGCCGCGGTTAAATCCGTGGCGATATCTTCCAAAGTGGAGACCGGTTTTTCGAAGGTGTCGCGGCGGCAGACCATGACGACTTTTTGGGCGAGATTGCCGGGGGCGAATTGTGGGTCGACTTTTCCGACGCCCATGGCTTCCGCTTGCATGCCCCAGGGGGCGGGGACGATGATTCCATCGAGCATTTCCGCTTTGATCCCTTGGAGCATGAGATCCATTGGCAGGACTTTGAAAACGAGCTGGATTTTCGAATGGGTCGTCCAGCGCGAGAGCCATGCCTGAACTTGTGACTGAGTGAGGGAATTTCGGCTTTCGACGCCGAAGATCAGCCGGTTTGGCAATTTGCTCGGCGAGCTTTTTTGGGACGGATAGAGGATTTTAAAAAGGGATTCGCGGAAAAGAATTTCCGTAGGGCAGGCGTGGAGAAAGAGAGGCATGGTCCACAGCGCCCGCTGTCCAGGGAGAGCGAGGACTTCTGAGATGAAAACCTCCCAGTGCAAAATTCCTCCGGCGAGCTCTCCGGTGAGCATTCCGCGAGCGATGCTGCCGTAGCTGGAATGCGCTTTGTATCGGAATCCGGTTTTTTTGGGTTCGTGGGGATGCAGCCCGCCTTCAAAAAGGGGCAGGACTTCGAGGGATGGCACAAAGCCTAGGAGATTTTGGTTCGGATATAGCACGCGTTAGAGGGTCGTTCAGAGAGAAGTCCCGCATCGTCTCTGGGTATGATTTTGGGGGGATGGACTTCATACGATGTTTAGCATTCCTCATACCAAATGAGGATAAGGCAGATCTTCCAAGCTATTCCGCCGTGTCGGTGGGACGGCTGAGTGGCTCGTAGAGCGGGGGTGGGAGAGGTCCGGTTCCTGCGTCGCCGAGGGCGGACTGCGCGCGGATCGCGCCTGCGATGGCTTCCGCCAAACGTTGGCGATAGGCGGCGTTTTGGATGAGTTTGCTTTCGGCGGAATGGCTGAGGTAGCCGCCTTCGACAAGCACGCAGGGGATTTGGGGGTTTCGGGTCAGTCGAAGGCGTCGGCGTACCAGACCGCGATTTGCGGATTCGGCGGGGCTTACGGCGTTCATTGCGCGGTGGAGGCGGACGGCGAGCCCGTGGCTGTCGACGCGCCAGTAGTAGGTCTCCGGGCCGCGTACGTGGGAGGGGCCGCTGTTGTAGTGAACACTGACGAGAATTGCGTCGCCGCGTCGTGTCGCCTGCGCGACCCGTTCATCCAGTTCGATAAATTGATCGTCGTCGCGCATCAGAATCGTTTTGAAGTCGGTGCCGAGTTCGCGGCGGATGCGTTTTGCCGTGTCGAGGGTGAGGTCTTTTTCTTTCTGGCGGGTCCAGCGGCTGACCGCGCCGCTGTCTTTTCCGCCGTGGCCAGCATCGATGATCACGGTTTTAAAATTTTTCGGGCCGGGGCGGTGTCCCCAGTAATCGCGACCGCTCGATGAGCCGGTTCCGGGGCCCGCGCAGGCAGCGAGAAATGCCGTGAGTGCGAGGACGAGCACGGATTTGTAGGGGAAAGTCATGCCGGATTCTGTTGGGGCCGGTTCCAGACGGGAAGGGAATTTGTTTTGATTCGAGAGGATCCAAGCAACGTTTGGATTCAGGTGAGTTCGAGGATTGCGTTTCTCGGTCCATCCGCTAGGATTCGGCCATGAGCCTGTCCAGATCGCATTGGTTTGGTAGCCTCCCCCTGCAAGGTGGGCGGGCGGTGCTGATGATGCTGGTGCTGGCGATCGTCGGTTGTGCGCCGAGTTACACCTTGGTCAGTCACACCAAAAGTCCGGGAGAGGTGGCCAAGCAGGATACCTTTGGTTATCGAAAATGGATTTCGGAAAAAACCGAGCAGGACGTGGTGGTCATCGGGATTCACGGGTTTTGTGGCGCTTCGATCGATTATGAAAATCTCGGGCTGCACTTGCTGAAAAATCAGCCGGAAACCGGTCTGTATGCTTATGAGGTTCGTGGGCAGGGTAGCGATCCGATCCGTGAACGGCGGGGTGATATTGGTGACCCGAAGGATTGGTATCGCGATCTTTTTGCGTTCACCCAGTTGGTACGTGAGCGTCATCCGAATGCGAAAGTGGTCTGGTTTGGTGAGAGCATGGGCGGGCTGATCGCGGCGCACGCGCTGCGGGAATCTCCGGTGGGAGATGTCGCATGCGACGCGCTGGTATTGTCTTCGCCGGTGGTGCGGGTGAAAGACGACGTTCCGGCTTGGCAGGTTGAATTGATCAAAGTCGCGGCCACGACCTTACCGCTGGCGCGGGTTTCCTTGGGAACTTTGGCGAATGGTCAAGATGTCCAGATGACGCAAACTTCTCATCATTCGGATCAAGTCCAGACCAACTCCTATCACGTCGAGGAGCACACTTTAAGATTGTTGGGCACCTTGGCGGGGCACATTGGCTCCATGAATGAATGTGCCCAAACGTTCCGGGTGCCGGTTTTGGTTCTTCACGGCGATAAGGACTTCTTTAACAACGACTCAGAGGTTCGTGGATTCCTGGCGCACATTCCGCAAAATGTTTCCACGACTTATCGGAATTATCCCGATGCCTACCATTTGCTGATGTATGACGCGAAGAAAGAGAAGATTTTCAGTGATGTCGAACGCTGGCTAAACCGCTTGCGACGTGATCGATTGTGATCTTTCCTGAGAAATCGTCAGGTTTCGTCTTGACGTCCGCCCGTGTGTGGCCATCCTTCGCGCCCCGCAACCCCGAACCTTTTTTCTATTATGGCCCGTATTTGTAGTATCCGAGGAACCCGCGTCCGCTCTGGCGGCAAAATTCACCGTTCCGGCTTGGCCAAGAAAAAGGGCGGTATCGGTCGTCACGTCACCAAAGTGGTGAAGCGCACCGTTTCGCCAAACCTTCAAAACAAGCGCATCTGGGTTCCTGAACTCAGCAAGTTTGTCCGCATCAAGTTGAGCTGCCGCGCACTGAAGACCATCAACAAGAATGGTGCTTTTGTGACGTTGAAGAAGGCTGGTTTGGTCTGATTTTCAGCAGTCGCTGAGATTTTCAAAATGGCCCGGTGGCAACACCGGGTCTTTTTTCGTGTTGAGGAGGAGCGATTTGCGAATCGTCTATTCGTCTTCCTCTGGGCCGAAGGTCAGTGATCTTAGGCCAATGGCCTGGGTAGCGAACGTTCGTCATTTGTGGCCCAACGGGCAGCGATATCGGTTGATTCCAATTCAAAAAAGGAGCCGGATTGAGGGAATCGTCTCGGTTGGCCGACATGTCCAAACTGGTATCGCCCACCGTTGGTGTGCTAAGAATTGGAAATCGGATCTCCCAGGCCGTTGGCCTGGGCTAAGGAATCACGGACCGTTGGCCCGAAGTTCTCTGAACCTTTCCAACACCGTAACAGCGACTGCCGTCTCATAAGGAATCACGGACCGTTGGCCCGAAATTCTCTGAACCTTTCCACCACCGTA
>DBTN01000037.1:124752-135088 GCA_002307065.1 Akkermansiaceae bacterium UBA1315 | reverse complement strand
CATTGCCTCGCTGGTGATTGGCTCCACCGCGGTGGCGAACGCGCAAGTTGCCGGAGATACGTATTCTTATTTCTACGGTGAAAACGTCCAAGGCAGCGGTTATGACTTTTTGCATAGCCTTGAGGATTCTGGCTACAACTCTTGGCAGTACGGTCACCGATATGATGTGATCGATGACGAGGGAGAAATGATCAGCGCTGCGAGTCCGAATGCCCTGGGGACGAACCGTTTTAGTTCCGTTTTTTCTCTTGGGACTTTTGGTAATGATGTCGGGACGGGCTTGGATGGATCAATCGAACAAATCACTTCCGTCACCTTGTGGTTATATGTCGATTCGATTTCACCGCTTGGTGCGACCAACACGTTTACGATTTATGCTGGTGAAAATTCGACGACCAATGCGGTAGGAAGTTTCACCGTTAGTCAAACTTCGGATGTTGGGACCTTCATCGGAATCGAGATCCCGCTTTCGGTGGCGTTATCGGGTTTCACGATTGGTAACGGCGATAATCAAACCCCTATCCAATTGCTTAATACCTATACGGAAACCACCAGTACAGCCGTCTTTCGGCCAGGATTCTCGGTGACTACCGTGATGGTGATTCCTGAGCCCGGCGCCGCATTATTGAGCGTCATTGGCCTCGTTGCTCTTCTACGCCGTCGACGCGCTTAATTAACATAAAAAATTCAAACGATATAGATCCCCCTTAAATATGAAACAGAAATCTAATTATTATATGGCCGCGTTTGCGCTTGCGGCTTTTACGGCTCCTACCCTTCAAGCTGCTTTGGTCAATGGCCAAGATGGCGTCGTTCTCGGTGGTACGGGAGAAATCTCTGAAGCTCCAATCCTTACATATCCCTCCATCATCACCGGTTCGTGGCTGACGTCAGGAGTCGGTCTCGCTAACTTTGTCGCGCCCGTCGGTCAGTTCACCGGTTATGACGACACCGGAGCGGAAATCGATCCTGCGGATTTGATTCCGTTGCGGACGACGAGCTTGACCATCATCGATCCTGATACCGGAGATGTCGCATTGACCATTGATGAGGATTTCGAAGGTGTTGCGGGTCCAACGGGTCCAACCGGTCCGCAAGGAGAAAAAGGCGACACCGGTGAAACCGGGGCAACGGGCGCGACAGGAGCGACAGGAGCGACAGGAGCGACCGGTCCGCAGGGCGAAAAAGGTGACACGGGTGAAACCGGAGCCACCGGGGCGACAGGCGCTACGGGTGCGGATGGAGTGATCCAGACGGCGAGCAATGGCCTGACACTTTCGGATTCCGATGTGAAGTTGGGTGGGACGTTGAGCGCAGACACCACGATTGCTCAAGGAGAGAACAACTTCATTTTTTCTCAGAGCACAGGGAAGATCGGTATCGGAACTGAAAGTCCTGATTATCGCCTCACCATTCAAGGGGGAGGCTTTGCGGTGAAAACCACGGATGAGACCGTCACTGGCAATCCTGGATTCGGCACGGCTTCCCAACCAGTAAGCTGGATTCACAACGCAGCTTTCCACCAGCAGAATAATAACGGAGGTCCGAATGTTTATTTGTCAAAATCTGCAGAAGGAGACGTCGTCGGATCGGGATTTATTGGTTTCTACACTCAAGGAACGCTTCGTGGATCGATCACTCGAACGGCAGGCGGGGTGGCCTATAACACCACTTCCGATCAGCGTCTGAAGGAAAATATCCGTGATACCGCGTTCGGTTTGGAAACGGTGATGAAGATCCAAGTGAGCGACTATAATTATAAAGCGGACCAAGAAAAAACATCAGAAGTTGGCTTTATCGCTCAGCAGCTTCATTCGGTGATTCCTCAGCTCGTGAGAGTGGGCGGGGAGGATCCCCAAACGAATCCTTGGACGGTGGATTATGCTCGCATGACCCCGATTTTGACGAAGGCCATTCAACAACAGCAGAAGGAAATCGATTCGCTGAAAGCTGAGAATGCCGAGCTGAAGAAACTGGCTGGTGAGATGAAAGAGCTCAAAGCCCTCGTCGCCGCTTTGGAAGGGAAGTCGAATGAAACGGTGACGGTTTCATTGGTGAAATAATTCCTCCTTCACCCTCGCGCTCCGTGGCCATCGCTCTCCCGTGGCTGCGGGGCGTTTTTTTGCGGAAAATTTTTCAAGCTTTCTCCGAGTGGTCTCCGGCCGAGATTCCTCTGTGAAGGGATTCGTTTAGGTGGATTGCCAAAAGTTTTGCCGAAACCTGACGTGTCATCTGCGCGCATCCGTGGTTCATTCTCCTTTCGGCAAAAGGTCTCCATTCCGGTCTCATCGAAATGCGTGACGATTTTCTCAGGTGGGGGATCGTCGATCGCGGGATTTCCAACGGGTGAACGAAGGGAGGTTCCGGCGAGAGCTCGCGAAAACCGAATCCGCGTCGACTTGGACCCGAGCGTGAAGGGGTCGCGAGTTAGAACCGGTCCAGACGTTCGAATCGCGTCACCGTGAGGTGGAACGGGCGTCAGCAGGCTCCAACAGACTGACCCAGTTCGGCTTCATTTTCAGCGAGCCGGACTTTTTGACGTCGTCGAGAAACGTTTTGGTGAGATGGCGAACGAGGGCACTTTTCGATACTCCCAACGATTTCGCGGTCTCTTCAAGGAGGTTGTCCGTCTGTTCGTCAAAGCGGACATTGACTTGAGAATTTTTAATCATGGCGCAAAAGGGGGGGGGCGGAGTTACATTTAAAATACGATAAAAGTTATCACCCCCCGGGTAAGCGAACAAATTTTATTGCAAAAGTAAATGAACGCTATACATTTTTCTTGTTGCTGAATTCGACACTTCCCCCGCTAAAAATCACCTCCCATGTGTTTATTTAAATTTTTTTTAAGCACTCTCCATTACAGGCGCACGCCGCCTTTTTTTGACCGATTGTATAACGTTGGGATGCAAATCTTCAACTAGAAATCGCCCTTCCCCCACCCCCCTCGATCCCCCCCTCCCCCCACCCCTTTTTTTGCTTTTTGCCATGACCTTCTGTCGCAAACCTACAAAGAGCATTCCCTTGCAGCTCGACGCGAGCATCCATGCCGACCTCAAGGCCGCAGCGGTGGAGAATCAACTCACGGTCGAGGAAGTCGTCCGCATCGCGGTAATCCGGCAACTTTCGCGGGGCGGCCCCCTGATGCAGACGCCTTTGGATCAGGCCGAATCGGACGTTTCGTCTGGCGATGAGAAGGTGCGCCCGCCGTTTCGGTCAGAGTAGCGTTCCCATTTTGCCGTTTCCCCCCTTTTCATGAAATCCGCATCCTCCAAGCGAATCGCAGTCCCCAACCTCATGGATTCGGGGCCGCCGTGGTTCGATCTGCTGCGCCACCAACTCAGCTCCGCCGAGATCAACGAACTTCATCTCAGTGCCGCCGAAAGCGGCCTGAGTGTGAACCAATGGATGGACCGCGCCATCCGCACCGCCCTCCGCGAAACCTTCCCCAAGTCCTCCCCTTCATCGGTCAAGTCTTCCCCCCATGACTCATGACCAATGACCGCTGGCCAATGACCTCCCCTCTCCCCAATAAAAAACATACGACATGAAACAAAAAACATCCCATGCCCCCGCAGGGAAATTGAAGCGATGGCTTGTTGCCTCGCTGGTGATCGGCTCCGCCGCGGTGGCGAACGCGCAAGTCGCCGGAGATACGTATTCTTATTTCTACGGTGAAAACGTCCAAGGCAGTGGTTATGACTTTCTGCATAGCCTGGCGGACTCTGGATACAACTCTTGGCAAATCCGGCACAACGATGGAAATATCACCGACACCGGTTTGATGAGTGCTTCAAGCCCCACCGCATTAAATAGCAATCGGATCAGTTCGGTTTTTTTTCTGGGTTCTTTTGGTAAGGATATTGGAACCGGGGTTGACGGATCGGTCGAACAAATCACCTCCGTCACGTTGTGGTTGTATGTGGCAACGATTTCTCCCAACGGGGCAACCAATACCTTCACGATCTACAGCGGTCTCAATTCAACGACGAATGCGGTAGGAAGCTTCACCGTCACGGAGCCCACAGACGAAGGCGGATTCATTGGGATTGAAATCCCTCTATCTGTCGCTCTGACGGGTTTCACGATTGGCAATGGTGACAGTCAGACTCCTACCCAAGTGATGAATACTTATACGGAGAGTTCCACAACAGCGGCTTTCCGTCCTGGGTTCTCGGTAACCACGGTGATGGTGATTCCTGAACCAAGTGCCGTGTTGTTAGGAGGAGTAGGTATGTTGGTTTTAATACGCCGTCGTCGTGCATGATCTAAAGAGTTAAAAAATTAGAATAATTTTAAATATGAAATCGAAATCGAATTGTTATATGGCGGCTTTTGCGATTGCCGCTCTCACTGGCGCTCCTACAGGATATGCTCAAATTGTAACGGCAAGCGACGGGGTGGTTCTTGGTGGAACTGGAGAAATTTACGAGGTTCCCATCCTGACCTATCCTTCTGCGGTCACCGGTTCATGGCTGACACCGGGAGTTGGGCTCGCTAATTTCGTGGCTCCTGTCGGTCAGTTCACGGGTTATGACGACACGGGAGCGGAAATTGATCCGGTGGATTTGATTCCGTTGCGGACGACGAGTGTGACCATCATCGATCCTGATACCGGAAATGTCGCGTTGACCATTGATAAGGATTTCGAAGGCGTCGCTGGCGCAACCGGTCCAACGGGCCCAACCGGTCCTCAAGGAGAAAAAGGCGACACCGGTGAAACCGGTGAAACCGGGGCAACGGGCGCGACAGGAGCTACCGGTCCGCAGGGTCCTGCCGGTGTGGGCATCCCTCAAACCCTAACTTTAAGCGGCTCAGATTTAACGCTCTCCGATGGGGGAGGAACGGTGACCTTGCCAACCGGTGGAACTAATATTTATACTGCCGACGGTACGCTTGCAGGCAACCGGGTTGTGACCCAAGGAGCCAACACCCTGTCCTTTTCCACCACCGGCACTGGTCGTGTCGGAGTTGGCACGACTGCACCAGATGCAAGCGCCATTTTGGATGCAAGTGCGACCAACAAAGGATTCCTCCCTCCGCGGGTGGCCCTGACAGGCATCACCGACGGGGTGACGATTCCTTCCCCGGCGACGGGTCTGGTGGTTTACAGCACCACTGACAGCACTTTGTTTACCAAGGGTCTGTATATTAACTCAGGCACCCCTGCAGCTCCTGAGTGGTCCAAGGTGTCCGTTACCAATGACAGTGCAGGCGTTGAAATCAAGAAACTCACTTATACGGCGAGCGCTGGTGACATCACGAAAGAGCTCAAGGTCGGATCTTTCATATTCCGCTTCTCGGCGACCAACGTCCCACAAATTCGCCTTAGCGACCCGCCAAGCGCCACTCGAGTTGTCAACGCGAGTTACATGAACATCGATTCTACTCCTCCGGTGAACGACAGCAGCATGAATAGAACGTTTACCCCTGCGAACTACGCAACGTATCAGAATTTCAACACAAACGGCCTCGCGCGGCCAGAAGTGGACGTTTATCACATCACCGATGATAATGGTTCGACCATTTATCGGGTTACATTCACTCGATTGGCGGGACCACTATCGACCAATTCCAACTTCGGTATCATTATTGAGAAATTCTAACTCGTGCAGATTGAAGTGATAGTTTGATATATATCAAAAAGTGGTGGTAGAAGATTCAACGCTACTGTCGCAAAACAAAAACGCTTGTGAAAACCCCCGCCGCTCCAAATCAAATCAGCTGGAACTCCAGCCGGTTTGGCTGACGAACTCCCCCCGGAACGGCCGGAATTTCATCTGCGAGTTTCAGATAAGAGAATTGCCGTCAGGAACTGGAATATTTTCCTGACGGCATTTCCCCAAAAAGCTGACGGAATTCGACGGCAAAAATCGCAACATTTCACTCCGTGAGTCGTGACCGGCCGGGCGGTTTAAAGGAGGGTGGATCTTCGGTCCACTGCATTCATTCAGAGTGGACCGAAGATCCACTCTCCTTAACGGGCAAAATTTTCGGAAGATGAATCCCAACTCGCTACCCATCATGAATGACATAAAAATCTGCGGATCGAATCTGAAAAAACTCCGCAAAAGTAAGCGGATGCTGCAGGAGGATGTTGCCGAGCTTCTTGGGATTTCCCGTGAGGCGGTTTCGAAAATTGAAACCGGTTGGCGGGAGCTTGCGGTGTCTGGGCGTCGGTTGTTAGAATGGTATTTTTTCGGGAAAGTCCCGCCATCCACCCATCCGTTCACGGAGGCGTCGGTGAGTTACCGGTCGTCCTCGGTGACGTTTTCATTTGGTTAAAGGATTCCTTGATCACCGGTTTGCCCGCCTTTTAAGAAAGCCGGATCATGTCTTTCACGAACTGGCCCCAGAGGAAAAAGAGGCCGCGTTTGGAGTATTTGAAGTGGCCGTCACCGGTGAGGCGGATGATGCCGGAGGCGAGATTGTGGTCCACTTGTTTGCGCATTTCTTCTTCGATCGCGTTTTCCATTTCCTCCGGATCCGGCATGCGGAGGTGGTCGGCGGGGACTTTCATGCGGCGGAGGTATTCCTGATGATTGGTCAGGATCTGGTGGAAACAACTGCGCTCACAGGGGACGTGATTCCAGCGGACGTTCGGCGGACAGCGGAGCGTCGGGGCGAAAGGGAAATTTGTAGTGCGCCAGATTTTCCCGTCGGCGTCATGGGAGGTGATCGAGATAAAAGCAAAGGCGACGTCGCATTGTTCGCAGAGGCAAATGGCGGCGACGGCGCGTTCTTCCGGGTGCCAGTAGAGCTGAAAAAACTGCTGCATGCCGGCCCATTCCCAGCCGCAATCCGAAACGTGGTCAAAACCGGCTTCCTCCATTGCGGCGGCGGCTTCGGGAGCGTTTGGGAAAAACGAGGGGTTGGGGAGATCGCGATGGCACAACCGGTTATTGAGCGGGAGGCGCATGCGGCGGACGCGGGTGAGCAGTTCGATCCATGGGAGGAAGAACCACAGTGCCGCACCGAGCAGTCCGCCCCAGACGCTTCCTGTTAGAAAATACAGCAGGAAGAAGCTGGCGGAGAGAAACGTGAGCGCGCCGATTTTCCTCAGCACGCAGTTTCTAGCGGAGCGAAACGCCACGGCGAGGAAGACCAGGCCAATGACTATGAGAGTTTCGCGCATGACGGAATAAACGGTGGGACGGAGCGATGTGCAACCGGTCGTGAAAAATAACCCATCAACGTCCGGCGAGGAGAGCTTCCATCAGGTAGCGGGCGGGACGGAAATTTTCGATGAGGATTTCCGTTTGCGGCCCGCGTTTCATCCGGACTTGGCGGATGTTGAAGTTCGGCGTTTTGTGAGGCGCGAAAAGGATGTCGTCGTGGGTCGAATTCTCGTGGCGTTTGAACATTTCCGGCAAAATATCGCCGCCGAGATGGTCGTCGCGACCGGTTGCGAGGTGACAGGTGCCGAGAACTTTTTCGTCCTGAATGTCAGCCCCGGAAACCGGTAGGACTTGGGTGCCAAGACCGAGTTCACCGAGGGTGCCGGTCATCGGATCGTCGAGCAGGCGCGCGTTGTGGGCGTCGATCGTCGCTTGGTTTCCTTGAATCAAGGTCGAGTGGACGATGCATCGATCGACGACTTCCAACACACCGAGCGTGCCATCTTCGTATTTCATCGGGAACTGGCCGCGAGCATCGGCGGGGACGAAATAAACTTCCCCGGCGGGAAGGTTTGCGATGTCGGGAGTGGTGCCGTTGCAGAGGCCGTGGGATTTTTGGGCTTCTTGGCCATCGAGCCCGAGCCAGGCGGTCAGGACGCGTCCGTCTTCGAGGGCGAAGTCGATTTCGATCGCGTCGGCCTGAGTCACTGCGAGGCGCAAGCGTTCGGCGTCGGCGGAGACTTGGTGATAATCCACGGCGAGGCCGGAATTTAAAATGATGTCATTGAGTCCGTGGAGCGTCGCGCCGCGGAATCCGTATTGTTTGCATTTCGCGGTGAGTGGCGCGGTCGCCGAGAAGGTGGAAATGCAGAGAATGAGGTCGTAGTTCGGATAAATGTCGCGATCGAGGGACAGGTGCTCTCCTTGCGTGTTCCAGACATCGTCGGCAAGATCGAGGTTCGATCCGTAGGTGCAGCGGTAGGCGAAAAGCTCGCCGCCGGTCATGCCGAGTTTGGCCATCGCGCCGTTTTTCAGGCCTTGGTAGAAGTGCTGATGGGCTTTTTTCTGAATCGGAAATCCGTCGCGATTCAGGAATTCGAAATTTTTGATCAATTCGGCGGGTTCGTCGAAATCCACCAGCACGCAGACGCGGCAGTTTTGGGTCGGCGTGAAGACCGTGTCGAGCAACCGGACGAGGTCGAAGGGCGGGAATTTCCGGTTTTCCGGATGCAGCAAGATTTTCTCGTCGAGGTAATCGAGATCGGAAGGGGCAGCGAGCTGGGGCATGAGGCTGGATTTTAAAACTAAAGGAACTGGTCGCAAGGGATCATTTTGCACGAAGCCGTCTCAGTTTATAACCACGAGGCGGCGAGCAGGGCTTTAAGGCGTTCTGGGTCGGCGGCTGAGGTCTTTGCGACGAAGCCGCGGGCGTGCGCAAAATGGACATCCGGTTCATCCTGAATCCGAGTGAAATCAAGCTGCGGATGGTCGTTGTGGCGGGAAAGTCCGAAACCGCCGCCGCGCCGATCCGGGTAAACCAGAGCGGAAACGGCCTGATTTTCGGGAAGCGATTGAATATAGCGGCCCAATCCGGAGGAGGGCTCTTCGGGCATCGGCTCGGTGCGTGGCATGAAAATCGCGCGGAACGAACCGGTTGGGGTGGGGATTTCCCAGATTTCGGCGGTTTTTTCGATCAGGTCGAGGCGTTCGCGGAGGTTTTTCAAGTAACCGAGCAGATCTTCGCCGATCCAGCGCATCACTTCCCAGAGCGGTTCGCCCGGCTCGAGGCGCGAGCTTCCAGCGAACCGGCGGAGGAGCGTGAGGTCGACGGGGGAATTCAGTTTCGAAAGCGTTTCACGGGGCAGGCCGAGCCATTTCGCCGTTTCGTTCGGGCCACGGGTATCGAACCACTCCGCCGGTTCCAGCCAGTCGCAAAACTCCCGAGCGTCTTCATATACTCCGAGATGCTGCAAAACGAGGCTCAGTGCGCAAACCGGAGGGTGATCTTTGGGAAACTGGTGGTGGTCGAAATTTCCGCGATCCGCGACGTGTTCTCCACCGACGTCTACCACCGCGATCGAAGCGTCGGCGAGGTCCTCCGGCGTCGGTTCGCGGCGGACGATGGCGACGCGATCCACGGCGACCAGCAGGCAGCAGGCGAGGAACTCGTCCTTATGGGAACCGCCGGGGTGGGTAAGAATCAGGGAAAAGCTCATGAATGGACGCGCACCTTAGAGCGTGCGGCTCGGAGGGGAAGTTTTTTGGAGAAATCGATTCCGAACTGAGCACTCGCCATTTCCGCAAAAGTCGCTATCTTAGGCTCATGCAAGCCGTCGAATTTACTGCGGAGTTATCCGGCTCGTTGAATTTGCTGATTCCGAAGGACGTTGCCGAGAAACTTCCCAAAACCGGTCGAGCTCGAATCATCGTCCTTCCGGAGAACTCCGAAGAGGATGCGGATTGGCAAACCGGTGCCTACCAGCAGTTTCTCCGGGATGATGAGGCTGAAGACGCCATTTACGACACTCTGGCCTGATGTTTGGCGATATCGTTCTTTGCAGGTTTCCATTCACGTCGGGCGTCGGGAGTAAGGTTCGACCCGCGTTGATTCTTTTCGATTTGAATTCGGACGCAGTGATTTGTCGCGTGACATCTTCGACTGCGAAAAGTCCTTCAGATGTAGAACTGGCGGATTGGCAAGCGGCCGGATTGCTGAAAAATTCGGTGGCTCGCCTCGATCGGCTGGTCACGGCTGAGCGGAC
Source organism: Akkermansiaceae bacterium UBA1315 (assembly GCA_002307065.1). Lineage (GTDB taxonomy): Bacteria > Verrucomicrobiota > Verrucomicrobiia > Verrucomicrobiales > Akkermansiaceae > Luteolibacter. Next base: position 125,208 of record DBTN01000037.1, on the reverse strand, counting down.
GATTTTCATCAAACGTCTAGGAAAACTGACTCCGGGCGATTTGAATACGGTCCGGGCGATTTGGAATCTCAGGATGACGCTTTAGGCGTGCGGCAGCTGTCTTAGCCGTGTGATTTTTCCTGCCGTCTTAAATTTTCAACAAAATCGCGCCTTGCCACGGGAGCAAAAACCCGGCATAGCCCCGGCCCCGCGCGCCCGGAGGTATTCTTTTTACCCATTTGTCTCATGTCTCTCAAAATTCGAAATCTCGCCATCATTGCCCACGTTGACCACGGCAAGACCACTCTCGTCGATCAGCTTCTCCAAGCCGGCGGCACCTACCGTGACAACCAGGCGCAGCAAGAGCGTGCGATGGACTCGATGGACCTTGAGAAAGAAAAAGGCATCACCATCAAGGCGAAAAACACTTCCATTCACTGGGAAGGTTACACGATCAACATCGTCGACACCCCGGGC
>DBTN01000037.1:103217-124495 GCA_002307065.1 Akkermansiaceae bacterium UBA1315 | reverse complement strand
ACACCCCGGGCCACGCCGACTTCGGTGCGGAAGTGGAGCGCGTGATGAAAATGGTCGATGGAGTTCTTCTCGTGGTTGACGCCTCCGGCGGCCCGCAAGCGCAAACCCGTTTCGTGCTTCGGAAAGCGATGCAGGAAGGCCTCAAGCCGATCGTGGTCATCAACAAGATCGACCGCCCTCTCGCCACTCCGGAAAAAGTGCGCGACCAAGTTCTCGAACTCTTCCTCGACCTCGATGCCGACGAAGACCAGTTCAACGCTCCTTTCAGCTACGGTTCCGCCCGTGACGGTTATTTCATGGACGAGCCGGGTGACGAGCGCGTCGATTGCATTCCTCTCCTGAAAAAGATCGTCGAGCACATTCCGGCACCGAAAGCGGATCCGGACGCTCCTTTCCTGATGCTCGTTTCGAACATCGAGTGGGACGATTACGTCGGTCGCGTCGCCATTGGCAAAGTCCTCGGCGGCAGCGTCAAGAAAGGCGACACGGTCTATCTCCTCCGCGGAGACGGCACCAAGGTTCAATCGAAGGTCATGAAGACCTTCACCTATTCCGGATTGGCCACGGCTGACTCCGATGGTTGCGGCGCAGGCGGCATCGTTGGTATCGCCGCCGGTATTGAAAACGTTTCGATCGGTGAAACCATCGCCGGCAATCCCGAGGTCGAGCCGCTTCCATTCGTTGCGATCGACCCGCCGACCGTTTCGATGCAGTTCTCGATCAACGACGGCCCACTTGCGGGTAAAGAAGGCAAGCACGTCACCAGCCGCGCCATTCGTGACCGTCTGATGCGCGAGTTGAAGACGAACATTTCCATCACCGTCGAAGACACCGACATGTCGGGCGTGTTCAACGTTTCCGCTCGTGGCGCGATGCAGATCGCCGTTCTCGTCGAGCAAATGCGCCGTGAGGGATTCGAAGTTCTCGTTTCCCGTCCGGTCGTGATTTACCGCCGCGATGACGAGGGCAAGCTCCTTGAGCCGTTCGAGACCCTCTACATCGAAGCTCCGGGCGAATACACCCAGGGCATCCTGAAAATCCTCCTGAACCGCAAGGGTCTGATGGAAAACATGGACACGGAAGCTTCCGGCCGCGTGTTCATCCAAGCGACCATCCCAACCCGCGGTTTGATCGGTTTCGAAACCGAATTGGTCAACCTGACTTCCGGTCACGGCATCATGTCGCACTTGTTCAAGGAATACGCTGCGCACGCCGGCGACATCCAAAACCGCACAACCGGTACCCTCGTTTCGATGGATTCCGGCACCGCGACTCCTTACTCGCTGCAAATGCTTGAGGACCGTGGCGTTCTGTTCGTCGCTCCGGGCGATGCGGTTTACGCGGGCATGCTGGTGGGTGAAAACCCACGCGTTGGCGACCTTCCCGTTAACCCAGTGAAAGAAAAGCACTTGGACAACATGCGCTCTTCCGGCAAGGACAAGACTTCGAAGCTGACCCCACCGGTTCGTTTCTCGCTTGAGCGTGCGATCGAATACATCGACGCCGACGAGCTCGTGGAAGCGACTCCGCAGAACATCCGCCTGCGCAAACGTATCCTCGATGCGAACGTCCGCAAGCGCGCCCAAAAGAGCGCCGAAACCCGCTAATCCGGTTTTTTCTCAAACAACGCCGCTACCGGTTTTCCGGCAGCGGCGTTTTTTTTCATCAAGGAGCGTTGGCGTCTCGCCTCATCAAGGAGCGTTGGCGTCTCGCCAACACGTAATTTTGAAGCGATACGCGTTGGCGAGATGCCAACACTCCTTGACGAAAAAACCGGTCAGGATTTCTCCGGACCGGTTTTGGAAAGCGTGGGAAACGAATCAGGCGAGGGCGAGCAGCTTGGCCTTGATTTGCTCTTTGGTGACGCTGGCGCCGACGATTTGGTCCTTCACTTCGCCGTTTTTGAAGAACAGGAGAAGCGGGATCGAGCGGACGTTGTATTTCACAGCGAGATCGCGGGCGTCATCCACATTGACTTTGCCAACGCTGGCTTGGCCTTCGAGGTCGGCGGCGACTTGGTCGATGATCGGTCCGATCATTTTGCACGGGCCGCACCATTCGGCCCAGAAATCCACGAGGACAGGTTTGTCGGAGTCGATGACTTCGGACTGAAAGTTTGCGTCGGTAAGTTTCAGAGACATGTCGGGAACATGGATGCGAGACCCCGAAACGTCAAGAGCTGCCCCACCGGTTGGCGAAGCAGCTCTTGAGCAGAGGAAATCGGCCGTATTTAGCCGGGAATCGCACCCGCCGCATAAGCGAGATACAAAACAACCGCGGCAAGCACGACGTTTGCTAATGGAAGAAACATGATTTCAATGGGTTGGGGTTTTTATCCGAGAAGTTTGGACCATTCGCCTTCGATCCAGCTATTGGCAACCAATAGTTGAGCTCCGAGGACGACGAGAGCGGCGGCGAAACCGACAATGGAAAGGATTTTTTCGAGGCCGGATTCTTCCACGACTTCTTCGTCTTCGGTCGCGCTTGCCGTAAATGGGCTGGCGGCGGAAGTCGGGACAAGCGGGCGAGTCGGCGGCTGGAGTTGGACGGTTGCTTTTGGCAGGGCGACGGCCGGGCCGGTAGGGGCGGCTGGCAACGCAGGACGAACCGGCGCGGTGGCGGCACCGGGAGCCGCAGGAGCGCCTGCGGAAGCAAGGCGGATCGTCGGTGCGGGTCTCGCCATTGGCGGAGCACCCGCAGCGCGGAGAGGAACGGTGGGAGCACCGACTGGGCGAGGCGCTCCACCCGGAGCGGGAGCGGTGGCCGTCGGCGGCATGGAAGGAACCGGCGGAGCGGTCGGGGTTGGGGGAGGGGTCGGAGTCGGCGGGCGAACCGGAGGAGCGCTAGGAATGGTCGCTGCCGGAGTGGCTGGCGGTGCGTCTGCGGCCTTGAGGGTGACGCGGACGGTTTCCTTTTTCAGAGGAATGCTGGCCGTTTGTTTCGACGGAGCTTCAGGCAGGTTTTCGTTTTCGCTCATGCGGAAGGCGGGTTTTTAAAAGATCGATAGAAGATCGAAGAGCTAATTACGCAATTCGATTCGTTGCTGTCAAACTCCGAGGCCCGGTTTTTTCATGATCTGGTGCAATTCTTCGCAGAAAATGCGCAATTTGCCCTCGAACCGGTGCGATCGCGGAAAATTTTCATGTTATTTCGCGGTCGTCGAGGTTCCTATCTCCGCCGAAACCATGTCCGCCGAAAAGACCGCCATTACGCCCACCCGTGCCCAAGATTTCCCTGAGTGGTACCAGCAAGTGATCAAGGCCGCCGACCTTGCCGAAAATTCCGAAACGCGCGGCTGCATGGTCATCAAGCCTTGGGGCTACGGCATTTGGGAATTGATTCAGCAGCAGCTGGATCGCCGGTTTAAGGCGACAGGTCATCAAAACGCGTATTTCCCGTTGTTGATTCCGCTTTCGTATTTGGAAAAAGAGGCTGAGCACGCCGAAGGATTTGCGACGGAGTGTGCGGTGGTGACGCATCACCGGTTGGAAGCGGTGAAAGATCCGCAAACCGGGAAGACAAAAATGATCCCGTCCGGCGAGCTGGCGGAGCCGTATGTGATTCGCCCGACGTCGGAGACGATTATCGGCGCGGCGTTTGCCCGTTGGATCGAGTCGTATCGGGATTTGCCGCTGTTGATCAACCAGTGGGCGAACGTGATGCGTTGGGAAATGCGGCCGCGCCTTTTCCTTCGGACGGCCGAATTCCTTTGGCAGGAAGGCCACACCGCTCACGAAACGCAGGAAGAAGCGATCGTCGAAACGCGGATGATCCACGGGCTTTACGAAGAATTTCTCCGCGATCACCTCGCCATTCAGGTCGTCGCCGGTGAAAAAACCGAAAACGAGCGTTTTCCAGGAGCGGACATGACCTTGACCGTGGAGGCGATGGTGCAGGACCGGAAAGCGATCCAAGCCGGAACGTCCCATTACCTCGGCCAAAATTTCGCCAAGGCGCAAAATATTTCGTTCACCGGTCGCGATGGCACGACGCAGCATGCGCACACGACGTCGTGGGGCGTTTCCACCCGATTGATCGGCACCTTGATCATGGCGCACTCGGACGATGACGGGTTGGTTTTGCCGCCGCGTGTGGCGACTCAGCAGATCGTGATTTTACCGATCACGCCGAAGGAAGACACCAAACAAGCGGTGCTCGATGCCTGCCAAGCGCTTGCCGAGACCTTGCGCCACCAAAATTTCCAAGGCGATCCGATCCGTGTGCACGTCGACACCCGCGATGTCAGCGGCGGTGTGAAAAAGTGGGATTGGGTGAAAAAAGGTGTGCCGATCCGGATCGAAATCGGCCCGCGCGATATCGAGACCCGCAAGGTGTGCGTCCAGCGCCGGGATCAGCCGAGTATGGCGAAAGAGTTCGTCGATAAGGAAGAATTCATCCGTTCGGCTTCGGATTTGCTCGGGCAGATTCACCAATCTTTGCTCGACCGGTCGACCGCGTTCCGCGATGCGAATATTTCCGTCTGCACCTCGATCGAAGAATTTGACGCGCATTGGTCGAAGGAAAATCCGGGTTGGCTTTACACGGCCTGGGCCGGAACGCCTGCGGAAGAGGAGACGCTTTCCAAGCAGCACAAAATCGCCATCCGCTGCATCCCGGTTCCGCACGCGAATTTGCCAACCGGTTTGAAAGGCGCCGCGGGAGACAAGTGCATCCTCACCGGTCGCGATGCCGTTTCCTACGTTATCTGGGGTCGGAGTTATTAAAATAGAGAAGCACCCGCGCTCGGGTGCGCTCTCCTTTTCCGCGCCGGCGGCTCTCAAGAGATCCTTGCTCCGACCGTCTGGCGTGGAATAGACATCGTAGGATGAATGGGCCAAATTTCCAAAATCCGCCTCCGTTGCCAACCGACTCGATCTCGCAGCAGATCTTGGGGTTGCAATATCCGCTGACGCTTTCTTTCAAAATCTTCGCGTTGGCCAGCCAAGCGACGGTGACGGATGCGAGCGGGCGGACGGTTTTTTACACGAAGCAGAAGCTTTTTAAATTCCGCGAGCACGTCGAGATTTTCACGAATCGAGACAAGCTGAACCGGTTGGCGGAAATTCGGACGCGCAAAATCATCGATTGGTCGGCGCGGTATGTGGCGACCGATCCGAGTGGCGCAGAAATCGGCAGCGTGGGCCGACGCGGCTGGCGTTCGATTTGGCGGGCTCATTACGAGGTGTTCAATCCGGGCGACAACACGCCGGATTTTTCGATTCGCGAAGAAAATGTGTTCGCGAAAGTGGCGGATTCGTTTCTCGGAGAAATCCCGATCGTCGGCATGTTGACCGGTTTTTTCTTTCACCCACGGTATTTGGCGACGCGGGCGGACGGTGCGCCGGCGATGCGGTTGACGAAGCGAGCTGCGTTTTTTGAAGGGCGGTTTCAAATCGAAAAGCTTTCGAATCTCACTCCGCGAGAGGAGCTGAATCTCCTGTTGTCCTTCATGATGCTGGTGCTTCTGGAGCGCAGTCGCGGGTGAGCCGGTCAAAGGACTTTTCCCACTGCCGTCGCGAAATATTTAAGAATTCTCAATAAAATAGAATTAGAATTGTTCTTGATATTGGAAAGGGTGGGCGTATTTTCCCGCTGCCATGGTCACACCCGGAGAAACCACCAACGAATCCGCGATTCCGGATGAAATCGCCGGTCTTCGGATGACGCGGCAACGCCAGGAAGTGTTTCGCACTCTCATGGAGGAGCGAAATCACCCGACCGCGAACGATGTGTTTATGCGGGTGAAGGACCGGTTGCCAAACATCTCGTTGGCGACCGTCTACAACTGCCTCGAGGCGCTCGTCCAGCATGACATCATCCGGCAGGTCAATTTCGAACGTGGTCCTTCACGGTATTGCTCGAATTTGAAAGAGCACGGGCATTTTCACGATTCCGTCACCGGCGCGATCCACGACGTCCATTTTAAACCGGGAGTCGATCTCGCCGACTTCCTCGACCTGCCGCCCGGGGCGATGGTCGATGAAATTGAAATCACCGTGCGCGGCAAGATTGCCAAACAGCCCTAAAATTTTTCCCACATGAGCCTGTATATCCAAGACCTCCACGCCACTCTCGAAGACGGCACCGAAATCCTCAAAGGCGTCACCCTGGAAATTCCGAAGGGCGAAGTCCATGCCATCATGGGCCCGAACGGTTCCGGAAAATCGACGCTGTCGAAAGTCGTCGCAGGTCACGAAGGTTACGTCGTGACATCCGGTTCGGTGACATTGGATGGAGAAGATATTTTATCGTTGTCGGTGGATGAGCGTTCGCGTGCCGGAGTTTTCCTCGCGTTCCAATATCCATCGGAAGTTCCCGGCGTTTCGAATGCGAACTTTATCCGTGCCGCGCTGCAGGCCCGTTTGCCAAAAGGCGAAGAACTCGATGCGGTCGCTTATTACAAAAGCCTGTATGCGAAAATGGATCTGCTGGAGATGGATCGCAAATTCACCGCCCGTTCGGTGAACGAAGGATTTTCTGGCGGTGAAAAGAAGCGCAACGAAATCCTGCAATTGATCATGCTCGATCCGAAATATTCGATCTTGGATGAAACGGATTCCGGCCTGGATATTGACGCGTTGAAAATCGTCGCAAAGGGCGTCAATTCCATGCGGTCGGCCGATCGCGGATTTCTGCTGATCACTCACTACCAACGTCTCCTCGACTACATCAAGCCTGACTATGTTCACGTCATGGCCGAAGGTCGCATCGTCCGCTCCGGCGGCCCTGAGCTCGCGCACGAACTCGAAGCGCGCGGCTACGATTTCCTGAAAGAGCCTGCATTGGCTTAAATTTCCTCACTGATTTTATATGTCTTACGAAGCCTCAGCTGTTCTGGATTCCGATACGCAAGACGCGATCAACATCGATCGGTCGAAGGGTGATTTCACCTTTCCTGAACGCAATAAATTCGATGCCGGTCGCGGCCTGACGTCGAAGACGATCGATTATATCTCGGACGTGAAAAACGATCCGCAGTGGCTTCGCGATTTCCGCCATAAGGCGCTGAAAGTTTTCCAAGATAAGCCGATGCCCACCAACTGGGCGACGAAGGATCTGGAGAGCATCGATTTTGACGTCATCCGGTATTATCTTTCCGACGGAGAAAAGCCGAAGCGCTCGTGGGCGGACGTGCCGGCGGATGTGTTGGAAACGTTCGAACGTCTCGGAATTCCTCAACAGGAGCGCGCGTTCCTCGCCGGAGTCGAAGCGCAATTCGACTCGGAGGCCGCGTATTCAAACGTCAAGGAAGAGCTCACGAAACAAGGAGTGATCTTCGTGAACTCGACGGAAGGTCTTCACCAATATGAGGAAATTTTCCGCCCATGGTTTGGCAAGGTCATCCCGACGGGAGATAACAAATTTTCCGCGTTGAACTCCGCCGTGTTTTCGGGGGGATCCTTCATCTACATCCCGAAAGGCGTGAAGCTGAAGCAACCGCTGCAGGCGTATTTCCGAATCAACTCGGAAAATTTCGGACAGTTCGAACGCACGCTGATCATCGCTGACGAAGGCTCGGAAGTGATGTATATGGAAGGCTGCACCGCGCCGAAATTCGAGACCGCCACGCTGCACTCGGCGGTGGTGGAATTGGTCGCGCTGAAAGGCGCGAAGATCCAATACGTGACCGTGCAAAACTGGTCGTCGAACGTGTTTAACCTCGTCACCAAGCGCGGCTTGGCGATGGAAGACGCGGAAGTCCGCTGGATCGATTGCAACATTGGTTCACGGTTGACGATGAAATATCCGGGTGTGGTGATGAAAGGCAAGGGAGCGCGCGGTGAGGTGATTTCCATCGCCCTCGCCAACAGTGGTCAGCATCAGGATACCGGTGCGAAAATGATCCACGCGGCGGATTACACGACTTCGAACGTTGTTTCGAAATCGATCTCGGTCGGCGAGGGTCGCTCGACTTACCGCGGTCAGGTTCACATTCCAAAGCATCTTAAAGGTTGCAAAAACAATACCGAGTGCGACGCGCTTTTGATCAACAGCCACAGCCGCACCGATACTTATCCGGCGATCACGGTGAAAGGAAACAAGCACTCGACTCAACACGAGGCGTCCGTTTCACAAGTGTCAGAAGATATGCTTTTTTATCTCACCCAACGCGGCTTGAACAAAGGACAAGCGATGTCGCTTGCCGTGAACGGATTCATCAACGACCTCGTTCGCGAGTTCCCGATGGAATATTCCGTCGAACTGAAACGCCTCATTGATCTTGAGATGGAAGGCTCGGTGGGTTAATATCATTAAGTTATGAAAACTCGTTGCACTTGGTGGAAAGACGAAGAAGAACTTGCTGTTGCGTGAAACGGGCAGATCTCGTCCGAAAACTCACGGATTTGGGTTGTAAACTGATCCGCCACGGAGGGTTGCCACGATTGGTTTCAGACAAGGAGACAAAAGCCTACCAACCGGTTCCGCGCCATCTGGAGATCAAAGAGCACCTCGCCAAGTCCATCCTTAAAAAACTTTCTCTGCCTTAGGTCCTACAAAATGTCCTCGATGCTCACTACAGCTCCTACAACTCCCGCCTTTTTTCCCAAGTGGTTTGCTGATCGCCAAAAGGCGGCGTGGGACCGTTATCTCGCGATGCCGACTCCGAAGCGCGGCGATGAGCCATGGCGCTTCGCGAATATCAAGCAGCTCGATTTCAGCGAATTCAAGACCGCCGACGCCACGTCTGCGAATGATCTGATCGCGCGCTCGACGGGTTTGGAACAACCGGTCGCCAAGTTCGTCTTCGTGAATGATTCGCTCGTTTTTTCCGAAGCGGATCTGCCGGAACATGTCATCTGTTTGCCGCTTTCCGAGGCGCTCGTTTCGCACAGCGATTTGGTCGAAAAACATTTCATGAAACAGGAAACGCGGCTGGGTTCGGCCAAGTTCGCCGCGTGGCATGAAGCGTCGCTGACCAATGGTTTGTTTGTCCACGTTCCCGATAACGTCGAAGTCGAAGGAACGATCGAAGTGCATCATTGGATCGCTGGTGAAAATGTCGTCACGTTTCCCCACACGTTGATCGTAACGGGAAAACATGCGAAAGTCCGCGTCGTCGATCTTTTCCGCTCGGCGGATGATATGAGTCCCGGTCTTGCGATCGCCGTGAATGACCTTTCGGCCGGTCCGGGATCCAAGCTTGATTACATCGCGATTCAGAATTTCAACGAACAAACGCGGATCATTCAGATCAATGAAACGTCAACCGATCGCGATGCTTCGGCGACGGGATTCATTCTGAATACCGGTGCGTCCTGGGCCCGCAACGAGTCGCTTTCGAGTCTGAATGGAACCGGTTCCCGATCGGATATGCTTTCGGTTTCGATTCCGAGCCATGAGCAAGAGTATGATCAACGAACGTTCCAGCACCATGCATCTCCGGGTGCTTACTCGGATCTGCTTTATAAAAACTCGCTTTACGATCTTTCGAAGACGATTTTCTCCGGTCTGATTTTTGTGGATGAAAATGCCCATCACACCGATGCGTATCAGACCTGTCGGAACCTATTGATGAGTGATACTTGCGAGGCGAATTCCATGCCCGGTTTGGAAATCAATGCCGATCAGGTGAAATGTTCCCACGGGAGCACCTCGTCCCAGGTCAGCGATGAAGAAATTTTCTATCTTCGTGCCCGCGGGATCGATCCGGTGAACGCGCGCCAGTTGATCGCTCGCGGGTTTTCCGTGGAAGTCGTCGAACGATTGAAAAACGAACCGGTTGAAGAATTGATCATCCGTTTCATCGACGAGAAATTCGATCGCATCGCAAATCCGGTCTAAGGATCCCCGGCAATTCGCCTGTCCGGTCCGTGCAAAAGTCTTGCACAAGGGGATTCTCGCACCTACTTCGCTTCCATGGCTCTTGAGACTACGCTCATCTTATTTAAACCCGACGCTGTTCAGAAAGATCTGACCGGCCAGGTCCTCTCCCGCTTTCAAGCCGAGGGTTTCAAAATCCGCGGCATCAAAATGCTCGCTCTGAGCGATGAAATCCTTGCGGAGCATTACTCGCACATCGCCGACAAACCTTTCTTTCCATCGGTTCGCGGCTTCATGCAGGAAGCACCGGTGATCGCTCTCGCCCTCGAAGGCGAAAACGTGATCAGCCGCGTTCGTGATCTGCTCGGTCCGACGGATTCCACCCAAGCGCCTGCCGGTACAATCCGCGGCGATTTTGGATTTAAGGATTCCGACTCGAAGATGCGCAACGTTTGCCACGCTTCGGATTCTCCGGAAGCTGCGGCTGACGAGCTGAAGCGCTTCTTCAAGCCGGGCGAAGTGTTCGAGTTTTAAGCTGATTTTTCAGCACGGACCGGTTAGGTAAAAAACCGTGTCCACTTTCAGCCTTTTGCAAATCACGCTTGATCCACCGATCGAGCGTGATTCTTTTTTGCACGCTGCGACGGGGGGCGTCCCGCGTGCGGATCTTGATCGGCATTATCGCGATCTTTACGGCGTGGTGATCTCAAATCTGCCACGGGAGGAGGCGTTGAAATTGCAGGCTCAGTTGAACCAACGGAATTTTCCGACCGAGCTTGTCGCCGATGAGGACGTTCCGGTTTTGCCCCTGGATTTTCAGATGCAGCGGCTGGATATCGAGGGCGAATGGCTGCGTTTCACCGATTCCATGGGCCGGGAATCGTTGCGAGCGCTCGACGATCTTGTCTTTATCAGTGGTGGTTTGCTGACGGATTTGAAATTGCGCCCGGAGGATCGGGTGATTTCGCAAAGCAGCAGCAAGGAACGATCTCCAAGGGTCGAAAGAACGTATCGCCCGGAGGAAATCGCGGAATTCCGGATCGAGTTCTTTTTCTTATCCGATCCTTATCGGCTGAAACTTTCTTTAACCGAAACCAGCACGATCTTTTTTCAGAAAAAGCCGCTGAGGCTTCAAATGCGTGGACCGCTTTATGAGGCGGTCACATCGATCGCAGCGCTATTACCCTCCGAGCGGTTATCGGTGGGAATGCTTGATCCGGAGAAAAGATATCCAAGCGTAAAGGCATATCTTGAGGAGATCCGCTGGCACTTTTATCAATTGCGGAAAACCGGTTGAAAGGCTTGTGCTCGATCCCGGATGGCGTAGGTTTCTCCAATGGATTTTCTTCATCCGGAAGCGGCGGCTTGGTTGGGGGTCGCGGGCGTCGTCTTCATGCATATTCTTGGTGCGCTTCATGTGATCCATGCGGTGATGCATGTAAGGACGTCGCAGGGGACGATCGCTTGGGTGGTTTCGCTCATCACCTTTCCCTACGTCGCCATTCCGTTATACTGGCTGCTCGGGCGCACCCGATTTTCCGGATATGTCCGGGCGCGTCGGGAGAATGATGACCGGTTGGGCAAACTGGCGGAAAAGATGTATCAAATCGTTTCCATTCATGAGGTGAAGCTGCCGGAGGACGACGCCTTTTCGCGGACCGCAAAGTACCTCGGTGGAATGCCTTTCACCGATGGGAACGAACTCAAGTTACTGATCGATGGGGAAGAAACCTTCCGAGACATTTTTAAGGAGATCCGCGCGGCGAAGGAATATCTATGCGTGAATTTTTATATCGTTAAGAACGACCGAATTGGTACCCGGTTTCAAAAGCTGTTGATCGAAAAAGCCCGGGAAGGGGTGAAAGTTTGGATGCTTTTCGACGAATTTGGATCGCATAAACTTCCGCGAGAATATCTCAAAAAACTCCGCGAGGCGGGTGTCGAATGCTGGCCTTTCGGCACCAATCGGACGTTTATCTCACGCTTCCAACTGAACTTTCGCAACCATCGTAAAATTGTGGTCATCGATGGCAAAGTCGCGTTCGTCGGTGGCATCAATGTCGGTGATGAGTACTTGGGTCGTGACCAAAAGTATGGCGAATGGCGTGACACGCATCTTCGGATGAAAGGCCCGACGGTTGAGGCGCTGCAACTGGTGTTCATGGAAGACTGGTTCTGGGCGACCGGATCGATGCTTCCGCTGACGTGGGAAAAGGAAGTGGAGGCGGCAAATCAAGTCGCCGCGGTGATTCCCACGGGACCTGCCGACACCGGGGATTCTTGGCAGCTGCTGGTGGCGGAAGCTGCGAACACCGCGCGGGAAAAATTATGGATTGCCTCGCCTTATTTCGTGCCGGACGAAGGGGTGATGACGGCTTTGCAAACGGCTGCGTTGCGCGGCGCGGATGTGCGAATCCTGATTCCAGAGCGACCGGATCATCTTTTGGTCTGGCTTTCCGCATTCACTTATTACGAGCAGGCAATTCCATTTGGTGTTCGGATTTTCCGATATCACCAAGGGTTCCTTCACCAGAAAGTGATGTTGATTGACGACCGGTTGGCGGCGGTGGGTTCGGCAAATCTCGACAACCGCTCGTTCCGGTTAAATTTCGAAATCACGGCGTTCTCACCGGATGCGAAGTTTGTGAAAGAGGTCACAGAGATGTTAGAAACCGATTTTTCGCGAGCGGAGGAAGCGAAGGTGGAAGGATTCACCCATCGGCCGTTTTTGTTTCGTGCCGCTTGTCGGATCGCGAGATTGCTTTCCCCGATTCAATGAAGCTTGAGTACGGGTTTATCCGTCAAAAGATTATCCGAAATAATACTTCAACGCTTCGACGGCGCCGCTGCCGTGGCTGGCTTTGGCGATGTAGCCGCCGTGCGACAGGACGGCCGCTTTGATGTCGTCGACGGCATTCGCTGGGCAGGCGCTCATTTTTGCGTGGGCGGCGTCGAGCATTTCAAAATCATTATGACTGTCGCCAATGGCGAAACAACGGTCGGCACCGATTTTGTAGTGCCGGGCGACTTCGCTCAAACTACTGCCTTTCTGGTAATTGCGGTGTCCGAAGCGCAAGTAGATCGAATTTCGCTGCCAACCGAGATTCGGCTCCGCTTGGGTTAAAGCGGCGACGCGTTCGGCGATCCACGCCATTTCTTCGTCGCTTTGAGCGATGACTCCGGCTGGTTCGCCTTCCATTTCCAGCCAGCGGGCACCGGTGTGTTGTTCGATCTCGGAGCGGATCGATTTGAGCAATTTTCGGGAATTTTTGAAAAGCCGGTGGATTTCCTTATCACAGGTTTTGTTCCATTTTTCATGGGGCAACCAGCGACCGAATGCGTTTGGGAAATAGATTTCGCGTTCGCGGCCGACGACCCAGTCCGGCGAGAAAGGAAACCGGCTTTCGATCAATCCTTCCACGACTTGAGCCATGGAGCGGCCGGTATTGATTCCCCAAACTGCGCCGTGATCCGTGCGGAGCTGACGGATGGTTTCGAAAAATTCGAGTGGGACCGGTGGTTCGCCCGCGGGATCGTGAAGCGTCCCATCAAAGTCGAACGAAAGGACGGCGGAAACCGTGGTGGGCGGGTCGAGTGTCCTCATGAAATTAGTTTAACGATCGGAAGATGAAGAATTTGATGATCCACGGATGGACGTTGATGGACGCGGATAAGAAGAAAGAAATATCAACCGGTTTGAGGGATTCGAAACTCGTCGGATTTACGGAACGATGATGACCTGTCCGACTTCCAGACCGGAGAGGATTTCGGTGAAGTTTTTGGAAACCCGGCCGCGTTTGACGGGGCGGCGTTCGGATTTTCCGTCGGCGAGTTTCATTTCAACCGTCCAGCCTTGGGAGCCGAAGGCGAGAGCCTGGGTTGGCACTGCGATGGCGGCGGGTTTTTGGTAGGCGACCAGAATCACCTCGAGCGTATTTCCCGGAATCGGATGGAATCCTTGGGGGAAAACCGCATCAAGATCGACGAGGTAGCTACCATTGGCCGTTGGCGTTTCTGCCAAACCGGTAAGCGTGACGGGGATTTCCAGATCCTCGCGGCCTGTCAGCACGGCGACACCGGTGAGGCCTTTTGCCAGGCTGCGAGCGCTTCCTTCATCGATGGCCGCGACCAGTTTGAATTTCGAAGCGGAAGGCACAAAGGTCGCGAACGTCGATTTTGCCGGCAACTGATGACCGACTTGGATCGCCTCGGGATTTTCCTGTTGAAATCCGCCGTGATAAAACCAGCCAGCGGCAGGTGCTTTGAATTCGAAAAGTTTGCGGTCACTTTCCAGTGCGGCGACCAGACTTTTTTCCCGATCCGATTCGGCACGCAGCGTTTCGAGCCCGGTTTTTTGGAGCTCCAGTTCGCGTGGGAGTTCCTCTTCGGCGTTGCGTAGGTTGAGGGCCGCCTCGCGGTGAGTGAGGGTTAGAATTTCCGCTTGGCGGGGAAGCAGGACCTTCATGGTTCGCTCGTGATCGAGCGTTTCCATGCGAAGGGCGAATTCGGCGGCGGCGACTTCATCCTGTTGGCGCAAAACGGTGGCGTTCGCGGTTTTTTCCGCGTCGGTTGCGTGGATTTTGAGCAAGTCATCGAGCTCTTTTTCCTGCGTTTCCAAAAGCTGACGGGTGCGCTTGAGGGAAAGAGCGGCTTTTTCTTCGCTGATTTTCCGGCGGGTTTTGGTGAAATATTCCAGTTCTTCCTTCGCGTGTGCGGCGGATTGCCGGAGGCTCTCCAGGCGCAGCGGGACGGTTTCGGAAAGGTGCCGGTATTTGAGCTCGGCCTGGGCGAGCGCGAGCTGTCCGGTTTGCAAGCGTTCCCGTGCGACCTGAAGTTTTTCGTCGATCTCCGTCGCATCGAACTGGGCGAGGACATCACCCGCTGCCACTTGGCTGCCGTGAGGAGCGATGCGGGTGATTTGGAAATCTTCCCACTCCTTGACCGCGAGTTGCAGCGCGACGGGTTCGACCGGGATCACGCTGGCGGCGAATACCTTTTCCACAACAAATGGGCTTTCGGTAATCGTCAGCTCGCCTGCGTGGGACGCCGCGGCGATCAACGCCGGGAAAAGGTGCAATGAGGAAAGGCGGGCCATGATACAGCGCAATCAAACCATGTGTCGCGCGAATCTCAAGCTTCCGCTCTGCCTTTTCTCGCGAGCCAGATCGGTTGCAGTTTCGGGCGCTTGGCGTTGGGTGAAACGGGCACGGTGAATTCCGCGACTTCAAAGCCGGAGCCTTGGAGCTTACGGGTGAGATCCGGGGCGTATCTGGATCCGGCGATCGCGAGCAATCCGCCCGGTTGGAGGGCTTCAAAAGCGGCGGAAACCCAGCGGCGTTCGTCCACCCATGGGCGATTTCTCGGTCCGGTCGGCGAGGCATCAAGGTGGGTGAGGATGGCGTGCAGTTGGCCGTCCTGGCGGTGGAGGGCGGCAGGACCGGGATCGTTTTGCAAAATCACGCGCGGATCATCGAGCGGACCGGCGGGAAGGTGGGTGCGGATCCAGCCGGGGAGTTTTTCCAGCGGCTCGGCGACGGTGAAGACGGCGCGCTTTTGAGGAAGCTCTTTGATCAGCGCGGCCAGCGTGTGGCCGAGGCCGAGGCCGATGAGCCAGATTTTTGGCTGCCGGGCCGGGCGAAACGGCGCACAAGCAAGCCGGGCGAGTTCTTCTTCCGCTGCTCGGGTCGCCGGTCCGCAGATCTGCTGGCCACGGACGATCAAATAATGACGGCCATCGTGCTCTTGGAGGACGAGCGGAGAGCCATCCGACAGCTGGGTTTCTTCGAGGTTGATTCGTGGTTTCATGGTGCTTGCGACTTGCTTTGTGAGGAGGGCCTTAGTAAATGGTTTGAAAGATGTCCACAGAACCCTTTCCTGTCCCTCCCGCCGGGGCTGAAAAAAAACTGCTTGCAGGTCTGCTCGGGATTTTTCTCGGATGGACCGCCGCCCACAAGTTTTTGCTCGGTTATACGAAGGAGGGCATCATCCAACTCGTTCTGAGTCTTGTCACCTGCGGGCTGTTTGGCGTCGTCGGCCTGATTGAAGGGATCCTTTATTTGTCGAAATCGGATCAAGAATTTGTCGCAACTTACATCACCGGCCGCAAGGGCTGGTTCTAAAAATGCTCCGGATTCCGGATAAAACAAAACCCCGGTCAGGTGACCGGGGTTTTTTGGGTGTTTTTTAGAGTGAAAGCAAATTGCTGATCACAGACTGCCCTTCAGAACGGACGATGGCTTGAAGCCGACCGACTTGGAGGCGGCGATCTTCATGGACTCGCCGGTTTTTGGGTTACGGCCCATACGAGCGGCGCGCTTTTTCACTTCAAAAGTGCCGAAGCCAATGATTTGGACTTTCTTGTCTTTTTTCACACCCTTGGCAATCGCATCAAGGACTGCTTCGACGGCTTCATCGGCGGCGCGCTTGGTTGCGTCTTTTCCGAGGGTTTTTTGGACGGCTTCTACGAGTTCAGCTTTGTTCATGGCGGGAGCCTTTGTGCGAACGGCTCAAGCGGTTGGCAAGATAAAATCAGAAGGAACTTTCGAGATTTTTTCCTTGAGACTGCTTGACTTGGGAGCGCCGGAGGGATCGCGGGAAGCGCCGGTACGCCGCCGGATCGCCCCGCGTGAGAACACTTTTGATCTGTTAGATTCTGTTAGACAGCGCGGTGGTTGACTCGTGGAACACTCGGGTTTTAATTTTCGTCCGATGCTTGAAGCAGAATCCGAAATTGACAGTGTCGTCACTCGCGGAGCGGCCGCGATTCTCGCCGCGGCAGACGTGTTGCCTGCCGTGGAGAGATTGGCGGACGAGCTGGAATGTGTCGAATCTGCCTGCGAGCGCGGTTATTTTTTCCCGGATGAAGAGGAGTTGATCCGGCTACGGTATTCGCAGTATTTGGCGCTGCGATCCGCCTTGTTACAGACTTTAGCGGAGCTGGGGGCTGCTGCGGGACGGAGAGATATCGAGTGGCGGGAGCGTCTCCCGGTATTCACGGTGGCTTTTGCGACGGCCTGTTTGCTGATGCGAGCGGGGCGTTTTGTGATCGATCTGGCGAAAAGCAAACCCGTCGCTTGGCAGAAGCTGGACGAGGAGGATTCGCAGGCAGGGATTCCTAGGAAAAGTTTCACCACGGTTTATCGCTCGCTGACCGGTTCGGGGAATTCGTTGAGGTTTCTCGCGGCGGCGGATTTTTACGATGCGAATCGGAATGAAATCCATGCCCTGAAGGGGAATTCAGCGCTGAAACCGGTGATCGAAATGTTGGCTCTGGAGGAGCCGTGGATGGAGAGGAGCCGTAAAAACGCGTTGAAACGGCATTTTTCCTACCGGTGGTTTTCGTTTTTGCGACGGAATCGGTCGGCTTGGCGGCAGGTGATGTTCGGGTTTTTTGAGGCGGCGGGTCGCTCAATCGCGGAGATGAGCCAGCCTGGGGCGGCGGCTCCCGGCATGCCGAAACGGATCACCGCGGATTTGCGGGTGAAGATCGAGACGCGCATCCGCCCCGGAGACTTTTTCGTGACCCGTCACGACGACGCGTTGAGCAATTTGTTTCTTCCCGGCCACTGGCCCCATGCGGCGCTTTATCTGGGAAATCATGAATCGGCGGAGCGGCTCGGATTTTCGCTGCCTTTCAAGAAGGATGGGAGGCATTGGTTTTTGGAGGCGAAAAAAGACGGCGTCCGATTTCGCCCGGCGGAGGAAACGTTGGAAACCGACGCATTCGCCGTGTTTCGTGCACCGCTGGGAGACGCGGATTTGGTGACGGCGATTTCGCGGGCGATGAGTCACGCCGGGAAGCCGTATGATTTCCTTTTCGACTTTCGCACTGCCGACCGCTTGGCCTGCACCGAGGTGATCTACCGTGGATTTCATGGCGTGGGGGAAATCTATTTTTCGTTAAAGGAAATCGGCGGGCGATTATGCCTTTCTGCCGAAGAGCTTATCCATCAATCACTCCTCTCGGGCTTTCGGGTGATCGCGACGGGCGGATTGCGAGGCGATCGGCTGCTGATTGGCACGGCTGCGGAGGTGGCCTTTCACGGAAGTCGCCAGCCCATATAAAAACCCACGGAAATCACGCATTATCAAACATTCAAGGGAGCTTGTGAAATTTTTCACAAATAGCTCTTGCGGAAGATGGCGGCGTTACTTTATAGCCGCTCGCGCCCGAATCAATCGGCGTTTATCTCATGCGATTCCTTGTCACCACTTCGGCCGCTTGGCTTTTCGGCATCCTTTCCGCATCCGCGGCTTCAGGAGGTCATGACCATCTTCCTCCTCACGCCGAGGAAATCGCCAACATCGGTCCTTTCGTGATCACGAACTCGATGTTGATGGTCTGGATCGTCGCAGCGTTCATCATTCTGGTTGCTCAGCTTTCGACTCGCAAAATCGCACTGATTCCCAGTGGTTTGCAAAACTTCGTCGAGTGGCTGACGGAAAGTCTCTACACGTTTCTCGAAGGCATTCTTGGTGCTCATCTGGTGAAGCGCACGTTCTGGTTCTTCGGTACGATTTTTGTTCTGATTCTTTTCACCAACTGGTTTGGCCTGATTCCAGGCGTCGGCACCGTCGGTTGGCACCTGACCGGTCCGGGCGTTGATCCTCACGACACCTTCCGCCCGTTCCTTCGCGGTGGTAACGCCGATCTGAACATGACCGCAGCGATGGCCTTCACCTTCGCTCTCATGTGGTTCTATTGGGCGATTACCGAAAACGGTGCAAAAGGCTTTTTCGCCCATATTTTCGCTCCGAAAGGGAAATTCACCGGTATCATGGCGTTGGGCATGTTGCTCGTCTTCGCCTTCGTCGGAGTTTTGGAAATCATCTCGATTCTCTTCAGACCGGTCGCGCTTTCCTTCCGTCTCTACGGTAACATTTTCGCGGGTGAGAACATTCTGGAAAACATGATGCTCGTCACCGGTAGCGAGGGCATCGGGAAATGGCTCGCCTGGCTGCCACCGATTCCTTTCTACTTCCTCGAATTGCTCGTCGGAGTGATTCAGGCTCTCGTTTTCATGCTTCTGACTTCGGTGTTCCTCAAGCTGATCTGCGACCACGGAGATCATCACGACGAAAAAGAACACTCGCATTGATCCCTTTCCCGCTCCGACCATGGCAAAGACCGTGGGGAGCGGAGAACCCACAAACCAAACTACACTGATATGAACGCATTCCTCGCTGAAATCTCCGGCAACCTTCACGTTGCTGCCGCTGCCCTCGCCGCCGCTATCGGCATCGGTCTCCTCGGCTCGAAAGCCGCTGAAGCTACCGGTCGCAACCCAGGTGCTGCTGGTAACATCCTTACCCTCTCCATCATTCTTGCAGCGCTTATCGAAGGTATCGTGTTCTTCGCGATCTTCCTTGCTTAACAAGCTTTCTTTCAGCGGAGGTTCGCCCAAAACGGGCCTCCGCATTCCTTCTCCTCTCCTTTCCCGCATCCGATTTTCCCACCACACACTTTTCCGATGATCTCGATTTTCGATTTTCTCGCCGCAGCTCCTACTGTCGAATCCGACGGCGTGGTGGGTGATATCACCCGCACTTTCAACGTCACTTGGCCGCTCTTCCTCAGCCAAGTCGTCAGCTTTCTGATCGTTGCCGCGCTTCTTAAGAAATTCGCCTTTGGCCCGGTCCAAGCGATGCTCGAACAACGCCGCGCCCGCATCATTGCCGGTGAGGAAAACCTCAAGACGATCCAAAAACAGCTCGCCGAGTCGGAAATCACGACCGCCGCTGCGATCGCCAAGGCAAACGACGAAGCCGTCCGCCTGATCAACGAAGCGAAAGAAAGCGCCAACTCGTTCTCCGAACAAAAATCTCAGGAAGCAATCGCTCAGGCCCAGCAAATCCTTGCGAAAGCCGAAGCCGCCGCACGTGCTGACCGCGATCGCCTTTCGCTTGAGCTCAAGCGCGAGTTCGGCCGCCTCGTCGCCTCCACCACTTCCCAAGTCACCGGCAAGGTTCTCACCGACGCGGATCAGAAGCGCATCAATGAGGACGCGCTCGCCAAGGTCGAAGGCTGATTTCATTTCCCGCCGCGCTCCTTATGAAGATCTCCAAAACCGCCGCCGCCACCGCACGCCGCCTTTTCGGCCTTTGCCAAACCGGTGGCCATCTGGAAACCGGCAAGCTGCGCACCGTTTTCACCCGCCTCGCCGAGGATAAACCCCGCGACTACCGGGCGATCCTCGCCGCTCTGCAAAAGCTCACCCGCCTCGACATCGAAAGCCGCAAGGTGACGGTCGAAAGCGCTGTTGAGCTCGACCCAAGCACCCGTCAACGGGTTTTCTCCGATCTCGCGCTGAAGTACGGCCCGGATCTGGATGTCGAATATTTCATCAATCCCGCCCTCCTCGGCGGTCTCAAAATCCGCGTCGGCAACGACGTTTTCGACGGCTCCGTCCAAGGTCGCCTCGATCGCCTTTCTAAAGCATTCTGATTATCTTTCCGGATAACTAATAACCTATAACTTATAACCGGACCCCGTCCAAATGAGCAGCATCCTCCAAGAACTCGAGCAACAGATCGCCGGTATCACTTCCTCCGTCGAAAAAACCAACGTCGGAACCGTCCGCCAAGTCGGAGACGGCGTGGCGAAGGTCGAAGGCCTTTCCGACGTCATGCTCAACGAGATGATCGAATTCGACGGTGGTGTCACCGGGATGGCGCTCAACCTCGAAGAAAGCGAAGTCGGCGTCGTGCTTCTCGGCAACTACTCTGCGGTGACCGAAGGTGCGCAATGCCGCACGACCGGTAAGCTTCTCTCCGTCCCAGTCGGTGAAGCACTTCTCGGCCGCGTGGTCAACGCGCTCGGTGCTCCGATCGACGGCAAAGGCGACATCGTTGCTTCGGCTTACTACCCGATGGAAAAAATCGCCCCGGGCATCATCAAGCGGAAGTCCGTTTCGGTGCCGGTCCAAACCGGTATCATGTCGATCGACGCGATGATCCCCGTGGGCCGTGGCCAGCGGGAGCTGATCATCGGTGACCGCGCAACCGGTAAGACGACCATTGCAGTCGACACCATCATTTCCCAAGCGATCCAAAATAAGGCCGCTGAACAGGGCAAACTGCAGAACCACAAGCCGCTCTATTGTATCTACGTCGCGATCGGCCAGAAGCTCTCGAACGTCGCCCGGACCCAAAAGATCCTCGAAGACGCCGGCGCGATGGAATACACCACCATTGTTTCCGCCTCCGCTTCGGACGCCGCCGCGATGCAATACCTTGCTCCTTATGCCGGTTGTTCGATCGCCGAATACCTCATGGACAAAGGTCAGGACGTTCTGATCGTGTTCGATGACCTTTCCAAACACGCCGTCGCTTACCGCCAAGTGTCGCTGATTCTCCGCCGCCCATCCGGCCGCGAAGCTTATCCAGGTGACGTTTTCTACCTCCACTCCCGCTTGCTCGAGCGCTCCGCTCGTCTTTCGGAAAACGCAGGTGGTGGCTCGTTGACCGCTCTGCCGATCATCGAGACCCAAGCGGGCGACGTTTCCGCCTACATTCCG
>DBTN01000037.1:0-102937 GCA_002307065.1 Akkermansiaceae bacterium UBA1315 | reverse complement strand
TCGATCACCGACGGTCAGATCTTCTTGGAAACCGACCTTTTCTACCAAGGCATCCGCCCTGCGATCTCGGTCGGCCTTTCGGTTTCCCGCGTGGGTTCCGCTTGCCAAACCAAGACGATCAAGTCCGTTGCCGGCACGACCAAACTCGACCTCGCTCAGTTCCGCGAGCTTCAGGCATTCGCTCAGTTCGGTTCCGACCTCGACGCATCGACCAAGAAGAAGCTCGATCGCGGTGCTCGCATCGTTGAGCTCTTCAAGCAAAACCAGTACAGCCCGCTTTCGATGGAGCTGGAGTCGGTTTACCTTTTCGCGATGCAAAACGGTTACTTCGACGACGTCGAAGTCGCCGATGTGAAACGCTTCCAACTCGCGATGGGCGAATTCTTCAACACCCGCAAGAGCGAACTCCTCGACAAGATCCGCAACGAAAAACCGGACCTCAAAAAGGACGCCGCCATGGTCGAAGCGGTCAAACAGGGCATCACCGATTTCAAAAACACTTGGAAGTAAGTTATCCGTTATCGGTTAAAGGTTATCAGGAAAGATAACAACTAACCGGTCTGATCCATAACTGATAACCAATAACCGATAACTTTTCACTAAAACATGGCAAACCTCCGCGACATCCGCCGACGCATCAAGTCGGTTAAAAACACCGCGCAGATCACTCGCGCGATGCAGTTGGTCGCAGCCGCCAAGATGAAAAAGGCGCAGGACCAGGCGCTGGCCGGCCGCGACTATTCGAAACAGCTCAACGGTGTCCTCCAGGACATCAGCGAGGGTTTCAGCGAAACCAGCCACCCGCTGCTTGAAAAGCGTGTCGGCTCTCGCGAACTGGTTCTTGTCATCTCGACCGACAAGGGGCTTTGCGGTCCGCTCAACACCAACCTGGCTCGCAAGCTCCGCGATTCCGTTTCACCGGACGCCGACTACGTCACCGTCGGTCGCAAGCTCCGCATCATGTTGGAAAAAGTCGGCAAGGAAATCGTCGCTGACTTTTCGGTCAAAGACCCTGTTCCTTTCTCCGACGCACGAGCCATCGCGAAGTTGCTCTCGAAACAATTCCTCGACGGCAAATACGATAAGGTTTCCATCGCCTACACGAAGTTCGTCAACACGCTCAGCCAAACGGCCGACGTGGTGCAGCTTCTGCCGGTTGAGCCACCGACCGATCACGGTGACGCGACGGACACCAACGAGTTCCTTTTCGAGCCAACCACCGAAGATGTTCTCGGCGCGGTCCTGCCGCTTTACGTGAACTTCCGGGTTTTCCAAACGCTCGTCGAATCCCGTGCTTCCGAACACTCCGCACGGATGGTCGCCATGAAGGCCGCCACCGACAACGCGAAGAAATTCATCAAGGAACTCACGCTCGAATACAACAAGCTCCGCCAAGGCGCCATCACTGCCGAGCTTCTCGAAATCACAACGGCCATGAAGGCGATGGAATAACCATCAGTTTGCTAGTGTTCAGTTTTCAGTGTTCAGAAAATACCGAAACCGACGCCAGCGACCTCTTCCTGAAAACTTCAAACTGAAAACCAGCAAACTTCTCCCATTCTTCCCATGAGCAACCAAGGAACCATCGTCCAGATCATCGGCGCCGTTATCGACGCTGACTTCTCCAAAGCCGCCAAGCTGCCTGAAATTTACAACGCATTGGAGATCAACTATGTCCTCAATGGCGTGGACACCAAGCTTGTTCTTGAAGTTCAGCAACACTTGGGTGACGGCTGGGTGCGCGCAGTCGCTATGTCCACCACGGACGGCCTCAAGCGTGGCATGACCCTTGCGGACACCGGTAAGCCGATCGCCGTGCCGGTCGGAAAACAGGTTCTCGGTCGTATTTTCAACGTCACCGGCGATCTCGTTGACGAAAACGTTCCTCTTCAAGATGCGACCTATCGCTCCCCGATCCATCGTCCGGCTCCAAGCCTGACGGAGCAATCGGCGACGGCTGAAGTGCTTCCAACCGGTATCAAAGTCATCGACCTCATCTGCCCGCTGCTCAAGGGTGGTAAAGGCGGCATGTTCGGTGGTGCCGGCGTCGGCAAAACCGTCGTCATCATGGAGCTCATCAACAACATTGCGAAAGCTCACGGGGGTTTCTCCGTCTTCGCAGGTGTCGGCGAGCGGACCCGTGAAGGTAACGATCTCTACTGGGAAATGATCGAAGGTAACGTGATCGCGACTGAAAAGGACGAAAACGGTCACGTCAAACTCAATGCCGACGGCACTCCGGTTCTCGCCGAAGGATCGAAAGTAGCGCTTTGCTACGGTCAGATGAACGAGCCTCCGGGTGCACGTCTCCGCGTCGCTCTCTCCGCCCTCACCATGGCTGAGCATTTCCGCGACGAGGATAACCAGGACGTTCTTCTTTTCGTCGACAACATTTTCCGTTTCTCCCAAGCCGGTTCCGAAGTGTCCGCGCTTCTCGGCCGGACGCCGTCCGCCGTGGGTTACCAGCCAACGCTTTCCGAAGAAATGGCCGGTCTCCAAGAGCGGATCACATCGACCAACAAAGGATCGATCACCTCGATTCAAGCGGTTTACGTTCCTGCGGACGACTTGACCGACCCGGCTCCTGCGAACACCTTCGCTCACCTTGACTCCACCGTCGTTCTTGAGCGCTCCCTCGCTGAGCAAGCGCTCTTCCCAGCGGTTGATCCACTTGCTTCCACTTCGAAAGCGCTCGCTCCCGAGATCGTCGGAGAAGAACACTACCGGGTCGCCCGTGGCGTTCAGCAGGTCCTTCAACGCTACAAAGACCTTCAGGACATCATCGCCATCCTTGGTATGGACGAGCTCTCTGACGCCGACAAAATGTCCGTCTTCCGCGCTCGTAAGATCCAACGTTTCCTCACTCAGCCGTTCCACGTTGCCGAGGTGTTCACCAACGTTCCTGGCGTTCTCGTCTCGATCGAAGAGACCGTCAAAGGCTTCGCGGAGATCCTCGACGGTAAGCTCGATAACGTGCCGGAAGGTAACTTCTACATGAAGGGTGGAATCGACTCCGTTGCTCGTGACTGATCGCTGCGCGGTTAAAAGTTATCTGTTATCCGTGATCAGGTAAGATTTCGAACGACAGAACCTGATAACCGATCACCATTAACCGATAACATCTGCATGCCTCTCCACCTCGAAATCGTTACTCCTGAGAAAAAGATTTTCTCGGATACCGTGGACCACGTTTATCTTCCGGGAGCGGACGGCGAGCTTGGCATTCTCCCTAGCCACGCGGGCCTTGTGACCGCTCTGCAGCCAGGCGTGCTTCGTTACCTGCATCAGGGCGTCGAAGTATCCCTCGCGATTGGCTCCGGATTTGCCGAAGTCAACCAAACGAAGGTCATCGTCCTTACCGACGCCGCACTCGGCGAAGCGGAAATCGACGAGGCGGCGACGGAAGAAGCCATCAAGCGCGCCGAGGAAGCCCTTGCGGGTATCGATCACAGCGTTGATGCGGAAGAAGTCGCCTACCTTCAAGGTGTCATCGCGAAGTCCGCAGCAGCCTTGCTCTTCAAGCGCAGCGGTCGCTAAGCTCCAAATCGTTTCTCAAAAGGGAAGTCGGCGTTCAGTCGGCTTCCCTTTTTTTGGGTTTGAATTTCAACGCTCTCCGTTCGTTCTCAGAACGTTTAAGGGAAAAGCATCGTTCGCGAGAGAGCGCGAGATGGCTGGGTCGATGGTTTCCCATCGTCGGCAGCTCCGGTGTGAGTCGATCAAGCAAGCCCTGGTGAAAGGAGGACGAGGGCAAAAAAAAGCCCGGTTTTGACCGGGCGTGATTTTTAGAGGAAGGAGCGAATCAGCTCAACGCTTGGCGACTGCGCCCAGATCGGGACGTTGGCGAACGATATTCGCGAGCATCTGGCTGCAGTGGGCGTATTTTTTGCGCTGGGCGAGAATTTCCGCACTGCGGTTGAACGAGCCCCACTGGACGATGGTGATTTCCACGTTGCGGCGACCCCATTGATTCATGATGGCCTTGCTTGGCTTGTAGATATCGATTGTGCCAGTGCCGGTGAGGGCGGAGCCGTAGTCGTCCACGACGTAGAGGTAAGGAAGACCGGTGATGCGGAAGACGGTGCCGACGGGGTAAAAGGACCAGTCAGCGGCGGCGCTGCGGACGCGGTTGGTGTAACGCAGGAGGGTGCCGGTGGCATTTTTGCTGCCGTATTCGAGGTGATCGTCTTCGCTGCAGGTGTAGGCGGTGGTGCGAACGAGCCGGGTCCGATCGTTAAAGGCGTAAACCGGCATGGAGTGGCGGTCTTTTGGCTTCGAGGCGGAAGCGGAAACGGTGGTTTTCGAAGGGGGGGCGATGGGAAAGCTGTCGTTCGAGGCGAAGCTGGAGGTGCTGCCGATGGAGCTTTTCGGAAGAACACTGAGATCAGACGAGCTGCCGCAGTTGGAAAGGAGCGTTGCCGTGAGCGTCAGAGCGGCGAGCGAGAAAATTCGTAGGATCATGCAAAATTGGGGATTGGGAGGCAAATTGCCCTTTTTTTGTGCATGCGTGGTTTACGAATAT
The DNA here is from genome assembly GCA_002307065.1 of Akkermansiaceae bacterium UBA1315. GTDB lineage: Bacteria > Verrucomicrobiota > Verrucomicrobiia > Verrucomicrobiales > Akkermansiaceae > Luteolibacter. The sequence goes on along the minus strand of DBTN01000037.1, from coordinate 98,418 downwards.
TATGCGGCTGGGGCAAACTCTAAAACCGATCATGGATTCAAATTTTTGCGTGGAAATTCACAACCAATTGATAATAAGCGATAAATTTTTGTGACTTTTTGAAAGAAAGCTCAAAAATTTTGCTGGTCGACACGGTTGGCATGGACCTTGAACGCGATTTTAGAGGGTTTTGAGAGGTTGCAGAATCGTCCGCAGGGTCATGAATCACGTCTTTCCAGAGTTTTTAAAAACTCGAAGACGATGGTTTGATCAGGGACTGTGCCTGTGACCGAGGTTCAATCGTCCAGGAATTTCCCCGGATTGAGGATCGCCCGCGGATCCAGTGAGTTTTTGATCGCCCGGTGAGCCGCGAGAGAAGGTTCGCCGAGGGCTTGATGGATCCAGGGTTTTTTGGCGAGGCCGACGCCGTGTTCGCCGGTGATGGCTCCCCCGTTTTCGAGAACCCATCCGAAAAGCAAATCCAGTGCCGCATCGGCGCGGGCGCGGATGACGGGGTCGGTGTAGTCGGCGACCATCAGATTCGTGTGGATGTTGCCATCGCCTGCATGGCCGAAGCAGGCGACCGGGATTCCCGTTTCCGCTTCGAGTTTACGGGCGAAGGTGACGAGCTGCACGAGTTTCGATCGTGGCACGACGATGTCTTCGTTGAGTTTCGTGAGTCCGGTGTCGCGCAGGGAGAAGGAAAATTCGCGGCGGAGTTTCCAGATGCGTTCGCAGGCGGATTCGTCGAGGGCGCGTTCGATGAAAGTTGCGCCGAGGCGGGTGAGAAGCTGATGGAGTTCCTCGAGCTCGGATTTCACGGCGGCGGGGCGGCCATCGATTTCGACGATGAGGTGGGCGTTTCCAGCGGGGAAAATTTCTGCGCCGAGTTTTTTCCGCGCGGCTTCCAGGGTGAAGGTATCGGTGATTTCCAGGGCGGATGGAAGATGGCCGGCGTTGAGAATCGCTTGGACGGCTGCGGCGGCCATGGTGAATTCCGGAAAAATCGCGGCGAGCATCGAGCGGGCGGGCGGTTTCGGAATCAGTCGCAAGGTCGCTTCGGTGATGATGCCGAGCATGCCTTCGGAGCCGGTGAAAAGCCCGATGAGGTCAAAGCCGGTTTTGTTTTTGTGAAGGCGTCCGCCGGTCCGGACGATCGTTCCGTCGGCGAGTACGACTTCCAGGCCGAGCACGTAATTGCGGGTGACGCCGTATTTCAAACAGCGCGGGCCGCCGGCGTTGGTGGCGATATTTCCGCCGAGCGAGCAGTCTTTCAGCGATGCAGGATCGGGAGGATATTCCCAGCCGATTTGATGGACGGCGGTTTGCAGGTCTCCGGTGATCACGCCTGGCTGGACAATGGCGACGCCGTCTTCGGGGAAAATCCCGAGGATTTGATTCATCCGAGCGGTGGAAAGCACGATGCCGCCTTCAATCGGGACGCAGCCGCCGACGTAGCCGAAACCCGCGCCCCGAGTGGTCACCGGGATGCCGTTTTCATCGGCATAGGCAAGAACTGCCGAGACGTCGGCGGTCGATTCGGCGAAAACGACCACGTCCGGCGGGTGGCTGGCGTACCATTTATCGACCGAATGAGCGGCGAGCGTTGCGGAGGCAGTGCTGATTTTTCCCGCGCCGATGAGCTCGGAAAGGGCGGTGGCGAGACCGGTATTGGACATGCCGGAATGATGGAACGATGAAACGAATTTCGCGCGTCTTTTTTTCAGGCGTAGATCTTTTTGTAATACTCGTCGGCCATGCGGTCGGCGTCAAAAAACGGAACGATGTCATTCATGGATTGCAGCACGATGCGGTTCCATTCCTCCGGCGAGTCGTAGTAAAGCGGGAGGGCTTCTTCGTGGAGGATTTTGTAAATGCCGAGCAGGTCGTGCCGGTCGCGATCTTCGGGAGAAAGCGAGGAGTCGGCGGGTGGGACGATGAACGAGTTTTCGCCGTTTTTCGCGAATTCGCAGACCCAGCCGTCGTCGGTGGAAAGGTTGACCGAGCCGTTCATCGCCGCAGTCATTCCGGAAGTTCCGGAGGCTTCGCGGGTGACAACCGGATTGTTCATCCAGATGTCCGAGCCGTATTTCAGGAGGCGGGAAAGTTCCAGTTCGTAGCCGACGAGGACGGCGGCGTTTGGATAATCTTTCGTCAGTCCGATGAGGTGATTGAATGTATTGATCGCGGAATAATCGAACGGGTAAGGTTTTCCTGCCCAGATGATTTGAACCGGTTGCTGGTGGTTGCTGAGCAAGTCGCGGAAAAGCCGGGTGTCGCGGGCGATGAGATCGGGACGTTTGTAGCCGGCGAAGCGGCGCGCCCAGACGATGGTCAGGACTTTGGGATCAAAGAGCTTACCAGTTTGGTCGGCAACGACGCGGAACAACCGGTCCTTGAGTTCGCGTTTGCGGGCGGCGATCGCTTCCAGGTCGGAGTGGACGCGGGCGTTTTCCATGCCTCGATCGACCCAGTATTTTTTGTTCTGGGCGTTGGTGACATGGGTGATTTCGCAAAGGTTCGGAAAATCCTTCCACATATTTCGGGAAACTTCGCCATGGAGTTTTGAGACTCCGTTGGCGATGCGGCTGAGGCGAAGAGCCGCGAGCGAATGATTAAAGACGTCTCCGTCGATCCCGGTGATTGCGCGGACTTCCGGTTCGGAGACTTCGCCGAAAAACGAAAAATCCCGGAGCAGCTTGAAGTCGTGTTTTTCATTTCCCGCTTCTTCTGGTGTGTGGGTCGTGAAAACCAGGCGCTTTTTCACTTCGGCGACATCGCGGAATTTTCCGTAAAGATGAAACGCTGCGGAGAGCCCGTGAGCTTCATTGAGGTGCCAGACGTCCGGATCGACGCCAAGCTCGCTCAACAAGCGTGCACCGCCTGCGCCGAGGATGATGTATTGGGCGATGCGGCGAAGGGCGTCGTTGTCGTATAACCGGTGGGTGATCGCGCGGGACAGGTCGTCGTTTTCCTCGATATCCGTGGTGAGGAAAAACATCGGGACGGTGCCGAAAATATCGCCTGGAAGGAAAAGCGCTTTTACCCAAACCGGGTGGCCGTGGACCGGTATGGTGAAACGGATGCCGGTGTCCTGAAGGAATGCGTAGTGGTTTTTACGGAACTGCACGGCGAGTTCTCCGTCTTGGCCGCGTGCTTGGTTATAATATCCGTAGCTCCAGAGAATGCCGATGCCGCAGAGGTTCTGTTTCAGCCCAGCAGCGGCCCGCATGTGGGAACCGGCAAGGAAACCAAGGCCGCCGGAATAGATCTTGAAACTCTGATCGATGGCGAATTCCGAAGAAAAATAAACGGCGCTTTTGGCGTATTCAGGTGCGATTTCGTAAGGGTGGGCAAAGGGGGCGGGAAGAAACGAAAGGGCCATGAGATGGGGCGTGAATGGTTTTTGCGGAACGGGAGAGGACGGAATCAGGCTGCTAGAAATATACCAAAATACAAATATTTATCTCCGGAGAACACGGCACGGGATGCGGATCACTCTGAGGATCAAGATGGGGCGGAAATGGATGCCTGGGTGAAGATCGGAATTTGGCCGAACAGGCAGCGTCTCATCCGGAGATCGGTTGGCGGGGGCGGCGGCCTTTCCATGCGTCCAACAGGTTTGCGAATAGCGCGAAAAACGCCATGAACAGCACCGCGCCGAGGGCGGCTTGCCAGGGGCTGAGCAATTTCCAGAAAATCGAAGCCAGGCCGATGCCAAAGATGCCGTTGTAGAGAAGGATCACGTGAAGGACGTAGATCGGAAACGTGTTCTGGCCGATTTTGAGGAACCACGAATGATTGAGGGGAAACCGGTTTTCGATCAGGATGAGAATCCCGAGAATGGCGACGATTTCTCCGACACGGACATGGATCCAGTTGTGAAACGTCCACGGAGTTTCGATCGGCGAACCGATGACACCGAGGAAATGTTTGAAAATCCAATCGTCGATCGTTCCGCCTGCGAATTTAAGCAAAAGTCCGCAACCGAGGACGGCGAACGGGAACCACGGCCGCCGGATTTTTTCGGGGAAATAACGCAAAAGCGCTCCGAACGCTCCCCCGTAGAGCGTGAAGATCATCCAAGGCGCGATCGGGAAAACCGAGCGTGGGCCGACGATGGCATTTTGGATGAGTGAGGGGGCTTTTTCCGGGACGAAGCTCCCGAGCGGAAGGGTTCCGAGATAACCGTAAAACAACAAAAGGCAGAAAGCGGTAAGAGCGTACAAAAGCGGCAGGGGAATGGGCTTCACCAAACGCTGGAGACCGGCGACGGAAATGAGAATCAACAAGCCGATGCCGATGCATTGCAGGACGTGAAACGCGCTCAGCCATGGGTCGGATTGCCCGGAAAAATAACGGGGGAAATTCCACAGATTGATCTGCAGCAGGTAGCCCCAAAACAACAATTCAAGGATGCGCTTCAGGCCTTTTTTGACCCGGATTTGTTGGAAAAAATGGGGACCGGACTGACCGGTCAAAAGGTACACAAACACCAAACCGGTCACCGTGAAAAACATCGGCGCCGCGAGTCCGCGGATATAGTTCCAGCAGCTGAAGATCGGATGGCCTGGATCGCGGTAGGCTTCAAGCAGCGTCATTTCCACGAAATGCCCTTCCAACATCAGAAGGATGGCGATCGAACGCGCCAAATCGATGAATTTCAGTCTCGCTCCGGGTTTAGGGGGAAGTTCCGCCATGGGGTCCGCGCAGGCGGACAAATGACCGGAAGCGCGGGCAACGGACTAGCGGACGGCCCGGCAAATGGCGAGCGAGAAAGAGGGCGCGCGGATTTACTCGGCGAGCGCTTTTTCAACCGCGGTGGTCACTTCCGGGCTGTCTGGAGTGACTTTCGGCTCGAATCGAGCGATGGCTTTGCCGTCCTTGCCAATCAGGAATTTTCCAAAATTCCAGCGCACGTCGCCCGGAAACGCCCCTTGTGGGCCGGTGAGCGCGGTGTAGAGCGGATGCTGGTCGGGGCCGATCACGCTGATCTTGTTCATGATCGGAAAGCTGACGTCGTACTCGGATTTACAGAACTTCTGGATCTCTTCGATCGTCCCGGGCTCCTGGCCGTTAAAGTCGTTAGCGGGAAAGGCGAGAATCACAAAACCTTCGCTCCGGTGCTTTTTATAGAGGGCTTCCAGGCCTTCGTATTGCTTGGTCAGTCCGCATTTAGAGGCGACATTCACAACCAGAACGACTTTTCCCTTATAATCGTTGAGCGAGGTGTTTTTCCCCGCCGCGTCTTCGAACGCGATCGAGGTGAGGTCAGCGGCGAAGCTGGAACTGGCCATGACAATGGCGGGAATGATGATGCGGTGGAGCATGGTCCAACCCTAGCACGAAATCCGCAGATGCAAGGTGGGAAATTGGGTTGGGCGGACGAGAGTCGTCAGTGCGCGGCGAGCCAGTTCGGACCGGTTCCGAATTCGACTTCGATGGGGACGCCTTGCGGTAAGGGCAGGGCGGTCTTCATGATTTCGAGAATTTTCGGAACGAGTTCTTCTTGCTCATCGAGCGCGAGGTCAAAGACGAGTTCGTCGTGGACCTGGAGGAGCATTTTCGATTGATACGATGAATCCCGTAGCAATTGGAAAATCTGGATCATGGCCAGCTTGATCATGTCCGCCGCGGAGCCTTGGATGGGGGAGTTGATCGCCGCGCGTTCGGCATTTCCTCGCAGGTTTTGATTTCCGGAATTGAGATCGGGGAAATAGCGGCGGCGACCGCTGAGGGTTTCAACGTAACCGGTTTCGCGGGCTTCGTTGATGGTGCGGTCCATGAACTGTTTAATCGCAGGATATTCCCGGAAGTAAGCTTCGATGATGCTGGCCGCTTCGGTCCGGGGAATCGCGAGGCGTTGGCTCAAACCGAATGCGGAGATGCCGTAAATGATTCCAAAGTTCACCATTTTCGCCGTGCGGCGCATGTCCGAAGTCACCTCCGCAGGATCGATGCCGAAGACTTTCGCGGCGGTGATCGTGTGAATGTCGGCGTGGTTTCGGAACGCTTCGATCATGGTGGCGTCTTGGGAAAGCGCGGCCATCACGCGGAGCTCGATCTGCGAATAGTCGCAGGAAAGGAGGGTGAAACCGGTTTTTGACGAACGCGGAACAAACGCTTTGCGAATCTTGCGGCCCGCTTCGGAGCGGATCGGGATATTTTGCAAATTCGGATCGGAAGAGGCGAGGCGCCCCGTGGCGGCGAGAAGTTGATGAAAGGTGGTGTGGATCCGTCCGGTTTGGGGAACGATGTGAGTCGGCAACGAATCGAGATACGTGGATTTCAATTTCGAAGCTTCCCGCCAGGCGAGGATGTCGGAAATGATCGGGTGTTTTCCTTCCAGCGTGGCGAGCGTTTGTTCGTCGGTTTTGAACTGACCGGTTTTGGTTTTTTTCGCTTTGTCGGCGAGACCGAGTTGATTGAAGAGGATTTCCCCGAGTTGTTTGGGTGAGGCGATGTTGAAGGACCGGTCGGCGTGGGCGTGGATGGATTTGACGAGTTCATCAATCTGCAACTGAAGTTCGTCGCCGATGGTGGAGAGCGCGTTGGTATCGACCTCGATGCCTTCCATTTCCATGGAAACCAGGACCGGGAGAAGGGGGCCTTCGATCTGATCGAGAACCGGTGCCTGGCCGGATTCGGTGAGCTGGGTGCGGAGGACTTCGGAGAGTTGGAAGGTGACGTCTGCGTCTTCCGCCGCGTATTCGGCGAGGACTTCGATGGGGATGGTCGAGACGTCGAGGGTTTTGGTCGCGCGCGTTTTTGCGGCGTGGGCGAAGAGATCGAGCGATGCGGATTCCTCCGGATTTTGGGGTACCGCAATGTCGGCGAGTTTGATCGGGGTGTAGCCTAACAGTGTTTCCGAAAGGTAATCCATCGAGTGCCGGCGCTCAGGGGCGATGAGCATGTCGGCGAGCATGGTGTCGAAAAATGGACCGGTTACCTGGATGTCGTAGCGGCGGAGGATCGACAGATCGTATTTCAGATTGTGGCCGATTTTTTCAGCGGAGCCCGTGAGGATTTCGCGGATTTTGGGAAGCAGCGATTCGTCGAAGGGTAAGAACCACGCCTCATGATTTTTCCAGGAAAACGCGATGCCGAGGAGTTTTGCGTCAAACCGGTTGAGCGAAGTCGTCTCGATGTCGAAACAGAAACGCTTCAGGCCGGAGAGTTCGGTGAGAAGCTGCCGCTGGAGTTCGGCGGTGTTGGCGAAATGATACGTGTGATCGACTTCGCGGATGGTTTTGAACGTTTCAAAAAGCGTCGGCGCGGAGGCCTGGACAGACTCGGAAGAAGGCGGGCTGAAGTTCGAGGTTCCGGCGTTTTCGAAAAGGCGTTTGGTGAGCGTGCGGAATTCGAATTCGTTGAAAAGCGCTTTGAGGGCTTCTTCGTCGCGGTCGGATAGGATGAGCTGTTCCCAGGTGACGTCGATCGGGACGTCGCGGATGATCGTGGCGAGCTGTTTGGAAACGAGCGCTTGGTCGGCGTTGGCGATGACGTTTTCCTTTTGTTTGCCTTTCAGTTGGTCGGCGTTGGCGATGAGATTTTCGATCGATCCAAATTGAGCGATGAGTTTTTTCGCGGTCTTTTCGCCGATTCCGGGAATGCCAGGAATGTTGTCGGAAGCGTCGCCCCACAGGCCGAGGATGTCGATGACCTGCAGCGGATTTTCGATTTCCCAATTTTGTAAAATCCGAGGGAGGTCGAGAACTTCGTGATCGGAACCTTTCCGCCCCGGTTTCCACATCGAAGTCGTCGGCGAAACGAGTTGGGCGAAATCTTTGTCCGGGGTCACCATGAACGTTTCAAATCCGTCGGCGTCGGCCCGAGCGGTTAGAGTGCCGATGATGTCGTCCGCTTCGAAGCCATCGAGTTCCAGAACCGGGATATGGAACGCGCGGCAGAGGGTTTTGACGTGAGGGATCGCGGCGGCGAGTTCTTCGGGCATTTCATCCCGCTGAGCTTTGTAGGCGGGGAAAAGCAGGTGGCGCGGCGTGGGAGCGGAGGTGTCGAAAGCGACGCCGATGTGGGTCGGATTTTCTTTTTCGAGAATCGCCAACAGGGTGTTGATAAAACCGTAGAGAGCGGACGTGTTGACGCCTTTGGAATTGCGGATGGGCGTCTGGATCAGCGCGAAATGGGCGCGATAAATCAGGGCCATGCCGTCGAGGAGGAAAAGGCGTTTCATGGAGAAAGGGTCCAGAGTGAGGTGTGAAGAATCAAGAGAAGAGGAAAACCGGTAAACAACGGGTCAAGGCCCAGGGTCCAGTTTTTTAAATTTCGAGCATCAGGGAAATGTGCTCGGCGGTCAGCTCTCCCATCGATTGGCAATCGCCGAAACCGCTGGTGCCATGCATGCGATCGAGTTCGCGAGCGAGGGTGATCACATGTTCTCGGGGGGCGATTTCTTCGCGGCGCATCACTCCGAGCAGGGCGCGGAGACGGCTGCTTTCGACTTTCGCGCGGCGCGCCATCTGGGCGTGTTCTTCAGCGACGTATTGGTCGATCGATTTCCGGTTCAGCACCTCGAACGCGAGGCGGGTGATTTTCCGGTTCGAATGGAAACGAAACGCGAGGTAAATGTTACCGTTTCCCTCGTAAGATTGTTGGTCGAAGTCGATGGCGCGGACGCGATACTGGATTTCTTCGAAGTCCGGTGTGATATCCACGACATAGTTCACGCTTCGCATATCGCCGAGCAGACGGATGAAGCTGCGTTCGGTGAATTTGGTGAATTCTTTCGCGATGCGGACCTTGTTCAGGCCGGGTTGATTGAGATGTTCGCGGAGGAAGACATCGCCTGGGACGCCGGCGATGTGTTCCTCGATCAGCGTGTTTCCGCTGATGAGATAGTTGATCCGGTTTGGCGAGAGGATGTGTTCCAGTTCCAGGCCGTAGATCCGCGAGGCGTCGGTCTGTTTGACGTAAAAGTAGTCCGAGTTGTCGTTGAAAAGGTTGGTGACTCGAATGCGAAACGGTTTGGAATTTCCAAAGTCGCCGAAATCGATGCGATCGACCAAAAGGTGCTCGTGCTGTGCGGCATCGCGTCCGATTTTGAGTTCCGTGTAGATGGCGATCAGTTTGGCGCGAAGTTCGGTAAGAACGTCCGGCGGATACATGACGGTCAGCCACAAGGTTTCGCGGCCACGCGGGTCTTCGTAGGGGATGGCACCGGTGAAACGGCGTAACTCGCTGTAAACCTGAGGGATTTCCCGCTGGCGGTCGAAGTGATAAAGGTACTGCCGCAACGGTGGGGAAACGGGGTATTTGATTTTTCGCCGGGCGATCACGACAGAAGAATGCGGGATAAGCGAACCGAGTGCCAGCCTTCGTTCGCGGCCTCATGGGCACGGTGAGGAGAGGAACCGTTCGCGCGGAGATGGCAGCGGATGAGGGCGGCGTCGTTTTTCCAATTCGAAGGCCGGATTGACAGGGGAGAAGGGGATGCGCATCTTTTGGGGAATGGCTTCTGAAAAGCTCACCGCCGCGCCACCGCGGGACAAATTACCGGTATTTCCGATCGCTTGCTGGGCGTTGGGAATGATGGCGTCTGCCCAATTGTTGGTCGCGGGGTTGGCGTTGGCGACCCGTTTCGAAGAAACGCGAACGGTGAAGATCGTTGAAAAAGAAGTCACCAAGATCGTGACCGTACCGGTTCCATCGGAGAACGTTGAGGAAGCGTCGGTCGTCGCGAGACCGCCGGCGATGGCGCCTTCGATGCCGTTTGCTCTTGCGCCGCCGGTTGAGCCCGAACCGGTCGAAACTCCGCAAATCGCCGATCCTCGGTCGGAACGATTGGTAAACGAAGGCCGGAAGGCGCGTGTCGCGGGCGATATGGGACTGGCGATCATCAAGTTGGAGGAATCTCTCAAGCAATCGCCCGAGGATCCGAGTGTGCATTATGAACTCGGATTGGTCCATGAAGCGATGGGCGTTTTCGACGTCGCGGCGGAACATTATGAAAAAGTTTTCCAAGCGGGCGTGTCCGGCGCGGGAGCGCTGTACGAGCTCGCTGCGGCCAAGCTCCGCGACGGTTTTGAACAGCCGACGGACATGCTTGGAAAGTTGGCGCTGGGCCGGGTCCGGATTTTTAACGACCCGCAGCACGAAAAGGGCGCGCGGGTCATTCTGACGATCCCGCTGCAAAAAGCGCCTGCGGCAGAGGTCGATAGCAACGAAATCCAAGTTTCAGTCGCCTTTTTCAACCGGACGTCAAAAGGCGAAATTGTGCCATTGGAGGACAAATCCCAAGTCAGCCAGCAATGGGTCTCGCTGCCGTTTGATTGGGCGGCGGGCGAAGAAAATCTGCGGATGACCTATGTGATCCAAAAGCAGGACCCGGCGACGGCGACGATTTTTGGTGAGAGTTCGTATTACGGCCAGGTCGTTTCTCTGCTTTATCAAGGGGAAGTTCTTGATGTTCAGGCATGGCCGCGTGATTTGGCCGCGCGGATCAACCAGCAACCGGTCGCTCCGCCCCAAAATGGGCTGCAGACACCGGAGTTTCTCGACCTGCCGCCGCCCGATTTCGACCTCGATTCTCCCGGGGTTTTGCCGCCCCGCTGATTTACCGCTTATTAAACCCATGGATTCCACTTCTGAAGAACGCCGACTTGGCGACTATGCGCTGAAAGAAAAGCTCTCGGAGGGAATGCTGATCACCACTTGGCTGGCGGAGCAGGTTTCGGTGAAACGCATGGTGCTGGTCGATGAACTCGATCCGGAACGGACCTCCCGCAGCGCCGCATTTCTTGCCGACATCCGGGCGAAAGCGTCGGTCGATCATACGTTGATCGGCACGGTTTACGAAGCGGTGATTGAGCGGAATCTTTGCTTTTACGCCCACGAATTGCTTCCCGGCGCGACCTTGGAAGACTTTCGGAAAAATGGAGAAACGTTGATGCCGGTGAGGCTCGCTCATTTGCTCCGCCGCATCGCCGAAGCGAATCTTCACCACGAGGCACACCGCCATGCGTCGTCGCTGCTGACGCTCGATGCGATCCATCTCGACGAACGAGTGATGCGGTTAAAAAACCTCGTCATCGCCGGACCTCGGACGCCTGACCAGTCGGTGCGCGATATCGCCCGGTTGGGGGAAACGCTGCCCGCGTTGGTCGCTCCCGACGAGGCGGGAACCACGCGCGTGCTGACGCTTTTGGCGTGGATGCGAGGTGAGGGAATCGCCGAGCCGCTGGGTTGGCAGGACATTCACACGTTTTGCGAACAGATCGAACATCAGCTCAGCGAGCCGCTTTCGACTCTGTCGCCGGGAAATGCGGCGGCGGAAATGGTGCGGAAAAAGCCGGTGACCCTGATCGCGATTTTGACCGGTTTGGCGCTCGTCGGCATGGTGCTTTTGGCGATGAAACTGAAACCGCCTGCTCCGGAAGAGCCGCCGCCAGCGGTTCTGCCACCACCGGTTTTGGTCCCTGCTGGAACGCATCTCACGCCGGACGGGCTGGAGGCGGTCATTCCCGCATTCCGGATTTCGGCGCACGAAGTGACGATTGGCGAATACGCGGAATTTCTCAAATCTCTGGACGTTCTTGCTCCGAGCGGCCGGGAAAAAACGTTCGATGACCCCGGCCAGCCAGCCGATAAATCCGGACATACCCCGGATGCCTGGGCCGAGCTTTTCGCCGCCGCGAAGACGAATGGCACTTGGGAAGGGCGACCGGTTTCGTTGGATTCTCCCGTGATCAATGTCGATTGGTGGGATGCCGCGGCGTATGCGGAGTGGAAACAAGCGCGCTTGCCGACTCAGGAAGAATGGTTCGCCGCCGTCAGCCCCGGCACGGAAAAAGTGCCCGTCATTTCCCCCGGAAATTGGCAACCGGTGACCGCCGATACCCCGGATCGCACGGCCAGCGGTCTCATCGGCATGGCGGGCTCGGTTTCCGAATGGACCCGTCTGCCCGCTGCGAATCCGAACAACCCGCTGGGCGAAATGTTTTTTGTCATCATTGGCGGTTCCTATCTCAAACCGGCAAACGGCGTCCTCACCCGCGAGTGGGCTCCCAACCGATCTCTCCGCCGTCCCGACCTGGGCTTCCGCATCGTTTCCACGCCGAACTGACCTCACGACCTTCCATGTTTCATATTGTTTTGATGACCCCGGAAATTCCGCACAACGCCGGCGCGGCGGGGCGGTTGGCATTGGCGACGGATTCGACGCTGCATTTGGTAAAACCTCTCGGATTTTCGTTGGAGGATAAACACGTCCGCCGAACCGGTTTGGATTACTGGCAGGAGGTGAAACTCCAGGTTTGGGAAACGTTCGAAGATCTCACCGCCAGCGCCGATAACGGAGCGCAGTTCTGGTTTTTAAGCACCAAAGCAAACCGGTCGCCGTGGACCGCGGATTTCAAAGCGGGCGATTATCTCGTCTTCGGCTGCGAAACCAAAGGCCTGCCCGAATCGATCATCGCCGAAGCGGGCGATCGGGCGCTGAGGATTCCCATGAGCCCGGGCGGCACTCGCAGTCTCAACCTTTCCACCGCGGTCGCCATTGTCCTTTACGAAGCCGCAAGGCAGCAGGCGCCGGACTGGTGAAAAATCAGCGGTAGAGGGAAAAGGGTCATCGGGGGATGGCGGAAACCGCTCACTCCGCCGGGAAGACGATCTTCTGCGGTTTCGGGCCGAAGCTGTCGCCGATGTCCTTGCTGGAGACATAGAGCATTAGACCCATCAGGCAGACGGCGAAACCGGTTTGGACGACTTGCAAAATCGTGGCTTTTACCGGTCTGCCGAAGATTTTTTCGAGAATCGCAAGCACCACATGACCGCCGTCGAGAACCGGGAAGGGCATCATGTTGAGAATCGCGAGGTTCACGTTGAAGAGCACCATGAATCCCAAAATCCGCTCCCACGGGTGATCCATTTGCAGGAGCTGATATTTCACTTTCGCGATGCCGATCGGGCCGCTGAGTTGATCGATGCCGATGCTGGAATCTTTGTCGATCAGGCTGGTGATGGTCGTCCACATGTTCCGGACACTGTCCTTGACCTGACGGAACGGCGTCGGGTGAACGATCGTTTCGTCAAAATAAGGGGAATCATAGAGCCCGAGTCCAATTTTCGGTCCGAGATTCGCGGGTTCGAGCGGCACCAATGGCTGAACGGTGGTGGTTCCGACGACGCCTTTTCGGCTGTATTCGATGACGATCGGATTCAGCCCGGCCTGTTTGACGTGAGCGTAACCCTCACCAGCGTTTTGGAGCGGAATGCCATCCATCGAAAGGATGAAATCCTTGCTTTGTAAACCGGCGCGGGAAGACGGGCTGTCGGGTGTGACCTCGATTTCGATGTGATCGATTTTCGGGCCGATCCCCACTTTTCGCAATCCGCTTCGCTGGAACCACTTGGTCTGCTCGGTCCGGAATTCGGAAATCAATTTCCGCGGCTGTTCTTCGCCTGGGCGTTCGACGACGAATTCGATCCGGTCGCCTTTGCTCAGCACGATGTTTTCCATGATGCTGTCGAGCGATCCGGCGTATCCGTTGACCTCGGCACCGTTGATGTGAGTGATTTTATCGCCCACTTTCAGGCCGGCTTTTTCTCCCGGGCTTCCGGGGACGACGGTGCCGATGACCTGGGTCGGGATGAAATCTTTCGGTTTCCCGACGCCCCAGACGACTGTCGCTGCCGTCAGCGCGAGCAACATGGAAAAAACCGGTCCGGCGAGCGCGACGATGATTTTATCGATCGGTTTGACGGGCGGCAGGGTTTTCGAGGCGAGGCTTTCACCTTCGATCGATTCCATCGGTGCCATCTGGGGCAGCGAAACGAAACCGCCAGCGGGAATCCAGCCGAGGCCGTATTGGACGCCGTTGATTTCCTTTTTCCAAATCGCGCGGCCAAACCAGATCTGAAACCGGTCGACCTGCAAGCCGCGCCATTTCGCTGCGAGGAAATGTCCGAGCTCGTGCACGAAAATGATGACGTTGAAAATCAACACCACCACGATGATGAGAAGCGTGACCTGAAGAATCGAGGAGAAGAGAGCCATGATTTGAATTTCAAGAACCTAGCGCCACCGGTTCACCCGGCAAGCCCATTAAAAACGACTTATTTGAGACCCACCGGAGGACCTAAAATCTCGCGCATGAGGATCGCTTGGCGGATTTCTTTTTTGTCGCGAAGGCGTTCCTTCAGGCTCATTCCGCGGACTGCGACCGGTTGAGCCACCGGTTTTCGTTGGGCTTGAGTCGCGGATGCTCCCCCCGTGGTTTTGGCCTTCGTGGCGCGTAAAATCCTCAGTCGCTCTTGCAAATTCGCCTGTCGTTCGAGTTCGCGCTGATTTGCCAAGACACTGCGATTTTGCGCCGGTTCGGCGAGCGGTGGGGAGTCGGTGAAATCCCGGCGGGAGGGAAGACGCGGTGGAAGCTGTGGTGGGGCGGCCGGTTGGTAGGATTCAACCGGTTCCTCATCTGGCTCGACCGGTTCATAACCGTTGGCCATTTCCTCCTCGTGCCGCCGCGTCGCCTCGCGTTCTTCGTTTTTCGCCTGCCGGAATTGATTCCAAAAATACACGACTCCGCCGACGACCGCGATGACGATCTGGAAATGGTCAACAATCCAATTCATAAGCAGGAACGTTACCGGTTTCAGTTACCTTCCGGCTTGGAAATGCTTTCGCGCATTTGCGTGTCGGATTTCACGTTTTCCATTTTGTAATAATCCATGACGCCGAGACGGCCGCTGCGGAAGGCTTCGGCGATCGCGAGCGGGACTTGAGCTTCGGCCTCGACGACCTTGGCTTTCATTTCCGCAACGCGGGCGACCATTTCCTGTTCGAGTGCGACGGCGGCGGCGCGGCGGATTTCGGCTTGGGCCTGCGCCATGTTTTTGTTCGCTTCGGCTTGGGCTTCCTGGAGCTGCGCGCCGACGTTTTCGCCGACATCGACGTCTGCGATATCGATCGAGAGGATTTCGAAAGCGGTTCCGACGTCGAGTCCGCGGTGGAGCACGACTTTGGAAATGCTGTCCGGCGATTCGAGAACGGTTTTGTAAGTTTCGGCGGAGCCGATGGTGGTGACGATGCCTTCGCCGACGCGGGCGATGATCGTCTCTTCTTTCGCACCGCCGACGAACCGGTCCAGGTTGGTGCGGACGGTGACGCGGGCGCGGACTTTCACTTGGATGCCGTCCTTGGCGACGCCGTCGATGGTGGTCCGGCCGCTGGCAGGATTCGGGCAGTCGATGACTTTCGGATCCACCGAGGTGCGGACCGCTTCGACCACGCTTTTCCCGGAGCCTTTGGTCGCGAGATCGATGGCGCAGGCGCGGTCGAAATCGAGCTCGATGCCGGCTTTCCGCGCAGCGATGAGCGCCTGGATCGTTGGCAGGACGTTACCGCCGGCGAGGAAATGGGCTTCGATGTCGTTGATCGGAATATCGATGCCGGCTTTTTTCGCGGTGATGCGAGCGTCGACGATTCCGCCGTAGGGGACTTGGCGCAGACGCATCGCCACCAGATCGGTGAATCCGACGTAAGCGCCCGCCAGCCAGGCGCGGAGCCAGACGTTGAAGAACGAAAAGATGATGCCGAAAAGCAGCAGTCCGAGGATACCGACGACGATCAGGGCGATGAGTGAAGGAGTAATGGGCATGGTGGTAGTTATTAGCGTTGAGAGACAATCAGGCGGAAATTATCGGCACCGGTAACTTCCAGCGCCGCGCCAACCGGTGCCTGCCCGGTTTGGCAAAAAGCTTCATAGCGCCGCCCGTCGATGCGGACGTAGCCACTTGGCGAAAGCATCGTGAGCGCTTCGGCCGATTTTCCAATCAGCTCGCGCGCATCTTTTCCGAAGGCCGAGCTGACACCGGTGATCTCGCTGCTGAGAAAGGCGCGCCGGCCCCATTTCGTTTTCGGAAGGATTTTGAATTCGAAGAAAAACGTCAAACCGGTCAGCGCCAGGCCGATCGCCAGCGCGAGCATGCCGCCGCCTGTTCCGAAGCGCGAAAACGCGATGATCGTGGCGACGAGCATCAAAATTCCGCCTGCCGTGCCGAGGATGGCGCCCGGGACGATCACCTCCACCGCGAGAAATACCAAACCGAGTGCGAACAAAAGAATGATGAGCGTCATGATGCAACCTCCACTTCCAAACCGAATTCGCCTTGTCGCGTCACGATCACCGGAACGCCTGCGTCCGCGAAACCCATGGCCAGGTGAGCTTCGTAGCGGCGACCGCCGATTTCGACTTGGCCGCTTGGGAACAGAGCGGTGACGGCCAGGCCGGTTTTTCCGATCAACGTTCCGGCTTCATTTCCCAGCGGGCGATGATTGACCGGTTCTCCGCCGACGGCAGCATCGAGCACCATTTTTCCCCAAAGTCCGCCATGGGGTAAAAACCTCATGATCAGCAAGAAAACCACGACCGCCAAAAGCACGCCGGTCAATACGCTGACCAAGGGGCCGACAAAAATTTCTCCGGAAAAAACGATCGGCTCGCTCGGCCAAAGATCGGCCATGGACCAGACCAGCGAGCCCAACATGAGCGCGGCACCCGCGAGACCGAATGCGACGCTGCCGGGGAAAAAGAAAATTTCGACGACGACCAACGCCACGCCCAGCGCGAAAAAGAGCGCCGGTTCATGTCCGGACAGACCCGCGACGAAATGCCCGAAGAACACGATGGCCAGCAAGGCACCGCCGCCGATTCCGAAAAACCCGAAGCCGGGGGTTTTGAACTCGATGAACAGCAAAAGCATTCCTGCCGCCATCAGGATCGGAGCCAGACTGGTCAGATACTGCGCGGTTTTTTCCGACCAGGTGATTTCCAGCCGCTCCACAGAATAATTTCCCACGCCGTGAAGTTGGTCCAATAAGGCATCAATATTTTCCGCGATCCCGGCACCCAACAGGGGCTTGGCAGGATTGCCGTATTCTTTCACCGCTTCGCGGGCGGTGAGCGACAGCAATTCGCCCTTTGGCTTGATGATTTCGTCGCCGATTTTTAATTCGTAGTCCGCATCGATCATCGCGGAAATGACTTCACTGCGATGGCCCTTGTCCTCGGTCACGGTGCGGACGCGAGCTTTCAAATAGCTCAGGACTTTGGATTTCATCGTGTCCTCGATGTCCGTGCCGTCGCCATTGACCGGTGCTGCGGCCCCGATCACGCCGTCGGGCGCGAAATAGATTTCATCGGTTCCGGCGGAAATCAGCGCACCGGCGGAGATCGCTTCGCTGTTCACATAGGCGATGGTTTTTCCGGGAAATTTCTGCAGGGCTTTGAGAATTTCGAACGTCACGTCGACTCGTCCGCCCGGCGTGTTGATGTCGAGGACGATGGTGTCGACCTGTTGGTCGATCGCCGTTTTGAGGCCACGCCTTAGAATGTAGAGCTCGGGTTTGGCGATTTGTTCGCGGATCGGAATGACGACGACTTTCGCCGCAGAGGCGCCCGGGGTTTCCGCTGCCGGTTCATCGGCGTGCGAACGCTCCGGCATTCCTGCCAGCGCCAACGCGCAAAATCCGATCAGCCATTTTCTCACAACCGCGAGAATGGCGCACACCTCCCGCCCACGCAAGCTCTCAGCGGCCGATTGGAAAGGCGGACCTTTTTTCTTCTGACCGGATCTCAAATGAAACTCGCCGCATAACACAAACATTACTAAAATGAGTAATTCGATAATTTATTTCTTGACGATGGTTCCTTTGAGCGGTTTTCTTCCCTCAACAAGCGACCGGTTAGCTGGGCGCGGTTTCAATTTTTCTTCATGAAAGCTTTCAGTGCCATCTTTCGAACCGGATCCGCCATGATGGCTGGATTCTGTCGATGTGCCTGATTTCCCACGGAAACGCCGACGTTCGGTGATCCGTTTTACCCCCTCCCTGGGGATGGATTTTGCCTCCGCTCGGCAAATCCACGCCTTTTTCCAATCTTACTTTTTCCAATCATGAACCTTCCAAATACTGAATTTCTCCAACTCATTCATTTCCCAAGCGCCGAATCTTCACCAAAGCTCAAGTCGGTCGTTCTCGCATGGGATCACATCACGACCCGGTTTGTGAACCGGCTGCGCGAAAATCGTATCCTCGCTGGGCGTATCCGCTCCATCCGATTGCTGGCCGTGCACGATGCGATCCATTCGGTCACCGATCCCAGCGCGGGGCATTTGTTCAAGGAAATCTCGGCGGGCACCGCTCTCGAAGCGGCACTCGCCGCTGCGGCGCAAGCGGCTCACGACGTGCTGGCGGCGGTTTTCACCGATCCGCTGGATCAGTCGGAATTGGACGATTTGCTTGAGGAAACGTTGACCCTTTTCGGGAATGAAATCGAAAAGGCCGCTGGCGTTCAAACCGGTTCACGCAGTGCGGCGGTTTATGTGAAAGCGTTCGCGCCCTTGTTGCGGGATCATCGGGCGGATCAAAAGCGGCCGCTCGCTTTTTCCCGAGAAGCCGTTGCCAGCGGATTCGATCGCTTCGGCGAATGGCGGCGCTCTGCGTGAGTTTCTGCGGACGGTTGCAACCTTGGGGCAAGGCCCGCGACTTACCAACGCGCGGCTTTGCTTCAGGGTTGTTTTCTCGACCGGTTTAGCTGTTTTTGATCCGATCCCACTCTTTCGTCCAGAGCGGTAGCTGCTCGCCGAGGTCGTCGATAAATTCACATTTGGCGAAGAGTGCGGCGGGAGGAAAAAGGATTCCGCTGCCTCGGAAATCCTCCGTCAGGTGCGGGTAGGAGGCGGAGTTTGGCGCGCGGAAACCGATCCATTCCATGTTTTCCGCAGCGACTTCCGGATCATTGAGGAAATTGATGAACTGGTGGGCGAGTTCGACGTTTTTCGCCTCTTTCGGGATGCAAAGGTCGTCACACGAAAGCGAGGTGCCTTCTTCAGGAATGAAAATACGCATGTCCGGATTTTCCTCCGAGACTTGCAACAAATCGCCCGCATACCCCTGAACGAGGAAAAATTCGCCGGACGCGATCCCCGACTTATACTGTTCGTTTTCGAATTTCGCGATGTTCTGCTTCCAGCGGATTGCGACATCGGCGGCTTTTGCAAGCTGTTCGGGATCGGTTGAATTGAGCGGAAATCCGAGCGATTTCAACGCCGCGCCGATCACTTCACGCATGTCATCGAGCAGGGTGATGCGGCCTTTGAGCTCGGATCGATCGAGCATGCGGAAGGATGAAACCGGTTCGGTGACTTTCGATTCCAGATAGGCCAAGCACGTGGGGGCCAGCATGTAAGGAACGGACCACTTCATGGCGGGGTCGAGCGCCTTGGCGAGGTGATCTTTGTCAATGTTGCCAAGATTCGGGATCTTGGAATGATCCAGCGGCTGAATCAGTTCTTTGCGCCCGAGGATGCGGACGGCGTAGGACGAGGGAACGAGCACGTCGTAACCGGTGGCACCCGCTTCGAGTTTCGCGAGCATCGCTTCGTTTGAATCGAAGGTGTCGATGACAAGTTTGCAGTCGAATTCCTTTTCAAAACGGCTTTTTGCTTCGTCGCTGAGATAATCCGCCCACGTAAAAATCGTCAGCGTTTTGGCGGCGGAGGCCGAGGCGTTTTTGCTGCAGCCGGTCAGACTGGTGAGCGCCGCGAAGGCGACGGACGATTCAAGAAAGCGTCGGCGATTCATTTCCCCGTGATCTAAGCGAAGCTTGGGCAAATGTGGAGCAGGAAATGAACGTCAGAGGTTTTCTCCGGCCGATCCACGCCGCGTCAGGCGCTGCGCGATCGCCACCACTGCGAAGGTGACCAGCAGCATGATCGATGAAAGCGCGTTGATCACCGGGAGCTCCTTGCTTTTTTTGATCATGGAATACACCAAAGTCGGCAAAGTGTCCGTGCCGGGCCCTTTGACAAAATAGGTCACGACATAATCATCGATCGATAAGGTGAACGCCATCAATCCGCCGGACAGGATTCCCGGAGCAAGAAGCGGCAGCGCGATTTTTCGAAAGGTCTGAAACGGCGTCGCTCCCAGATCGCGGGCGGCTTCCAGGACCGTGAAATCAAATCCATCCAGCCGTGCGGAAACCACCAGCGCGACATAACTCAGGCAAAACGTGATATGAGCGAATGTCACGGTCAGCAGACTGAGATCAACCCCTGCGGCGACGAACAAAAGCAACAAGCTCATCCCCATCAAAATATCCGGCAACACCAACGGCAACGCCACCAGCAAGCGATGCGTTTCCTGAAATTTCGACCGGTAACGATGCAACGCGAATGCGGCTGTTGTCCCGAGAATCATCGCCGCGAGGCTGGCATAGGTCGCGATTTTTAATGAGGTGCCGAGTGCGGTCGTGAGATCTTCGCGTTCAGTCAAACGTTGATACCACTTCGTGGAAAATCCGGTCCAGTTCGCCGCGTAACGGGAAGCGTTGAACGAATTGGCGACGAGAAAAGCGATCGGCAGATAGAGAAACGCCAGCACCGCGAGCGTTGCCAAAAGGGGAAATCGGCTGCGTTTCATGCTTCGTTTTTTTTGCGTTTCAGGAACATCGGAGCGATCACGAGCAAGGTGAGCGCGGCGGAAAGCGCGGCGGCTTGGGGTAAGTTTCGATCGCCGAAATTTCGCTGGGCGATCTTGTTTCCAATCATTTGCGAGTCGGTTCCCCCCACCATGTCCGGCACGATGTAGGAGCCAAGCATGGGAATGAAAATGACGATCATCGCTGTCATCAACCCCTGGCGGATGCCTGGCAGAAAAACCGTTGTGATCGATCGCAAGGCTCCCGCTCCGAGATCACGCGCGGCATCTAACAGACCGAAATCGAATTTTTCCGCAGCAGCGAAAAGCGGCAGAATGCCAAACGGGAGATAAGTGTAAACGCTGACCAGGATCACCGCGAACGCATTTCCCAACAGTCGGTCATTTTCGCCCAGGATTCCCAGGTCGCGCAAGCGGTCGGCCAGCCAGCCCTCGGCATGCAAGATCTGCTGCCACGCAAAAACGCGGATGACAAAATTCGTCCAAAACGGGACGATCACGAGCAGCACCACTCGCGCCCGCCAAACCGGCGTCATGCGCGCCATGGCATAGGCGACCGGCAAGGAAACGAGCAGGCACAGACCGGTCACCGCCGCGCTGATCCAAACGGTGCGCGAAAGCAATTCAAGATAACTGAAGTCCCAAAGCGATCGTATCGCATCGAGGCTCCAGCCGTCGCCGATCCCGCCGCCGCCGAGCGTCGGGCGAAACGCGATCGCGAAAATCACCAGCACCGGAAGCACGACAAAAACCGTCAGCCAAAGAAAGCTGGGCGCGGTGTTTAGCCATTCCCGGCGACGGTTCATGGTGTTTCAGGCAGGGTGAGAAGGGCTTCATCCTCTTCACGATATTGATCTAACAGAAAGGCATCGTTCGCATGCCAACGCAGCCAGACCTCATCGTTCCAGGTGGGTGGTTTTTCATCTAACAGGAAATTCCGGTGTTGGACTTCCGCGCAGATCCGCCAATCGCCGCAACGGACCCAATAGCGGGTGTGGGAGCCGAAATAAATGACATCTTCCACTTTGCCGGAAATGATATTTTCCAAAGGTGCGGCGGAAGGTTTGAGAGAGCTGAGTAGAATTTTTTCCGGCCGGAGGGAGAGATAGACTTTGTCACCAGTTTTGACCGGTTGGTCATTGTCCACGGAGATGATGCCGAGGCCCTCGACTTCGCAGCGGGAAAAGGCCTGGCCGGTTCCTTCGATGATTTTTCCGTCGATAAAATTGGTATCTCCGATGAACGCGGCGACAAACGAACTACGAGGTGTTTCGTAAATTTCCGCAGGTGGACCGGTTTGCACGATCTTGCCTTTATTCATCACCGCGATCCGGTCGGAGAAAGACATGGCCTCGCCCTGATCGTGGGTGACATAAATGAAAGTGATGCCGACTTCGTCGTGAATCGCATCAAGTTCGACCAGAAGTCGCTGGCGGAGTTTCAGATCGAGCGCGGCGAGTGGCTCGTCCAACAGTAGCACTTCCGGTTTATTCACCAGCGCGCGGGCGATGGCGACGCGTTGTTTTTGACCGCCGGAAAGTTGGGCCGGTTTTTTGTCGGCGTGAGCGGTGAGATCGACGAGGTTCAACATGCGATCGACTTCACGACCGGTTTCCGCCTTTGACCATTTCGCGATTTTCGGACCGAAGGCGATGTTTTGCCGGACGGTGAGATGGGGGAAGAGCGCGTAGTTTTGGAAAACCGTGTTGACCGGCCGTTTGTCCGGAGGCAGTGCGGTGATGTCTTTTCCGTTGAGGAGAATCCGTCCGCTGTCCGGTTTTTCGAAACCGGCCGCCATTCGCAGCAGCGTTGTTTTTCCACAGCCGGATGGACCGAGAAGGGAAAAGCATTCTCCTTTCTGGATTTCAAGCGTCACGTCCGAAACCGCCGTGAACGATCCAAATCGGCGGGTGACATTTTCAAAAATCAGGTGACCGGTCATCTGGATTTGGTCTCCCTGATTACTTCCACCTCATTTTTTTCGGCGTTGATTCGTTGGAAGATCGGATCGTCCAAAATTTTTGGATCGAGGCCGGGAATCCTTCGGTAATCCATAAGCGAAAGTGAACCGGTTTTTCGATCGGGACGCAATGGTGTTTTCAAGGAGCGCTGGCGCCTCGGCAACATGTAATTTTGAAACTCTAGGCGTTGGCGAGACGCCAACACTCCTTGAGTTATGCGAGTGCTTCGAGTTCTTCCCAGCGGGTGTAGAGCGCGGCGACTTTGGCTTTTTGGGCTTCGAGCTTTTCGACGAGGGCGGGGATTTCGTTGAAGTTCTTGGCTTGGAAATCCGGGTCGTTCAGTTGGGCTTCGAGCAGACCGGTTTCCTCTTCGGCGGCATGAATCACGGCTTCGATGGTTTCGAGTTCGTTTTTCTCGTTAAAGGAAAGTTTGCGGCCTTTTTTCGCCGGAGTTTGAGGGCTGGCGGCGGCTTTTTGACGAGCGGCGGCGTCTCGCGCGGCGGCTTGGGCTTGGATTTTTTGGGCGTTCTCGCGCGCTTGGCGCTTTTCGAGATAGTAGGAATAATTTCCTTCCTGAACCGTGACGCCGCCGTCTTCGAAGGCGATGATCTGATCACAAATCCGATCGAGGAAATACCGGTCGTGGGAAACGACGATGACCGAACCATCAAAACTCGCGAGCGCTTCCTCAAGCATTCGCAACGATTGCAAATCGAGATCGTTGGTGGGCTCGTCGAGGACGATGAGGTTGCCGCCGTTTTTCAGCACTTTGGCGAGCATCAGTCGGGCGCGTTCGCCGCCGGACATGAGATCGACACGTTCATTGATGCGTTGGTCGTTGAAAAGGAAGCGGCGGAGGTAGGCGCGGGCGCCGAGCACTTGGTTGCCGAATTGGACTTTTTCGTTGCCGTCGGAAATTTCATCGAGCAGCGAACCGGTTCCGTCGAGCTGCATGCGCGTTTGGTCGATGTAGTTGACCTTGACGCGTTTGCCGGTGACGGCGGTGCCTTCGGTCGGTTCGATCTGGCCGAGGCAAAGTTTGAGCAACGTCGTTTTTCCGACGCCGTTGCGACCGATGATGCCGGTGCATTGGCCGGGGCGGAGGTTGAGGGTGAGGTTGCGGAAAAGCCAGCGAGGGGATCCGGGTGCGCCGACGTTGACTCCGGCGTTTTCGAGATCGACGACGATGTTTCCGAGGTCCGGCGGCGGTGGCATGAGCAAGTCCATTTCCCGTTCTTCGGGCGGGGCTTCCATGCCTTCGACTTCGTAAAACTGGTCCAATCGGTTACGCGCTTTCGTGCCGCGGGCTTTGACGCCGGCGCGAACCCATTCGAGTTCGGTGCGAAGGAAACGTTGGCGGCGGCGCTCGGTTTGTCCGGCGATCTGTTGGCGGATGGCTTTGGATTCGAGGAAAGCGGTGTAATTTCCCGGATGGGAAAAAGCACGGCCTTGGTCGATCTCGATGATGCGGGTGGCGATGACGTCGAGGAAATACCGGTCGTGGGTGACGAAGATGACGGCGCCGGGAAAGGTCTTGAGATATTCTTCCAACCAGCGGATCGATTCGGCGTCGAGATGGTTGGTCGGTTCATCGAGCAGAAGTAAATCCGGTTGGCAGGCCAGCGCGCGACAAAGGGCGACGCGGCGTTTTTCCCCACCGGAAAGCGGGCCGACCGGTGCGTCGAGCGGTGGCGCATCGAGCGCGGTAGCGGTGGCTTTGATCCGGCTGTCGAGATTCCAGCCATCGGTGTGGTCAATGAAATGGAGCAGGTTGTTGAGCTCCGCTTCCGAGCCGTCACCATTTTCGTAACGGGTGATCGCGTCGACGACGTCGGCAGCTCCAGCGGCAATGTTTTCTTGGACGCTGAGGGTGGGATCGAGTTCGAATTCCTGGGGCAGATAGCCGACGCGGATCGCACGGCGCAGCGAGATATCGCCGGAATCGGCCTTTTGCTGGCCGGTCAGGATTTTGAGCAGCGAGGTTTTTCCGCAGCCATTGCGGCCGACCAGGCCGACTTTTTCGCCAGCGGAGACGGCAAGGGTGACGCCATCGAGAAGGGTTTGGTAACCGTAGGAGAGGCGGATTTCGTTGGCGGAGAGAAGAGACATTTTAAGAAAAGGGGACTGGATGAGCGGCGCGTTTTTTAGCGCAGATTACGCGGATTGAAGAATGGATTTCTGAACCTTAAAAATGAATCTGCGTAATCTGCGTAATCCTTTAATCTGCGTTTTGGAAAGGCCGGAATGATGAAAAAGATCGGACTAAAGTCCGAGGTCCAATTTTTAATCTTTTGCGGATTTGGGGTCGAGGGCGTCGCGGAGGCCGTCGCCGAGAAAATTGAGGGCGAAGAGGGTGGTGGAGAAAAAGAGAGTGGGGAAAAAAAGCAGCCAGCCATTGGAGATCATCCGGTTTGCGCCTTCGTCGATGAGGATGCCCCATGAGCTGTAGGGCGGTTTCACCCCGAGTCCAAGGAACGAAAGGGTTGCTTCCAGGAGCATGACGCTGGGGATGGTGAGTGTCGTGTAAACGATGATCGGGCCGAGGGTGTTGGGTAAAATGTGACGGAACAAGATGCGGCAGTGCCCGAGTCCGAGCGAGCGGGCCGCTTCCACAAATTCCTGTTTTGCCACGCTTTGAACTTGGGCGCGGACGATGCGGGAAACGGTGAGCCAGGAAAGGGTGCCGATGGCAATGAACAGCGGGACGAGCGTGGTGATCGGCTCGACCCAAGCACGGGTTTTATTCAGGGTTTCCGTGGCAGCCCCAGTTTTGTTGAGCGAATCGACGATGAAATTCGTCAGGCTGGCGGTGATCGGTTCGAGCGTTTTTCCCAACAGAATCACGATGATGAGAAACGGCAGCGCGAAAAGGATATCGACGATGCGCATCATCACCGAATCCGTTTTTCCGCCGACATAACCGGAGATCGCGCCCCAACAGACGCCGATGGTGACGGAAACGAGGGTCGTGATCAGGCCGACGGCGATCGAGATGCGACCACCGGTCAGGACGCGGGAAAAAATATCGCGGCCGAGGTGATCGGTGCCGAACCAGTGCGAAGCGGAGGGCCCGATGTTTTTGTTCGGGAGATTTTGGGCGTTCGGGTCTTGGAGGAAGCCGGGGATCGCGGGCAGGACGATGCAGGCGAAAATGATGATCGCGAGCGCGATGAGGCTGACGATCGCGGCGCGATTCCGCTGCAACCGGTGGACGGCGTCTTTCCAGAGTGAGCTGCTTTTTTCAACGGTGACGTCGGACATGGGAAATTCAGCGGCTGGCGCGGAGGCGCGGGTTGAGCCAAAGGCCGAGGAGATCCGTGGCGAAATTGGCGAGGATGATGAGGATGCCGTAAAGCATGACGATGCCGAGGATGACCGGTGAATCGCCGACCTCGATCGACTTGATGAAATGCAGGCCGAGACCGGGCATGGCGAAGATGCTTTCGATGACGACCGAGCCGGAAATGATCGCCGCGAATGCCGGGCCGATGTAGGCGACCGCTGGGATCAAGCCGCCGCGCAAACAGTGCACGACGAGCAAACGAAAGCTGCCGACGCCTTTGGATCGCGCGGTGCGAATGTAGTCCTGATTGAGGATTTCCAGCATGCCCGCGCGGGTGAGTCGGGAAAGATAAGCGGCGGTCGCGAGGCCAAGCGTGAGGGATGGCAGAAGCCAAGATGAAGGCGAAAGCGGATCCCAACCGGTCGCGGGGAGCAGATTGAGACGACGGCTGAATTGTTCCGCGAGCAGCGGGCCGATCACAAAACTCGGGATGCAAATGCCGATCATCGCCAAGGCCATCGCCGAATAATCCATCAGCGTGTTTTTTTTCCACGCCGCGATCACGCCGAGCGGAATGCCGATGAGAATCGCAAAAACCATCGCGACCAATCCGAGCCGCAGCGAAACCGGAAAACCTTGTGAAATGATCTCGGTGACTTCGCGGCCTTCGAGTCGCAAGCTCACGCCGGGATCACCGGTGACGAGGTTTTTCAACTGTCGTCCGTATTGAATGAAAACCGGTTGATCGAGGCCGTAGTAGGCTTCGATCTTCGCCCGGATGTGCTCGGGGATCGCTTTTTCCGCTGACTTGAATGGGCCGCCGGGCAGCGCTTTGATCAGGAAAAATGTGACCGTGAACAGGACAAAAAGC
This sequence comes from Akkermansiaceae bacterium UBA1315, assembly GCA_002307065.1. Taxonomy (GTDB): domain Bacteria; phylum Verrucomicrobiota; class Verrucomicrobiia; order Verrucomicrobiales; family Akkermansiaceae; genus Luteolibacter. Next base: position 71,863 of record DBTN01000037.1, on the reverse strand, counting down.
ACGAGCAGCCCCTGGAGGAAACGTTGGGAAATATTAGCGAGCATGGCGTGGGGTGCGGTTCACTTTTCGAGGCGGATCGCTTTCCATGGATGATTGTCTAACAGAATGGGATGCCAGTTTTTTACTTCGGGCCGGTGAAGATAGACGCGGGCGTAGTGCGAAATCGGCAGGATCGGCTGGGATTTCATCAACAAACTTTCCGCTTGGCGAAAAAGCGCGAGGCGTTCGGCGGGTTCGGATTTTAATGCGGCTTCGCGGAGGAACGCTTCGTAACTGGCATTGCTCCAACCGGTATTGTTGTTGCCGTTTCCTTGGGTCCACATGTTGAGAAACGTCGTCGGGTCGAGGTAGTCGCCGATCCATCCGGCCATCGCCATGTCGAAATCCAAACTCTGCTGCGCGGAAACATACGAGCCCCAGTCCTTGTTTTGAATGTTGACCAAAATGTTGAGGTGCTCTTTCCACATCGCTTGCAAGGCTTCGGCACTTGCGCGTGCGGAGGGGCGGGCGATGAGCAGCGAGAAGCGCGGGAAATGGTCGCCGTTCGGATAACCGGCTTCCGCCAAAAGTTTGCGGGCTTTTTCCGGATCGAACGTCAGAACCGGTTCCGGCTCGTAAGCGCCCATTTTCGGGATGAAGGATTTCGCCGGCTCGAAGCCTTCGGCGATGTGTTCGCAGATTTGTTTGCGATCGATCGTGAGCGAGAGCGCCTGGCGGACGCGTTCGTCGTTGAGCGCGGGGCGCGTGGTATTCAGGCGGACAAAAACGGTGCCAACGTAGGGTTCCTGGCGGAGAAATTCCGGCGATTTCGCCTTCATCGATTTCAGCAGATCCGGTGGCAGCGCATAGGTCGTGTGAAGCTGGCCGGAGAGGAAGGCTCGGGTTTCGGTGTAGGGATTTTCGATTGGGAAAAACCGGATGCCGTTGATGCCGACGTGTGCGTTGTCCCAATAATACGGGTTGCGGTCGACCTCGATCACATCGTGAAACCGCCATTTCGTCAGTTTGAACGGGCCGTTGCCGACCAAGTTCGGGAAATTGCTCCATTTCGTAAACCGGTCGGTCATTTTTCCGAATTTCAGCACGACGTGTTCCGGCACCGGAAACCACGTGTAATGGCGGGTGAGCGACGGGAGGAAGGGAACCGGTTCGCGGAGTTGCACTTGCAGCGTCAGATCATCGATCGCCTTCACCCCGACCTGCGAAAAATCGGTGATTTTGCCTTTGTTGAAATCTTCCGCGTTTTTGAGGAAATAGAGCATTTCCGCATAAGGTCCCGCTGTGTCCGGATGCAGCAACCGGTGGTAAGCGAATGCAAAATCGCGAGCCGTCACCGGTTTTCCGTCCGACCATTTTCCTTCCGGTTGCAGGCGGAACGTCCATTCGGTCATGTCCGCGTTGTGCTCCCAGGAAGTCGCCGCGCCGGGCGGGGTGGCGTCGTCATCCTTCGGATCATTGCCGACGAGCCCTTCAAAAAGCGCGCTGATCACCTTGCTCTCGATCACCCCAGTCACCAAATGCGGGTCCAGTGCCTTGGGTTCGGCCGAATTTCCCACCAGCAAAATTCCGTCTTTGGTCGCACGATCGACCTGTGTCTCCTTCTGGCAGGAAGCGAGAAGCAAAAAAGCGGGGAAAACGATGAGGGCAAGCCTGCAAACCATGACGAACCGATGGTGACGCCTTCTCGCAAGAAATGCAGCGGAATTTTTTCTGCAGGTTCCGGTCCGTTCGGATTCGCCGCTGGTAATTTTGAGCAGTTCTGCTATTTTTTTTCGCATGCTCACGCTTGATCACAGTCCGGTTCATTCAGACCCGAAGGTCTTGGGCGGCACCTTGGTTTTCAAAGGGACGAGAGTGAAGGCTCAAACTCTGTTGAACTACATTGATGCTGGAGACACGTTGGGAGAATTTTTGGAAGATTTCCCCACGGTGAACAAAGATGACGCAACCCTTTTCCTGAAACTGGCGCGTGAAGAAAGTCATTCTCGATGAAAATCTGCCGCAGCCTTTGCGCCACCATCTGACGGAATTCGAAGTTTTTACCGTTCAATATCAAGGATGGGCGGGGATTCAGAACGGGGAACTGATTTCGCTGATCGATGGAAATTTCGACGTCTTTTTAACAGCGGATCAGAATCTGCGTTACCAGCAGAATCTTAAAAACCGGGCGATCGCCATTATCGAGCTTCCCTTCATTCGACGAAAAGACATTCCGCGATTTGTGGACCGGATCCGTGCCGCAATTGTCTCAGCAAAAATTGGCGACTACATCTTTTTAGAACCGGGAGAAAATTCCGCGCCGTCGTCCCAGAACTGATCACCAAGTTCTCAGTTGTCGCGAAAATTTCCGCAATGTCCAAGCCCGGCGGCGCTTACGGGTGGCGTCGAGACTTGCATGGGATCGCAGCCGGGGTAAAAGCTTAGCGAACACTGCGTGAAAAGTTACTTTCTCAGACGACTGCTGCTTATTTTTCCGACGATGATCGGGATCACGCTGCTCGTGTTCACCATCACTCGGTTTGTTCCGGGCGGGCCGATGGACCAGGCGCTGCAAGAAGCGGCGCGGGCGGCGGAAAAAGGTGGAAACCGGTCGGCATCGAATTCATCCCAAGGCGGGTTGAGCGAAGAGCAAATGGAAGATTTGGAAGAGCAATTCGGCCTCGATCAACCGGTCTTGCGCGCGTATGCCCAGTGGCTCGGGCTCTTGCCGAAGGAAACGCGCATTTCAAAAGGTGAGTATGGCCCGCAGGGTGAGGAAACGATCGGCGGCTCGATCGATACCGAAAAGATCGCCTCGGTGGTATTGCGCGGCGACGGGCGGCTGGTCCATGTGACTCGCGATGGCGATCGGATTTCTTCCGCGGTTTTTGCCGAGACCGGTCGGGCGATTTCCGACGAGGGGTGGAAAGCGCGCTTTGAGACGGAAAAGGATCGGCAGGACCGGTTCAAGCGGCGCAATACCGGTAGCGAAAACGTGCCGAGTTACAGCCCGCGCGCGGTGATTTATCAAACGCGGATGGCCGGTCTTTTGCAGGGCGATCTCGGACGCTCGACGGTTTATAACGATCCGGTTCACGAAATGATTCTCAGCCGCATGCCGGTCGCGGTGTATTTTGGATTGCTGACGGCGTTTATCACTTACGCGGTTTGCATTCCGCTCGGGATTTTGAAAGCGCTGCGTCACCGGACGTTTATCGATAGCGCGAGTTCGGTGCTGATTTTCATCGGTTATTCCATCCCCGGTTTTGCGCTCGGCGCGATTCTGTTAGTTCATCTCGGTGCGCGCATGAATCTTTTCCCGCTCTTTGGACTCACCAGTCCGGACTTCGATCAAATGGGGGATTGGGATAAGGTCAAGGATCTCGCCCATCACACGGTTTTGCCGTTGTTATGTTATGTCATCGGTGGATTCGCGATGCTGACGATGCTGACGAAAAACAATCTGATGGATCATCTCGCCGCCGATTATGTGCGGACCGCGGTGGCGAAAGGTGCGAGTTTTCGCAAAGCGGTTTTCGGTCACGCTCTGAAAAACTCGATGATCCCCATCGCGACCAGTCTGGGCGGATTGGTCGGCATTTTTGTTGGCGGTTCGATGTTGATCGAAACAGTTTTCGACATTCAGGGATTTGGTCTGCTGCAATACCAATCGGTCATCGCCCGCGACGTGCCGGTCATCATGGGCACGCTGACCATTGCCGCATTTCTCATGCTGATTGGAAATGTGATCTCCGACTTTATTGTCGCGATGGTGGATCCCCGGATTAAATTCGAATAAGTGATGCGAGCGATCGGAATTTTTCTAACAGCCATCGGAGCCCTCGCGGCGACCGGTGAAATCCAGCGCATCGCTTTTCCAACGGCGCGTTGGTTTTTCGACGCGAGCCGTCAGGTGCCCTGGCTGAATTTCGAAAAAGCGGGCACGGTTTTCCCATGGTTCGGTTGGCTCGCAGTTGCGATTTTATGGCTGACCGGTTTGACGATGATCGTGCGCTCGTTCACTTCTGGTCCGCCGAATCCAGTCACGGTTCGTCGCGTCCGACGGTTCTGTGAAATCAAGCGCGGTTATTATTCGCTGATTATTTTGATCATTCTCGGAAGTCTGGCGATGCTCGATCAGGCGATCGTCGGAAAGCGCGCGCTGGCTGTGAAACACGACGGTAAATGGACGTTCCCGGCATTTTTACAAACCGATCTAAAAAATCGCGACTTCGGGATCGAAGGAGAATCTGCAGAAGCTCCGGCGGATTACCGAGAACTGAAGCGCACCTTTGCTCAAACCGGTAAAGGCCGAGTCATTCTTCCGCTGATTCCTTACGATCCGACCGGTGACACCCTGCCGCCGCGCTCGAAATCGTTAGAGCTGCGCGAAGGGAAATACTACGAATCGGGTAGTAATGAGCCCTACTCCGGATTGGCCGCGCGGTATTTCGATGTTTTGAAATCGAAGATGCATCTGCGATTCACTTTGCGGAAAGGAAAACTCTCGGGGCCGATGGACGGTTGGGATGCGCAAGGCGTACCGGTTTACAGCGGGGAATACCGCAATGGAAATCTGGTATCCGACCGGTTCAGTGGCGATGGCACCAAAGAAAGTTTCCTCGCGCTTTCTTCCAGTGATCTGCGCGCCGTGAAATATCATCCGGCACCGCCGATTCCGGAGGAGAAAAACTGGTTGGGAACCACATCGCAAGGTTACGACGTCTTGGCATATCTTTACGGGGGATTGCAGGTGAATCTGAAAGCCGCGCTGATTTATCTTCCGGTGGTTTATCTGATCGGCATCACCGTCGGCATGTTGATGGGATTTTTTGGTGGCTGGTTCGATCTGATCGTCGACCGGTTGATCGAGATTTTTTCGAACATGCCATTTCTTTTCGTCGTGATCATCTTTTCCAGCATGGTGCCGGAGCGGTTCAAAGGCCTGCCGGTGATCCTCACGATTCTTATCGTTTTCGGCTGGATGGGCATCACCGCGCTGATGAGAACCGCCGCTTATCGTGACAAAGAGCGTGACTACATCGCTGCGGCCCGGGTTCTGGGCGCAGGGACTCCCCGGATCATTTTCCGCCATCTTTTACCCAACACGATCGCGATCATCGTGACGCTGATTCCGTTCAGCATGTCCGGCTTGGTGTTCTCACTGACTGCACTGGACTATCTGGGTTTCGGCTTGCCGCCGGAATATGCAACGTGGGGACGCCTCTTGAATGACGGTCTTTCCAACCTCGCCGCGCCCTGGCTTGTCACGTCCACATTCGTGGTGCTCGTCGCGCTTTTAGTCCTGATCACCTTTGTTGGAGAAGCGATTCGCGAAGCGTTCGATCCGAAAAAATTCACTTATTATCGTTGATGCGCCGATTGATTTCATTGTGGGGTTTGATGCTCGCCGGATGGTTCGTCCTGCTGGGGACCGGTTGCCATCAGGAAACCCGCCAAAACGAGCGGTCGTTGGGATTTGATGACTTCCTTCCGCTCTACAATACCTATATCCACCAATGGTTGGGTGAGCAGCAGTCGGCGACGCAAAAAGAGATCGACCGCATTTCCGCCGCGCTCGAAACGGCGACCGTTGAGGAAAGGTCCGGACTGGAAGCCCAGGCCGAAGCTCTTCGTGGTGAGATGGAAAAATGGAATTTCCGTCGGTCTCTCGGCGACTATTTGAAAATCGGCACACCTTCGGAAATTCCGTCTGATCTTGTTTGGGAAACCGGTATGGACCAACCGGAGATCGGCGACCCGGCATCGAAAAAAGGTGGAGTGTTTCGCACCTTCATGCCCGGTTTTCCACCGACGCTCCGACCTTTTGGCGAAAATTCGAATAACAGTTTCCGTGGCGAGCTTTACGATAATATCGATATGTCGCTCGTCACCTTGCATCCGCAAACGATGGAGCTGATTCCCGGCTTGGCCGACCGCTGGGCGGTTTCTGCGGACGGGCGGACGATCTATATGCACCTCGATCCGGAAGCGCGTTATTCCGATGGAGTGCCGGTGAAAGCAAAGGATTTCCTCGTTTATGTTTATCTCCGCGTTTCCGATAACATCGTCAATCCATACGCAAAGCAGTACTTTCGGGAGAATCTCGCGCAGATCGCGATTTATGACGATAGCATGATTTCGGTTTCGTTGCCCGAGGCGAAACCGTACGCCGCTGCGACCGCCGGCGGGCTTTCACCTTCGCCGCCGCATTTTTACACCGATTATGGGCCGGACTACACCGAACGTTATCAGTGGAAATTCCCCCCCACGACCGGTGCCTACGAAGTGAAGGACGAAGACATTGTCAAAGGCGCGTCCATCACTCAGAGCCGCGTAAAAAACTGGTGGGCAAAAGACCGGAAATACTACAAATACCGTTTCAATGCTGACAAGATCGTCCACACCGTGGTCCGTGATGACTCAAAAGCCTTCGAGCTTTTCCGTGCCGGAGAACTTGATACGGCGATTCTTACTCGTCCGGAATATTGGTATGAAAAATCCGAGATGCCTCCGGTTTATGACGGTTACATCGAGCGGACGACGTTTTATAATCAATATCCTAAAGTTCCACGTGGGCTTTATCTCAATGTCAGCAAGGTGCCGCTGAATGACAAAAACGTCCGCATCGGTATCAACTATGCCATGAATTGGCAGAAGGTGATCGATGTAATGTTTCGCGGCGATTACCAACGGCTGAATGCTTTTAACGAAGGATATGTCACCTTCAGTGATCCGTCGATCCGGGCGAGGCCCTATTCGGTCAGCGAGGCGCGTGCCGCTTTTCGGGCTGCCGGCTACACCGAGGAAGATCGGGATGGCATTTTGAAAAAACCGGATGGCACCCGACTTTCGATCTCCGCGAGTTATGCCGCCATTCCTATCGTGGATCGGATTTTCGCGATTCTTCGCGAAGATGCCAAAGCCTGCGGACTTGATCTTCGGCTGGATGGATTGGAAGCCACGGTTTCCTACAAAAAAGTCATGCAGAAGCAGCATGAAATCACGTTCACCGCTTGGGGCATCACCCCGCCGGTTCCGGATTTCCACCAGTTCCTTCACTCGACCAATGCGTTTGATGAAAAAGGAAATCCCAAACCGCAGACGAATAATATCTTTGTCTGGGGGAGGCCGGACACCGATCGCCTGAGTGAGCAAGTTCGGAACGCGCGCGATACCGAAGCGCTTCGCGTCGCGTCTTGGAAACTCCAGAACATCATGCACGACGAAGGGATTTTTGTTCCGGGTTATGCCGTGGATTTCATTCGTATTGGTTCGTGGCGCTGGGTCCGCTGGCCGGATTGTGAGACGACTCATTTCAGTCCACCGGTGGTTTATGATCCGCACGAAGTTTACGTTTATTGGATCGATGATGATCTGAAACAGGAAACGCAGGCTGCGCGTCGGTCGGGGAAAACGTTTCCAGAATCGAATCGTGTCGTCGAAAATTACCGCCAACTCCCTGTCAAACCGGCTCCGGAAATCATTCCCGGAAATCCCGACGAACCGGTTGCACCGCAATGAGCGCCTTTGAAAACATTCTTGAGGTTGATCAACTCATCACCTCCTTCGAAACCGAACGCGGGCTGCTGCGCGCGGTTGATCAGGTTTCGTTTACGGTGCCGAAAGGAAAAACCGTCGGCATTGTCGGCGAGTCCGGCTGCGGAAAAAGCGTGACCGCGATGTCGATCGTCCGGCTTTTACCTCAACCGGCTGGAAAAATTCTCGGCGGCAGCATTCTTTTCAAAGGCCACGATCTCGTCCACGCGACCGAGCGCGAAATGCAGAAAATCCGTGGCGGGGAAATCGGTGTGATTTTCCAAGAACCGATGACCGCGCTCAACCCGGTCCATCGGATCGGCAAACAGATCACCGAAGTTTTTCGCCTCCACACGAAGCTTTCCAAAAAAGACGCGTGGGACGCAGGGATCGAGATGCTGAAAAGTGTCCGCATTCCCGCTCCGGAAAAGCGGATGATGGATTATCCTCACCAACTTTCCGGCGGCATGCGCCAACGCGTTGTCATTGCCATGGCGCTGGCTTGCAAACCGTCACTGCTCATCGCTGATGAGCCGACGACCGCGCTCGATGTGACCGTGCAGGCGCAGATTCTTGATTTGATGAACCGGTTGCAGGCGGAGATGGAGATGTCCACTATTCTGATCACGCATGACCTCGGAGTGATCGCGGAAACCTGCGATGAGGTGGTGGTGATGTATGCCGGTCGCGTCGTCGAAAAAGCTCCGGCTAAGGAACTTTTCCAACAACCGCTGCATGCTTACACCAGGGGTTTGCTCGCCTCGATTCCGACGTTGGAAACTCCTTCGAAATCCATCCTCAACACCATCCCCGGCATGGTCGCCAGCCTAGGAGATCACGCGCACGGCTGCCGTTTCTGCCAACGCATGGGCCGCACCGCGCCCGTGAGCCGCGAGCGTCCACGCTTCGCCGAAGTTTCATCCGGGCACTGGGTGGAAATGTGTCCTGAATGTTATCAACCGGTATGAACATCGAACATCGAACATCAAACGTTGAACATCGAAGTGAAGAGAAGAAAGCTCCGCTTCTCAGAGTTGAAGATCTTCGTGTTCATTTCCCGGTTCGCGGTGGTGTGTTGCTGCGCCAAACCGGTGCGGTGAAAGCGGTCGATGGCGTTTCGCTTTATATCAAACCGGGTGAAACGCTTGGTCTTGTCGGCGAGTCCGGTTGTGGGAAATCGACTTTGGGAAAAGCGATCGTCCGACTTTTGAAGCCGACTTCCGGTTCGATCCGTTTTGAAAAGACGGATATTTCAGATTTCGGACAATCCGGGCTGAGACCGTATCGAAAAGATTTTCAAATGATTTTCCAAGATCCGGCGGAGTCGCTTGATCCACGAATGAATGTTCGCTCGATACTAGAAGAGCCGTATGTCATCCATGGTTTGGGAAGCCGGTCGGAGCGACAAAAGTGGGTGAATGAGTTGCTGGATCGTGTCGGCCTTCCTGCGGCTTCCGCAGATCGTTATTCATTCGAATTTTCCGGCGGCCAACGCCAGCGGATCGGCATCGCGCGCGCCCTCGCTTTGAAACCGAAGCTCATCATTTGTGATGAACCGGTTTCGGCTCTCGATGTCTCGGTGCAATCGCAGATTTTAAACTTGCTGGTCGAGCTTCAGAAGGACTTTGGCTTATCTTATCTTTTTATTGCCCATAACTTATCGGTGGTAAAACATATCAGCGATCGGGTCGCGGTGATGTATCTCGGGAAAATTGTCGAACTCGCCAGTGCGGAAGCGATTTATCGAAATCCCAAACATGCCTACACCAAGGCGCTGCTTTCCGCGATCCCCTCGGCCGACCCGACGATCCAGCGGAAGAAAATTCTGTTAGAAGGTGACGTGCCATCGCCGATTGATCCGCCGGCGGGCAGCGCCTTTGGCCACCGGATCAAGCACCCGCGCTACGAAGAAACCATCGGCGCGGATTTATCGTTGAAGGAAATCGCCCCAAACCACTGGGTGGCGAACGATCCATGCTGTCTTGCTGCGGACGACTGGAAGTTGCTGAACGCTTGATTTTTTTGAATCCTAGTTAGCAGAGTCAGCGACCAAAGCGCACGTCGTAAGATGTGGCTTTCAGGTATTTCGACGCGTAGCTTCTTCCTCCTTTGTCCGTCACCAGCACGTGAAAGTCCGCGCATTGGGCAAAAAAATGATCCGTGCGTGCTCCCAATTTGGTGTGATCCATCAAGGCACAAGACCATTCGGCATGCTCGACCATCATCTGCTTCAGGCGAGCTTGTTCGGGATCCGATTCGCCAACGCCATATTTGGGATTAAAACCGCTGCCTGAGAAAAAAAACCGGTCGATGCGCAACGCCAGCAATGCTTTCTCGGTCAATAGACCGGAGAACCGGCGACTGCTTCTTTCGTAAAACCCGCCGAGTTGGACAAGTTCGAGATCCTCGCGCAATGCGAGCCGCTCAAGAATCGCGAGAGAATAGGTGACCACACGCAACCGCTTGTCTTTGGGGAGCTGTGTTGCGAATTCGAGTCCCGTCGAGCTGGCGTCCAATAGCAACGTCTCACCGTCTTGTATCAATTCTGCTGCGGAGCGACCAATGGCGATTTTCTCCTCGGACTGTCGAGCTTCTCGCTCGCTCGGAGACAGCTCGCCGAGCGAAACGGCAGCGTCCATCGCGCCGCCGTGAGTGCGTCGCAAGTGGCCGAGCCGAGAGAGAAAGTCAAGATCGCGGCGAATCGTTTCCTCGGTGACATGAAAGTCTCTCGCCAAGTCGGTTGTTCGGACAGTGCGGTCTTTTCGAGCGAGTTCCAAGAGGCGGCGTTGGCGTTCAGCAGCGAGCATGTTGATGAAGGATAAGGAATGCGGGAGCTTGCGGTTTCAGGCCGGTTCGATCGTTATTTCAAGCATGTCAATTTTCTGAAAAATGGAAATGCATGATTTGTGCGAGGTTTCGACATTTGATCCAGTCGCTGATTCTAAAAACTTTGACGCGGATCAACGTATCATCACCACTGGCAGCGGCAACATTTCTTGCACAACGATGAGCAAGGGCTGATCGCCGAAACATTTGCCGAACTTAGAGAGATGCATTTTTCGAGGTGATTGTTTCAAAAGTAACACGGTGCTGAGGTCGTTCGTTTGAGACGGGCTTGCGTGTGGCGGATTGTGCGCCATTCTGTTCTGCGAAGTTCAACCATGGGCGTTAACAAAATCAGGCGGCATCTGGCCGATTTCATCGAAAGGGAATCTCTCCTGCCTGACCTGAATCGGGCGATCCGCGCGGTGATTGCGTTCATGGTGCCGTTGTTGGCGACCCATTTCGGGTGGATTCACCTCGATCCGATCCATGCCTGTATCGCTGCGCAAACGATTGCTCAGGTGGATGTTCGGGGAGTTTATTCATTGAGACTGGGCCTATTGTTGGCGGTTACGTTGATTTTGACCGGTTCGGTTTTTGTTGGGACCTTGGGAGAGATCGGTTTGCCATTTGCCCTGTTGGGCACGGCGATCGTGGTTGGCGCGGGTGGGCTTTGGCGGCATTTGAGCAGCGAGTATGGACCGGGTTTGGCCGTTTCCAGCGGTTTGCTGTTTTTCATTTCCCTTGCCGGACCGGTGTCGGTGGGACCGGTTTCGAACGGTCACCCGGTGTTTGCCACCCTGATCGGTGGGCTTTTTGGCGTGCTGTTGCAGGTCGCGTTTTGGCCGTTTCATCCGCAACATCCGCTGCGTCGTGTGGTGGCGGAGAGCTGGATGGCGCTGGGGGATTTGCTCGAAGCGATTTCCCCGGACAAGACGGAGCAGCGTGAAAAAATGATCGATCGCGAGGTGAATCTGCGGGCGAAGCTGAATCAATCTCAAGCCATTCTGCATGCGTCGAAACGTCATCCTGGGGATTTCCTCAAGCATCTTGAAGCGCTCAACATCGCCGCCGCGCGGTTGGGTTTGCGGATCATCGCCTTTCGCACCGCGTTGGAGACGGTTTCGAATCAAGCGGGTTATCAGCGGTTGGAACCGGTGTTCGCCCCGGCGCTCACCTCTCTCACGAACACCGCCCGAATGGTGGCGCTGGCCGTCGTTTCGCGTCAGCCGTCGCACTGGACGGCATTCGAAGTCCGGCTGACTCGGTTGGAGAATCTTCTCGCGATCGTCCGCTCGCAGGTGAAATCCCAGCTCGACGATCCGGTCGCGGGTGAGCAGTTCGCCGACATCATCCGGCAGATCGAGGAGCAACTACCGATGGTCCGCCGGTCGCTGCGGGCGACGATGGACCGGGTGAACGAGCGGGCGGCTTTTTCCATGGAGCTGTTCGATTTGGGCACGCTGACGTTGCGGCCCCTTGCGGCGAGCCTTAATTTGAACGGGCAGTTTGATCCGTCGCTGGTTCGGCACACGATGCGGGCGGTGATTCTCGCGCTGGGCGGGGTGGCGTTTTTTATTCAGAGCGGATTCAGCCACGGCTACTGGTTGCCCTTTACGATGCTTGTCGTGCTTCAGCCTGATTTTGGATCGACGCGGGAAAAGGCGGCGCAACGGGTCGTCGGGACCTTGGCCGGCGGACTGATTGCCAGCAGCTTGTTGTGGCTGCATCCACCGGCGGCGGTGTTGCTGGTGGCGATCGCGATCACCATCGCTCTATTCGCGTACTATCTGAAACGGAACTATGCCGTGGCAGTGGTTTTCATCACGTTGATGGTGGTGCTGCTCACCGAGGCTCAGCATCCGGTGACCCTGGCCTTTACCTTGGAAAGAATGGCCAGCACTTTGCTTGGTGGGATGCTCGCCCTGGCGGCGGCATTTTTGTTTTGGCCGGCGTGGGAGAGAGGGCGTTTCCCTGCGATCATGGCGGCGGCCTTGCGGAAAAATGGCGAGTATCTGCAAATGACCCTCGACCGGTTGAGGAACGGCGGCGTTCAAGATGACGCGATCTTGCGGGTGCGGCAGGCGGCAGAGTCGGCAAACAGTGAGGCATTTTCTTCGCTGCGCCGGATGATTGCGGATCCGAAAAATCAACAGCGCGGTCTGGAACAGGCCGGTGCCCTTGCCAATGGAAACCAACGCGTCGCTCGTGCGCTTTCGGTCATCACGTTGCATCTCGATGGCGAGAAAACGCGGCACGCGGAAACGGTCGAGCAATTCTCCCGTCTCTGTGGCGTGGCATTTGAGGCCCTGATTTTCTGCGAACAGACCGGGCGTCCCCCCGCCGATATCGGAGAGGTTTTGACCGGTTTGAAAAATTTCCGGCTGCCCGAGATCCAGCGTGGTGAAGCGGATCCTGCGCATTTTCGCGAGCCGTGGACTTATCCGCAGCTTGGCCGTATCGTGACCGAGCTCAGCGCGATGCTTCGGATGATTTCCAAGGAGAAAAAACCCGAATCGCCGGACCGGGCCGGTTCCTAGGCTCGGGTCGACGCTCTTCTCAAGCGATCCATGATGGCGACGCCCAGTCCGGTTTCGCTGACCGGTTCGGCGATGATCGCGTCGAGGCCGGCTTCGTCCATGAGGCGCATGACGAAGAAAAGCCGGATCGCCGCTTCGGCAAGTTTTCCACTACCGGGGCTGAGACTTTCCACCATTTCCCAATCGTGGAGATCGATGTAAGGGCTGTCGTCTTCACCGCGATAGCTGAGGAGGCCATAACGTTTGCCTTCTTCCGGTTCGAAATCTTCCGGTTTTTCCAGCAGAATCAGCGGCGTTCGTGGCGCGTAGTGGCTGGCGAGCTGACCGGGGGCTTGGGGGGCTTCGTTAGAAACTTCGCGGGCTTTTTCAACTTTGCCGTAATCCTGAAGTTGTTCTTTGGTCACCGGTCCGGCGCGGTGAAGTTTGAAAATCGGTTTTTTCCCTTCGCGAGGTTCGATGGAAATGATCGTGCTTTCCACGCCTTCGGCACAGGCTCCGGCATCGACGATCAGCGGGATCCGGCCATCCAGTTCTTTGGAAACGGCGGAAGCGGAAGTCGGGGAAATTCGCCCAAACCGGTTGGCGCTCGGTGCGGCGATCGGTCGGCCAAGCGCTTTGTTTACCGCGCGGAAAATCGGGTGGGCGCTTTGGCGAACGGCGACCGTGGGCAGACCGGAAGTCACGATGTCCGGAACATCCGGGTGCTTCGGTAAAATGATCGTCAAAGGGCCGGGCCAGAATGCGGCGGTCAACTGATTCACCGTCGGCAGAATTTCCTCGGGGATGATCGCCACGGATTTCAGATCGCCGCGGCTGGCAATGTGGACGATCAGCGGGTCAAACGACGGCCGTTCTTTTGCGGCGAAAACTTTCGCGACGGCTTCCGGGTTAAAAGCATCGGCCGCGAGGCCATACACGGTTTCGGTCGGCAGGGCGACGATTTCTCCTTGTTGGAGCAATTCGCAGGCGGCGCTCACGGCTTCCTGCATTTCGTCATCGGCGGCTTGGATCGTTCGGGTCTCGGACACGCGGCGGTTTTGCCAGATCGCACGACGGCTGGCGAATCCTGATTTTCCAGTTTCTTCATCGGCACGGAGCGAGCTAGGGTGCGGTATGAACGAATTGGGCACCACACCGAAGAACATCGTTCTCATCGGGTTTATGGGTTGCGGAAAATCCACCATCGGGCGCGAGCTGCATCAGCGGCTGGGCTACGAATTGGTGGATATGGACGCGGTGATCGAGCATTTCGCGGAAAAACCGATCACCCGGATTTTCGAAGAAGAGGGAGAGGTGGCGTTTCGCGACATGGAAAGCGGGCTGCTGCGCGAGTTGTCGGAAGTCCCCGGGCCACGGCGGATCATTTCGACGGGCGGCGGAGTCGTCGTCCGTCCGGAAAACCGGCCGCTGCTGCGAAATCTCGGCTACGTCGTCTGGTTGCACGCGCCGATCCAGGTTCTGCTTGATCGAACCGGTCGATCGCGTGATCGGCCGCTGCTGCACACGGATGATCCCTACAAACGCATCGAAGAGCTGCTAGAAATGCGCAAGCCCTGGTATGCGGAAACCGCCCACTTGAAGGTGGAAACGTCCGGTTTGAGCCTTGGGGAACTGGCGACGGGTATTTTGGAAAGCGCACGCTACTTTTTCACCGGTCACCCATCATGAAGATCCACGTTTTAGAGCAGGAGCAAATCCTGCCGCTCACCTTGGCCGAGGCGTGGGACTTTTTCTCATCGCCGCGGAATCTGGACGAGATCACTCCGGGCGATCTTGGGATGAAATTGCTGACGCTTTCCGGCGACAAAATGTATGAGGGCCAGATCATCACCTATCGGGTGAAAGTCGCGCCGCTGACTTGGGTTGGCTGGGTGACGGAAATCAAATCCGTCGAGGAAGGCCGATCATTCGTCGATGAGCAACGATTTGGGCCTTACCGGTTTTGGCATCATCGGCATACGTTCGAGGAAATCGAAGGTGGCGTGCGGATGCGGGATCTCGTTCACTACGCGTTGCCATTCGGACCGTTTGGCGCGCTGGCTCACGCGGTATTTGTCGGTGAAAAGCTGAAGCGCATTTTCGCGTTCCGGCGGCAGGAACTCGAAAAGCGCTTTGGGAAAATTGGACCACGGACTTGAGTCCGTGGTTGAAGATTTCGGACTCAAGTCCGAGGTCCAGTTTACTTTTCCGCAGCCACGCGGAATTTCGCACCGAGGAAGCCAGGCGCGTCTGCGCTGATTTCCCACGCTCCGGCGGGAGCGGCATCCGGGGGTTGAGGCGCGAGCTTGAGTTTTCCGGAAGCGGAGCCGCTCGCTTCGCTGATGCCATCGGCCAAACCGAGGATCGCGCGAATGATCGTGTTCGCTTCCTCATCATTGACGGCGATCTGCGGCGGCATGGGAACTTCGCCCCAGGCGCCGGTGCTACCGTTCTTGAGTTTGCCTTTCAAATAATCCACCGCATCCGCGCGATCGCGGTATTTCAGGGAGACGTTGAGATACTGTGGCCCGACCGATGGATGGGCGACTTGGTGGCAAGCGAGGCAGAGTTTGGAAGTCACCAGAGTTTCAACATCGGTGCTGAATTGCGGACCGCCCGCGTCGTGACCGGTCGGCGGGATGTAGCGCGCGCGGACCGTGACCTTGGAGCTGTCCAATCCTTCAGCGCGGACGGCGAAAGAAACTTCCTGGTTGAAATTGAGCGATTTGGGTTGGCCTCCGATGTCCAGAATCAACTGCGGTAACGCCTTTTCTTTCACCAAGGAAACGCGTGCGATCGCAATGCCGCCCTTGCCGTCGGTCGCGACGGCGCGGACTTCCGTGCCCGTGGTTCCGGAAAGAGAGGCTGTCTGACCGGTTCCCAATGAGCGCTCGGTAGCGCCTTCGGTGAGCCACCAGGTGATGGTTACCGGGTCGCCGTCCGGATCGCTCGCTTCCTTGACGAGAAACTGATTGGCATCGGCGGAGGAAACTTCGATGGAAATCGTCGGCGGTTTGTTTCCGCTGCTTGGCAGCAAGCGCAGGATTTTGCCGTTTTTATTAAACCACCAGTCGCTTCCGTATTCGAGCATCCAGAGCGTGCCGTCCTGGGCCATTTCGAGATCCATCGGGTGGATGAATCCGTCCGCGAGCACTTCGAGGTTTTTCAGTTTTTCGTCAGCATCGAGTTTTGCTTTGAAAATTTTCCCGCGCATCCATTCGTAGGCGAGCAGGGTTTTGTCGTCTTCCGGTCCGAGGATGTTGTATTTGCGGGCGGAGTCGTGATAAAAAACCGGTCCGGCCATGGCGTTGCGGCCGCCTTTTCCCAGAACCGGGAATTCGGGGCTTTCCGCGTAGGGATACCAAATCAGCGCCGGTTGGGCGGGCGGCAGATCGGTCAAACCGGTATTGCTTCGGCTTTCGTTTTTCGGCGCGGCAGGATTTTGTTTTTCGCCGACCTTGTTGGTGGCGAAATCAAACCGGCTGTAAGGTTCGTTGTTGCCGATGACAAAGGGCCAACCGAAATTGCCGGCGGCTTTCGCCACGTTCACTTCGTCCTGACCGCGCGGGCCGCGGGCGGTGTCGCTGGCGGCGTCCGGGCCGACTTCGCCCCAGAAGAGATTGCGGGTTTTCGGATCGATCGAAATGCGAAACGGGTTGCGGCAGCCCATCACGTAGATTTCCGGACGGGTTTTTGGCGTGCCCGGTTTGAAAAGATTTCCTTCGGGGATTTCGTAACCGGTTTCGGTCGGCTTGATGCGCAGGATTTTTCCCCGCAGATCATTGGTGTTTCCCGCGCTGCGAGCAGCGTTCGCGTATTCATGACCTTCGCGGTCATCGATCGGTGACGAGCCGCTGCTTTCAAACGGGTTGGTATTGTCGCCGGTGCTGAGGTAAAGCAATCCATCAGGGCCGAATTCGACGCTGCCCCCGTGATGGCAGACTTTGTTTTCGCGGGTCGTCGGGACCTCGATGAGCACCAATTCAGACGATTTATCGAGCTTTCCGTCTTTGAGCGTGAAGCGTGACAAGCGGTCCAGGACCTTTTCCGGATCGCTGTAATAAAGGTAGATCCGCTGGTTGTTGGCGAAGTCCGGATCAAGCGCGATTCCTTGCAGACCGTCTTCTCGCGCGTAGTTGCTGTTCGGATCACTGGCTCGGAGCGCTTCTACTTTGAGCGCTCCGATTTCGAAAATCCCACCGGTTGACGGGCGGACGCGCAGCAGGCGGCCTTCGCGTTCGGTGACAAAAAGGTCGCCGTCGGGAGCGACGGCGATTTCCATCGGATCGTGGAATCCTTCCGCGATCACGGTTTTATCGAGCGGCTGGGCGTGGGCCGAGGTGAGCAGAAGGAG
The DNA here is from genome assembly GCA_002307065.1 of Akkermansiaceae bacterium UBA1315. Taxonomy (GTDB): domain Bacteria; phylum Verrucomicrobiota; class Verrucomicrobiia; order Verrucomicrobiales; family Akkermansiaceae; genus Luteolibacter. The sequence continues at coordinate 54,649 of DBTN01000037.1, read as the reverse complement.
CGGGAAAGCCAAGTGCTTGTTCATATGGTCGGGTTTTTACGTGGGATACTCAGACGATTGTTTCGTCTTCTTGATTTTCATTCGCCGCCAGCGCGGATTTAACCGGTTCTTCAGGGAAAAGTGGCAGTTCGGCGGCAGGGGTGACGTTTTTCCGTTCGGCATTCAGAGCGTGGAGCCGGATGACTTCGGCCTTCGCGGCGGCGATGCGGTCCGATTCGCGTGCCGGAAAATCGTTGGGGGCGGATTCGACCGGATCGGTGGACTCGACCGGTTGTTTGTCGAGTTTGCGCTGAAGTTTTTGAAGTGCCTCTTGAGCGGCGGCCTCGCGTTTGCGGAGCTCGCCGGCGTAGCGGGTGCCATTGGCGACGGATTCGCGCAGGCGCTCGATTTCCGCGTGGAGTTCGGTGGTGTTGTCCGGGCGGGCGAGGGCGTCGGCGAGCTGGGCGCGGGTTTTGGAGAGCTCGTTTTCCAAAGTGAAGCTGCGTTCTTTTTGGGTGCGATCGACCTCGTTTGCGCGAGCGTGGAGGCCTTTGAGCGTTTCCTGGGACTTTTTCAAATCGGTCTCAAGAGCGGCGGCGCGTTTTTGAGCGGTGTCGAGGGCTTGGCGGAGCTCTGCAAGCTCAGCGTGGACCGATTCCAAGGCGGATTTGCTGACGGAGCTGTTTTTGAGCGAATCGAAATCCGCTTGGACTTCTTTGAGTTTCGCTTGGGCTTTGGAGAGCGATTCTTCGAGTTTTTTCCCGCGATCCCGTGCGGAGGAGTCCTCAGCGAGGCGCTTTTTTTCCGCACGGCCTTTGGAAAATTTCGAGCTGAGCATCGCGCCGAGAACGACGCAAAGGATGGCGAGGCCGATGAGCCAGGTGTTTTCGGGTAACATATATTCGGGGATTCGGGTGAAAAACAGGGGAAACGCTTAGATTTCGTGAGCGACGCCCGGGAGCGGGACGATGATCTCGGTTTCCGGGATGCGGCGGTTCAGCTCTTGGCGGAACCATTCGATCGCGGGATCGTCGCCGTGGACGAGGAATGCCTTTTTCGGTTTCACCTTTACCACGAAGTCGGCGATCGCTTCACGGGTCGAGTGGCCACTGAAATCGAAGATCCGCATTTCGCAACGCATCTTGACCGGCGGATACGCTGGATCAAGCAGAACGTCGTCGCCCGGTTGGGCTGCACGAATTTGTCCGCCGGGCGAGGCCGGATCGGCATAACCGACGAAGAAAAGCCCGTGACGTGAATTTTCCAAAACACCCTGGCGGGCGAAGTTGTTCGACACGGTTTTTTCCGTCATCATGCCGCTGGAAAGCGCGTAGATGCAACCGGCGGCGAAGGGAATGCTGCCTTTGCGTTTGCGGTTTCCTCCTTCGATCTCCATGTCGGAGAGGAATTTGAATCCGGGGAAATTGCGCCGTGAAGAATCGGTGAAACGATCGTAAATGGTCGTCATTTTCGTGCTCAGGCCGCCGATGTAAACCGGGGCTTTTTTCGGAATGAGGCCTTCTTTTTTGAAACGATGCAGCATCGCCAGGACTTCCTGCGTTTTTCCCATGGCGAAAACCGGGATCAGGACGGAACCCCCACGTGCGAGCACCCGGCTGATCGATTCCGCGAGATCCGCTTCTTCGCTGGCACGGGTGTAGTCCGGCCGGCGCGAGCTGTCACCACGCGTCGTTTCCACGATCAATGCGTCGACCGTGTCCGTCGGGAAAACGGCGCCTTTTTGCAGCGTGGCGTCTTCGAAATTCACGTCACCGGTGTAGAAGATTTTTTTCCCGTCGCCCTCGATCGTCACGCCGACCGAGCCGAGAATGTGACCAGCATCGTGGAATGTGGCGCGCAGCGTGCCGCCATGGTCGAGGTCGAAAGGGCGCTCGATTCCGCGTGGCTCGATCGTTTCCTTGATACGATCCAACTCGCGATGATCAAACAGCGGATATTCGGTGATGCCGAGTTCAACGCGTTTCGACTGCATGACGTTCACGGAGTTATGCAGCAACGCGGACGATAGCTCGGCCGTTTCCGGACTCATGAAAACCTTCGCCTGTGCCTGGGAATCGAGCAAAACCGGCAGCGTGCCGACGTGGTCCAAGTGCGAGTGAGTGATGATCGCGGAATCGATGCTTCCCGGTTCGAGGAAATCAAAATGAGGGATCGCCTCATTGCCTTCGTGCTTGGGATGCATACCGGCGTCCAAGACGACGCGAGCTGTCTTGGTTTCTATCAGATAGGAATTCGCGCCGATCCCAGCGTGGCGGCAGAGGCTTTTAAAAATCATATTTTAGTCTTCTAAGCCGCGGACCATGGGGGACCAGGCTCTGACTGTCAACCCGGCCCGACCAATCGGGCGTTGCGGATTGTCAGGAGTTTTGTAAATTTCGTTGGACAAACCGCGCGCGGGCCGATACCGGATTGCCTCCTGTTCGCCCCAAACGGTGACAGAAAAAAATGGCAGGGTAGCTCAGTGGTAGAGCAGAGGACTCATAAGCCTTTGGTCGGCGGTTCAAATCCGCCCCTTGCCACCATTTTTTCTCTCTGATTTTTAGTGGCCTATTTCTTTGTCGTGCCAGGTCCCAGGCCATTTTTAATTCCCCCCATCGTGGATGAGGAGTCTGGAAGGGCATTGTACACTACCACTTGACACCTCGCCCCGGCTGTTTTGGATCCTGAATCCTCCTGACACCAAAGGCTCCAGAATACCAATTGATCATTTCTAAATCGCCGCGAAAAACCCAGCAGCGCCAGATATTTATCCCCCCACTGATCGCAAGAGCACTCAAAACAAGAAGTCCGATTCCGTCTCCTCGGAAAATCGAGTTGACTGAGCGGGACAAATGGAACATCAATAGTTACATGAAGCGTCACAGCCGCCTGTCTTCGGTTCTTCATGCGCTTTTGCACATGGCGGATCACGAAGGCCCCGTCACTTCGAAGGTTCTTGCCCAATGCTTGAGCACCAATCCGGTGGTCGTTCGGCGAACGATGGGTTATTTACGGAAAGCGGGAATTGTAAGCTCTGATCGAGGTCACGCAGGTGGATGGGTCATCAAAGCAGACCTTTGCTCCATCACCTTGCTTCATTTGCACGAGGCACTTGAGGAACCCGCCATTTTCGCGATTGGCAATCATAACGAAGCTCCAGAATGCTTGGTCGAGCAAGCGGTCAACGCCGCGCTCGCTGTCACACTGGATGAAGCAGAAGCCCTGCTACTGAAGCGCTTTTCCGAGATCACCCTTGCGGATCTGGCCGCCGACTTCTCTTGCCGACATGCGGCCGTAAAACATGGAAAAAACTGATATGAAGCATGATTTTATCGTCATCGGCGGAAGCTACGCAGGAATGGCCGCTGCCCTGCAATTGGTACGGGCTCGCAGATCGGTATTGGTCATTGATGCCGGCCAGCGCCGTAACCGTTTCGCCCGCCATTCACACGGATTTCTGGGAAGTGATGGCATCGACCCTGCCGAACTCGCAGCAACGGCACGCCGCCAACTCGAAGCTTACCCTACCCTCACTTGGGCGGAAGAGAGCGTCAAAGAGGTCTCCGGCCAAGTGGATGATTTCACCGTCACGGCGACGAACGGCAACTCGTGGCAAGGCAGACGCATTTTGCTGGCCATCGGTGTGCGCGACCATCTCCCTCCCGTAAAAGGCCTGGCCGAACGCTGGGGAACTCACGTTTTCCATTGCCCCTATTGTCACGGCTATGAATTGAACGGAGGCGCCATCGGCGTTATCGCCGTGCGGCCCTTATCGATTCATCAGGCCGAACTCCTCACCGATTGGGGAAGCGTGACCTTACTCATCAATGGGGCTCTGGAGTTGGAAGATCCGGTTCGACTCAGCCTGGAGAAACGGGGCGTAATCATCGAACAAGAGCGCATCGACAGAATAGAAGGTACGGCAGACGTAGTACTAAACGATGGCCGTCGACTTTGCTTCGCCGGTTTGTTCACCTCGCCGCGCACCGATCCTTCCGGTAGCCTCGTAGAGCAAATAGGTTGCGCATTAGAAGAAACGCCCATGGGCATGCAGTTGCAAATCGATTCAGAAGCCAAGACGTCGGTGCCTGGTATCTTTGCCTGCGGCGACGCAGCCCGCTCACCCCACTCGGTTTCGTTGGCAGTGGGCAGTGGTGCCATGGCAGGCGCGCAACTCCACCGATCCCTCTTATGGCCGGAAAGCATCCGCCCCCGATCTGATTGAACCACCCAGTCAGGCAGAAAAATCCACGAAATTTGATACCTTACCTAAACGGATACCTAAACGGGGTCAGTAAACGGGGTCAGTCCTTGGATTTTAACATTGTGATTGACGGGTTGATGTGATTCAGTCGTCCTTTGCCCGTGGCCAGACCTTTAAGGTTTCAGTATCCGGGCGTTTCGGGTTTTCAGATTTGTCGCCCAATCGAGGCGGATCGAAACCTCTGCGGAAAATAGTGATTTGAGTTTTTCCGAGCAGTCGCAAATTTGAAAAATCCTTCGTCATTGTTCGGGCGGTTTCCATTCTATTTGGCATTGCTGATTTTCTCGTTGGCCGGGATTGTTTCCGTGACGGGAAAAGGGCCCCATGGTGAAGCGGTTCGATTTTTTGAGTTGATGTTTTGGGGGATAAGTGATTGATTTTGTTTGTCCGCCTCGGCGGGCGAGGATGTAGAAATCCTGTAGAGAGCGGTCGACATCGACCGCAACGATGTCACACCCGATCCAAAGGTCGGGGGGGTGGCGGTGCATGTCCAAGCCACTTTCTTTGGGAGGTGGCCAAAGATCGTCACAGCCGTCTCTCTACGGTTTTCTAACTCCCCGTCCATCCGGAAGGACTCTTTGATCCGATCCGATGATTGCGACTTCTTTGTTACGAAACGGGTTTGCTTCGCTTAGCGTTGAAGTGGGTTCGTTGCGAATACGAGGGTTGTCGTACTTTGAGCGGTTGAGGGATCGAGATTGATTCATCCCTCCGAAAAACTCTCCCATGAAATCCCCCCATTGCCCCCGATTTTTCGTGCTGCAACAAGCGAATTTGACACGCCGGCTAAAGCCAGCGCTCCGTTAAGAAGGATCCTTTTCCCTCTGGTGCGGGGTCGGGCGCGTGACCCGGATTTTGCATCTCTCCTGTTAGATATCTTTTTGGTTCCTTGGATAGAGTTACGCTATCCGAAGGCGAACGACGTCCCTTTCGGAGGGTCGGCGAGAGTGAGCTGTAATGTCGAAAACGCAGCTTCTCACGCTGATCCTCCGATCTTTTCAATTGAAGGTGTGCGTATCACCCGCGAGGAAGGTTCTTGGATTCAATGGGGATGGACAGGTCTCTCGGGTTCCGTCGTTCTGTGGGGGTGGTCAGACCTCTGAGAAATCAGACCGTCGGGAGCGGATCTTGCTCGCTCAGTCAGGCCTGGAGCCGCCGACGCGCAGAACGCCGTCGGTGAGAATTTTCGCCCGCAGTCCGCCGCGGAGATTTCCTTTGAGAAATTGTTCGCCGCCATCGGCGATGACGCGGTCCATCCAGTGGCACGGTTTGCAGTCTTGGGAACCTTCGAAAATAATATTTTGAAATCGGAAACGCTTGCCGAGGAGCCGGGGCAGATCGAGGCCATTGACGATGAGGTTTCTACGGAATACCGAGGCGGGAAGTTTGGGCAGTTTGAAATGCTGACGGACTTCTTCGACGATTTTTGCGTCGAAGAAGGTCACCTGTCCTTTGAAGTCCGGTTTGTAGCCGAAATACCGGTCGCCACGCAGTCCCATGCCGGCGACACATTGGATTTCGCTGACCTCGGTGATGCCGTTTTGCAATCGGCCCTCGCCGTGGCGACCCCAATAGTCGTGACCGGCAGAGATATAGATGTGCGAGAGCTTCGCTTCGATTGAGATGATTGATTCTTCGTCGTTTTCTTCCATCGATTTTGCCTGATCCGTTTTTCAGGCTACATCGTGATTCGATGTCGGGCGAATCGAAAAGTGATCAATGACGGTCATGATTGCGGATCGTCTTGATTTCGTCGCTTCGGCTACGATGTTCGATTTTCATCTGCATGAATCCTCAGAAAAATCTGGCCATCATCGGAAGCGGACCCTCTTCCATTTATTTGCTCAAACATCTTTTGACGGAGGCCCGATTTTTAAAGGATCACCTTCAGGGCATTTCGATATTTGAAAAGAGCGGTCTCACGGGAACGGGGATGCCTTACAGCCCTCAGACGACGGACCGCTACAACATGGCAAATATTTCGTCGGAGGAATTGCCAGAGCTGATGGTTTCATTTGCCGATTGGTTAAGGAAGCAAGACCGGTCGATCTTGGAGGAGATCGATCTGGCAGATGTCGAGATCGACGAGCATACGGTTTACAACCGGTTGGCCCTTGGGAGATATTTGAATTCCCAATACCAAGCCATCGTCAGTGAGCTTTCGGAGATTGGCATTCCGTTTCAAGAGTATGCAGGATGTGAAATTGTGGATCTTCATCAGGAACCTGGGTCGGTGAAAGTCAGGTCTGCTGAAGGTGAACAGTGGGAGTTTTCAAAAGTCATCATCGCGACCGGACATTACTGGACGGAAGAAGATCAGCCGGAAAAGGGATATTATGCATCGCCTTGGCCGATTTCGAAACTGATTCCCAAAGACGGTGAGTTTCATGATTTCACCATTGGCACACTTGGCGCGTCTTTGAGTGCGTTTGATGTGGTTTCCTCGCTGGCGCATCGTCATGGCACGTTTCGGGGAGATCCGGATCAGCGGTTGGTTTTTCATCCTCATCCCGGGGCGGAGAATTTCAAAATTGTCATGCATTCCGCGCAAGGTCTGTTGCCTCATTTGCAGTTTGAGCAAGTCGAGCCGTTGCGTGAAATCTATCGCCACGTGGACCGCGATTCATTGCTGGATCTGTTAGATGAAAATGGTTTCCTGAGAATCGAGACGTATTTTGACAAAGTTTGCCGCCCAGCACTTTCGGATGCTTTCGCAAAAGATAAGATGCCTGAAATGGTCGAGCTGCTGACGGATCCGAAATTTGGGATTCGTGAATTCTCCGAAAAAATGACGGATGAACACGATTATCAAAATGCTTTTGAAGGCATGCGTCATGAGATGGTGGAAGCGAAAGATTCCGTTCTCAACCGCAAGCCGATTCATTGGAAAGAGGTGTTGGATGACTTGATGTATACGTTGAATTTTCATGCCGAGCTGATGCCGGCGGAAGATCATCTTTTGTTTCATTCGCACTTCATGCCATTTCTCATGAATGTGATCGCGGCGATGCCATTGCCCTCCGGTAACACCTTGTTGGCATTGTATGACGCGGGGAAACTTGAGCTCGTTTCCGGCAATGTCACTCTCGGCGAAGACGCTGAGGAAAAAGACATGACTGCGATCGAAGTGGAGGATGACGGAGAAAAATCCACCGTTAGTTACCGGATGTTTGTCGATTGCAGCGGGCAAAAACCGCTGGAGCTGAAGGAATATCCTTTTCCGTCGCTGGTCGAAAGCGGAGCGGTCCGCAAGGCGCGGGCGCCTTTTTCGAAATCGGAGAACGCGAAAAAGATTCCGGATGAGAAAAAAGAGCACCTGTTTCAGGTCGAGGGGGAACTGTTTTACCAAACCGGCGGCATCGATGTCGATGGCACCTATCGGGTGATCGGCGCTGACGGAAACCCGAATTCTCGAATCCATGACATCGCGTTTCCGCATATCTCCGGCGTCCGCCCCTATTCCTATGGGCTCCAGGCATGCGCGGACACGAGTGCGATCCTCGTCCGTGCGTGGATCGACGAAATCAAAACCGGTTCTACGGGGATCGTTGATCCCGAGGGTTTGACCGAGATTTACGACGAATTGTGATTGTCCGGAATTTCACTGAGGACCGCGGATCGCTTCTTCGATCAAGCTGGCGATGGCGGGTGGGAAAGGAAGTTGCGTGGCGAAGGCCTGCGCGGCGGGGGTGATCTTGTTCCAACTTTTCCGAAGGATGCCGATGTATTTTTCACGCGGGTAGTCCGCGTGGCTGGCGGCGAAACCGGCGATTTCGTGTTCGAGAAACACGAGCACGGCGGCATCTTCGAGCGCCTGAGTTCCAGCGTTGGATTTCAGACCGGTTTTGGAAATCCAGACTGCGGCGGCTTCTGCTTCCTCGGGGGAAATACCGGTTTGGAGAAAGATGGATTTCGCCCGTTCCGCTTGAGTTTGGTAGAGCGATTTCCGCCAAGTGAGATAGCCGGTGCGGTCTTTGGGAAATGAATCGCGCGGGGTTTTCCAGCGCTCGAGATGTTGGCAGCGGGCGGCGAGCCGCAATATTTCCGGAGCATCCGGGACGAGTTTTTGAACCCAGGTTTCCATCCGATTGGCATAAACGAGGGCGGCGGGAGAGCCATCGGGCAGCCGGTCTGGATCGGCAGCGTGGGCGGCGTCAATCTGCCGGCGGGCTTGTTCGTAGGGAGACATGTTTTTCAGGAAGGAAGATAGCGGTTGGCGAGTTTTCCCAAGGTGGCGATGGCATCGAGCGTGCGCTTTTCGAAGGCGATGCCGCAACTGATGCGCAGGCAGTTTTTTAAACCCAGAGACGGCGAAAAAATCGTGCCGGGGACGATGCTGATGCCGCGTGAGATGGCGTCAACCGTGTAGGCTTCCGAGTCAAACCCCTCGGGCATTTCCAGCCACAAAACGAAACCGCCGACCGGCGAATGAATTTTGGTCGATTTGGGGAAATGCCGCCGCACTTCCTGGCGCATCCGCGCGCACTGAGCGGCGTAGATTTTCCGAATGCGGCGCAGGTGTCGGTCGTAATTTCCGCCGTCGAGAAACTCGGCGACGACCAGTTCGGAAAGCGTCGCGTTCCAAGGGCACTGGATGGTTTTGAGGCGCTTGATTTCTTGCAAATGCCTGCCGGGGACGACCCAGCCGACGCGCAATCCAGGGGCGATGGTTTTGGAGGCGGAGCCGCAGTGGATGACGTCGCCGCCATACAGCGCGATCGATGGCGGACGGCTGCCATCGTGGGAAAGATCCCCGTAAACATCGTCTTCGATGAGGGTGAAACCGGCGGTGATCGAAAGGCTGGCGAGGCGTTTTTTCTGTTCGGCGGGCATCACACAGCCGACGGGGTTCTGAAAATTCGGCTGCACGACGCAGGCGGTGACGCGGTGTTTTTTCACGGCTTTCTCCAGCGCGTCGATCGATAAACCGGTCGCGGGGCTGACGGGGATTTCGATCGCCCGCAGGCCGAGGTCACGGATGAGATTGAGGATGCCGAAATACGTCGGCGTTTCGACCGCGACGAGATCGCCCGGGCGAGTGACGGCGCGGAGGGCGAGGAGCAGCGCTTCCGTGGCGCCGTGGGTCGTGATGATGTCGCTGGGCATCGCCTTGATGCCAGCCCCGAGCAGTCGGCGGGAAAGGGCAACGCGCAATTCCCGGCGACCCATCGGCGGTGTGTAGCGTAAAGCCTCGGCCCCATAGGATCGGAAAACCGCCGCAGTGATCGGTGCCAGCCTTGCGCTGGAAAGGATCGTGTCGTCCGGCGCGGCGGCGGCAAACGGAATCATATCGCGATTTTCGACAGAATCCATGACCGCTTCGAAAATGGAGGAGGATTCGATGCGGGTCGGCTTCGGCCGGTAATTCGCGGTGACCCGTTCCCACTGTACCGGTAGCGAAGGCGGTTTGATGTAGTAGCCCGATCGCGGCCGGGATTCGATCAAGCCCTCGTCTTCCAGCAACCGGTATGCCTCCAAAACCGTCGTGATGCTCACCTGGTGTTCACGGCTCGACTTCCGGACGGAAGGAAGTTTATCCCCTGCGACAAAGGATCCCGCGCGAATCATGGCCGAAAGTTTCGCGGAAAGATCGCGATAAATCGGTGCGGTTTGCGACATCGATGAGATCATAACAGTGAACTTGGCATTTCACCAGATACACTCGATCCACTGCGGGAGCAGTACAGTATCTGTATTTCGAAGAATCCTGAAATCTGTATCTGTCCAATCGCGAAATGCCAGCGTAATGATGAGTGTCACCCGAAACCGGTCATGAACTTTCTCATCAAAACATCACTCGTCCTTTTTATGGTTTCGTGGACCGCGTTTGGGATTTGGATTTTGGCGAAATATTCCGTGCTGTTTGGGCCGCATCGCGATGATCCGGCGGAAACGGCGGGCGCGAGATCGCTGGGCGTCGCGCATATCGCCTCGGTGTGGTTCGGTTTCTTCGCGCTGGCGTTTTATTTCCTGTTTTTCAAATAGGCATCACCGGTTTGTCGGCGGGAAAAGTTCCTGGCACAGGAGGCAGCGTTTGCCGTCGCAGCCGCGGGCGGTGCAATATTGGCGACCGTAGAAGATGATTTGCAGATGCAAGCGGTTCCAAGAATCGCGCGGGAAAAGCTTTTTGAGATCGCGCTCGGTCTGCACGACGTTTTTTCCGGAAGTCAGTTTCCATCGGGTGGCGAGGCGATGGATGTGGGTGTCGACGGGAAACGCGGGGATGCCGAACGATTGGGCCATGACGACCGAAGCGGTTTTATGACCGACGCCGGGCAAGGCTTCGAGCGCGTCGAAATCGGCGGGAACTTGGCCGCCGTGTTGCTCGACGAGGATTTTTGACAATTCGGAAATCGCAGCGGACTTGCGCGGGGAAAGGCCGCAGGGCCGGATGATCGCGCGGATTTCCTCAACTGGGACGTGCATCATTTTTTCCGGTGTATCCGCGAGTGCGAAAAGCGCGGGTGTGACCTGATTGACGCGGACATCGGTGCATTGAGCGGACAGCAAAACGGCCACGAGGAGGGTGAACGGGCTGGTATGATCAAGCGGGATCGGCGTTTCCGGATACAATTCGTCGAGGCGATGCCGCACGTGATCGGCGCGTTGTTGCTTGAGCATGGGGAAAATCTGAGCGGTGGCGGCGAACTTGCAAGGCGCGGACGGAGCTTGTGCGCAACGGATTGCGGTTTAGAGTCTCCGGGTGCGTGGGTTTTGGAAACTTTTTATCCTGATGGCAGTCTCCTTGGGCGTCGCGGGTTGGTGGTTTCGTGAGCCTTTGCGAAATTGGCTGCGGACGAAAATCGCGTTCGTCCAAGTCAGCGCCGAACCCCTGCCGAAACCGGATTTGGCGACGTATCAAGGTTTGGTGAAAAACCTGGAAAGATGGCGCATCGATCTTTCGAAACGTTACGAAACCGGCTCGAAGGCCGAACGGCTGAAGGTCGAGCAAGATGCGCGACTGATTCTCGAACAGGCGCTGCCGGCGCTGATGCGCTGCTGGCTGGGGACGCCTTGGGATTTTAACGGCACTGCGGAATTTCCCGGAGAAAAGCAGGTGGCGTGTGGGTATTTCGTGGCGACGGTTTTGCGCGATGCGGGATTTCGATTGGACCGCTACCGGTTGGCGCAGCAGCCATCGGAGAATATCTTGCGGACGTTTTTGGACAGGGAGTCGTGCCTGCTCACGGTCGGGCAAGAATACGAGGCATTCGCCGCCGGTTTGGAAAATGCCGAGCCGGGAATTTATGTGATCGGCCTCGATACGCATGTCGCCTTTGTCATCGTGGAAAAAACCGGTTTTCGATTCATTCACTCCTCTGGCTCGCGGCCGTGGTGCGTAGTCGACGAAGGCAAAGACGAGGCGAACGTTTTACGAAATTCCAATTGGCGAATGCTGGGAAATCTGACCGGCGATAGCGGGGTTTTGAGGCGGTGGCTAAAAGGCGACAAACTCACGGTGAAAGAAACGTGATCGGATTATTCGATTTCATAATAGGCTGACTACAAGATAAATACGGTGTAGATTCAGACGGAAATTTTTTCAGAAAAAGTTTGCCAAATTTTTTGATAAGTGTTCCTAAGAACACGTCATGTCCCCCCGGCTGAAACTCGCTATCGGTCTCTTCACGAATTTTTCTCTCATCGCCAATCAATTGCTGGCCGAGTTGCCGCCGATTGATTTTGAGGCCCCGGAATTTGTTCCGTTGGAACTGATCTACGAATCGAATCCGGCGGAATGGGCCAGGGTTTCGGGTTCGGCAACGGTGACGCCGACGGGGCAGGGCGTCGGCGGCGGGCAAGCGTTGCGGCTCGATCAGGGATCGGAAGAAGCGTGGTTGCGGCGCGAAGTTTCCTGGGATGCGGAAGAGCGGACGGCGTTCATCGATTTCCAAATTAAGCCAACGGCGGAATCAGAAGGAAGTTTGGCGAGCTTTGTAGCGAATGGCAGCCAGATCGCATTTCAGGTCCCAACCGGTTCGCAAACCGGCCAGCTATGGGCATTTAATGGTGCAGACGGTCAGACCGGTTCGTCGCAGTGGTTCATCACACCGGGGACCTTTCAGGTTTCGAGTGACGCACCGGTTTCGGAGACTTGGATGCGCGTGACGTTGCGACACGATTATGATCGGAATCTATGGGACTTGTTCATCGACGGGAAATTGGCAGCGGTCAATCTGTCATTCGAAGGACGCGGGGAAAACCTGACGTCGTTGGAATTTTTCGGCAGTCGCCGTGGAGATACATTGGTGGATGATTTATCTGCCGATCCGGCAAATATGCTTTTCCCGGATGCGGATAAAGACGGGCTTCCCGATGCTTGGGAAATTGCGAATGGCTCAAATCCCAATCTTTACGATCGCGACGCGCTCAAACCGGGCACGGGAAAATCCTACTTGGATCATTACCTCGATTCGCTCTGGGCATCCGGCAGTTCTGTCGCCAATGGCCTGACCGGTGTCGGAAGCATCGGCACGATCCCGCCACTGACCATCATGGGAAGCCACCAACCGGTCGGGTCACTCAAAGGTTCCTTCTCCGTAGGTGGCGACGGGTCGGCGAATTATTCAATCCCGATCGATTTGCCCAAAGGAACCGGCGGCATGGAACCGAAGATTTCACTGAGCTATTCAAGCGGCGGGGGAAATGGAATCGCGGGATTGGGATTTGAACTATCTGGCCTTCAAAGCATCACACGGGGGACCGCGACTTACGGAAAAGACGGTTTTTCAAATCCAGTGGATTTTCAGCCGGATGACCGGTTCTTTCTCAATGGCGAGAGATTGGTTTGTGTTTCGGGAAACTATGGCGAAGACGGATCTGAATATCGGACAGAGCTGGATTCCTTTTCTCGAGTGCGCCTCAGCGGAAATGCCAATGCAGGAGTCTCATCGTGGAAGGTCGAAACAAAGGCGGGCTTGATCCTTGAGTTCGGCACTACGGCAGATTCAAGGTCGATGCCGTCATCCGGGATCGCGCCGATCTCTTGGGCGATCAAAAGAGTATCAGATACCGTCGGTAACTTTTATCAGGTGAATTATATCTCAGATGGTACGCAGAATCCAGACGAGGTGGCAAATCATCGGGTGGATGAAATTTTATACACGGGAAATACTTCGACGGGTTTGAGCCCGAGTTGCGCCGTCCGCTGCATTTATGAAGAAAGACCCGATATTCATTTTTCATATCATCAAGGGAAAAGGATATGGGCTTCGAAAAGGCTCAAAGAAATCCGTGTCAATACCGGATCCTATCTGAATCACCGGTATGCGCTTTCTTACGCCACGAGCGATCAAACCAACCGATCTCTATTAACCCAAGTTCAGAAATTTGTCGCAAACGACTTGGCGGTTCCCCCAACCAAAATCGAATGGGATACCCTGCCCGCTGGCGAACCGAAATGGGTGAAGCGCTCCGGAGGCTCTTATCCCTTATATGGGAACAATTTGGAGGCCAATGCCGGAACGGGAAATGCTTATGTGATGCCCAATGACGAAGGACGGGGCATTCTTCTTTCAGGTGATGCTTCCCGAGCCGTTCCTCTCCCGGGGGCGCCCATTGCCATTCATTCGGATACGAAGGTACAGTTCGAGTTTAGGGGAGATCATTTGGAGTTCGGTGCGGTGTTGGCTTTGGATGATGATTTGAATGAAAGCAACAAGGGCTCGATGTATGTGCGAGCCGGCAGAGGGGTGAAAAAGGTGACGACTTACGGACCCGATTGTGCGGTCCGGATTGGCGGAACAGGAGAAAGTCCTGAATGGATCGGCGAAGCGTTTTCCTATGATCCGTCGGAATGGAAAACGTATACTTTCAACTTGGGTGAACACAAAACGGGGATCGCGAATTATCTGGCATTAATCAACTCGGACGACAATGCGGCCAACGGAATGGGATGGGCGGAATTTCGAAATATTCGTGTTTTTCGTTCGTCTTCGGAGACTGCGGAAAATGTGATGCCGATTGCCTTCGCGAGCGATTATGAATTGCCTCGTTTGCTCGACGGTTCGTCGCAGGATCGGGGAGTGCGGTTTGTGGATATCAATTCGGACGGATTGATCGATATCATGGACTGGAGAGTGCTGAGTTATCAAGAAGAGCCGTCAAAAACAGATCCGCAGACGAAAACGATCGTCCCAAATACTCTGGGAACCGCTTTTCTAAACACAGGAGAGAAATTCACTCCGGCTGATTTTCTCGTTCCTCCGACTGACGCTCCTCTGGCAAATGGCAGCGGGGGAGACAATCCTGCATATTGGTCAGCTCGTCACGATTTGTTGGCAAAACCGGTCGATATCAATGGAGACGGAACCTTGGATCTGTTTGTTCCAAGTATCTATAATTATTTAAATAACGAATCGCGTAAAAATTATCGGTTTTACACGTTTAGAAACGCTCGGTGGGAGCCGCTTTCGAGCTATGATCAATCTTTCCCCTATCGAAGTAAAAATGTGAGTTCTTCGGGCGGATACGGGGGAGCTTCTCACACATTGGATCAGGAATTCATCGACATGGACGGAGATGACTATCTTGACTTGGTGGTGTCGACTTCGCCATTTGGCTCTTTGGTTGCAAATGATGAAAACACGCTAATTGCCGGGCCTAACTCAAGAACGGTCTTCCTAAACAAGGTTCACCTTGGTCTAGGCTGGATCCAGTCGGATGCATTGGCTTTTCCAGAGTTCCTCAAAGAATATGCCGATGGTTATCCGAAACCACGAATCGGATTTGCCGCAGCGGACCTAAATGGCGACGGGTTTCCAGACTACACATTCGCCAGAGGATTAGAATCGGTATACTTGAAAGGTCGAATTGAGCAAACGCGTTATTCACAAGACAGGGCATCATGGCTCATGAGCGCGGCGTCTGGACCTTCTCAAATACCTAGCTGGAAGAGCCCAGTCTACGATTATTCGATCAATTCTTCGCCACAGACGGCTTGGACTTTTCCCTTCTTGGGAGCGACTTCGAGTCCAAACGGTCACCCAGTCATTTCCGATTCATTAGGAAATGACGCCGGAACTCGGCTTGTCGACTTGAATGGTGATGGTCTTCTTGATCTCCTTCGAGCTGATACGGTTGGAACTAAAAAAGTTGTCGGTCGAGGTGGTTATACGGTCATGAGTTATACCCACTCTTACGCTACTTGGTATAACAAAGGCGCGGGTAACTCAGCGGCGGGATCTGCTTGGATTCAAGATTCTCGTCATGTGGTGCCGGTTTCACTGATTTCCCACCGAGACGGGGTCTCCGGAGGAGAAATTCTTGATCTCAATGGGGATGGATTGACGGATATTTTGATTTCCCGCGATTATGTCACGCAAGAAGGTCCATCGACGACTCTGCCTTTTAACGCCACGAATAATGGAGCCTTCGTCAATACGGGCTCAGGGTGGCGGGAGGATGCTTCTTGGGGGCTGCCGGATGGATTCCGACTCCGAACCGGAAACTCTTCCTCTCCCGCCGCTCAGTTTGTGAATGTCAATGGTGACGGTTTTCCTGATCTGCTGGCGGGCTTGCATGCCAATGGAATCCCCCAAGTCTATATCAACCAGTGTCGTCAGGAAAAAGTAAAGGCGGTGACGGATGGGTTCGGTAAGGATATTGTTGTGGAATACCGAAGGTTGAATGATCCCTCACCGACGGTCGGATTTCATTCTCGCGTTTATGAGAAAGGTCCGGAATTTTTGCCAGAGGGACATGTCTCAGTGATCGACTCCCGTCTGGTTGTTTCCCGTTATTCCGAACCAGACGGCATGGGTGGCCGACGATACAAATCACAGCGGTACGGGGATTTGCGTTACGATCGGAAAAACGAAACGTCTCTTGGCTTCGGCTGGGTGGAGGCAATCGACGAACTCAACGGCCAATGGAGTCGCACGGAAATGTCGCGCGAGTATCCGTTCGCGGGCAGTCCGGTTTCGGTGCAGACAAAAGTCCGGGTGGATCCCTCCGATGTGAGTCCGATTTTTCCAGGAGTTTCCGCAGGGATGAAGCTGGTGGCGTTGGAAACTTCGGGCTACGCAGAAATGCCGTCTCAAACCGGTATCGGTGGCACGATTCGAAGACCGGTCCAGACATCCTCTGTGAA
Organism: Akkermansiaceae bacterium UBA1315; assembly: GCA_002307065.1. Classification (GTDB taxonomy): domain Bacteria; phylum Verrucomicrobiota; class Verrucomicrobiia; order Verrucomicrobiales; family Akkermansiaceae; genus Luteolibacter. The sequence continues at coordinate 38,315 of DBTN01000037.1, read as the reverse complement.
GCATACCTTTGATCTGGATGGCACACTGAAAATCGAAACCAAAACCACCCAAAATCTCGAAGATTTCGACAGTTATGGATTTGTGAAAAAATCCACGGTCGAAAGTCTGGATGGATCCAAAGTCGTTTCGACCCATGTTTACCATCACACCGTCGACGAGAATCGATGGCACCTCGGTCGGCTTTCTCAATCCACGGTGACTAAATCGGGCGCAGGGAAACCCTCCATTTCAAAAACCTCAGCTTTCACCTATTCCACATCGACCGGTTTGCTGACGAGTGAAACCGTCGAGCCTGGACACCCGCTCTCTTCCACAAAGACCTACACCCACGATAGCTTCGGGAATGTAGTTCAGGCGACGGTATCCGCCAGCGGTGAAACCCGGTTCAGCACGACCCAGTATGATTCGCAGGGGCGGTTTGTCATTGGTGAGAAAAACCAGCTCAATCATGAAACGACCTATCAATACGATACGCAGAAATCGCTGCTGCTCTCCACGATCGATCTGACCGGAAAAACCACCCGTTTTTCTTATGATGCTTTCGGCACGCTGATCCGCACCGATCACCCGGATGGGACCCAAACCGGCGAGATCACCGGTTATGCCACGAATGCTGAGCTGCCTTCATCCGTGGCCGCTTGGTTGCAAAACAACATTCATTATTTCCGGGCAAAGGAAAGCTCGGGAGCACCGGTCGCAAAAGTATATCTGGATGCCAATGGTCGGGATTTGGTCTCAGAAACGACGATCCTGCGTGACGCGACGGCGGCCGGTACGGCGCGCTATTCGAAAGTGTACTCGGTCAATGTTTACGATTATCTCGGTCGAAAGGTGGCTGCTTCAAATGCGTTTGCGGCGGGAGAAACTCCGGCGTTTACCTACGTGACCTACGACCTCCTGGATCGAGCCTTGGTCACGCAGCATCCCGATGGAGGTTTTGAGCGCATCCAAGCCTACGGTGCTCAGATTCTAGATGGGCAACCGGTCACTTATTCAAAGGTTCTCAATCGGAACGGAAAATCCCTCGAACGCTGGGAAGACGAACACGGCAGGCTTATTCAATCGCGGGATCCCTCGAATCAAACCACCCGGTTTCATCACGATCAAGAGGGCAGACTGATGAGCGTCTCCATCGACGGTGCCACCTTATTAACCAATACTTTCGACCTGTTCGGTAACAAGACCGGTGTATGGGAAGCCAACTCGGGAAGCTCCTCTTCGACTTATGATGGGCTCGGCCAAGTTCTGTCCTCGACCAATGCGAAAAATCAGACCACGTATTTCACTTATGATATCTTAGGTCGCCCGGTCACCGTCCAAAAACCGGAAGGTACCTATCATACCTATTACGATCACGCCCAAGGAAATGGTCTCGGCAAACCTTGGAAAACCACCGGTCCCGGCGGATACCTTGAGGAGATTTCTTATGACTCCTTGGGTCGCCCACTGTCCACCCGGAAAACCCAATTCGGCGAAACCTTCACCACTTCCAGCACCTACGACGCCCTCGGCAGACCGCTTACCGAGACCGATGCCGGAGGTCTCACGGTCGTGCACGAATATGATCCGCTCTATTCCTTTCCGGTTTCCCTGACGCTTGCCGGAGGTCCGCCGGGCAGTAATTTCCCCGGCGTGGGCACCGTGCTTTGGCAGGCGGGTCGATTCGATTCGTCCGGTCGTGCGCTCAGCCAAACCCTTGCTCAGGGAGTGACAACAGCAGCTTCCTATCATCCGACCAGCGGTCTGCTCACCGGTCTTTCCGCTTCGCGAAATGGTACGGTCCTCCAACAAAAAACTTACGGCTGGGATACGCTCGGTAACCTTTCAAGCCGCAGCGACTTCATTGTCGGACGCTCCGAAATCTTCACTTACGATTCGCTCAACCGGTTGACCCAATCTGCGGTTTCCTCCCACAGCGGCGCTCCCACCACGACTGTTCCTCCGCCGGAAAATTATACTTATGCGCCAAACGGAAATCTCCTCACCAAAGGCAGCGCCACGTTAAACTATAACGGCAGTCGCCCCCACGCTGTCACCCGCGCCACTGTCAAAGGCCAACAGCGCGATTATGTTTACGATGCCGCCGGATACGTCATCAGTGATACCAAACGAAACTACACTTGGACGTCTTTTGGCCAGCTCGCCAGTGTTGCTTACGATGAAGCGCCCGCGCTCAGCGATCTGAGCCTTGCGTCGCTCCGCCCGGTCGGTCGGGTCTTCACCTCTTTCGAATTCGATGCCGGAGGCAACCGCGCCCGGCAACAGAAAACCCGAACGACCTTGGAAGGGACAGTGGTTGAGACCACCCTCTACCTGGGTGCCTACGAACGAGAAGTCCACGATTCGACGCTCGAGAACGTCCCCTCAAAGACCATCCATCGCCACACCTTGGGCGGGATCGGCGTTTACACCCGGACTGAAACGGAAAGCGGAACCGCCGTCAAACTGACCACCGTTCTAAAAGACCACCTCGGCTCCACCGACCTCCTCCTCACCGGTTCCTGGAACGGCCAATCCTTCTCCCCACCCACCCTCGAACGCCAGTCCTTCGACGCCTGGGGCGAACGCCGCGATGCCACCCAATGGACCGCCGGTCGCACGGAAGGAAATCAACCTTTCCTCACCTCCGGCGAAGATTATCACCGCGGCTACACCGGTCACGAACAACTCGACGACAGCGGCCTCATCCACATGAACGGTCGCATCTACGATCCCGAGCTCGGCCGCATGCTCAGCCCGGATCCCTTCGTCCAAGTCCCCGAATACTCCCAAAACTTCAACCGGTTCAGCTATGTGATGAACAACCCGCTGAACCTCACCGACCCCAGCGGTTTCTCCTGGCTCAGCAAAGCCTTCCACAAACTCAAAAACTGGGTGAAGAAAAACTGGAGGACGATTGTGGTGATCGTGGTGGTGGCAGTCGTCACGTGGGGAGTGGGGGCAGCATTCATGGCGGCTGGTGGTGCATTTACCACAACCACGGCAGCCGGTGCCACCACCTTGAGCGCCACGGGAATGGCGGCAACAGGGGCCATCGCAGGAGCAGTCGGTGGAGGGCTGAGTGCTGCACTGAATGGTGGTGATATCGGTGACATTCTTCGAGGCGCGGCAATTGGTGCCGTACAGGGCGCGATTACCGGTGGAATGGGGAACGGAGTGGCAAGCTCATTCCAAGCTGGAAATTACGCCTCAACGCTTGCCCACATTGCTGGTCATGGTATCGTGGGTGGAACCGTCAACGAAGCGATGGGAGGAAAATTCAGCGACGGGTTCATCACTGCGGCTGCGTCCGCCGCCGGGCAATTATTGCCTTATGGAAATGGAAACATGGTTTCAGGAACAATCAAATCCGCAGCTGTCGGAGGGACTGTCAGCACGTTGGGTGGAGGCAAATTTGCAAATGGAGCTTACACATCTGCATTCCAGTATATGGTTTCTTCAGGGCTGGGCACGCTGGCAAATGTGAAAAAATTAACCGGGAAGTCCAACGATTTAAAGAGTATATCTGAATATGGTTCTGATTTGATAGGTAAGATATGGAATTTTCCCAATACTTTGATTGGTTTGGCTTTTGGTGCCTCGGGGTTCGTGGCGGAAGCCCTCGCGTATCCTTTTTCGAAAAAGTGGGACTTCGGCATATCGTTTGATAATAATGCTATCCAGGTTACGGGTCATAATTTAATGATGACCGCGATTACTTTTGGGAATGTTATATCGTATGCTTCTAAATTTGGTCCGGAAGTGATGATGGCAGCCGAGGGGCATACTGTAGGTCAGCACGAAGTGATGCACACATATCAAGGCCAGCAAACGGGTCTGTTGTATTTGCCAGGGGTTTTGATTACATATGCTTTTGATTACTTGATGAATCCGAAATACCTTGCTCATGGCCCCTATAGCTTATTCGAGAGGGGTCCTCAAACATATGGTGAAAATAAAGTTTGGAACGTTAAACAAGGAAGTAACTTGATATATGGTCAGTAAAAAAATTTTAATAAAAGTAATCATATTAATAATTTTTTCTTTTTTTATTTTTGGGTGTGTTGCTCCGCCGAAATTATATTTTTATAACCCATCCAAAAAGTGGCTGATCATAAATTCCGATAATAAAAAAGTGATTAAGGTGGGTCCGGGGCAATTTAATTACTTTATGGGTGACTATATGGTTGTTACAAAAAAAGTAACCATTGATTATGATGGTCTTTTGATAAACTATAGGATGCCAGCGTTTTATGGTGTATCGCTGGAGGGAAAAAATGAAGAGGCCTTGAGGCTCTCTAAAGAAATGCAGGAAAGTGGAATGTTCTACTGCATATGGGTTGGGTTAGATAGGAAGCTTTACTTAGCCCTCGCGACTGGAGATTACGCAAAGCTATCAACGCCGGTAAAAAAGATGAAAAATCAAGGCGAATGGTTTCCGATTGAAGGTGAAAAATTTTGACTTCTAGAGAGCAGGTGCGCTTAGAAGCTGTCTGGAAAATAATTGTCGTGCAATTCTAGCCAGTATCCGCATCGACATGGAGAGCTGAATGAGGGCGAAAATTTAGCAATCGAAGTTTGAACATGCCAATGGGCATGATGCGGAGGCAGCGAAGAGAAATATACCAACCGGTTTGGACAAGCGGCTGACGGAGAAATTGGAAGCCGGTTTGCGGAAGGATGCTTTCTTTAAAAACCGGTTGCGGAAAGACGGCGCGGCGAAGGTCCGCCCGACGGTGATCCGTTACGGTTATGCGCGTTCTTCGAAATCGGATAGCGGGGAAATTTTTTTGATGAGTCCGTCGATACTGATGGAAGTCGAAATCATCGGCTCGGACGGAAAGTCATTGCTGAAGCAGGTGGTGAAATTGGACAGAGCCCAAGCGAGGCCGATGAAAACCTATGCAAACGACGCCGCCTTCGCACGCCGGGCCTTCGAGGCGGGAATGGATTCCTTGGTGAAAAATCTGGAGCAAGCCTTGCTCAGAAAGCAGCCGAGGTGATTTCTTCAAACGGATCGTTTTTTCGAAGATTGTTTTTTGACATTCAGGTACGTTTGTTGCTAGGGGGTTGATCGTCAGGTGCTAATGGATGGCATCTGGCAACTTCCCCCCGTGATGAAAGAACCTATTTTTGAGCGTGCTGGATTTTTGCCGAGCATTTTCGTGACCGTGATATTTGCGTTTTCTGCGGTTTCGGCGAAGGCGGCGATTCTTTGGGAGCAAAACTTTTCCGGATCGACGGACTTGGCGAGTTATGTGGGAACCGGTGCGAATCAGGCGGACGGAATTTCCACGTCGGGAGCGGGTTTGGTATGGTCGATCGCGGATGATTCGTTGCGCGCGCTGCGAACCGGAAACGCGGGGGCGATCACCATCAACGGCGATGATTGGAATGCGGCCGTGTTGCAGGTGGAGATTCGGATGCAGATTGCTGATATTACGTCGACTTATGGTTCTGGGCTGATGTTTGCGGCAGGCTCGGGATTTACTACGGGAAACAGTCATCCGGGAAATGCGCTGACGCACAGTGATTTTGGCATCAATTTCGCGGATGGAGCGATCGATACCTATCAATTCCGAGATCACAATACGGGTACGAATCTTGGATCTGCTTTGCAAACCGGTCAGTGGATGGATGTCTGGTGGGGAATCAATAACTCCGGAAGCGATCTGACTTATATGAAACCGGATGGCACGATCGGCACCTTGACCGATGGTCACTGGGACCTTTGGGTCAAAGCGGAAGATGTTTGGTCGCAATTAGGAAATAATCCTGCGAACTTAGTGAACACGGGAACGGTTTTGGATGATTTCAAAATCACTTATCAGAACGCATCAGGCGATATTCTCTTCGACTCGATTCGGCTCAGCGACACGATCATCGCCGTCGTCCCTGAGCCGTCGACCGGTTTGGCAATTTGGCTTTTCGCGATGGGGGTAGGCGGCCGCAGATTTCGATCCGAGCGAGTCTGAAGAGGGACAAGCCCGTGGGATTGTCAGGCCGGTTTCGGTCCTGCAAAATCGGGTTGATGATCTTCGCTCTTGCGTCGTGGGGGCTCATGGACTTTTCTCGTTCCGCATGTCTTCACTTCCTACCGCCGACCTTCTGGCGCTCGACACCGCTGGCTTGAAAAGCCGCTTGTCGAAGCTCAGAAGGTATCTTTGACGTCCCCACCCTCGAAAACGAAATCAACACGCTTGAAGAAGCGATGGGTGCGCCCGAGTTCTGGAATGATTCGGATAAGGCGAAAACGATCAGCGCGAAAGCGGCCGGTCTGAAGAAAAAACTCGATTCGTTCCTGAAGCTTGAGGCTCGCGTATCCGACATCGAAGAAGGTGTTTCGTTGGCGAAAGAATTCGACGACGCCGATTTGGCCCGTGAGGCGCTCGATAATGCGAAGAGCCTTGACGACGACATCCAAGCTTACGAATTGCTGACTCTTCTCGATCAACCGAGCGATATTTCGCCGTGTTTCCTCGTCATTTCCGCAGGAGCGGGTGGCACGGAAGCGTGCGATTGGGCGCAGATGCTGCACCGGATGTATGTCCGCTGGGCGGAGCGAAAGGGCTATGCGGTTGAAACGCTGGATTGGCAGGACGGTGATGAAGCCGGTTTGCGTTCGGCGACTTTAAAAATCACAGGCGACTATGCTTACGGTTATTTGAAAAACGAACGCGGCGTCCACCGGTTGGTACGGATTTCCCCGTTCGATTCGGCGGCGAAACGTCACACGTCGTTCGCTTCGATCGACGCGACGCCGGAGGTTTCCAAGGAAATCAAGATCGAGATCAACGACAAGGACGTCGAGATCACCACCACGCGTTCCGGCGGCAAAGGCGGCCAGAACGTGAACAAAGTGGAAACGGCCGTCATCCTTCGCCACCTTCCAACCGGTATTTTGATTCGTTCGACGGCTGCCCGGACGCAAGGCGCGAACCGGGAGCTCGCTTACCAGATTCTCAAAGCGAAACTTTACACCATTGAGGAGGACAAACAGCGCGCTGAGTCCGACCGTGCTTATGGTGAAAAGGGCGACGTTTCTTGGGGAAATCAGATCCGTTCGTATGTGTTCCAGCCTTACCAAAAAGTTCTCGATCTGAGAACCGGTCAGGAATCCGGAAATATCCAAGATGTGATGGACGGCGATATCGACGCGTTCATCGAAGCGAAACTGCGCGGCAAAGTACGTGTCAAAGGATCCAAGGATGAGGACGATTGATCGCACGCGCCTTTCGGTTTCGGCTTTTGCCAAACCGGTCATCCGTCCCCTCGCTTTCTAACAAGTCCCTCTCATGATTCCCGATTTTACACTGATCAAAGCCGGAACCGGTGTCCTGACCAAATCCTCTGATGGCACGTTGGATCGTGCCGCCTTGGTGCATCTTGTCGCGGCGATTGCCGGGCTGATGAATGCGGGGCACCGTTGTCTTTTTGTTTCGTCCGGAGCGGTTGGCTCGGGGGTGTCGTCGTTTGGTCTTGCGGAATATCCGAAGGAAACCGCGACTCGCCAGGCATGCGCGGCGGTGGGGCAAGCTCGGCTGATGCAGACTTACAGCAGTCTTTTTGAAAATTTCGACATCACGATCGCTCAGGTTTTGCTCACGGCGGCGGATCTTGCGACGCCGGAGCGCGCGGGTTATGTGACCGATACGTTGCGTCGGTTGCTGGTCGAACCCCGGATCTTACCGATCATTAACGAAAACGATTCGGTCGCGGTCGAGGAGTTGAAATTTGGGGATAACGACATGCTTTCCGTCCGTGTTGCGAAACTCGCGGGCGTGAATCGAGTGATTCTTCTCACCAGTGTGGACGGTTTGCTTGACCCGGAAACGCGTGCGCTGATTCCGGAGGTGACCGATATTGATGGCGTTTTCCGTCATGTTCGCGAAGACAAAGGCCGCTTCTCCATGGGCGGGATGGCTTCTAAGTTGGCGGCGGTGAAATTCGCGGTCGACGCCGGGATTGAGACTCATATCGCCCACGGTCGTCACCCGGAACGCCTCGCCGGAATCATCGCCGGAAATGGCATTTCCACCCGGTTTCACCCTGGGATCGGTTTAGGAAATCGGTCTTGAGCGGGGGGAAATTCGGAGTAAGATTCTGCCATGATCGCCTTGGACGAATTGAAAAAACTTCCGATCGAAGAGCGGTGGCAAATCGTCGAGGAGCTGACGCGTTCCATCGAGGAAGAGGAAAATGATTTCGAGGAATCGCCGGAATTTATTGCGGAAATACGAGCCCGCTCAGCTCGACTGAAGGCCGATCCTTCTTCCGGAGTATCTTGGGAAACGGTGGAAAAGCGAATTCAGGCAAGACGTGGTTAGGAGCATCACTATCTCGGCAGAGGCCGAAGAAGAGATTTACACCGCCTACGACTGGTATGAAGTCCAAGAATCGGGTCTGGGCGAACGGTTTGAAATCGCTGTTAGGCGAGCGATTCATGCTGCGGCAGTCCAGCCCGAAATTTACCCGCTTCGATTCGATGACGTCCGACGAGTTTCTGTGAAAAAATTTCCGTATTCCGTTCTCTTCGAATACGACGAATGCTCGATTTCGGTATTGTCCGTCTTCCACCAGTCTCAAAATCCTTCCCGTCTCAACCGGTTGAAGAAATTCTAAATTTTCCATGTCTCAAATTCAAGAAACCGTCCATCAGATGGGCCGCCAGGCGCGTGATGCGTCCTATCGACTCTCGCAACTTTCCAGCGATGAAAAAAATGCCATCCTTCACGCGATGGCGGCGGGTATTCGGGAAAGCGTGCCACAGCTCTTAAAAGCGAATGCTCTGGACTTGGTGGCAGGAGAGGAGAAAGGGCTGTCCTCCGCGATGTTAGACCGGTTGACGCTGGATAAGAAGCGCATCGAAGCGATGGCCGAAGGCATCGATCAAGTCGCGACCTTGCCTGATCCCGTTGGCCAAGTTCTCGATCAGTGGGATCGACCCAATGGCATGAGCATTGAGCAAGTCCGGGTTCCGATCGGGACGATCGGAATCATTTACGAAAGCCGGCCCAATGTAACGGCGGACGCGGCGGTGCTTTGTTTCAAAACGGGAAATGCGACGATTTTGCGCGGCGGCAGTGAAGCGATTCATTCAAACCGTGCGATCGCTGAAGCTCTCCAAACCGGCGGGGCGAAAGCCGGATTGCCGGATCATACGATCCAGCTCATTCCTTTCACCGATCGTGAAAGCGTCGCCGTCCTGGCAGGCATGGACAAATATCTCGATCTCATCATCCCTCGCGGCGGCAAAGGGTTGATCGAAACGGTCGTCTCGCTCGCGCGCATGCCCGTGATCAAGCATTACGATGGGATCTGTCATCTTTACGTCGATCCCGAAGCGGATCACGAAATGGCAATCAACATCGCAATCAATTCGAAAACCCAGAAACCGGGTGTTTGCAACACGCTCGAAACGCTTCTGGTTCACGAAAAAATCGCCGCTGAATTTTTGCCAAAAATTTCCGCCGCGCTTGTCGCCAGAGGAGTTGAAATCCGGGGAGATGAAAAAACTTGCGGCATTCTAACAGAAGCGATTCCGGCGACGGAAGCGGATTGGGAAACGGAATATCTCGATTTGATCCTGTCCGTAAAAGTCGTCGGTTCTCTTGAAGAAGCGGTCGAGCACATCAATCACTACGGCTCGCATCATACCGATGTCATCGTTTCCCAAAACCAAGTGACTGCGGAAAAATTCCTGCGTGCTGTCGATTCCGCCTGCGTTTTTCACAACGTTTCCACGCGTTTCAACGACGGTGGGGAATTTGGCTTTGGCGCGGAAATCGGGATCTCAACGGACAAGCTTCACGCTCGCGGTCCGATGGGTTTGCGCGAACTGACCAGTTATCAATACCGCGTCCGCGGGACCGGTCAGGTGAAATCCTGAGGTCTTCACCGCTGGACGGCATCGAAAGATCCGCGCTGTTTTCGGGACCGGTTGGGCCTTGGAATGTCTGGATCCGTGGGGTATCTCATGGGCACGATGAAATCTTTTGCCGCCGTCATCGCTGCTTTTTTAGGGAACCGCAGTAGCCGCTCGAATTTGCGGACGCTGCTTCGGTTGCTATCCGTCTTGTTGGTTTTGATCCTGGTCTATTCGGTGGCGTTCCACGGATTGATGGAGCGGGAAGGCCAGCATTTCAGTTGGATCACCGGTTTGTATTGGACGCTGACGGTGATGACGACGCTGGGCTTTGGCGACATCACGTTTCACGGTGATGCCGGGCGCTTGTTTTCGATTCTGGTTTTGGTGACCGGGGTGATGTTTCTCTTAGTCATTTTGCCGTTCACGTTTATCGAATTTTTTTACGAGCCGTGGATGAAAGCGCAGGCGGCGGCGCGGACGCCAAGAGAGCTGCCGAAGGAAACACGGAACCATGTCATTTTTACCTGCTACGATCCGATCACCGCGGCGCTCATCCCTTTGTTAGAACGATATGGGCATTCCTATGTGATCCTCACGCCGACCGTTGCGGAGGCGCTCGAACTTTACGAACAGGGGATCCACGTCGGCCTGGGCGAGCTGGATGACCCGGAAACGTATCGGAAAATGAGGCTCGATCGTGCGGCGATGCTGGTCGCGACCCGGTCGGATGTTCTCAATACGAATATCACCTTCACCGCCCGGGAAATGGCGGAAAATGTCACGATCGTCGCATCGGCATCGTCGGATTCGGCACGCGACGTGTTAGAACTGGCCGGAGCGAGTTTGGTTTTGAGGCTTGATAATACGATGGGTCAGGCTCTGGCGCGGCGGGTGATCGGGAAAGACTCGGCCGCCCATATCATCGGCAATGCGGAAGGTCTGTTGATCGCGGAAGCCAATGCGGCCGACACCGAATTGGAAGGCCTGACGATCGCGGCCAGCGGGATTCGCCAGCGAACCGGTCTGAGCGTGATCGGAATTTGGGATCATGGCCGTTTGCAAACCGTCGAGCCGCACACGCTGATCAAACGCCAGTCGGTACTGGTTTTGGCCGGTACGGAAGATCAGATCGAAAAATACAATGTCGCCTTCCGGCATCCGCGCACGGAGCGTTGTCGCATTGTGATCGTCGGCGGCGGAAGAGTCGGACGAATCGCGAGCGACTCGTTAAAAGAAGCAGGTCTTCAGGCGTCGATTATCGAAAAAATTCCTGAGCGCGTCCTCGGTCGGGACGACGCGGTGATTGGCGACGCGACGCATCTCGATGTCCTGCGATCCGCTCACGCGCGCGACGCGGCGACGGTGATCATCACGACGCATGACGACGATGTGAACATTTCGCTAACGATTTTTTTCCGCCGTCTGCGCCCGAATTTGCAGATCATTTCCCGTTGCACCTTGGATCGAAACGTCCAGACGCTTCACCGGGCCGGGGCGGATCTGGTGTTGTCGTCAGCCTCGATGGGCGCGAACACGATTTTCAACATGGTGCGTGAAAGCGACAATCTGTTGCTCGCCGAGGGCGTCTCGGTTTTTCCGTCGCCGGTTCCGGAGCAGCTCGCCGGGCGGCGCCTGGCCGATTGCGCGGTGCGCACGGAAACCGGTTGCACGATCATCGCCGTCGAGCGCGATGGCGACCGCGTCGTCAACCCGGACCCGGGAATCATCCTGCCGAAAGACGGCAAGCTCCTGCTGATCGGAACGCTGGACGCCGAGGAAAAATTTCTCAAGGAATTCCGCCCCGAACTCGCCCCGGAAGCCTTGCGCCGCCGGTGGCGGGAGCGGATCTGAAAAATCAGCGGCGTCCGAAAGCGGCGGTCAACGAGGTGAGGTCCACCGGTTCCGCGCGGTCTGCATTGATGATCGCCATCTTCTGCTTGGAGATCAGTTCGGCGATGCCTTTGCGGGAAAGGTCGAGCATCGCGGTCATTTCCTCGGACGAGAAAACCGCTTCTTCGCCGCTGCCTTGGATCTCCACAAACTCGGAAGTTTCCGTCATCACGACGTTAAAATCGACCGACGCCGCTTTGTCTTCGAGGTAGTTCAAATCCAAAACCGGTGTGCCTTCGAAGACGCCTGCGGAAACGGCGGCGACGAGTTTTTTCATCGGGAAATCTTTGATCTTGCCAGCCGCCATCAGCTTGTTGAATGCGATCGCCGCCGCCACACAGCCGCCGGTGATCGATGCGGTCCGGGTGCCGCCATCGGCTTGCAAAACGTCACAATCGATCCAAACCGTGCGCTGGCCGAGTTTTTTCAAATCGATCACTGCCCGCAGCGCGCGGCCGATCAGGCGCTGGATCTCCGACGAGCGACCGTCGAGTTTGCCACGGGAAATGTCGCGGGCTTTGCGATCCAGCGTCGAATAGGGAAGCATCGAATATTCCGCTGTGAGCCAGCCGCCCTCGACCCGTTGAGAGCGCATCCAGCGCGGGACGTCGTCCTCGATCGTCGCGGCGCAGATCACTCGCGTGTCGCCAAACGAAACGAGCACCGAACCGGTCGCGTGCGGTGCGACGTTTGGAACGAAGGAAATTTCGCGAAGTTGATCGATCTGGCGTCCGTCGGGGCGATTCATGCGGCGGAGTCAAGTCAGTCACCGCCCGGTGAGCAAGCATCGAAAGTCAGGCCTCGCGAATCGCGCGGACGGCTTCTTTCATATCGGCCGCTCCGAAGGTCGAGGAACCGGCGACCATCACATTCGCTCCTGCGGCCGCGCAGAGAGCGGCGGTTTTCGCGTCGATCCCGCCGTCGACTTCGATGTGGAATTCCAGCCCACGTGCTTCGCGAAATGCGGCGGCCGCTTTGATTTTTTCAAGCACTTCCGGCATGAATGCCTGCCCGCCGAAGCCGGGGACGACGGTCATGCAGAGGAGCAGATCGATTTGATCAAGGTAGGGTTCGACCGCTTCGATCGGCGTCGCCGGATTGAGCGCGAGACCGGCGAGACAACCGGCTTCGCGGATTCGTCCGAGGGTTTCTTTCACATCGTGGTCGGCTTCGACATGCACCGTGATCAGGTCAGATCCGGCGGAAATGAAGCGTGCGAGATAATGATCCGGTCGGGAAATCATCAGGTGGACATCCAGAAAGACGTCGTTCGTCTCGTGAACCGCTTGGATCACCGCCGGGCCGAACGAAATATTTTCCACGAAGTGGCCATCCATCACGTCCATGTGCATCCAGTCGGCCCCGGCATTGATCGCACGGGTCGTTTCTTCACCGATCCGGGAAAAATCGGCGGCCAACAGGGAAGGGGCGATGACGCGGTCTTTGAAAGTCTTCGGAATCACGGGCAGAGGATGAAACATCGAATCTCGGACGTCCAACACGTTTCGCGAAGCTATTTCATCATCCGGATCAGATCGTCCAGCGCAGGGGTCGGCTTTTGTTTGCGGCACGCGAAAACGTGGGTGATCGACGGATTTCCTTTCAGCGGAATCGCCCGGACCGATTCCGGAAACAGTCCGGCCAATGCCGCCGGTAGAATCGCGATGCCCGATCCAGCGGCGACCATTAAGGCAACTGCTTGAGCACGTGGGGATTCGAGAATGACGCGCGGGCGAAAGCCAGCGGCTCCGCAGAGGTCCCGGACGTGCGCGGCGAAGGCGGGCGCGGATTCACTGGCGACGGCGATGAAAGATTCATCCATCGCCGATTCGAGATGGAGGATTTTCTTTTCCTCAAACACGTGGCCTTGGGGAACGAAGCATTTCAGCGGTTCTTTGTGCCAGGGGACAAACCGGATACCGGTTCGTGCCTCGCGCGGCTGAAGCCCGATGAAACCACCCTCCAATCGGCCATCGGCGATGGCATTGAGTTGCTCCTGAGGGGCCAGATCGTGAAGCATGATCTGCACGCCGCTGTGAGTTTTCCGGAACCGGCGGAAAATATCGATCAGCTCATCGTTCATGACCGCGCTCACAAATCCGAGACGCAGCCGCGCGGTTTCGCCCAGCGATGTTCTTTTGGCGATTTCTCCGGCTCTCTCCATTCGGCGGGGAATGTTGCGGGTTTCTTCGTAAAAAATCATGCCCGCGGGAGTGAGTGAGATTTTTCGCGGCCTTCGCAGGAAAAGCTCGGCGCCGACTTTTTCTTCCAAGGTTCGGATGTGTCTGGAGAGCGGCGGCTGCGCGAGATGAAGGCGTTCTGCGGCTCTGGTGAAGGAAAGTTCCTCGGCAACGGCGATGAAACATTCCAGTTCCCGAAATGAATAGTTCATACCAAAAAAGTATCAAAACGCGACCGATGAAGTCATTCTCAATATGGAAGATCTTCGTATCCTGACGGCATGGCAATCAGCGATACGATCAAAAAGGGAGCAATCCGCGCGCCGCACCGCAGTCTTCTTCGCGCGACCGGTGCGATCCAGTCGGAGGACGATTGGGAGAAACCATTTATCGCGATCGCGAATTCCTTTGTGCAGATCATTCCCGGGCATGCGCATCTGGACGTGGTCGGTCGAAAAGTGCGGGAAGCGGTGCGCGAGGCGGGCGGTATCCCCTTTGAATTCAACTGCATCGGCGTGGACGACGGGATCGCCATGGGGCACGGCGGCATGAAGTATTCGCTGCCTTCGCGGGAAATCATCGCGGATTCCGTGGAAACCATGTTGCGAGCCCATTGTTTTGATGGCGTCGTTTGTATTCCGAATTGTGACAAAATTGTTCCCGGGATGATGATGGGGGCCGCTCGGGTGAACATTCCTACGGTCTTTGTTTCCGGCGGTCCGATGCGTTCGGGGAAAAACCCGAGCACCGGGAAATCGTTGGATCTCGCCTCGGTTTTCGAAGCGGTCGGCCAGCTTTCCGCGAATTCGATCACCGAACGGCAGCTTGAGGAAATCGAACGCAATGCCTGCCCGACGTGCGGATCTTGCTCGGGGATGTTTACCGCGAATTCGATGAACTGCCTTTGCGAAGCGCTCGGCATCGCCCTGCCGGGAAATGGTTCGATCCTCGCGACGGATCCGGCCCGTGACGCGCTTTTTCAACGAGCGGGGCGAACGATCATCCGATTGGTTCGCGACAACGTGCGAGCGAGAGACATTTTCACCCGTGAGGCTTTTGAGAACGCGCTGGCTCTCGACATGGCGATGGGCGGATCGTCGAATACGATTCTGCACACGATCGCCATCGCTTCCGAAGCGGAAGTGTCGTTGACCATGCAGGATTTCAACACGATTTCCGCGCGCGTTCCGCACCTCTGCAAAGTCGCGCCATCCGGCACGCATTACATGGAGGACATCGACCGCGCGGGCGGAATTTCGGGGATTTTAAAAACCTTATCGGAAATGCCAGGCATTCTTCATCCGGATGCGATGACCGTGACCGGTTTGACGCTGGGTGAGACGATTTCCGTTGCCGAAGTGAAAGACGCGGAGGTGATCCGTCCGGTTGAGCGCGCTTATTCTCAGCAAGGCGGGCTGGCGATTTTGTTTGGGAATCTGGCACCAAATGGCTGCGTGATCAAAGCGGCGGGAGTGAGTCCGAAGATGATGAAATTTTCCGGCCCTGCGGTCATTTTCGAATCTCAGGAACAAGCGCATGTCGGGATTTTGGGAGGTCGCGTGAAATCCGGCGATGTGGTGGTGATTCGCTACGAAGGCCCGAAAGGCGGACCGGGTATGCAGGAAATGCTCGCGCCGACCGCCGCGCTTGCGGGGCGTGGACTCGGCGATTCGGTTGCGCTGGTGACCGACGGGCGATTTTCCGGAGCGACTCGTGGCGGCGCGATCGGCCACGTTTCTCCCGAAGCCGCAGCCGGTGGGACGATCGGTTTGGTGGAACCGGGCGACCTCATCGAGATCGATATCCCGGCGCGGACGATTCATCTGAACGTGAGCGATGAAATTTTAGCGGAGCGAAAAAAACGGTATGTCGCACCGGTTCCGAAAGCGCGAACCGGTTATCTTGCGAGATACGCGGCCATGGTCACCAGCGCCGACACCGGTGCGGTGCTGAGACTACCGGTTTGAGATCTTCCGCGATTGACCAATGACTTTTGACCCATGACCTTTGCCGCGTGGACGATAAAGACGGCCTGATCATCGATTTGCAAAGCGACGCGTATTTCATGGGCCAAGCGCTCCGTGAGGCCCGCCGCGCGTATGCTGCGACCGAAGTCCCCGTCGGCGCGGTGATTGTCAAAGAAGGCCGGATCATCGCTCGTGCTTGGAACCAAGTCGAAACGCTGAAAGACGCGACCGCTCACGCGGAAATGCTCGCTTTGACCGCCGCGCAGGAAGCGATCGGCGATTGGCGGCTGGAAAAATGCACGCTTTATGTGACGAAGGAACCATGCCCGATGTGCGCCGGAGCCATCGTCCACTGTCGGCCAGAGCGGGTGGTTTTCGGTTGCCCTGACGCGAAAGCAGGCGCCGCTGGGGGATGGATCAATCTTTTGGACAGCAATCCTCCGCTCAATCACCGCTGTGACATCACTTCCGGTGTCCTCGGCGAAGAATGCCTGCATTTGATCCAAAGCTTCTTCCGCGAAGCCCGCGAAAAGAAAAAAGCCGACCGGCTGGGAGAGATTCCGCTGTCGGATCTTTGAGGTGGAGCAACTCACCGGTTTGTGAGAGATTTCACTCGCTCATGGAAAAAGTCGTGGTCAGACGAAATTTGCAGGATTTCCGGAACCGGGAAAATCCGTGGAAAGATCGCAGCTACTTGGAACGGTTGAGCGCAATGGCCGTCATTTGCCAAACGAACGAGAAACATGGACAACCTGAATCCGGATTTCCGCGAGTTTATCGGATTACTCGGGGTTCGGTGACTTACACCAGCGATGATTGACCGCGTTGCCAGAAACGATCATGCGCAAAAGCTCCGCTGGCTGGCGTCGGGGAGGATCAGCAACGACCAATACGAAGATTCTTTGCCTATCTCGGACGATGAGGCCACCGATTCAATTTTTTGGAACGGTGGATGGCATCTTTACAGTGATACCACCGAACATCGACTGACCGGAAACAAGGCTCTGGATAAGTTTACCAAGAAGGATGTGGCGCGCTGGGTTTTGTTTTTGAAATCGGATCTTCCTTACCGGTGGCCGTCGTCAGGACCGATCGTTTTTCTCAAAAACTGCATGTTTTTTCTCACGCTTGGGTTTGCCTTTAGGAAATTTCGGCAGAAAAGGCAGCGGGTCCTTCAGCAAGGCCACGGACCCGCCTGGCCGTTCTTTTCTCAAGAGGAAGTAAACGCGGCACTTTCGCGACCGGTTTTTCTTCGTGGTATAGAAGAGGATTGATCCGGCCAAGGTCGTGAGCTTGCGCTGCCGTCGATGGCCCGCTAACTCTTCGGCGTGGCCGCGAAACCGAAATCCAATCCTAAGAACGACGGGAATTTTTTCGCCGTGATCGGGAGTGACGAAGGTTTGGTGCGGGAAAAGGCGCTGGTTCTTTATAACCGGTTGACCGGCGGTGTGGACGACGGATTTACCCACGAAACGATCGACGGTATCGCGGATAATTCGGATTCGGCTCACGAAATCTGCTCTTCGACGATCCAGGCGCTTTTGACGATCCCGATGTTCGGCGGCGATAAAGTCGTCTGGCTGCGCAACGCGAATTTTTTCGCCGACACCGTAACCGGTCGCTCGCAACGCACGGAATCCGGAATCGAAAGTCTGAAGGCGACGTTGGAAAAAGGTTTGCCGGACGGCGTGAAATTTCTGCTCACCGCCCAAGGCGTCGATAAGCGCCGTGCGTTCTGGAAATTCATCGAAAAGGCGGCGGACGTTCAGGTTTACGACCGGATCGACACCAGCCGCGACGATTGGATGGACCAAGTCGGTTCGCTCGTCGAAAAACGCGCGGACGAACTCGGACTAACGTTCGAAAACGAAGCGCTCGAGCTTTTTGTCCTGCTCGCCGGCGAACAAACGCAGCAGATCGGCAACGAATTGGAAAAACTCGATCTTTATCTCGGAACCGAACGCCGCACCGTCACCGAGCAAGACGTTCGGGAAATGGTGCCACTCAGCCGCGCTGCCGTCGTTTTTGAAATCGGGAAATCGATCCAAAAAGGCGATACCGCCCGCGCGATTTCGCTGATCGATCAGCAGCTCGAAGCGGACGAATCGGCCATCGGAATCATGCGCGCCTCGATCATCCCGACGATTCGCAATCTTTTCATGGCGAAATTGATCGTCGAAAAACTGAAAGTCCCGACCGGTAACTACCAAGGATTTTCCGGCGGTCTCAACCGCTTGCCCGAAGCGGATCGTGCCTGGCTTCCGCAGAAAAAAGACGGTAGCGGCGTAAATGTTTTCCCCATTTTCCTCGCGGCCCAAGGCGCTGCGAATTTCGAATACGACGGCCTGCAAGAGGTGATGGAGGCGACGATGAAAGCGGACCAAGCTCTGGTGACGACCGGTTTGGACCATCGGCTGATTTTGCACCGGTTGATCGCGCAGATCGCGGCGGCAAGAAAAGCGCCGCGCCGCCAGATGGCAGGCCGCTGACTGGTTTCGCGGAGGATCCGCACAGTCTTTGAGAGCCCATGCGGGGCGGAATCCGGTCGGGCGTGATTGGATACCGGCGTGAACGTGCTCGCCATCACCATTCTTGTCAGCTCCTGCCTGGCCGGAATTTTTGTCGTCTGTTTCGCGGCGGAAGCCCGTCGTTCGAAACGGTCGAGCTTTGAGCGCGACTCTCTTTTGCCGCTCGACACACCGCCGACCAAACCGGTCGGCCGCCTCTAACTCTCCGCCATGTCCACCGCTACCATCACCTACGACGATCGCACCGTCCGCCGTTTCATGACCGCCTCGATTTTCTGGGGCATTGTCGGAATGTTGGTCGGGGTTCTTGCCGCCACACAACTTTCCTGGTGGCAAATGAACGGAAAATTCCTCGAAGCCATCACCTTTGGATTGGTGAAAAGCGAGGGGCTTTCCTATATCACATTTGGCAGAATCCGTCCGTTGCACACCAATGCAGTGATTTTCGCATTTGTGGGAAACATGGTTTTCGCCGGAGTGTATTATTCGACACAACGTTTGTGTAAAGTCCGGCTGGCTTCGGATTGGCTCTCGAAAATCCATTTCTGGGGCTGGCAGTTGATTATCGTGGGCGCGGCCATCACGCTTCCCGCAGGCCTCACAAGAGGCAAAGAGTATGCCGAATTGATCTGGCCGCTGAACATTGCCGTCGTGGTGATCTGGGTGATCTTTGGGGTGAACTTCTTCTGGACGCTGGCGAAACGGAATGAGCCGAGTTTGTATGTTTCGCTCTGGTTTTACATCGCGACGATTGTGACGATCGCTTTGTTATATGTCGTCAATCACCTCTCCATTCCGACCTCGCTGATTCACTCGTATCCGATCTTCGGCGGTGTTCAGGACGGATTGGTGCAATGGTGGTACGGGCACAATGCCGTCGCGTTTTTCCTGACGACTCCGATTCTGGGGATCATGTATTATTTCGTGCCGAAGGCCGTGGATCGGCCGGTGTATTCCTACCGGTTGTCGATCATTCACTTCTGGGCATTGGTGTTTATTTATATTTGGGCGGGTCCTCACCACTTGCTCAACACGTCCTTGCCGCGCTGGTTGCAAACGCTCGGCATGCTTTTTTCACTGATGCTCTGGGCTCCGTCGTGGGCCGGGATGCTCAATGGTCTGCTGACGCTGCGGGGGGCTTGGGATAAACTCCGCACCGATCCGATCATCAAATTTTTCGCCGTGGCGGTCACTTTCTACGGAATGTCGACCTTCGAAGGTCCGCTGCTTTCCATCCGCTCGGTCAACGCGCTGTCGCACTATACCGACTGGACGATCGGTCACGTCCACTCCGGTGCGTTAGGTTGGAACGGCTTCATGGCTGCGGGGATGTTCTACTGGCTCGCTCCGCGTTTGTGGTCGACGAAGCTTTGGTCAACCGCGATGGCAAACATGCATTTCTGGGTCGGCCTTGTCGGGATTCTTTTATATGTCTCCGCGATGTGGGTCGCAGGCATCACTCAAGGCCTGATGCTCAGTGAAACCAATCCCGGCGGAGCGACACTGAAATACGAATTTGTCGAAACACTGCAAACGATTCACATCCCTTACATGCTCCGTTCCTTCGGTGGCGGGCTGTATTTGCTGGGGTTCATCTTATGTGCGGTCAATATTTTCATGACGGCACGAACCGGCTCCGCGACCGATGCGACGGTGGAAGTCAAGCTGCTGCAAAAAGAGAAGAAGGACCGCATGACCTTGAGCGAAGCCTTTGGCAGCGATCCGGTGATCTATGCGGTGTTGGGAATCGTCTTCATGATTTTGTGGTTCTTCCTGCCACCGCATGCGGATAAGGCGGCGCTGATCGTAGCGGTGATTCTTTGTATCAAAGGCATCAGCGTTTTCCGTCAGAGCAGCAAAACGTGGGCGGAATATTTCAACCGCTTGCTGGAGAACTATCTGCCATTCACCATCTTGATTTTCGGAGCCGCGGCGATCGGAGGTGTCGTTCAGATCATTCCCTCGTTGCTCGTGAACCGCGCGGTAAATGTCGAAGATCGTTTGCAACTTCCCTACACGCCGCTCGAACTTGCAGGTCGTGATATTTATGTGGCGGAAGGTTGTTATAACTGTCACTCGCAAATGATCCGGACTTTGGTGCCGGATGTGTTGAGATACGGGCCGGCAAAGGACCAAGGTTACAGCCGTCTCGGGGAATCGATCTATGATCATCCTTACCAGTGGGGATCGAAGCGAACCGGTCCTGACCTTGCCCGTGAAGGGGGCGCTCTCGCCGCCGGAGCCAAGTCCATGCGCATCGGTCGACGTGACAATCTTTGGCACTTCAATCACTTCCTCGATCCGCGTCAGACCTCGCCCGGTTCGAACATGCCGCCGTATCCTTGGCTTTTCGAAGCGAAGGCGGACCTGAAATCTTTGCCAAAACGCATCGCCGTCCAGTCGACGCTGGGCGTGCCGTGGCCTGCGATGACCAAGGATGAAATTGAGCAAAGCGCGCGTGACCAGGCGGTGGAAATCTCCCAAGCGCTCGTCAAAGCCGGGGCGTATCTGCCGGATCGTCCCGATCTCGAAGGGGAGAATTTGCGCCGCTATCTCTCCGAAACGCAAGTCGTCGCCTTGATCGCCTACGTTCAGAAGATCGGAACCTATCAATTGGTCGAAACGCCTCCAGCCGAGGTTCCTCCCCTCAATCCGGATGCCTATCGGAAACCGGTCAACCGCTAATCATCACCACCATGTTTAAACGAGTCATTTACGAAGATTGGGCAAAGATCGTGCCGATCATCTCCTTTGTCTTTACCTTCGGGGTTTTTGCATTCGCGACGATCCGCGCGCTGTGCCTGCCGAAAAATCGATGTGAACAGCTTGCGGATATCCCACTTAAGGAAACCGAAAAATAATCCGTAGATATGTCAGCCGATCCCGAGACCCCGCGCGCGGAATATGCCAGTAAGAAGGGCGAAGTCGTCCTTCGTTCCCATGAATATGACGGTATCCAAGAATATGATCAAATGCTGCCAAACTGGTGGTTATTCATTTTCTTGGGATCGCTTGCGTTTTTCGTCGGTTACTGGGTGCTTTATTATAATTTTGGCTTTTTCCATGACGATCAGGAGGTGATCACACGTAAGATCGCGCAAATCGAAGAGGTGAAAGCAAAGGAGCTCGATGAAATGCTGGCGAAGCTCACGGATGATGCACTTATCAATCAGTGGGCGACCGATGACACGGTTGTCGCGGCCGGGAAGGAGATCTTTTTGTCAAACTGCATTGCCTGCCACGGCCAGGACCTCTCCGCGAAAATTGACATCGGAAATGGCCAGTCGGTTTCGCTGCCCGGCCTCCCTTTGACGGACGGCGTGTGGAAATACGGGTCGAAACCGATGGATATTTTCAAGCTGATCAATGAAGGGACGCCCGCCAACAGCACTGGCCACAATGGTGCGAAGATGGAGGCGTGGGGACAAAAGATGCCGCCGTTGCAAATCGCGCAACTCACTGCCTTTCTGATTCGCGAGAATCCCAAGGATTTCGCGAAATAAACCATCAGAGGTTTTGCGCATCATCTGAGAGCGGTTGCGGAGCGGTTTTGCAGGGGGTGTGCGAAGTTCTTTCTGTGCCAGCAGCAATGAACCCACCCCCCA
Organism: Akkermansiaceae bacterium UBA1315; assembly: GCA_002307065.1. Taxonomy (GTDB): domain Bacteria; phylum Verrucomicrobiota; class Verrucomicrobiia; order Verrucomicrobiales; family Akkermansiaceae; genus Luteolibacter. The sequence goes on along the minus strand of DBTN01000037.1, from coordinate 16,297 downwards.
AACGTCCGAATCTGGTCTCAGTGACCACGATCAACCCGGATGGATCCCACTACGTGCTTCATCCAGCGGATGTGCGCGGTAGATTCACCACCGCGCGCCGTTACTTTGCTTTTCTTCTCATCGTTTTTTATGCGGCTCTGCCGTGGATTCCGATCAATGGGGCGCCCGCCGTGTTTTTCGATATCGAACACCGAAGATTCCATATTTTTGGGCTGACGCTGCTGACCCAAGACTTGTGGGTTCTCTTTTTCGCGATCAGCGGACTGGGCTTCGCGTTGTTTTTTATCACCGCCGTTCTGGGCCGCCTCTGGTGTGGCTGGGCCTGTCCTTACACGGTTTTCCTCGAGCATATTTTTCGCCGCATCGAACGTTGGGTCGAAGGCGATGCATCCGCACGCAAAAAGCTCGACCGGTCTGCCAATGACTTCCGGAAAATTTCCCGCCGCACTGTTAAACATGGCCTTTATATCCTGGCCGCAACTCTCATCGCTCATGTGTTCTTATCCTACTTCGTCTCCCTGCCCCGGCTGTACCAATACATGCAGGACGGCCCCTTCCGCCACCTTGCCGTCTTCGGAGTCGTCGCCTTCTTCACCGGAGCTTTCTATTATTGCTTCGCCCATTTCCGGGAACAGTTCTGCATCATCCTCTGTCCCTACGGACGCATCCAGTCCGCCCTCACCGATGACGAAACCATCGTAATCGGTTATGATGAAAAGCGGGGGGAGCCTCGTGGGAAAGCGACCGATCCCCAAGCCGGCGCATGCATCGACTGCACCCGCTGCGTGCAAGTTTGCCCGACGGGAATCGATATCCGCAACGGTCTGCAAATGGAATGCATCGGTTGTGCGGCGTGCATCGACGCGTGCCATGAGATCATGACAAAACTCAAGCGTCCGACCGGGTTGGTGCGTTATGATTCGACGCGTGGGCTTGCAGGGCAGAAACGCCGGATCGTCCGGCCTCGGCTCCTGGTTTATGCCTTGCTCGGGATGCTGGGTTTGACGGTCCTCGGCGTCACCGCATTCCACCGCGCGAAACCGATCCATGCGGAAATTTCACGGATGCGTGGTCCTTCTTTCTATGTCGATGCCTCGACGGTGAGAAACCACTATCAACTCCGCTTGGTCAACAAGCGTAACCAACCGGTTCAATTCACTATTTCACTGGAGAATGCGCCTGCCGGATTCACTGCGAGTGGTGCGAACGAACCGGTGACCCTTCCTGCGCTCGCGGAAACCAGCCGACCGGTTGTCGTTCTGAAGAACCTCGAAAGCTACACTGGTCCGGTAAAACTCACTCTTCTCATCAAAGCCGAACCCGGAGACGCCACCGTCCGGCAAACCGTCCAATTTCTCGGTCCTCATCCCAAATCCTAACTCAATCCAGATATGTTTCGCCCATGGTTATTTGTTGTTGGAGCGTTCCTTCTGCTAATCGCAGCATGGAGCAGTCTCATCGTTGTCGCCTCGCGGTTTTCGCCAGAGACGGTGCAGCTTGAAAAATCCGTGCGCCCGCGCTGATTTTATGGACGCGGTTCACACGACTTTCGGAGCCTTGGTCGCTGGGCTTGTCACCAGTGTCCACTGTGTGGGCATGTGCGGGCCGATCGCGTGCGGGCTGGCGTCGATGCCGTCGAGTGAAACCGAGCGGTTGACCGCGATGACCGCTTATCACGGCGCAAGATTGACCTCTTATGCGTTGATCGGGGCGCTTTGCGGAATCATCGGACAGCAGCCTCTAAAGTGGTTCTTTGATTCGCCAGCGGTCTTATTGCCGTGGGTTCTTGTGATGGTCTTATTGATCTTCGCGTTCGGACTTGAGAAAAAATTACCGAGGCCGCCGGTGTTGTTAAAAATCAGCGCGCGTCTTCGGTTTCGGATGGGGCGGCTTTCACCGATCCGCGGTGGGCTTGCGCTGGGGGCGATGACTCCTTTGTTGCCGTGCGGGCCGCTCTATTTGCTTTTTGGTGCCGCATTGCTGAGTGGTTCTGGGGTTCGTGGTGCGGAGTTTTCGCTCGCGTTCGGTTTGGGAACGGTGCCGTTGTTATGGCTTGCCCAATATCAAATCCGCCATCTTCAGAAACGCCTCAGTCCGATCACGATGAACCGGGTAAAGCGCTCGCTGGCCTTGGTGACGGCGCTTGTCATCAGTTTCCGTTTATACGGCACCCTGCCCTTTGTGAAGGCGGCGGATGAGGCCAAAGATCTTCCCGCGTGCTGCCACTAAAGATATGTCAACTTGCGTTCATTGTGGGACTCCGTTCTCTGCATCTTCTGCGGAAGAAAAATTCTGCTGTCACGGCTGCGAGTTCGTTTACGAGTTGATCCAGAATGAAGGGCTGGACCGGTTTTACGATCTTCGTCGCGATACGACCGTCCGACCGGTTCGCAGCGTTCCCTTTGAAGCGCACGATTTCTCATGGCTGGAAAAAACCGTGGAGGAAATCGAGACGAAATCGGTTCGCGGGAAACCGGTTGAAGCGGATTTTTTAGTCGAAGGCCTTTCCTGTGTGGGTTGCGTCTGGTTGGTGGAAAAAGTCTATCTCCGCCAAGCGGGTGCGCTTGAAGCGGTCGCCCATCCGGCAACCGGTCATCTTCATCTTCGTTGGACAAGCGGCGAAACCGATTTGCCCGCCTTTGCTCGTGAGATTGCCTCTTTCGGTTATTCGCTATCCCCTCACCGAAAGGGGGCTTCTCACGGCGAGGCGCGGCAGCTTGGGGTGAAGCTCGGGCTTTGCGGGGCATTCGCGATGAACGCGATGGTTTTCACCTTGCCACGATATGTTGGCATGCCGGTCGGGTTTTCCTTTGCGGCGATCTTTCAGTTGATCGCGTTTCTTTCCGCGATGTTGGCGATGCTCGTTGGCGGAAGTTATTTCATCCGCCGGGCATGGATTGCGGTGAAGATGGGAAGCCTTCACATGGATTTGCCCATCGCGCTGGGTTTGATCTTGGCCTTCACCGGTTCACTGATCGGATGGGCGCTGGAGATCGAGGGACTGTTATACTTCGATTTTGTCGCGACGTTTGTTTTCTTAATGTTGGGCGGTCGATTTTTGCAAATTTCCGCCATTGAAAAAAACCGCAACCGGTTGCAGCGGCAGCGACCGGTTCCCGAAACGTTACGCTCTCCCGACGGGGGCGAACCTATCTCGCTTTCGGAGCTGGCTCCCGGGTTACGTTTCGAGCTTTTGCCGGGACAATCGGTGCCTGTGAGTTCGGTTCTCGATTCGAAAGCCGGGGATTTTTCGTTGGAATGGATCAATGGCGAGGCGGATCCGAACACCTTTCATGCCGGACGTCCGCTGCCTGCGGGCGCGATTTATCTCGGAAATGAACCGATCTTTCTGACAGCGGGGGAAACGTGGGAGGATTCTTTGTTGGCGCGGCTGACTTCGACTTACCGCGCGCCGATCCGCGTGCCGGGCTTGGAAAAACTACTGCGGATTTATCTGTTCGCGGTGCTGCTGATTGGCAGCGGGGGTTTTGTCTGGTGGCTGTATCACGGCACGGCGGCATCGGCCCTGCAGGTGATGATTTCGGTTTTTGTCGTTTCGTGCCCCTGCGCGCTCGGGGTGGCACTGCCGTTTGCGGACGAGCTCGCCGGATCCCTGATGGAGCGATCGGGAGTGTTTATCAGAGAGTCGCTGTTGTGGTCCCGACTGAGAAAAGTGAAGACGATCCTTTTCGACAAAACCGGGACATTGACGCTGGAGCGACCGGTTTTGGCGAATCCAGAATCTCTGGAAAATCTTTTGCTTGAGGCTCGCCTTGCACTCGCGCGGCTCACGACCGGTTCGCTCCATCCCGTTTCGAGATCATTGTTGGAATCGCTTGGTCACGAAGGGCAGCGATTGCTTCGCGAGCATTTGACGCCGGACATTCAGGATGTCCCGGGGGCAGGTCGTTTTTTCGAAATTTCGCAAGACATTTGGTCATTGGGGCGGCCGGGTTGGCAGCCTGGATTTCCTCTTACTACCGATTCCGAGCGTCCCGATCATGATTCAGAACTCCGTAAAAACGGCGAAACGGTCGCACGGTTCTGTTTCCACGAATCACTCCGGCCAGATGCGATCGCGGCCCTTCAGTCACTGCGCGCGAAGCATTTCCGGCTGGTCATTTTATCGGGCGACCGACCGGAAAAAGTTTCCGCTGCGGCGAAATTGCTCGGCATTTCCGAGGAGGATGCGCACGCGGCGTTGCAGCCGGCGGACAAAGAAAACTACGTCAAACGTCTCGATCGCCACGACACCCTGTATCTCGGAGACGGGGCGAACGATTCTCTCGCATTCAACGCGGCGTGGACGACCGGGACGCCCGTTGTGGATCGGAGTTTGCTCGAATCCAAAGCGGATTTTTACTTCCTCGGACACGGGTTGAGGTTTTTACCGCAGCTTCTTGCCCTAGCAAAACGGCGGCAACAGGCCGTCCATCTGGCCTTCGCCTTCGCTCTGGTTTACAATTTTTGCGCCATTGCGGCAGCACTGACGGGTCACATGAATCCGTTGGTGGCGGCGATCATCATGCCCCTCAGTTCGGCCATTTCGTTGGCGATTGTCGGTTTTGGATTACGCGATGTGAAGAAAAGGAGTCCAAAAGTTGCCCTTTTCGAAGATCTTTCTTATTCTTCCGCCCAAGGCAATCGTTTGCCGGAGGGCGACCATGACCAGCGATCCAAATCATTTCGAGCACACCCTGTTTGAAAAGCTCCTGCATTCAGAGCTTTTCATCACTTATCAGAACGCATTTCGCAGCGCGACCGGTCTTCCTTTGCGATTGGTTGGCAGCGACTTGGAGAATTGGTGCCTGGATGACGCATCGTCAAACCGCAGCCCATTCTGCGAGAAACTCAACCTTTGCAAAACCGCCTGCAGTGCTTGCGTCGACGTGAACAACCGTTTGATGAGCGAAGCGAAAGTCGGCGGGCCCACGACCTGTCATTGTTTCGCGGGAATGGCTGCCACGGCGGTGCCGATTCGAAATGGCGGAACGGTGATCGGCTTTTTAAAAACCGGTCAGGTCTTTCACAACGTTCCCAAATCGGAAAATTTCGAAGCGGTTTCCCGGACTCTGGCGCGGCAAGGGTTGCAGGAAAAAGAAATTGAAGCATTGCGAAATGCCTATCTCGAAACGCGGTCGGTCGAACCGGAGCGTTATCAAAGCATGGTGACGTTGCTTGCGACTTTCGGGCTGCAACTGAGTCGGCACGCGGAAAAATTGGCCATCATGAGTGACGGAAGTGAACCGGCGGCCATCGTCCGGGCGCGCAAATTCATCGAAGAAACGTTGGCCGATCCATTGCCGCTCTCGTTGGTCGCCCGGCACGCGGGTTTGAGCGAGTCGCACTTTTGCCGTTTGTTCAAGGAAGCAACCGGTTTAACTTTAACCGATTACGTGAATCGTCGCCGAGTCGAATGGGCGAAACGCGAACTGCTGAAACCGGAAGTCCGGGTTTCGGAAATCGCGTTCCAAATTGGCTATCAGTCGCTTTCCCAATTCAACCGCAGCTTTGTCCGGTTTACGGGGAACTCCCCGACGAATTTCCGCCGCGAAGAGCTTTCCAGGGTCGCTTCTTAGGGGCAGGCGAGTTTTTCGCGGACAAATCCGAACACCCGCTCAAGCGTCAGGTCGTTTTGGCAGCGAAGATCGAGCGGGCATTTTTTGAGAAAACACGGTGCGCATTCCACGTGGCGGCGGGCGACCGCGTTGCGCTTGCCAAGCGGGCGGCGCTGAGCTGGATCATTCGGCCCGAAAAGCGTCACGCAAGTCGATCCGACGTGAGCGGCGAGATGGGGTAAGGATCCATCGGCAGCGATGACCAGTGAATGGACCGCCAGCAAAGGAAGCGCCGCCGTCAGCGGGACGGCTTCGAAAAAGGGGAGATTTTCCTCCACCGAGGAGAGCAAACTTTGACCGAGATTTCGTCCGCCCGGGATGCCGGTGATGGTCAAATGCTGGCCGTCGTCCATGAGTCTGCGCGTCAGTTCGACCCACCGCTCGAGCGGCCATTCAAAGGCCGGGCCGTAATCCGAGTCGGGCGAAAGAAGAATCGTCTGCTTTTCGGGACGGATTCCAAGGTCGGCGGTGGCGAAAAATTCCGGTTGAGCCGTGTGGATGCCGAGGGCTTCGATTTGGGAAAGATAGTGTTGAACGCGGTGTTTGACCGGTCCTGGAGCGAGATGGACGACGATCGGATGCGAGATCCATTTTTGCAGTTTTTTCCCTTCTGGCCCGAGGCGGCGAGGGATGTGCGCGCGGTAAAAAGCTTCGACCGCCACACCGGTTTCCCAAGCCAGGGAAGCTTGCCATCTCCCGGTGATCTGGGAGGCCGCATTTCGCGAGCTGGCTTTTGGAGGAAAGCTGACCACTTTCAATCCGGCCACCGTTTCCCAAAAAGCACGTTGGGTTTCTGGACAAAAGACACCGAGCGAAAGCCCAGACCCTGCCAACGCACGGATCGCCGGGACGGCGAAACACGCTTCGTCCCAGTTTTCCGGTGCCGCCACCAGCATATCGCCGCCATCATTACTCACGCGGAAAGTCTAACCGAGTCTCGGCCAGCGGAAACTGCAAAATCAAACCGGTTCATCATCCTCCCATGCGAGCGCCGCTTCGGATTTCGCTTCCGCGAGGACATCGAGCGTGCCGTGCTTCGCGCACCATTTTTCGATGTAGGCCCAGTCGAGGGCGAAGCCTTGGACTTGGATCACTGCGACGGTATCGGCGAAATCCTTTGGACGTTTGGCTCCTTTGCTCCAGCGAAGTTTTGAACGATCAAATCTTAGGCGGTCGGGAGATAAACATCCTTTCCAGGAAAAATTTCCACTTTTTTCCGGCGCTCAAACCGGCACTGATCGTGGAAGTCATCACTTAGTTTGAATAATTCGATTTGGAAGAGCGTTCCTTCAACACGAAGAAGTTCTCGTCGTGTGGATGTTACCATTTCGAAGCTGATCTGCTTTTCGATCTCGATGCCTTCGGGTAAAATGTCGGGCAGTCGGGACCGTTCGGAAGATGAGAGGTGGACGACGAGGTCTGCATCTTTCGTGGATCGGGGAACTCCGTAGTAATTCGACGAATAAGATCCGACGATCATGTAGGGAATTTCCGCCAGATCAAATGCGGCTGTCAGTTGCGGTAACGACTCAGTTCCGGTCACCAGCGTGGATTCTTTGTCTGTCGGATCTGCTTTCGGAGTTTTTCGCGGCATTCTTGGGGGGATAGGTGGGGAGAACGGGCGGCGATTCCGGCGAGAGACCACATACAGGCCTCCTCAAATAAATCTCCACCCGCACGAAATTTCATTTCTGGCGAAAGCGCGCGAGCCTGCCGGATTTTTGCCAACTGGGCAAACCGGGCATCACTCGTAATCGCCATTTCCATGCCCCACTTATACATGTCGGGAAAAAATCCGGCAAGCCAGACGTTCGGCACCCCAGACCGGTTCTGCCTTTATTTTTCGTGCCTTATCGGCTATTCCGTGCTTTCCATCGCCCCGCCCACGCTGACTTTTCTGCCCATGTCCACCGAGCTGACACGTAATTTCTCCATCATTGCCCACATCGACCACGGGAAAACCACGCTTTCCGACCGTTTGATGGGAGCGACCAACACCGTCGCCCAGCGCGATGAAAAGGCACAATTGCTCGATGCCATGGACCTCGAGCGGGAAAAAGGCATCACGATCAAGTCCCACCCGGTCGCGATGGAATACAAGGCGAGGGATGGAAAAACCTATAAACTCAACCTGCTCGATACGCCCGGCCACGTCGATTTTTCCTACGAAGTCGCCCGGTCTTTGGCCGCTTGCGAAGGTGCGATCTTGATGGTGGATGCGGCGCAAGGAGTTGAGGCCCAAACGGTCGCCAATCTTCACCTCGCTCACGCCCAGAACTTGGTGATCATCCCGGTGCTCAACAAAATCGACCTTCCCGCCGCGGATGTCGCGAAATGCCGGAAGCAGCTCGAAGACATTCTGGCCATTCCGGGTGAGGACGCGATTCCCGCTTCTGCGAAAGCCGGCATCGGCATCGAGGAAATTCTTGAAGCGGTCGTCGCCCGCGTGCCCGCACCCGTTGAGAATCCGGACAAGCTCCTCCGTTGTTCCGTTTTCGATTCGATCTACGATACCTACCGCGGCGTCGTTTCTTATGTGCGCGTCTTTTCCGGCACGGTCAAAAAAGGGCAGCGGGTCAAACTGATGCACACCGGTAAGACTTACGAAGTCAAAGAAGTCGGCGTTTTCACCCCGAAAATGAGCGCCAGACCGGTCCTTTCCGCAGGAGATGTCGGCTACATCATTGCCAACATGAAATCGGCCGACGAAGCGAAAATCGGTGACACCCTCACCGACAACACGCACCCGTGCCCCGAAGCGTTACCGGGTTACAAAGAAATCCAGCCGATGGTTTTCTCCGGCATTTATCCGGTGGAATCCTCCGATTACGAAGCGCTGAAAGCGGCCATGGGCAAGCTGCAGATCAACGACGCCGCGTTCACCTTTTCTTCCGAAAGCTCGACCGCGCTCGGTTTTGGTTTCCGCTGCGGATTCCTCGGACTGCTGCACATGGAAATCATCCAGGAGCGCCTCCGCCGCGAGTTTAACATGGACGTCATCTCGACCTATCCGTCGGTCATTTACAACGTCACGCTGACCGATGGCACCGAGATGATCGTTGATAACCCGACGAATTTCCCCGAACCGCAAACGATCCAGGAAATCCGCGAACCGATCGTCAACGTCTACATCATGGTCCCCGGCGAATACATCGGCGACATGATGCAACTCGTCCTCGAAAAACGCGGCGAAGTCACCAACACCGAGACGATCGATGACATGCGCGTCATGCTTTCCTGCGTGCTTCCGCTGTCCGAAATTCTTGTCGATTTCAACGACAAGCTCAAATCCATGACCCGCGGTTACGGCTCGATGGACTATGAACACGCCGGTTATCGCCCTGCGAAAATGGTGAAAATGGACATGCTCATCGCCGGCGATCCGGTCGAGGCATTCTCCACCATCGTCCACCGCGACAAGGCCGAAGGCTATGGCCGCATGCTCGCCGGCAAGCTCAAGGAAGTGATTCCCTCCCACCTTTTTGTCGTCGCTATCCAAGCCGCCGTCGGTGGGAAAATCGTCGCCCGTGAGTCCATTTCCGCCATGCGGAAAAACGTCACCGCCAAATGCTACGGCGGCGATATCTCCCGGAAGCGCAAGCTCCTCGAAAAGCAGAAGGAAGGTAAGAAAAAGATGAAAATGTTCGGCAAAGTGAACATTCCTCAGGACGCCTTCATCAAGGTGCTGAAGAGCGGGGACTGAAAATTCCGGGCCTTCCGGAAAAAATTCAGTAAGGAAAAACCCCATTGAAATCAGGAGGGCAACCACGGCTGCGAAGGGCGTTAATGGTTGCCGCTAGGGATCCCAGTTTATTGCCTCATCATCGTGCGTTTTCGTTCCGAAATGGTGGAAGGCCAGGCGGTGAGCGAAATGGAATGTCGCCGGAAATTTTGGCATGACCGGTTTTGGACATTGCTTGATAATTAAGAAATGCTGTAGATTTTCCCAACGAGGCGCGGCGGAGCGTTCCCGATGGGCTCTTTTCCGGCCTTTCAATCGCACTTTTGCGTCATCGTGTCTAACTCCCTCAAAGTTCTCATCGCCTGTGGTGGCACCGGCGGCCATTTATTCCCCGGAATCGCCGTGGCGGAAGCGTTGCGTGCTCGCGGTCACGAAGTCCTGCTGCTGATTTCCGAGAAGAAGGTGGATTCTCAAGCTTCCGCGAAATACACGCATCTCCGATTTGAAACGGTTCCTGCGGTCGCCAAGCCCGCCACTCTTTCGCCGAAGATGTTGCCGTTTCTCCTCAAGCTTTGGAAAACGACCACTCACTGCAAAAAACTTCTTCGGAATTTCCAAGCGGATGCGGTGCTTGGCATGGGCGGTTTCACTTCGCTGCCACCGGTTTACGCCGGCCATCAACTTGGGCTGAAAACGTTCATCCACGATTCCAACGCGCGGCCGGGTCGGGCGAATGTGATGACCAGCCGGTTCTGCACGCGCATTTTCCTCGGGTTCGATGCGGCCAAGTCTTTTTTTCCGGGTCGGGAAACGGTCACGACCGGCACCCCGGTCCGGCCGGAAATCGTCGGTCTGCCGAGCCGGGAGGACGCGGCGGCATTGTTCGGGCTGGATCCGGCGCGCCCGACGATCGTGGTAACCGGTGGGAGTCAGGGCGCGCGGCGCTTGAACGAGCTGAGCGCGGAAGCCGCCGCCTGTTTGCCTGCGGAGATGCAAGTGCTGCACATTGCGGGAGCAAATGACTTTCAACGGGTTTCGGAAATTGCAAAAAATCGACCTGGCTATAAAGTCCTCGGTTTCTGCGACCAAATGCCCGCCGCCTATGCCATTGCCGATCTCATCGTCGCCCGTTCGGGAGCTTCGAGCATGACGGAAATCGCGATGACCGGTTTGCCGTCCATTTTGGTGCCCTATCCGTATGCGGCGGACGATCACCAGACTCGCAACGCCGAAGTTTTTTCGAAAGCTGGAGCCGCGTTGTTGATTCAGGAAGCCGATCTCAGTTCAGAAAAACTCGCCTCACTGGCAAGTTCCGTTCTCCAAGACTTGCCAACTTACAAACGCATGGCACAAGCCGCGCGCGCACTTGCCGTTCCCGACGCCGCGGAAAGGGTCTGCGCCGCCATCGAAGCCACCGTTTCAAAATCATGACCGATCTCAGTCAACGACTCACCGACCGAAAAAATCCACTGCGAATCCACCTCATTGGGGTGGCGGGCTCTGGAATGAGCGGTCTTGCCCTTTTGCTTTTAGGAATGGGCCACCGCGTCAGCGGATCTGACCGCGTGACCACTGCGGAAACCGAGCGCATGCAGGGCGTCGGGCTCGAATTTTCCTCACCGCACACCGGCGCGGTCGTCAAAGGCGCGGATCTGGTCGTTTATTCTTCGGCGATCCGTCCGCAGAATCCCGCCTACGCCGCTGCGGTGGAGGCGAAGATTCCGATGCTTTGCCGCGCGGAATGTTTGGCGGCGATTTTGCACACCCGCAAAGGCATCATCATTTCCGGGACTCACGGGAAAACGACGACGTCCGCGATGACCGCTCACCTGATGCGGGAAGCGGGCCTGCGGCCCAGTCACTACGTCGGCGCGGAGATTCCCATTCTCGGGGCCAATGCGAAGTGGTCGGAAGAAGGCGAATTTATGGTCGCGGAAGGCGATGAGAGCGACGGCACCCTGGCGCTTTACCATCCGGAACACGCGGTGATTCTCAACATGGAAGCCGAGCACTTGGACTTCTACCGCGATCTTGATCACATTCGCGAGGTTTTCACTCAATTGGCCGATCAGACGACCGGGAAACTCGTTTATTGCGCGGAGGATCCGGTGGCGAATGAACTTTGTCAAAACCGGGCAAACGCGATTTCCTACGGCTGGGAAGATGCGGATTACACCGCGTCGGAGATCCGCGATCTCAAAGGTTCTTCGGCGTTTACCGTGAAGAAAAAGGGCGTCGTTCTCGGCGACGTCGAACTTGGAATCCCGGGGAATCACAACATTCTCAACGCCCTCGCCGCCATCGCCTTGGCCGACAGCACCGGTGCGGAATTCGCGCTGATTTCCCGTGCCCTTTCGACGTTTGCCGGAGCCAAGCGTCGATTCGAAACGAAATACCTTTCGCCAAATTACCGGATCGTCGATGACTACGGCCATCATCCGTCAGAGCTCGCGGCCACCTTGCAAACCGCGCGTTCGCTGAAACCGAGCCGCGTAGTGGTGTTGTTCCAGCCGCACCGGTTTACGCGCACCCAAGCACTGGCCGAAGATTTTGGAAAAGTTCTGCAAGCCGCCGACCTCGTTTTCATCACCGATGTTTATGCCGCGTCCGAACTGCCGATCGAAGGCGTTTCCGGCGAGACGTTGGTCGAGGCGATGAAAGCTCAGGGCGATGTCCCGGTTTTTTCGGTTCCGAACCTGGCGACCGCCCATCACGACGTCGGCCACGCGCTGAAACCGGGAGATTTATTGATCACGCTCGGTGCGGGAAATGTCCACGAAGCCGGAACGCGGATCGCTCACGATCTCCAAATTCTGGAGGAAATGCGCGCGTTGATGCCTGCCGGGGAAATCGACGGCACGCTTTACGAACCGATGAAACGCCACACGACCATGCTCGTCGGCGGTCCGGCTCAGTTTTGGATGGAGCCGCACAGTTTTTACGGATTTGCGTTTCTCGTCGATTACTGTCGGGAGCGCGGCATACCGGTCCGCGTCGTCGGCCGTGGGTCGAATCTGCTTGTCCGCGACGGCGGGATTCGCGGCGCGGTGATTCATCCGACGGGTGGGGTCTTTTCCGAAGTATCCGTCGATGGAAAAGGTGAGATCACTGCGGGCGCGGGCGTCCGTTTGAAGAAGCTCGCGAGCATCGCCGGTGGCAGCAATATTGGCGGATTTGAATGGATGGAAGGCATCCCCGGGAATGTCGGCGGTGCCTTGCGGATGAATGCCGGCGCGATGGGCGTGGAAACGTTCGACCAAGTGGTCCGCGTGACGTTCCTCGACGAAGACGGCGTGATCCGGACGCGTGAACGCGCGGAAATCGTTTCTCAATATCGCAACGTTCCCGAACTGCGGCGCAATTTCGCCCTGCAAGCGGTTTTTAAAGGGAAAACCGATAAGCCGGAAAACATCAAGCAGCGCTGGGAAGAATCTCGGGATAAACGGCGTGTTTCCCAACCGGTTGCTGCTTCCGCCGGTTGCATCTTTCGAAATCCGGAAGTGATCCAAGCCGGCCGCTTGGTCGATTCCATGGGTCTGAAGGGAACGAGCGTCGGCCACGCGGCCGTCTCGGAAGTTCACGGAAATTTCATCGTCAACCAAGGTGGCGCGACCGCCGCCGAAGTCCTCTCGCTCATCGAATCGATCCAAACCAAAGCTCGCAAAGAACGCTTCGTCGAACTGGAAACCGAAGTCAAAATTCTCGGCGAGGACGAACCCTCGTTCTAAAAAAACTGGATCTCGGACTTTAGTCCGACTGCGGAACTCAAAGCACTAAATCTTAAGTACTAAATCCGAAACGGTTAAATCCTCCCTCATAAAATCATGCTCCTTGGAAAAAAAATCGCCGTCCTCATGGGTGGCCCCGGTGCCGAACGCGAAGTCTCACTCGCTTCGGGAAAAGCGGTGCTGAAAAGCTTGCTCGATACCGGGCTGGACGCGGTCGGCGTGGATGTCACCGGTTCGGAAATCGATCTGCCTGAAGGAACGGATTTGGCATTTAACGTCATCCACGGAACCTTCGGCGAAGACGGAACCCTGCAGGAAATTCTCGAAAAGAAGGGGATTCCCTACACCGGTGCCGGTTTGCAAAGCAGCCGCCTGGCGATCCACAAATCGCTGGCGAAAGAAAAATTTCTGGCCGCCGGAGTGCCCACGGCGAAGTCCGAAACGATCGCCTTAACTCCCGGTTTGCTGCCGAACCTCACGATCCATGCGCCGCTTGTCATCAAGCCCCCGCTCGAGGGATCGAGCGTCGGCATCCAGATCGTCCACGATCAGGCCGAGGTTCCCGGAGCTTTGTTGAAAGCTGCCGAAAAATACGACGAAGTGCTCATTGAGGAATTCATCAAAGGCAAGGAACTCACCGTCGGCATTCTCAATGGTGAGCCACTTCCCGTGATTCACATCATTCCGCCCGACGGCGTTTATGATATGGCGAGCAAATATCCGTGGCTCAGCGGCGCAAAAGGCAGCCAATACATCTGCCCCGCCGATCTCGATGAGGAAACCACCGCCGCGGTCCAAGCCGCCGCGCTCGCCGCCTACCAAGCTCTCGGAATCGAAATTTACGCCCGCGTCGATGTGCTGCTCGATGAGCAAAACCGTCCTTTTGTGCTCGAAGCGAACACCATCCCGGGCATGACGGAAACCAGTCTCCTGCCAAAAGCCGCCGCTGCCGCCGGAATCAGCTTTCCGGCCCTTTGCCAAACGATCGGCGAACTTTCCCTTCAGCTCCGTTCGTAACATGTTCAAGCGCCATACCACCAAAGTCCGTCGACGTTCTCACCACAGCGTGTTGCAAGCACGTGTGATGTCGCCGCGCATTGCCTGGTATGGATTTTTGAAATTTTTTGCCGGGATCTTGAAATTCGCCTGCATCCTCGCCGTCCTCGTGACCGCCGGGTGGGGCATCTGGAAAGGGGTGCAGCGCGCGTTTTATCAAAATCCGGATTTCAAATTGCAGGTCATTGATCTCAATCCCAACCCTGCGATCGATGAGGCTGGTTTGGTCGACACGACGGGGATTGACGTGAATTCGACCTTGTTCGATATCGACGTCGAAAAAGTCGTCACCCATCTCAAAAGTCTGCCACAAATCGCGGACGCTCACGCCGAACGTCACTTGCCGGGAACCTTGATGGTCCGCGTCACGGCACGCGAACCCCGCGCCTGGGTCGCCTGCCGCGATGCGGGGATTTCCGCCGAGCGACGGATCGGCGGGATGCTGGTGGACGCCGAAGGATTTGCCTATGCCTGTCCGCCGCTTCAGTTCGAAACCGCAGCGCACCTGCCGGTGATCCATCTCCCGGTTCGCGAGGATCACTCGATCATCCCTGGCGAAAAAGTCCGTCATCCCGAACTGGAGCATTGTTTCCGCCTGCTCTCCGTCGCTGAGGAGGAAGATGCCGAGTCGATTCACTGGATCGAATCGATCGAGCAAACGAAAGAATGGGCACTGACTTTGGTCACCCGCGAAGGCACCGAAGCGACCTTCGGCCTGGGCGATCACGCACGGCAGGTTTCCAATTTCCGCGCCGCTCTCGATCACGCGCATCGGAAAAATTATTCCATCGCCACGATCAATCTGATTCCGAAAGAAAACGTACCGATTACCATTCGTGACGAAGCCGAACCGCCGCGCGCGATTCCGGTTCTCGAACCGACTCCGGACGAAATTCGCGAAGACCGCCGCACCCGCGATCTCAACACCCTTCTTAACCGCGGCTGATTTTTTCCGCTTACATCCCCATGGCACGTCGCTCGAAAATTCACGTCGGTCTCGAAATCGGCACCAGCAAAACCTGCATGGTCGTCGGTGAGGTCAAACCCGACTCTGCGGTGAAAATCCTCGGCATCGGCGTCACCAAAACCGCCGGCGTCCGCAAAGGGGAAATCTACGATTTTCCTCAGGCACGCGCTTGTTTGAAGGATGCGCTGGTGAAAGCGGAAGACGCCAGCGATGTGGAAATCGGCAGCGTTTTTCTCGCCGTTTCCGGTGCGCACATCCAAGGCATCAACAATCGCGGCACCTACCGGTTGCCCGAAGGCGAATCGACCGTCGCTCCCGAGCATGTCCAGGAAGCCCGCGACATCGCTCGCGATGTCCACATCCCGCAGGACAACGTTTATCTTCACACCATCATCCGGAAATATTGGCTCGATGGGCTCGAGCACGGCACCAGCCCCGTGGGGCTTTTCGGAAAAACCGTCGAGTCGGATTTCCACATTGTCCACGGCATCGGCAACCGGATTCAAAACAGCATCAAGCTCGTCCGCGAAATGCCGCTCGAAGTCGATGACGTCGTCTTTTCGCCGATCGCCACCGCGCAGATGGCGTTGGATCGTGAGCAGCGTGAACGCGGTGCGCTGGTCATCGACATCGGCGGCGGCACGACCGATTACGCCCTTTATCTCGACGGCGCGATTGCGGCGTCCGGCTGCATACCGGTCGGCGGCGATCATGTGACAAACGACATTCACCTCGTGACCGGTCTTCCCTTTTCCAAAGCGGAAAAACTGAAGATCATCGAAGGCGACGCGTCCGCCGATCCCGCCCGGTCGGTCGGCATGGCGAAACTCATCGACGATCGAGGTTTCGCCGAAGTCGAAGTCCGACGGAGCATTTTGAACGAAGTCATCCGCCAGCGCCTGGAGGAAACTCTCCGGCTCGTCGCCCAACGGCTGCCTACCGGTTCCATCGAGGCGATTGGTTCCGGGATTTTCCTCACCGGCGGCACCAGCTTGATGCGCGGTTTCAGCGAACTCGCCTTCGACATTTTCGCCCGCGACATCTACCGGCCCGAAACTCCAGAAATCAGCGGTGTCCAAGCCAGCTTCAAAGATCCGCACTACGCCACCGCCATCGGCCTCATCCGCTACGCCCAGATCCTCGAAACCGAAAGAGCCGCCCCGCCCGGATTGTTCGGAAAAGTCGGCCGCCTTTTCTGGCCGTTTGGGAAATAAAGAACATTGAACATCGAACGTCCAACATCGAA